>NZ_FYDW01000017.1:0-114364 GCF_900187555.1 Pseudomonas sp. Irchel s3f19 | reverse complement strand
CGCTGAGCGAGAAGTGGATCAAGCGGCAGGCACATGTCAGCGTTAAAGATCTGGAGGCGTCGATCGAGTACTACCTGGAAACCTACAACCAGAACCCGAAGCCATTTCGGTGGCACAAGAAGGCCGAGGACATCCTTGCCTCAGTCGCTCGCGCGGCGCGAGCGCTGGGCAAATGATTTTCAGCGGTATTTCTGAAACTCCACACTAGGTTGGGTCCGAAGGTAGACGGTTAAAACGTCATCTTGACCTGCAACCCAGCCGCTAGCGCATTGCCTCTTTGCTTGCCAAAGAAAGCCCCAGGCTCGATGTAGTACTGCACGTCCGGGCGCAGCAGTAGCCACGGTGTTACTTGTGCACCGTAATTGAGTTCCAGTACTTGCTCCCCGCTATCGAGCCCGGTAATGACGGCAGTGTCATCTGAGTAGGCCGCAGCAGCTTCCTGCACACCCCGCGTGCGCGGGTTGATAACGGCGCGGCCATAGCCAAAGGAAATGGAGTCTTGCGGGCGGCTGGCAAACGGCTTTTGTTTAACCAGGCCCAGCGAGTACCAGCGGCGCATTGGCGAGGTCGCGGCGTTGCTGGTGGCTGCTTGCCCGAACAACCTCAGCACACTGGCCGGGTCTTGCTCGTCGCGCCAGATCGCCTGATCCACCAGCAGGTAAGCGCCTGTACGGCTGCTGCTTTTGCCGGTGCCGCCAATCTTGGCGTAATCGGACGTGTCGTAGTACCAGCCAACTTTGTATTGGCCATTGAGGAATGCACGGTTATTGATGATCGCCTCCAGCGGCAAGATAGCGCCCGTCGTGCCGTTGCTGGGCATAGCGAACGCTTTGGAGACGCGCGCGTTGTACCCCGGGTTGACCTGGAACAGTGCCGTTTGCAGCGTCAGCGACGGGTTGACGTCATAGCGCAACTCGCCCCCCCAATGTGCGGTCGGGTAGTTGCCCCAGCCACTGCCGCTGGACATGGTCAGCGGATGCGCACAAAAGCCTGCACTGACAAAGTTGGCGAGGATCGGCATGCCGCCGAAATCGGTGCCCATGACCATGTAACCGAGCTTGGTGGACAGGTCGGGCGAGAACAGCGTGCGCTGGTAACTCAACTCGGTCAGCCGCGTATATTCGCCCCCGTAGACCTCTTGCGCGGACATGCGGTTGCCAATCAGGTCTTCGGTGGCGCTGTGGCCGCGACGATCGTTGAGCAGTACTTGCACGCGCCCGGCATCTGGGGTGTCGAGCAGTTTGCTCAAATCAAACTGAGCGCCCAAACGTATCTGTTGTGCATAGCGAGTACCGCGTTTGATACCGCCATGCAGGTTGGAAATGGTTTCCGAGGTGTAGTCGCCCGTCAGCTTGATACCCTGGTCTTCCAGCCTCTGACGCTGCCCGCCCCAGTTACCGGTGAGTGTAGGTTGGGTCATCAGGTGGGCAGTATCGGCCAATGCGCAGGGCAGTGGCAGAAGGCAAAGCGATAAACCGCTGCACAGGCTGCCGGCCAGCACGGCGCGGAGGGGTAATGACATTTTGCGCGGGTTCCTTGCTTGAGAAGTCGTTGAACAGTTCTGGCTTTTGCGTGATGGGCTGACTGGCGGGAAAAAAAATCCCCGCGAGCGGGGATTTTTCGTAGTGCACCAGAGCCGTTACGGCTTGCTGCCGTCAGGCAATGCGTAAGCGATGATGTAATCGCCCACATCTGGCGAGTGGCTCATGCCGCCAGCGGAAATCACCACATACTGCTTGCCGGTCGTGGGGGACTTGTAGATCAGCGGCGCTGCTACGGCACCTACTGGCAAGCGGGCCTTCCACACTTCTTTGCCGGTTGCCGAGTCGAGCGCACGCAGGTAGTAGTCCTGGGTGCCCGCGAAGAACACCAGGCCGGATGCCGTCGAAGTAGGGCCGCCGAGTGTCGGCATACCCAAAGGGATCTGCAGGTGCGTCTTGATGCCCAGTGGGCCGGTATCCTGAACCGTGCCCAGTGGCACCTGCCACACCAGTTTCTGGGTGTTGAGGTCAATCGCGCTCATGCTGCCAAACGGTGGCGTATTGCACGGTACGCCCAGTGGCGACTGGAGGATGTCGATCTTCACACCGCCATAGATGCCCGCGACCTGCGGCCGAATAGTGCCCATGAAGCCAGGCACCTCATCGGTCGACACTTTGTACTTGCGGGTGTTTTCCTGGGTTACCAACGACATGCGCAGTGGCATACGCATGTCGTTGACGAACATCATGCCGGTGTTTTCATCAATAGAAATGCCACCCCAGTTCATGCCACCCAACAGCCCTGGCCATTCGATGTACGGCTTTTCAGAGGGCGGTGTGAACGGGCCGACATACACCGAGTCCTTGAACATGATCCGGCAGTAGAGCTGGTCGAAAGTGGACACACCCCACATCGATTGCTCGGTCAGCGGGTCCGCGCCAATGACGGGCATACCCGCCGAGTACGGCTGGGTCGGTGACAGGTGTTCGCCTTCTGCGGCCGGTGAAGTGGGAACAGGGCGCTCCTGAACTTCAGTGACCGGCTGGCCAGTGCGGCGATCCAGCACGAAGATATGGCCGGTCTTGGTGGTCTGGATCAGCACCGGGGTCTTGGTGCCTTGGGCGTTTTTCATCTCGTACAGCACGGGTTGCGAAGGCAGGTCGTAGTCCCAGACATCATGATGGACAGTCTGGAAAACCCACTTGGCCTTACCTGTCGATGCATCGACCGCGACAATGGCTGTGCCGAACTTTTCTTTCACCTGGTTACGGTCGCCACCCCAATAGTCAGGTGGGCCATTGCCGGTAGGCAGGTAGACCAGATTCAGTTCTTTATCGTAGGTGGGAATGGTCCATACGTTAGGTGTTTCAAGCGCGAACTGATGGTCAGCCGCCGCAGTGTCGGTACCCTCAGGCGCACCGACATCCCAGGCCCATACCAACGAACCGCTCAGCACATCGAATGCACGCACGGCACCAGAAGGCTCGCCGGCCACGATGTCACGTACCCAGCCCCCCACCACTGTGAGGTGGCCCATGACCACAGGCAGAGACGTCGGGTGGTAGCGCTTGCTGTTTTCCGTTGGCCCCATGCCCTTCTTGAGGTCAACGTAACCGTCCTCGCCGAAGTTGGGGCAAAGGGTGCCGGTGTGTGCATCCAGGGCAAACAGCCGGGCATCGACCGACGATACCAGGATGCGCTGGCGGCATTGCTGGTCGCTGGCGTGAGAGGCTTTTACCTCGGCGCTGAGGCTGTCGTCCCGGTCGATGTCGTAATAGCCCACGCCACGGCAGGTCACATGCTCTTCGCTTTTGGCGTGAGGGTCGAACTTCCAGAGGGGTTTGCCGGTATCGCCATCAAGCGCGGTGATCAGGTTTTCCGGCGTGCACGAGTACAGGACGTTGCCGATCTGCAATGGCGTGTTCTCGTCGACACCCGCACCTGGGCCGCTGGTTCTGCGGCCGGTCCGGTAGGTCCAGGCAACTTGCAGGTCCTTGACGTTTTCCGGGGTGATTTGCGTGTAGGGCGCGAAGCGCGTGCCCGAGGCGCTGCGCCCAAAGAACTCCCAGTTTTCCGGGGCTGTGGAGGCAGCGTCTGGGGTTGTCAGGCTACCTGCTGCGATGGGGTTCGAGATGCCGCCATGTGGGAAGAAGGCGGCGATGAACGTGGCGATCAATGCCAGCAACAGGGCAAACCCGGAGCGATTGGCGGTTCGGCGTGTGCTCGAAGAGGTAGTGGGCAGTGCAGCGCCCACCCACAGGCTCAGGGTCAGGATGATGGCCGGGACCACCAGACGCGGCAGCAGTGGCCAGTAACTAAGTTGCCCCACTTCGTAAAATGCCCAGGCGCAGGTGGCCAGGAATATCAGAATCGAAAGTACAATACTGATACGCTTGCGCAAGCACACGGCTACGGCCAACACGGCGTAGGCAAGCCCCGCCAGCAGGTAGTAACTTGACCCGCCCAGTGCCAATAGTTTGCAACCGCCGTAAATCAAACCCAGCGCCACACACATTACAAGTAGCGCAAATAGCAGTCGAGCGGCACTGCTTAACGAGCGCCTCCCCGCGTTGGAACACGTGTCATCCGTCATGGTTGTGTAAGCTCTGTGGGTATATGCATGGTTGTTCCATCAGGGCGCAAGCACGCCGCCAGAGAAGTCAGGCTGCGCAGCCTGCCAATAGCAAGAATCGCCAAGATCATCAGCGTTGGATGAAAGGTCAGTTATTCAGGCAGGCCGCTAGAACGGCCCTGTTGGCACGAAACTTTGTAAAACGAACAATTATTCAACGTCAGCAACCTGAATACCGAGGTTTGACGTTGCTTAAATGATAAGTCCGACTATCCCCAGGATAAACCAACGCGTCTGCAACAGCTTTTATACGAACCTGTAACAATGACAAAGCCGCGCCATCGCGCGGCTTTGTCATTTCAACTTGGTCAGGCTTTGCAGATCAAGATTGCATCTTCGATACGGCAGCTTTCCTGTTTACCGTCATACCCCCAGTGAATGGAGGGGAGCGGGCCGCTTGCCACAGAACTGCCATCTTCGTTGAACACTTCAATAACCGCGTTCCACAAACTTGTGCGAGGTGTTTCGCTGCCGGGGTCCAGGCATAACAGGTGAGTGATCTGGAAATCACCCTCGTTTTCATAACCCTGATAACCGACCACCATCATCCAGTGGCCACTGCCACCAGGCCAGCGCACCCCGATAATCGGGGCAGACATGCAGTCGATTGAATCCTGGACCTGTTGAACAATGTCTTTTTTACTGCCAGTAACGTACTCAGCGCCCACCCCCACACCACTGAAGCACTCGACCAGCCTCAGCATGTCCTTGTGGTCGGTGCCTTCTGAAACCAGTGCGCCCAAACTACGTATTTCGGAACGAAAACGCCCTTCGCGGCTGTTGCCATGCCAGAGATACATGTTCCTGGCTTCGCCATAACCCATGACGCCCAGGGTAATCAGGGCCATCACCACACTGTATGGGCCACACGCACCGTCCAGTCCACCTTGGCGCAAATGCACCAACTGACCGCCACGAGCATAGGTCAGCGGCCCATCCGGGGAGACCATCAACCAGGGGCTGACTGTCATCTTGTTCATAGCGCGAATCCTTGCATGACGTGAGGTTAAATCGCAGTGAGCGGGGCGGCGGAAGATATCAATCGGCCACCATTCCGTCCACGCAGATCAACCGGCCGGCAAGTTTGCTGAAGATCAACGACCAAGGATTACAGGGTGGTTACGCGCATTTCTGCTTGGCGGGGGTTGTAGAACGTGGTGTCAGCCGGAATATCGCGCATCACCAGCGACATGGCCCCAATCACCACGTTATCGCCAATGCTGATCCGGTCGGCAACAATGCAGCTGCTGGCGCCCAGGCTGACGTTATCGCCAATGCGCAGCGCATACGCCTGCAGCCCAAGGGTCTTGATGCCGATCGAGCAATTCTGCCGAATGAAGAAATTGCGCCCGATGCTCACGTGACGGGTAATCACCACGCCAGGCAGGTGGGCGATGCGCAGCCCGGGCGCGATCTGTGCGCCGATGTCGATGTCTACGGCATACTTCAGATTAAGCCGCTGCTGCATGCGCTTGGCGTGCCGCCGGCCCAGGCCGCCTCGTGCATCCAGATACTGGGCCAGGCGGAAGGCGAAGAGAAAGCGCAGCTTGTTATCCTTGCGGGCGCGGCGCAGCACGTTGAACAACAGGCTGATACGGCGCCCGGGCTTTTTCTTGTTGGAGACTTCCAGTCGCCAGCATTCGAGCAGGTTTGCGAGGTTCATGGCGTGGCTCCACTGCGTACGGCCTGCCATGATGCCGAAACAAAGCCAGCGAC
Source organism: Pseudomonas sp. Irchel s3f19 (assembly GCF_900187555.1). Lineage (NCBI taxonomy): Bacteria > Pseudomonadati > Pseudomonadota > Gammaproteobacteria > Pseudomonadales > Pseudomonadaceae > Pseudomonas > Pseudomonas sp. Irchel s3f19. The sequence goes on along the minus strand of NZ_FYDW01000017.1, from coordinate 108,534 downwards.
GCAGCCTTGCCCTGGCGGCCACTGGCTGGCTAGGCTAGCGGGCCCACTGTAGAGACTTGCCATGTCGGATGCCCGCCCCATCACGCTGGATGAAATCGATCGCCAGCTGATCGCCCTGCTGCAGATCAATGCCCGCGAAAGCGTTGCCACCCTCGCCCGCCTGCTCGGTATCGCGCGCACCACGGTCAACTCGCGCCTGGAGCGGCTGGAGAAGAACAAGGTGATCTCAGGCTACGGCGTGCGCCTTGGCCAGCACGTGATCGGGGGTGGTTTGCAGGCGTATGTCGGGATCAAAGTGCAGCCCCGCTCCGGCAAGGAAGTGGTGCGGCGCTTGAGTGCCATGGGGCAGGTGCAGCAATTGTGCGCGGTGAGTGGCGAATTCGATTATGTGGCCTGGCTGCGGACCGATTCGCCAGAACAACTGGACCAGATGCTCGACCAGATCGGCAGTGTCGACGGGGTGGAAAAAACCACTACGTCGATCATCTTGAGCAGCAAGGTCGACCGCGGGCAGCCGCTCTGAAGTGGCTGGCGATCAGGCTTACTGACTGGCGAGTATGCCTCCTAAACCGTGGATTCTCCCGCCACGCTGGCCTGATTCGTCACAATGACTTTAATTGGATACATTTCGACCAAAACCACTACATTCCTCCAACACTCTGCACCTTAATTACGAACACCCCGCTCCCTAAAATGACCCCCAGGCATCTCCTATACTCAGGCTCCGCCCTCCGCGCAGCCCCTCTGGCAAGGTCACTTCATGAACAACAAGAACCGCCACCCCGCCGACGGCAAAAAACCCATCACCATCTTCGGCCCGGACTTCCCCTTCGCCTTCGATGACTGGCTGGAACACCCGGCTGGCCTGGGCAGCATCCCTGCCCAGCGGCATGGCGAAGAAGTGGCGATCGTGGGTGCCGGTATCGCCGGCCTGGTGGCGGCCTACGAGCTGATGAAGCTGGGCCTCAAACCAGTGGTCTATGAGGCCTCGAAGCTCGGTGGCCGGTTGCGCTCGCAAGCCTTCAACGGCACCGACGGAATCATCGCCGAGCTCGGCGGCATGCGCTTTCCGGTTTCTTCAACGGCCTTCTACCACTATGTGGACAAGCTGGGCCTGGAGACCAAACCCTTCCCCAACCCGCTGACGCCGGCCTCCGGCAGCACGGTGATCGACCTGGAAGGCCAGACCTACTACGCCGAGAAAGTCGCCGACCTGCCTGAGCTGTTCCATGAAGTGGCCAACGCCTGGGCCGACGCGCTGGAGAGCGGCGCTCAATTTGCCGACATCCAGCAGGCGATCCGCGACCGTGATGTACCGCGCCTCAAAGAACTGTGGAACACGCTGGTGCCCCTGTGGGACGACCGCACCTTCTACGACTTCGTCGCCACTTCGCGCTCATTCGCCAAGCTGAGCTTCCAGCACCGGGAGGTGTTCGGCCAGGTCGGCTTCGGCACCGGTGGCTGGGACTCGGACTTCCCCAATTCGATGCTGGAAATCTTCCGCGTGGTGATGACCAACTGCGACGATCACCAGCACCTGGTGGTGGGCGGCGTGGAGCAGGTGCCGCAAGGTATCTGGCGGCATGCGCCAGAGCGCTGCGCCCACTGGCCTGAAGGCACCAGCCTCAGCTCGTTACACGGGGGTGCGCCACGCACCGGGGTCAAACGCATCGCCCGTGCCGCCGATGGCCGGCTTGCGGTCACCGACAACTGGGGTGATACCCGCCATTACGCCGCCGTGCTCGCCACCTGCCAGACCTGGCTGCTGACCACCCAGATCGACTGCGAAGAATCGCTGTTCTCGCAGAAGATGTGGATGGCCCTGGACCGCACCCGCTACATGCAATCGTCGAAAACCTTCGTCATGGTCGACCGCCCGTTCTGGAAGGACAAAGACCCGCAAACCGGCCGCGATCTGATGAGCATGACCCTCACCGACCGCCTCACCCGGGGTACCTATCTGTTCGATAACGGCGACGACAAACCCGGTGTGATCTGCCTGTCCTACGCGTGGATGAGCGATGCGCTGAAAATGCTCCCGCACCCGGTCGAAAAGCGCGTGCAACTGGCCCTCGACGCCTTGAAGAAAATCTACCCGAAGACCGATATCGCCGGGCACATCATCGGCGACCCGATCACCATTTCCTGGGAGGCCGACCCGCACTTCCTCGGCGCCTTCAAGGGCGCGCTGCCGGGCCATTACCGCTACAACCAGCGCATGTACGCGCACTTCATGCAGCAGGACATGCCCGCCGAACAACGCGGCATGTTCATCGCCGGTGACGACGTGTCGTGGACGCCGGCCTGGGTAGAAGGCGCGGTGCAGACTTCGCTCAATGCCGTGTGGGGTATCATGAACCACTTCGGTGGCCAGACCCACCCGGACAACCCAGGCCCAGGCGATGTGTTCGATGAAATCGGCCCTATCGCGCTGGCCGACTGAAACAAGGAGGCGCCATGCGCATCGCTCTGTTCCAAGGCGCACCCAACCCACTGGACGTGCCAGGCAACCTGCAACGGCTGCAGCACCAGGCCCAACTGGCGGCTGAGCGCGGCGCTCAACTGCTGGTGTGCCCGGAGATGTTCCTGACCGGCTACAACATCGGCCTGGCCCAGGTCGAACGCCTGGCCGAGGCCAGTGATGGCCTAGCGGCCATGAATGTGGTGGAAATCGCCCAGGCCCATCGCATCGCGATCGTCTATGGCTACCCGGAGCGGGGCGATGACGGCGCGATCTATAACAGCGTGCAACTGATCGATGCCCAGGGTCGCAGCCTGTGCAACTACCGCAAGACGCATCTGTTCGGGGAGCTTGACCGGTCGATGTTCAGCGCAGGCGCCGATCACTTCCCGGTTGTGGAACTGGATGGCTGGAAAGTCGGCATGCTGATCTGCTATGACATCGAGTTCCCGGAGAACGCCCGGCGCCTGGCGCTGGCGGGCGCGGAACTGATCCTGGTGCCGACGGCGAACATGACGCCCTACGATTTCATCTGCCAGGTGACGGTACGGGCACGCGCACAGGAGAACCAGTGCTACCTGGTGTATGCGAACTACTGCGGGGCCGAGGATGAAATCCAGTATTGCGGGCAGAGCAGCATCATCGGCCCGGATGGCAGCCTGCTGGCCATGGCCGGGCGGGATGAATGCCAGTTGCTGGCGGAGCTTGCGCATGAGCGCGTGATAGAGGGGCGCAAGGCATTTCCCTACCTGACCGATTTGCGCCAGGAGCTGCATCTGAGTAAAGGCTGACCGGAGCCCCTCATGCCTGACGCTACGCGCCACCTCACCCTCGCCAACGGCCTGCAGCTGACCCTGCGCCATGCCCCGCGCCTCAAGCGCGCGGCGGCGGCGTTGCGGGTGCACGCGGGTAGCCACGATGCCCCGGCGCAATGGCCTGGGCTGGCCCACTTCCTTGAACACCTGTTCTTCCTCGGGACCCGTACATTCGCGCAGCAGCATGGGCTGATGCGCTACGTCCAGTCCCTCGGCGGCCAGGTCAACGCCAGCACCCGTGAGCGCACCACCGACTTCTTCTTCGAAGTCCCACCGGCGGCGCTGGCCGGTGGGCTGGAGCGCCTGTGCCAGATGTTGGTCGAGCCCGACCTTGGCATCGAGCGCCAGCGCCAAGAGCGTGAGGTGATTCACGCCGAGTTCATCGCCTGGTCACGTAACCCGCAGGCACAACAGCAGTTCGCCTTGCTGCAGTCGGTTTCGCCGCAGCATCCATTAAGCGGCTTTCATGCCGGCAACCGGTTTACCCTTGCCCTGCAGGACCCCGCGTTCCAACGGGCTCTCGGGATGTTTCACCAACGCTTCTACCAGGGCGGTCAGGTCACCCTGAGCCTGTGCGGCCCACAACCCTTGGATGCACTGGAGCGCCTGGGCCGGCAATTTGGCAGCCTGTTCCCGGCCGGTGGGCGTGTCGAGCAAGCAATGCCGCCGCCGCTGCTGGCGGCCGATCAGCCGTTCATCTTCGCCCATGAAGGCCTGCCCGAAGGTGGCGAACGCGCGCTTGGCTTACTGATCGACCTGCTAGGCGACAGCCGCCCGGGCGGATGGCTGAACGCGCTTCGCCAGCGCGGCTGGCTGCGGGGAGTCAAAGCCGAACCGCTGTATGCTTTCGCCGGGCAGATGCTCTGGCACATCGACTTGCAGCTCGGTACCGACGCCTCTGTCGACGAAGCTATCGCATTGCTGCACGGCTGGTTCGGCTTTATTCGCCAGAGCGACCTGCAGCACCTCAATGCCCAGTTCGGCCAACTGCAACGCAGCCGCGAGCGGGCCGCCAGCCCGCTTGAACTGGCACGACGGGACAGCGCAGACCAGCCTTTCGCAGCACTCGACAAGCAAGCTTTACGCGCACTGGAGGCACTGCTTGCCAGCCTCCCTTACGCCAGCCATGGTCAATGGCAGATACCCGCCGCCGACCCTCTGCTGACGGCCGAGCCGCTCGCCGCAAAGGCACCGTTACCCGCGGCATTGGCCATCAGCGACGCGCTGCCACCGACACGCGAGTACGCGGCGCTGTACCTGCGCTGGCACCTGCCTTCACCTCTTCGACGTGCGCTGTTTCCCATCCTGTGCCAGGCCTTGCGTCCCTTGCAGGAGCGCGCCGAACAGGTGGCGTTGCAACTGCAGTTCAGCGAAGCTGGCGAGTATTGGCAGCTACGTTGCGCCGGCCAACCCTCAGCGGTGCTCCGCGCCGTCGATGAAGCCCTCGCCTTGCTGAACGCGCCCTCACACGATAGCTGGCAAGGTCAGCCGAACCCAGAACCCGCGCAGATCCCGATCAGAGCCCTGCTCAAGCAACTGCCTGACGCCATTCTTGGCAGCAATGCCGAGCCGTTGCCGCCTTGCACACTCGACCAGCCACTGCTTGACCAGGTATGGGCAACTGCCCGCTGGCACGGCCTGGCGCTGGGCTTTGAAGAATTGGCCGCCCTTGGCGCCGTGCTGGGCGCCTGCCCAGGCCAGGGCGCCACAGCGACGCCACTGCCCATTTGGCAGGGCCGTCGCTGGGTTGACACTGCGCTCGCAGGCAGCGAAAACGCCCTGCTGCTGTTCTGCCCGGTGGCGGCCAACCAGCAAGCCAGCGGCCGCCTGCTCGCCCAGTTGTTGCAAGGGCCGGTGTACCAACGCCTACGGGTGGAGCTGCAATTGGGCTACGCCGTTTTCAGCGCCTTCCGTCAGATAGAAGGCTGCAATGGCCTGCTGTTCGGCGTGCAGTCGCCCCATGCCAGCCATGCCGAAATACTCGCTCACCTGCATGCGTTGCTAAGCCAGGGCGTGACACTGGACTGCACCGCCCGGCAAGCCTTGGCCGAGCAGTTCGTCGAATCGGCCATGGCCAATGCCGAGGTGGCCGAGTGGGCATGGCAGGCACACATGGCGATACAATCCGACAGGCTGAATGACCTGCACCGGTCTATCCTGATGACGCAACAGGCCGATCTGGACGTGCTCCTAGGCAGCCTTCTTGCCCACCGCGCCCCTTGGCTCTGCCTGGCCAATGCGGCCGCACCAGGCCCAGCTTGGTGAAGAGCAAAGGCGTATTGTTACGTGAACTGCAAGGGCGCTTTTCCAATAATTAACCTTTCAGTACAAATTTTTCTTGTAAGATAGCGCAATCTCAGTCAAGGGAACCTCCGGCGCCCGGCGGTACCCAACAAGTAGCTGACCAACCCAACCCGTTCGGAAGGAGTCATCCCATGTGGACCAAACCTGCATACACTGATCTGCGTATCGGCTTCGAAGTCACCATGTACTTCGCCAACCGCTAAGCTCTGCTTACGGTTCGACGCCTCGGCCCGCCGGGGCGTTTGTGTTTTTCGGATACGGTTTTCCGGTAGAGAGTGGCCATGTACATCCAGATTCTCGGTTCCGCCGCCGGCGGCGGCTTCCCCCAGTGGAACTGCAACTGCGTCAACTGCAAGGGCTATCGCGACGGCAGCCTGCGTGCCACGGCGCGCACCCAGTCGTCCATCGCGCTGTCCGACGACGGCGAGCACTGGGTCCTGTGCAACGCCTCGCCCGATATCCGCGCCCAGCTTCAGGCCTTTGCGCCGATGCAACCGGCCCGCGCCCTGCGCGATACCGGCATCAATGCCATCGTCTTGCTCGACAGCCAGATCGACCACACCACCGGCCTGCTCAGCCTGCGCGAAGGCTGCCCGCATCAGGTCTGGTGCACCGACATGGTCCACCAGGACCTGACCACCGGCTTCCCGCTGTTCAACATGCTCAGCCACTGGAACGGCGGCCTGCAGTGGAACCGCATCGAGCTGGAAGGCAGCTTCGTCATCGACGCCTGCCCCAACCTCCGGTTCACCCCCTTCCCCCTGCGCAGCGCCGCGCCGCCCTATTCACCGCACCGCTTCGACCCTCACCCGGGCGACAACCTGGGCCTGCTGGTCGAAGACACCCGCACCGGCGGCAAGCTGTTCTACGCCCCAGGCCTTGGCCAGGTCGACGACAAGCTGCTGGCGATGATGCACGGCGCCGACTGCCTGCTGGTCGACGGCACCTTGTGGGAAGACGATGAAATGCAGCGCCGTGGCGTCGGCACCCGCACCGGCCGCGAGATGGGCCACCTGGCGCAGAACGGGCCAGGCGGCATGCTCGAAGTGCTCGATGGCTTCCCGCGCCAGCGCAAGGTACTTATCCACATCAACAACACCAACCCGATTCTCGATGAAGACTCGCCTGAACGGGCCGAGGTCCAGCGTCGGGGCGTTGAAGTCGCCTTCGATGGCATGAGCATCGCGTTGTAAGGAGGCCTGATGAGCGACCCATTGCCGATGTCCCCTGCCGAGTTCGAGCAGGCCCTGCGCGCGAAAGGCGCCTACTACCACATTCATCACCCCTATCACGTGGCGATGTACCAGGGCCGCGCCACCCGCGAGCAAATACAGGGCTGGGTAGCCAACCGCTTCTACTACCAGGTCAACATCCCGATGAAGGATGCCGCGATCCTGGCCAACTGCCCGGACCGCGAAGTGCGCCGCGAGTGGATCCAGCGCCTGCTCGACCACGATGGCGCCCCTGGCGAAGACGGGGGTATCGAAGCCTGGCTGCGCCTTGGCCAGGCCGTTGGCCTGGACCCTGAGCAACTGCGCTCCCAGGAGCTTGTGCTGCCCGGCGTGCGCTTTGCCGTAGACGCCTACGTCAACTTTGCCCGCCGCGCCAGCTGGCAAGAGGCGGCCAGCAGCTCGCTGACCGAGCTGTTCGCCCCGCAGATCCACCAGTCGCGCCTGGACAGCTGGCCACAGCACTACCCCTGGATCGACCCGGCCGGCTACGAATACTTCCGCACCCGCCTGGGCCAGGCCCGGCGTGATGTCGAGCACGGGCTGGCGATTACCTTGCAGCACTACACCACCCGCGCGGGCCAGGAGCGTATGCTGGAGATCCTGCAGTTCAAGCTGGATATCCTCTGGAGCATGCTCGATGCCATGAGCATGGCCTACGAGCTGAACCGCCCGCCTTATCATTCGGTCACCCAGGAACGGGTCTGGCACAAGGGGATCGCCCTATGAGTTTCGATCGCAAGCAGGTGCCGAACTGGCGCCCCGGCTACCGCTTCCAGTACGAGCCGGCCCAGAAAGGCCATGTGCTGCTGTACCCCGAGGGCATGATCAAGCTCAACGACAGCGCCGCGCTGATCGGCGGCCTGATCGACGGCCAACGCGACGTCGCGGCGATCATTGCCGTACTGGCCCAGCAGTTCCCGGATGTCCCGGAAGTGGCCGACGACATCGAGCAGTTCATGGAGGTGGCCCGTGGCGAACACTGGATCGTCCTCGCCTGACCTGCCGGCCACGCCTGAGGTCGGCCTGCCGCTGTGGTTGCTGGCCGAGCTGACCTACCGCTGCCCGCTGCAATGCCCGTACTGCTCCAACCCGCTGGACTTCGCAGCCCAGGGCCAGGAGCTGAGCACCGCGCAGTGGTTCAAGGTGATGGCCGAGGCGCGCGAAATGGGCGCCGCGCAGATCGGCTTTTCCGGTGGCGAACCGCTGGTGCGCCAGGACCTCGCCGCGCTGATCGGCGAGGCGCGCCGGCTGGGCTACTACACCAACCTGATCACCTCGGGCATTGGCCTCACCGAAGCGCGCATCGCCGAGTTCAAGACCGCCGGCCTGGACCACATCCAGATCAGCTTCCAGGCCAGCGACGAGCAGGTCAACAACCTGCTGGCCGGCTCGAAGAAGGCCTTCGCGCAGAAGCTGGAGATGGCCCGTGCCGTAAAAGCCCACGGCTACCCGATGGTGCTCAACTTCGTTACCCATCGGCACAACATCGACAAGATCGACCGCATCATCGAGCTGTGCATTGCGCTCGAGGCCGACTTCGTCGAGCTTGCCACTTGCCAGTTCTATGGCTGGGCGCACCTCAACCGCCTGGGGCTGCTGCCGACTCGCGCACAGCTGCAGCGGGCCGAACGTATCACCAATGAATACCGTGACAAGCTCAAGGCCGAAGGCAACCCGTGCAAGCTGATCTTCGTCACCCCTGACTACTACGAAGAACGCCCCAAGGCCTGCATGAATGGCTGGGGCAACCTGTTCCTCACCATCACCCCGGACGGCACCGCCCTGCCCTGCCACGGCGCCCGCCAACTGCCGGTGCAGTTCCCCAACGTGCGTGACCACGACCTGCACCACATCTGGTACGACTCGTTCGGTTTCAACCGCTTTCGCGGTTACCAATGGATGCCTGAGCCCTGCCGCTCCTGCGACGAGAAGGAAAAGGACTTCGGCGGCTGCCGTTGCCAGGCCTTCATGCTCACCGGCGATGCCAGCAACGCCGACCCGGTGTGCGCAAAATCGGCGGATCACGGCATCATCCTCAAGGCCCGCGAGGAGGCAGAAACCGCCCAACTCGCCATTGAAGAGATGACCTTCCGCAATGATCGAAACTCCCGTGTCATCGCCCGCGGCTGAATTCAGCGCAGCCCAGGCCGTCGCCGCTGGTACCGACTTCGCCGAGCTCAAGGTCGGCCCCACCGGGTTGTTCTGGAACGAGTTTCGCCCGGCCGACGGTGCCTGCCGAATCTGGCACTGGCATCAACACCAGGCCCAGTGCCTGACGCCGGATGGTTTCAGCGTGCGCAGCCGGGTTTACGAATATGGCGGGGGCAGCTTTTGCCTCGGCGGTGAAGGGCTGGTCTTCGTCAACGAGAAAGATCAGCAGCTCTATACCCAGACGCTGGACGGTGCCGTACCCAAGCGGCTTACCGACGACCAGCAGTGCCGCTACGGCGATGTGCACTGGCACGACGGCCAAGTGCTGGCGGTCGAAGAGCGCCATGGGCAAACCGTGGAGCATCGCCTGATTGCCCTGCGCGAAGGCTCGCGCGAGGTGCTGGCTGAAGGCGCCGACTTCTACGCATCACCCACCGTGAGCAGTGATGGGCAGCGCCTGGCCTGGGTCGAATGGGACCGCCCGGCACAACCCTGGACACACACGCGCCTGCTACTTCGCCAACGCGACAGCAGCGGCGCATGGGGGCCTGCGTGTTGCGTGGCAGGCCAGGACGAGTCTCTGCAACAACCGCGTTTCGACGCGCAGGGCCGCTTGTATTGCCTGTCTGATCGCGACGGTTTCTGGCAGCCCTGGGGGGAAGTCGACGGGCACTGGCAGGCCCTGCCCGCCGAACCCGCCGACCATGCCTCGGCGCCCTGGCAACTTGGCGCCAGCAGTTGGCTGGCCCTGGGGCCGCAAAGCTATGTGGCCAGTTGGTTCGAGGGCGGTTTTGGGCAGTTGGGGCTGCGCACCGCCGAGCAACCGGTAGAACGTTTCGCCAGTGCCTACACGCGCTTTCGCAGCCTGGCCATGGATGACGGGCACCTCTATGCCATCGCCGCATCCCCCGTCAGCCCGGCGGCAGTCATTGCCATCGACCGCAGCAATCACGAGGTACGCGTGCTGGCAGGGGGTGCCGAGGTACTGCCCGCCGAAGCCATCAGCATGCCGCAGTCCATTCGCTACACCAGTGGCAACGGCATCGCCCATGGCTTCTTCTACCCGGCCATGCACGCCAAGGCGCCCGCGCCCCTGGTGGTGTTTATCCATGGCGGGCCGACGTCGGCCTGCTACCCGGCGCTCGACCCCCGCATCCAGTACTGGACCCAGCGCGGCTTCGCCGTCGCCGACCTGAATTACCGGGGCAGTACCGGCTATGGCCGGGACTATCGCCAGGCCCTGCACCTGCACTGGGGCGAGCGGGATGTCGAGGATGCTTGCGCGGCGGTCACGCACCTGGCCGGGCTGGGGCTGATCGACCCGCACAAGGCCTTCATCCGCGGTGGCAGCGCGGGCGGTTACACCACGCTGTGCGCCCTGGCGTTCCACGACGTGTTCCGAGCGGGGGCCAGCCTCTACGGGGTCAGTGACCCCATTGCCCTGAGCCGCGCCACGCACAAGTTTGAAGGGGATTACCTGGACTGGTTGATCGGCGACCCACTGCAAGACGCCGAGCGCTATCACGCACGCACGCCACTGCTGCATGCCGCGCAGATCAAGGTGCCGGTGGTTTTCTTCCAGGGTGAACTAGATGCTGTGGTGGTGCCGGAGCAGACGCGCCTGATGCTCGATGCACTGAAGGCAAATGGCATAGAGGCCGAAGGGCACTTTTATGCGGGGGAGCGACACGGGTTCCGACAGGCAGAGAACCTGGCGCATGCGCTGGAAGAGGAGTGGAGGTTCTATTGCCGGGTGTTAGGCCAGGTCCCTCACTGAATCTGGCCTTTCGTCGCTAAAAGGGCCGCAACGCGGCCCCAATGCGTTCATCGCTTGGCGATGATATACACCGCATGCACGATCCCCGGAATGTACCCCAGCAGGGTCAGCAGAATATTCAGCCAGAATGCCCCGCCGAAGCCCACCTGCAGAAACACCCCAAGTGGCGGCAGCAGGATGGCGATGATGATACGAATGAAGTCCATGCGAGTCTCTCCTGAAGGGTCTCAACAAAGACTAGCCGCGCTTCGCAGAGGTTCCACACCCCTGCAATACCGGGCAAAAAAAAACGCCCCTGGCCAAATGAAACAGGCCAAGGGCGATGCGCAGAAACGCCAGACGGTTCGTTGAATTCGGTTACGCCGGCATTTCCCGGCGGGCCTGCTGCTGTGCATGCAGACGAGCAAAGGCGCGGGCCAGGCGCAGGAGCATTTCGTCGATGTTGCCCTTGCTCACGGTCAGCGCGGGCGAGAAGCGCACCACATCGGCCTGCGGGGCATTGAGCAGCAGGCCTTCATGCAGGGCAGCCTTGACCAAGTCCTGAGCGACGCGCTCCTGCAGTTGCAAGGCCCACAGCAGGCCTTGGCCGCGCGCCTCGCCCTGGCCATATCGCCCCGCCAAGCGGCAAAGGCCTTCACGCAGGTGGCGACCGCTGTCCTGTACATGCTCGAAAAAGCCAGGCTCCAGCACGGTATCGAGCACTGCCAGGCCAGCAGCGCTCATCAGCGCGTTGCCATGGTGGCTGCCTTCCAGCTCACCCGGCTCGGCGCAGCAAGCGCTACCGCGCGCCAGCAAGGCCGCCAGCGGCACACCACCACCCAGGCCCTTGCCCAGGGTGATGATGTCGGCCCGCACGCCGTAGCTCTGCTCGGCGAGCAGGGCGCCACAACGGCCGATGCCGGTCTGCACCTCATCGAGGATCAACAGGATGCCCAGCTCGCGGCACAGTGTTTCGACGCCCTTCAGGTACGCCTGCGTGGCCGGAATAACACCTGCCTCGCCCTGGATCGGTTCGAGCATGATCGCGACGGTGCGCGAATCCACTGCTGCATGCAGCGCCGCCAGGTCATTGAACGGCACCTTGCTGAAACCCGGCAGGCCCGGTTCGCAACGATTGCACGGCAGTGGGTCGGAGGCCGACAACGCGCCCAGGCTGCGGCCATGGCAAGCCTGGCTGGCAGTGATGATGTGATAGGCGCCGTTACGGTGTAGCTGGCCCCATTTGCGCGCCAGCTTGATCGCCCCTTCGCAGGCTTCGGCGCCGCTGTTGAGCAGGTAGGCCTGGTCGCTGCCGGTGCTCTGGCACAGGCGTTCGACCAGTGCCAGCAGCGCGCGGCTGTGATAACCGGAACCTGGGTTGATCAGTGCCTGGGCCTGGTTACCCAGTGCCTTGACCAGCACGCTGGGGCTGTGGCCAAGGCTGTTTACCGCACCACCCTGGGTGAAATCCAGGTAGGCATGCCCTTCGCTGTCCCACAACCACGAACCCTGACCACGCACGAACATCTGCGGCGCACGTTCGGTGCTCGGCATCAGGCGCTCGCGGGACAACTGCGGCGCATCCGCCACGGTCACCGGCGCACGCTTGGGCTCGGCGACAGCGGCGGCTGCCGACCGGCGCAGGTTGAACAGGTTCATCAGGGCTCCAACCAATCACGGTAAAGGGCGGCTATGTGCGGTCTGAATGCCGGCACTTGATATTTAGCCTTGCCTATCAAAAGTGTTTTTCATCTGGGGTAACAATCAGCTCAATGACCGCTGTAACCCACTGGAATACGGCGATAGACTAGGCTTCGCGAAGGTTTTCGACCATTTCGTTTTTCCAGCATTTTCGATAAGTGTTACTTATGGATTTCCGCCAACTGCGTTATTTCGTCGCGGTGTACGAAGAAGGCCACGTAGGCCGCGCCGCCGAGCGTCTGTCACTGTCCCAGCCAGCGCTTTCCCAACAGATACGCCAACTGGAACACAGCCTCGACCTGAACCTGTTCGAGCGCAGCAACAAGCGCCTGCTGCCGACCTTGGCCGCACACACGCTGTACAACCATGCCCTGCCGTTGCTCGATGGCTTGCAACGGGCCCATGAGGCCATGCGCAACTTCAAGGGCCAGTCCCTGCGCACCTTGGCCATCGGCGTGCTGCAGACCGTGCGGCCAAGCCTGGTGCCGCAGCTGCTCGAACGCTTGCGCAAGGCACAGCCGCACCTTGTGGTGCAGATCTACGAGCTGTCGGGGCTGGAAATCGAACGGCGTTTGCTCAATGGCAGCCTGGACATCGGCATCAGCTACCTGCCGCCGCGCCAACCTGGGCTGCATGGCCTGCTGCTGTACGAAGATGAACTGCAACTTGTCATCCCCGATACCCACCCCTTGAAGGATTTCAAGAAGGTGTCGATCCGTCAGGCAGCCGAGCTACCCATGCTGATGCTGGGCGAGGAGTTTCAGATTCGCCAGATCTGGCAGGCGCAGTTGGCCAGCCAGGGGCGTCGGCCGCAGGTGCAGGCAGAAATGAACAACATGGCCGGGATTCTCGACAGCCTGGCGCACACGGCGCTGGCCACCATCCTGCCTGGCCGGGCCAAGGACGCGGCCGAGGATGACCAGGGCCTGCTGTGGAAGCCATTGAGCGAGCCGCGGGTGCCGCTCAAGGTTGGGCTGGTGTTCCGCGATGCACAGCGCCAGCAGGCGTCGGTCGAGCTGCTGCGTACAGTGCTGGAAGAAGAGACAGACGCGCGCCACCTGGGAGGCTCGCCACTGGATGTGCTCGGCTGAAAGGATGTGCTCGGCTGCAAAACACGCGCACAAAGAAAACCCCGCCGAAGCGGGGTTTCCCAGACTGTTTCCCTGTGACATCCATATCGCCCCGCCATCCTGGCAGGAAGTCCTTCGTCGTCTTCCTTGATCTGTCCTTTGCGCTTCCTGCGCAACGTCCATGTGGTAAAGATTACCTGTGGATCCAATCTGAGAACAGTGGTGAAAAGTCACCACGTTGTGTAGGAAAAGGCTTACAAAGAGGATTCATTGCTAGTCATACCGGGGATTGGGGGCGCTTCGCCCCCCCAGCATCAACAGATCAGAACTGCTGAGCCTCCAGCAGATACAGCGCCTCGCTCCCCGCCTTGACCGAGGCCACCAATGACTGCACCCGCGGCAACAGACGCGCAAAGTAGAACCGCGCCGTCCCCAGTTTGCCGGAGTAGAAGGCTTCATCCCCCTCGCCAGCCTTGGCCGCCCGCGCCATCAACGCCCACATGTAGCCATAGGCGACGTAACCAAACGCCTGCAGGTACTCGACCGAAGCGGCGCCAATTTCATTGGGGTTACCCTTGGCCTGCTCCAGTACCCACTCGGTCAGCCCGTCCAGCTGGTCAAGGTAAGCACCCAAGGGTTTGGCAAACTCATCCAGTTCACTGTCGGCACCGGCGACAAACCGGCGTATCTCGTCGGAGAACAGCTTGTAGTACGCACCCCCACTGGCCACCACCTTGCGCCCCATCAGGTCGAGGGCCTGGATGCCGTTGGTGCCTTCGTAGATCTGCGTAATTCGCACATCACGTACCAATTGCTCCTGCCCCCACTCCCTGATGTAGCCATGCCCGCCGAACACCTGCTGGCCATGCACGGTGCACTCAAGGCCAAGGTCGGTGAGGAAGGCCTTGGCAACCGGGGTCAACAGCGCCACCAGTTCTTCACTGCGCTTGCGGGTGGTCGGGTCTTCGCTGTACTTGGCACTGTCGAGCTGCATCGCCACGTAGCTGGAGAAGGCGCGTCCGCCTTCGATCAAGGCCTTCATGGTCAACAGCATGCGCCGTACGTCCGGGTGGACGATGATCGGGTCTGCGGCCTTGTCCTTGGCTTGCGGGCCGGTCGGGGCGCGGCTCTGCAGGCGGTCACGGGCATACTCCACGGCGTTCTGGTAGGAACGTTCGGCCGATGCCAGGCCTTGGATGCCTACGCCCAGGCGCTCATAGTTCATCATGGTGAACATGGCCGCCAAACCCTTGTTCGGCTCACCGACAATGTAACCGACCGCTTCGTCGAAGTTCATCACGCAGGTGGCTGATGCCTGGATACCCATCTTGTGTTCGATCGAGCCACAGGTGGCGGGGTTGCGTGCGCCCAGGCTGCCGTCCGGGTTGACCAGGAACTTGGGCACCAGGAACAACGAAATACCTTTGGGCCCGGCCGGGGCATCCGGCAACTTGGCCAGCACCAGGTGGATGATGTTCTCGGTCAGGTCATGCTCGCCACCGGTGATGAAGATCTTGGTGCCACTGACCTTGTAGCTGCCATCGGCCTGGGGCTCCGCCTTGGTGCGGATGATGCCGAGGTCGGTACCGGCATGGGGCTCGGTCAGGCACATGGAGCCCGCCCAGACGCCAGCGTACATGTTGGGCAGGTAGGCTGCCTTGAGTGCTTCACTGGCGTGGGCATTGATCGACAGGCAGGCGCCGGCAGTCAGCATCGGGTACAGGCCGAAGGCCAGGCTCGACGCGTTGACCATTTCCTCGACCTGGGCCGAGATGACCTTGGGCATACCCATGCCGCCGAACAGCGGGTCACCGCCCACACCCACCCAGCCGCCTTCGGCATAAGTGTTGTAAGCGTCGATGAAGCCAGCGGGCGTGCTCACCGCACCGTTGTCCCAGCGGCAGCCCTCTTCATCGGCGGCGCGGCTGAGCGGGGCGATGGTCCGCGCGGTGACCTTGCCGGCTTCCTCCAGCACAGCCAGGGCGGTTTCGGCATCGACCACGTCGGCCAGCGCGGGCAACTGTGCCCATTGCTCGGCCACGTTGAAGACTTCATTCAGAACGAAGCGCATGTCGCGCAGGGGCGCTTTATAGTCGGCCATGACAACCTCTCGCTAGTAGGGTCGGGGCGGTCTCGGAGAACCGCGACACTGGGTTGCTGGCAGTGTAACCGAACAACTTTTACGAGACATAGGGTCATCAGTTGACCGTATGGTCTAATCTGGTCATGCCATTCGCACCGCTCCACGTTGCGATTGTTGCCCATGCACCATGACACAATTGCGCCCCGCCTCTTTGGCGCTATACAGCGCCTGATCGGCAGACTTGAGCACGGCCTCCGGGTTGCGGTGATCGGCTTGGCGCTCGGCAACGCCGATGCTGATGGTTACCGAAACCGTACCGGCGCCGCTGCCACCGCGGCGCTGTCGCCCTGCCGAATCGTCCTGCGGGCGGCTGTTCGGGTCACGCAGTTGCATGGCGTAGTTGGCAATCATCTCGCGCACGGCTTGCACGTGCGGCACACATTCTTCTGCCGTCTTGCCCGCGAAGACCAGTGCAAATTCCTCGCCGCCATAGCGATAGGCCCGACCGCCGCCGGTGACCTTGGACAACCGGCTGGCCACCAGCCGTAGCACCTGGTCGCCGACATCGTGGCCGTGGGTATCGTTGAATTTCTTGAAGTGGTCGACGTCGGTCATGGCGATCACATAGTTGCGCCCTAGCCGTTGCATGCGCTCGTTCAAGGCGCGGCGCCCCGGCAGGCCGGTAAGCTCATCACGAAAGGCCATCTGATAAGCCTCGTGCGCGACGGCAGCGGCGATCATCAACATCACCTGGCTGCACATGATGTTCAGGGTGAAGGGCAGGATGAACGTTTGCGGCAGCATCCAGAAGACGCCGATCAGGCCAATCACCTGCGCCGCGTGCAAGGGCCTGGGCTCGCGCAGGTACTGCACCACCAGCAGGATGAACACCGCGAGGAACAACGGGTAGGCCATCTGGATCAGGCTCATCCACTGGCCATGCAAGGACGGCCAGCGGATCTCCGCCAGCCACGTCAGCAGCGTATCGGGGTAGCTTTGCTCGAGGGCCACAGCGACGCTGGCAACGGCAAACAGCACCGCGAAGCGCGCGACCAGGTCCTGCAGCAGGTGGGTGCGCTCCTGCCAGGCGCCATACAGCGCGAACAGGGCTGGTAGCAGCAGGCACACCAGATGGAAGATCACCGCGGCATCCGCGCGCACGTGGCCGTTGTCGCGGTAGAAGTCGGTCTGGGTGTCGAGCAGATAGTAGGCGATGTACACCGTGACCATCAGAAACAGCTCGCGCTGGCGGCGATAAACGGCGCAGTAGGCACCGCCCAATAGCAGGACCAAGGTGGGCAGCACATTGAACAGCGACGTGAAAAAGACACTGAGGTCTCTTACGTAAGCCGCCGCAAGGCCTGCCAGCAACAGAAACAGCGAAGGCAGGAAGTGGCTTACGCGTACAGCATCAAGACGAAACAAGGGTAATCTCCAACCCGGCAGATCAATAGTGGCATTGTGCCCTTATTTCATCGGCAGCGCGCGTGAACAGTTGAATACCCGCTGGCAATGCCCTGACCCCGAAACGAAAAAACCCGCCTGCCGGTGAGGGCAGGCGGGTTTTTTCTACAGCTTATGGGTCAGTAAGACAGACCGAAGTGCTCTTCTTCCATCGCCATCAGGTTACCTGCACCCGACAGCATCGCCGCCACATGGGTACGGGTACGCGGCAGGATGCGCTGGAAGTAGAAGCGCGCGGTCTGCAGCTTGGCGGTGTAGAACGCCACTTCTTCAGTACCGGCAGCCAGCTTTTCGGCAGCCAGGCGGGCGATGTCAGCCCAGAAGTAGGCCAGGCAGGCATAACCGGAATACATCAGGTAATCGACCGAAGCGGCACCCACTTCTTCGCGATCTTTCATGGCGGCCATACCGACCTTCATGGTCAGCTCGCCCCATTCCTTGTTGATGGCCGCCAGCGGCTCGACGAACTCTTTGACCGCCTCGACGCCTTCTTGCGCCTGGCAGAACTTGTGCACGATCTTGGTAAAGCCCTTCAGCGCTTCACCTTGGGTCATCAGCACCTTGCGGCCGAGCAGGTCGAGGGCCTGGATGCCGGTAGTGCCTTCGTACAGCATGGAGATACGGCTGTCGCGCACGTTCTGTTCCATGCCCCACTCGGCGATGAAACCATGGCCGCCGTAGATCTGCACGCCGTGGTTGGCGGCCTCGAAACCGACTTCGGTCATGAAGGCCTTGGCGATCGGGGTCATGAAAGCCAGCAGCGCGTCAGCTTTCTTGCGCTCTTCTTCGTCCTGGCTGTACTTGACGATGTCGACCTGCTTGGCGGTGAAGTAGACCATGGCGCGGTTGCCTTCAGCGAAGGCTTTCATGGTCAGCAGCATGCGGCGCACGTCCGGGTGGACGATGATCGGGTCGGCCGCCTTTTCAGGGGCTTTAGGGCCGGTCAGCGAGCGCATCTGCAGGCGCTCACGGGCATACTTCAGGCCGCCCTGGAAGGCCACTTCGGCGTGGGCCAGGCCTTGCAGTGCGGTGCCCAGGCGAGCGGTGTTCATGAAGGTGAACATGCAGTTCAGGCCTTTGTTGGCCGGGCCGATCAGGTAGCCGGTTGCGCCGTCGAAGTTCATCACGCAGGTGGCGTTACCGTGGATGCCCATCTTGTGTTCGATCGAGCCACAGCTCACGGCGTTACGCTCGCCGGCAGCGCCTTCGGCGTTGGGCATGAACTTCGGCACGATGAACAGCGAGATGCCTTTGGTACCAGCCGGGGCATCGGGCAGGCGGGCCAGCACGATATGGACGATGTTGTCGGCCATGTCGTGCTCGCCAGCGGAAATGAAGATCTTGGTGCCCGACACTTTGTACGAACCGTCAGCCTGAGGCTCGGCCTTGGTACGCAGCATGCCCAGGTCAGTGCCGCAGTGCGGCTCGGTCAGGCACATAGTGCCGGTCCACTCGCCGGAAACCAGCTTGGTCAGGTAGACCTCTTGCTGCTCAGGCGTGCCGTGCTCGGAAATGGTGTTCATGGCGCCATGGGACAGGCCGGGGTACATGCCCCACGACCAGTTCGACTCACCGACCATCTCACTCAGGGCCAGGCCCAGCGATTCCGGCAGGCCTTGGCCGCCGTGGGCAACGTCATGCGCCAGGCTCGGCCAGCCACCCTCGACAAACTGCTCGTAAGCCGCCTTGAAGCCGGTCGGCGTCTTCACGCCCGACTCGCTCCAGGTGCAGCCTTCCTGGTCGCCAACGCGGTTCAGCGGGGCCAGTACCTGCTCACAGAATTTCGCGCCTTCTTCAAGGATCGCGTCGACCATGTCGGGCGTGGCGTCCTCGCAACCCGGCAGGCTCTGATAATGCGCTTCGTAGCCGAGCAGCTCGTCGCGAACGAAACGGATATCACGCAAGGGGGCTTTGTAATCAGGCATTGCGGTGAACCTCTGTGATGAGTTCGGGGGTGATCGGTACTACCGACAAGCTCTTGGCGGCTTTCGATCAAACAGTTGTTTGAAACTTACGTTTAGCACGCGCGGATGTCAAGGAGGGACGATGGTGCCATTTACGTCACGAAAAATGACGTTTCGGCCATTGCACGACGATCAGTGTCTGAAATGCACAGGCTGCGGGAGCGGGTTTTCCCGCGAACAGGGCCTCCCAGACGATAAAGGTGTCTGATCGGACGCATTCGCGGGTAAACCCGCTCCCACAGTGTTGAAAGGAGGTGTTTTACAGGGGACGCCAGAAATCAGGCGTAGGTGTCGATGATCCGACCGAGCATTTCGTCGGAAGCCTTGACGACTTTTGCGCCAAGCTCCACTTCATGCTTGCCCAGTGCCAGTTGCACGGTACTGGTCGCCATGTCCATTTGCTGGCTGCGATCGACCGCGCGCAGGCGTTCTGCCTGAAAGTCGCTGGACTGGCTGGTGGCAGTGCGCTCGGCACTGTTGTTGGCAATCTGGCTGGTGTTGGCAATCTGGCTGGCGGCTTGATCGACGCGGTTCTGGCCGGTCTGGATTGCGCTCAGGCCCGCGTAGTAGGCGGAGCTACCGGTGATTTCCATGTCAGGACTCCATTGACGCTGGATGACGAACAGGCCTAATTAAAGCAGGCGACGGCAGAAAAGGCCCGTTTAAATCGTTAATGGCCCAGTGCCAGTCGATAGACAGCGGCGGTTAATCGAGCAAATCCAGCTGCAAATGCTCCGCCACCATGTCGGCACTCGCCTGCTTCAACTTGGGCACCCGCCCCAGGCAAGGCGCGGGCAACCGCTCGGCGAGGCTGGCCAGGTTCTCTTCCAGGCGCGACGTGCGCGGTTCGATGATGTTCGCCACCCAGCCCGCCAATTGCAGCCCGTCGCGGGCGATCGCTTCGGCGCTGAGCAGGGCATGGCTGATACAGCCAAGGCGTACCCCCACCACCAGAATCACCGGCAGTTTCAGGGCGATGGCCAGGTCAGACAGGTTGGCCTGGCCCGACAACGGCACGCGCCAGCCACCGGCGCCTTCTATCAAGGTGAAGTCGGCGTTTTGCTGCAGCACGTTGCGCATCGCCGCCAGCAGCTCGGGCACGCCCAGCGTGACGCCAGCCTCACGGGCCGCGACATGGGGTGCGATCGCAGGCTCGAAGGCAAACGGGTTGACCTGTTCGTACGGCAACTTGATCGAGCTTTCATCGATCAGCGCCTGCGCATCGCTGTTGCGCAAACCCTTTGGGGTTACCGTGCAACCGGACGCCACCGGCTTGGCCCCCAAGGTGCTCATGCCTTGCAACCGCGCCGCATGCAGCAGCCCGGCGGCAATGGTGGTCTTGCCGACGTCGGTATCGGTACCGGCAATGAAATAGGCCTGGCTCATCTGACTCCCCTTACCCCTGTGGCTTGCGCAACACACCATAGACCACTTGATAAGTGGCTGGCAGCCCCTGGGGCTGGCGAAATGCCTCATATGCCTGCAACAAGCTTTGCATGCGCGCGCGGCCGGTCAGGCCCGAGGGGCGGCCCGGGTTGATGTTGTGGGCGCCAAGGGCCTTCAGTTCGTGGGTCAGGCTGCGTACATCCGGGTAGTGCAGCACATGCGCACGCTGCTGCAGCGTCACGTGCTGCAAGCCACTGCCTGCGCACAGGCGCTGGTAATCGTCGAAGCGGCGGAAGCGGTTGACGTGCACCAGGCCATCCACCGCCTGCCAACTGGCGCGCAGCTCGTCCAGGGTACCGACGCACAGGCTGCTGAACGCCAGCACACCGCCTGGGCGCAGCACCCGCCGCGCCTCATCCAGCACACTGGCGAACTGCCCGCACCACTGCACTGCAAGGCTGGAGAACACCAGGTCGACGCTGGCCTCACGCAGCGGCAGGCGCTCGGCATCGCCGACCACGTGGTACTGGGCACCGCCCTGCTCATGCCGGGCATGGCGCAGCATGCCTTCGGCGATATCCACCGCCACGCCACTGGCCTGCGCGAAGCGCTCGGCCAGCACCCGGCTGAAGTGTCCGGTGCCGCTGCCCAGGTCAAGCCAGCGCGACGGCGCCAGCCCTGCCGGCAACTGGCCCAGCAGGCTCATGCCAACGTCGCGCTGCAAGGCCGCGACGCTGTCGTAGCTGGCCGCCGCGCGGGAAAACGAGGCCGCCACCTGGCGCTTGTCCGGCAGCGCGCCGGGCAGAATCGGACGGGAAAGGTCAGTCATCGCCACTCTCATGCAGGAAACTCTTGATGCCCGCCGCCAGCTCCTGTGGGTACTCCAGCAGGAAGGCGTGGGAACTCTCTTCGACCAGGCCGACTTCCACGTCCGGCAACAGTTCGCTCAGGGCCTTGGCGGCCTCCGCAGGCACCAGCGCATCGCTACCGGCGAACAGGTGCAGTTGCGGCCCGGCGAAGTGTTGCAGGGCCGCGCGGGTATCCAGTTGCGCCAGCACCTGTAAGCCGGTGGCAAGGTACAGCGGGTCGGTGTCCGGCACCCCTACGCCAAGCTGACGCAGCAACGTACGCGGTTGCAGGGCACCGTCGCTGCACAAGCTGCGAAAGCGCTTGAGCGTCACCTGGGTGTGGCTGCGGCAACCGTCGAGGAAGGTGCCGAAGGTGTCGTCGGCCATGCCGTGGGGCCAGTCCGACCGCGCCACGAAGCTGGGGTTGCTGCCCAGGGTCAGCAGGCCGCAGCAGTGATCACCGCGCCTGCTTGCCAGCTCACTGGCCAACATGCCGCCGAGCGACCAGCCGCCCAGCCACGTATCAGTCGGCAGCTTGCGATCGAGGTGGTCGACCCAGGCCTGCACATCGGCTTCGGCCAGTTCCGGCAGGGGCATCAGCTCGACCTGCAGGCGTGCATCCTGAGCCCTGAGGCTGGCAGCCAGTGGCTCCAGCGCAGCGGTGCCCAGGCCCCAGCCGGGCAATAGAATCAGTCGATTTCGCATCGGCGCTCTCCAGTGGTGTTCTCCAGTTGTGGATAACACTCGGCCAATGCATTCAACAATAGCTGCACCTGCGCCTCACTGTGCGCGGCGCTCAGCGTCACCCGCAGGCGCGCGCTGCCGGCGGGCACGGTGGGTGGGCGGATCGCCGTCACCAGCAAGCCCCGCTCGCGCAACATCTGTGACAGGCGCAGGGCCTGGGCGCTGTCACCGATCATGATCGGCTGAATCGGTGTGGGGCTGTCCATCAGCTCAAGGCCGATCTGCTGGGCGCCCTGGCGGAACTGGCGGATCAACGCGGCCAGGTGCTCGCGGCGCCAGGTTTCGCGGCGCAACAGTTCCAGGCTTTTAAGCGTGGCACAGGCCAGCGCCGGGGGCTGGCTGGTGGTGTAGATGTAAGGCCGGGCGAACTGCACCAGCGCCTCGATCAACGCTTCGCTACCGGCAACAAAAGCGCCGGCCGTGCCGCAGGCTTTGCCCAGGGTGCCGATCAGCACGGGTACATCATCCACACCCAAACCAAAGTGCTCGACGATACCGCCACCCTGGGCCCCCAAGGTCCCCAGGCCATGGGCATCATCGACCATCAGCCAGGCGCCGCGGGCGCGGGCGGCCTTGGCCAGGGCCGGCAAATCGGCAAGGTCGCCATCCATGCTGAACACCCCGTCGGTCACCACCAGGGTATTGCCCACGGCCTTGTCCAGGCGGCTGGCCAGGCTGGCCGGGTCGTTGTGCAGGTAGCGGTTGAAACGGGCACCACTGAGCAGCCCGCCATCCAACAGCGAGGCGTGGTTGAGGCGGTCCTGCAGCACCGTGTCGCCCTGCCCCACCAGCGCAGTGATGGCGCCCAGGTTGGCCATGTAGCCGGTGGAGAACAGCAACGCGCGCGGACGCCCGGTCAGCTCTGCCAACGCCTCTTCGACCTGGTGGTGCGGCGTGCTGTGGCCAATCACCAGGTGCGACGCGCCGCCACCGACACCCCAGCGTTCGGCGCCGGCCTGCCAGGCGGCGATCACCTCCGGGTGATTGGCAAGGCCCAGGTAATCATTGCTGCAAAACGCCAACAGCGGCTGGCCATCGACCACCACTTCAGGCCCCTGCGGGCTCTCCAGCAGTGGCCGCTGCCGATACAGGTCTGCAGCGCGCCGTTCGGCCAGGCGCGCTGCTAGATCAAAGGCCATCTCAGGCCGTTGCTGCGTTGTAGAACATCTCGCTGCTGCGCTGTTCGACCAGCGCCTGCTCGATGGCTGCCTGGTGCACTTCATCGGCGTGCTCTTCGCGGGCCTCAGGCTTGATACCCAGGCGGGCGAACAGCTGCATGTCCTTGTCAGCCTGCGGGTTGGCGGTGGTCAGCAGTTTCTCGCCATAGAAGATCGAGTTGGCGCCCGCCATGAAGGCCAGGGCCTGCATCTGCTCGTTCATCTGCTCACGGCCGGCAGACAGGCGCACATGCGACTTGGGCATCAGCAGGCGGGCCACCGCCAGCATGCGGATGAAGTCGAACGGGTCGACATCTTCTTCTTCGGCCAGCGGCGTGCCCGCCACCTTGACCAACATGTTGATCGGCACCGACTCCGGGTGCTCGGGCAGGTTGGCCAGCTGGATCAGCAGGCCGGCGCGGTCATCCAGCGACTCGCCCATGCCGAGGATGCCGCCAGAGCAGATCTTCATCCCGGCATCACGCACATAGGCCAGGGTTTGCAGGCGTTCGCTGTAGGTGCGGGTGGTGATGATGCTGCCGTAGAACTCGGGCGAGGTGTCGAGGTTGTGGTTGTAATAGTCGAGGCCGGCCTGGGCCAGCGCCTGGGTCTGATCCTGATCGAGCTTGCCGAGGGTCATGCAGGTTTCCAGGCCCATGGCCTTGACCCCTTTGACCATCTCCAGCACGTAGGGCATGTCCTTGGCCGACGGGTGCTTCCACGCCGCGCCCATGCAGAAGCGGGTCGAGCCAATGGCTTTGGCGAGGGCGGCTTCTTCCAGCACCTTCTGCACTTCCATCAGCTTCTGTTTTTCCAGCCCGGTGTTGTAGTGGCCGGACTGCGGACAATATTTGCAATCTTCCGGGCAGGCGCCGGTCTTGATCGACAGCAGGGTCGAGACCTGCACGCGGTTTGCGTCGAAATGCGCGCGGTGCACGGTTTGCGCCTGGAACAGCAGGTCGTTGAATGGTTGCTGGAACAGCGCCTTGACCTCGGCCAGGGTCCAGTCGTGACGTGTTGTTGCAGTTGTGCTGGCGCTCATCGGCGTTTCCTTGTTTAGGCTGTAACTGGCGCCGGGACAGGAATGCCCGCCAGCGCATCACGGATAGCTCGCATAGTCATGGAAGGCCTATGAACTGTCAACCCAACCTGAAAGCACTGGTTTACAAGTGTATAAATATTAACCATTACTGTCTGCTCTGCGACGCCCTTGCCGAACAGGCGTACCCACTGTGTGTCGCCTGCGAACAGGCGTTGCCTTGGTTGCAGGACTACTGCCTGCGCTGCGCCCTGCCTTTGCCCATGGCCAACCTGACCTGCGGCCAGTGCAGCCGCCGGGCGCCGGCGTTCGACCAGGTCATCGCGCTGTGGCATTACGGGTTCCCGGTAGACACGCTGATCAGCCGCTTCAAGCACAAACGCCAGTGGCCGCTGGGGCGGTTGATGGCCGAATTGCTCGGCCAGGGCCTGCAACATCGCTATGCAGAAGGCCTGGCGCAACCTGACCTGCTGTTGCCTGTGCCCTTGGCCAAGCGTCGACTGCGTGAGCGCGGCTTCAACCAGGCCGGCATGCTGGCGCGCTGGTTGGCGTCGCAGTTGGGCATCGATTGCGACGAGAGGCTGCTGCTGCGTACACGCGAAACACAGGCGCAGCAGCACCTGGATGCCAAGGCCAGGCGCCGCAACCTGCGCCAGGCCTTCTGCCTCACCGGGCACAAGGCACTGGCGGGCAGGCATGTAGCGGTGGTCGATGACGTGCTGACTACCGGCACCACCGCCCAGTCGATTGCCCAGGTGTTAACCAAGGCCGGGGCACGCCGGGTCGATGTGTATTGCCTGGCACGCACCCCCAAGCCCGTGTAGGAGCGGCCTTGCGTCGCGAAAGGGCTGCGCAGCGGCCCCCGGATTTCAGCGTCGCTGCTAATCCCGGACTCCAGCGTCGCCGCTAATCCCGGATTCCAGCGTCGCCGCTAAAATCGATGGGGGCTGCTGCGCAGCCCTTTCGCGACGCAAGGCCGCTCCTACACCAATCAGGGCCATGCAACCAATCAGGGCCATGCTATAAAGCAACGACCTTGCATCGACGACTGATTACCCTCCCCATGTCCCTACCCGCCCTGCTCACCCAGCACATCGCCCGCCGCCCGCAACGCATCGCCCTGCTCCAGCACATCGCCGAACAAGGCTCGATCACACGCGCCGCCAAGGCCGCAGGCGTCAGCTACAAAGCCGCCTGGGACGCCATCGACGAGCTCAACAACCTGGCCAGCCAGCCCCTGGTCGAGCGCAGCACCGGCGGGCGTGGCGGCGGCGGCGCACGCCTGTCGGTCGAAGGCGAACGCGTGCTGCGTCTTTATCAACGCCTGCAGGCCCTGCAGGCACAAATCCTGGAAGCGGCCGAAGAGTCCAGCGACCTCGACCTGCTCGGGCGCCTGATGCTGCGCACCAGTGCGCGCAATCAGCTGCAGGGCAAGGTCAGCGGCCTACGCCGTGAAGGCCGGCATGACTGCGTAAGCCTAGCGCTGGGCGGTGGCCTGGAGATCGAGGCGCTGATTACCCACGACAGCACCGCGCGCCTGGAGTTGACCCTGGGGACAATGGTGGTGGCGTTGCTCAAGGCCGGTTGGGTGCAACTGCTGGGGGATGGCGATGACGCCGACGCGGGCAGCAACTGCCTCAAGGCAACGGTGGAACACGTGCTGGCGGACGCTGACGGGCCCAGCGAAGTACGGCTGGCGCTGGGCAATGGGCAGACATTGTGCGCGTTCGCCGAAAAGGCGTGGTTGACGCGCAATCGGATTCAAACGGGCAGCCAGGTACGGGCACAGTTCCATCCTTCTTATGTGCTGCTGGGGGTGCCGGTGTAGCTTGGCCGCACCGTTTGGCAAGGTGGAATGCGTTACCATGGCTGCACGCCGCCTATCCCCGGAGCCACCATGTCACACCCCTTCGTCACCCTCACCCCCGACTTGGTCCTGGACGCCGTGGAAAGCATCGGCTTCCTCAGCGATGCCCGGATCCTGGCGCTGAACAGCTACGAAAACCGCGTCTACCAGGTAGGCATCGAAGACTCACAACCGCTGATCGCCAAGTTTTACCGACCTGGCCGCTGGAGCGATGCGGCGATCGTTGAAGAACACCGCTTCACTGCCGAGCTTGCCGACTGTGAAGTGCCCGTGGTCGCGCCTCTGCAGCACGACGGCCGCACATTGTTCGAGCACCAGGGTTTTCGCTTCACACTGTTCCCCCGCCGTGGCGGCCATGCACCGGAACCCGGCAACCTCGACCAGCTCTATCGCCTCGGCCAGTTGCTCGGCCGCCTGCACGCCGTTGCCGCCACACGGCCGTTCGAGCATCGCGAAGCGTTGGCTGTGGACAACTTCGGCCACGCCTCCCTGCAAACCCTGCTCGAAGGCAACTTCGTCCCGCGCGAATTGCGGCCCGCCTTCGAGTCCGTGGCCCGCGACCTGCTGAAACGGGTCGAGGATATCTACGCCCGCACCCCACACAAGGTGATGCGCCTGCACGGCGACTTGCACCCGGGCAACCTGATGCATCGCGACGAGGTGTATCACGTGGTCGACCTTGACGACTGCCGCATGGGCCCGGCGGTGCAGGACCTGTGGATGATGCTCGCCGGCAGCCGCGAAGAACGCCTCGGCCAACTGGCAGAGCTGATCGACGGCTACAACGAGTTCCACGACTTCGACCCACGCGAGCTGCCCCTGATCGAGCCGCTGCGCGCCTTGCGCCAACTGCACCACAGCGCGTGGCTGGCGCGGCGCTGGGACGACCCGGCATTCCCGCGAAGCTTCCCGTGGTTCGGCCAGCCGCGCTACTGGGGCGACCAGATTCTCGCGCTGCGCGAGCAGATGGCAGCCCTCGATGAACAACCGCTGAAATTGTTCTAGAAGTGCGCTGACCTCTGTCTACAATAGGCGTCGCTTTATTTAGCTACCTAAGCAAGGATTCTGCATGCACGCCGCAAACCCGCAACGCGGGTACATCCTGGGCCTTAGTGCCTACATCATCTGGGGCCTGTTCCCTCTCTACTTCAAAGCGATCCAGAGCGTGCCGGCGGTGGAGATCATCGTCCACCGGGTGCTCTGGTCGGCCTTGTTTGGCTCGCTGCTGTTGCTGGTATGGAAGCACCCCGGCTGGTGGCGCGAACTGCGCGACAACCCGCGCCGGCTGGCCATCCTGGCGCTGAGCGGCGCGCTGATCGCTGGCAACTGGCTGACCTACGTATGGTCGGTGAACAATGGCCGCATGCTCGAAGCCAGCCTTGGCTACTACATAAACCCGCTGATCAACGTGCTGCTGGGCATGCTCATCCTGGGCGAGCGCCTGCGCCGCCTGCAATGGCTGGCAGTGGCCATGGCGGCGGTGGGCGTGGCCCAGCAGGTATGGCAGGTCGGCAGCCTGCCCTGGGTCTCGCTGGTACTGGCGCTGACCTTCGGCTTCTATGGGCTGATCCGCAAACAGGCGCCCGTGGCAGCGTTGCCGGGCCTGGTGGTGGAAACCTGGATGCTGGTGCCCCTGGCCCTCGGCTGGCTGTTGCTGCACCCCGCCGCGATGAGCGCGCAGGGCGCGTTCTATACCAGCAGCGAAGCGTTGTGGTTGATGGCGGCAGGGCCGGTAACGCTGGTGCCGCTGGTGTGCTTCAACGCTGCCGCACGCCATCTGCCGTATACCACGCTGGGCTTCCTGCAGTACCTCGCCCCGACCCTGGTGCTGCTGCAGGCGGTGCTGTTGTTTGACGAGCATTTGTCGTCGAGCACCCTGGTGGCGTTCGTGTTCATCTGGGCGGGTTTGGCGATATACAGCGTCGATGCCTGGCTGAATTTGCGCAAGCGCGCCTGATCAAAAAACGATCAAAACTCTGCAGGGCACGTGGGTCGTGGCCTGCAGAGACATCTCCAGAGGTTATCCACACCCTCGTCCCCGTGCTTTGTGCACAAGCTGCTGAATTCTGGGCGTTTTTTGATCAAACCTTTGCAGGCCTTGATGCGCGTGGGCTGGAGAGGTGCGCCCCCAGGTTATCCACAGGGCCGTACCTGTAAAACGGGGGATAACCCTGAGGCCGCAAAGCGGCCCCAGCCATCGCGGATCACTCTTCCGCCCGCAGCTCCAACTCCACCATCAAATCATCCGCCAGGCTCTCCAACCGCTGCTGCAGTTCGTCCAGCGACAAGGTCAACGGCAGCGCCAACAATGCATTGGCATGAAACAACGGCTCACTGCTCATCGGTGCAGGCCGCACTTCAGTGGTAAAGCGCTCCAGGTTCACCCCAAGCTCGGCCAGCAGCCGGGTGATATCGCGCACGATCCCGGGCCGGTCATTACCCACCAACTCCATGGCGATAGGCTTCCAGGTGCACGACGGCTCGATGCCGCTCTCGGCAATCAATACACGAATATCGTAGCGGGCCAGGGCCTGCAGCGACGCGACCAGTTCTGCATAATTTTCCGCCGGCACCGCCACCCGCAGGATGCCGGCGAACTGCCCGGCCATGCGCGACATGCGGCTTTCCAGCCAGTTACCGCTGTGGTCGGCGATGCATTGGGCAATGCGTTCGACCTGGCCGGCCTTGTCAGGGGCAATCACAGTGAGTACAAGATGATCCACAAGCCCTTCCTCTGTGTCGAACCGCGCTGGGCGGCGATAAACCGGGGGATCGATTGAGTATAGGCAAGGCGCGGCAACCTGCCGCAGGGCAATCGACATGACTAATCGTGTACTGTTTCAAGATTTATCTGGAACAATCCACCTGTTTTTTGCGAACATACCAATTCCCAGCGTGACCATACGCGACCAACGGGTCGCACAACGACGCTTTTAGTCTGATTTTGCCCCGCCTACTGCTTCATGTAGTATCCCGTGGCGCGGACTACAAAACGTCGTTTGGATGTCTGCCAAGGCGCCTGTGAAAATACGCACACTGCCCGCCAGCCCGTCTGGCAGGCCGCACCCAGCCGCCCTCGGGTTCATCCGACCTGGGCACGCACTGGTGCCGTGTTTAGAGAAGCGCTACAGGCTTAATACAGAAGAGCGAAATAGCTGAGCAGAGTGAGGCAAGCAATGACTGGATACGTTCAAGTCGGTGGCCTTCAGGTCGCCAAGGTCCTGTACGACTTCGTGAACAACGAAGCCATCCCCGGGACCGGCATCGTCGCCGAGCAGTTCTGGGCAGGTGCAGAGAAGATCATCAATGACCTCGCTCCAAAGAACAAAGCCCTGCTCGCCAAGCGCGACGAGCTGCAAGCCAAGATCGACGCCTGGCACCAGGCACGCAAAGGCCAGGCCCATGACGCCGTAGCCTACAAAAGCTTCCTCCAGGAAATCGGCTATCTGCTGCCACAAGCCGACGATTTCCAGGCCACCACGCAGAACGTGGACGAAGAAATCGCCCGCATGGCCGGCCCACAGCTGGTAGTGCCGG
Source organism: Pseudomonas sp. Irchel s3f19 (assembly GCF_900187555.1). NCBI lineage: Bacteria > Pseudomonadati > Pseudomonadota > Gammaproteobacteria > Pseudomonadales > Pseudomonadaceae > Pseudomonas > Pseudomonas sp. Irchel s3f19. The sequence continues at coordinate 78,955 of NZ_FYDW01000017.1, read as the reverse complement.
TGATGAACGCCCGCTTCGCCCTGAACGCCGCCAACGCCCGTTGGGGTTCGCTGTACGACGCCCTGTATGGCACCGATGCCATCAGCGATGAAGGCGGCGCCGAGAAAGGCCAGGGCTACAACAAAGCCCGGGGCGACAAGGTTATTGCCTTTGCCCGCGCCTTCCTCGACGAAGCCGCGCCACTGGCTGCAGGCTCGCATGTCGACTCCACGGCCTACAGCATCAAAGCCGGCAAGCTGGTCGTCGCCCTCAAGGGCGGCAGCAACAGCGGCCTGCGTGACGATGCCCAACTGATCGGCTACGTCGGCGATGCCGCCGCGCCGACCTCCGTGCTGCTCAAGCACAACGGCCTGCACTTCGAAATCCAGGTCGATGCCAGCACCCCGGTTGGCAGCACCGATGCCGCCGGCGTCAAAGACATCCTGATGGAATCGGCACTGACCACCATCATGGACTGCGAAGACTCGGTCGCGGCCGTGGACGCCGATGACAAAGTCATCGTCTACCGCAACTGGCTGGGCCTGATGAAAGGCGACCTGGCCGAAAGCGTGAACAAGGGTGGCAAGACCTTCACCCGCACCATGAACCCAGACCGCGAATATGCCGCGCCAAACGGTGGCACGGTCACCCTGCACGGCCGTTCGCTGCTGTTCGTGCGCAACGTTGGCCACCTGATGACCAACCCGGCGATCCTCGACGCCCAGGGCAATGAAATCCCCGAAGGTATCCAGGACGGTCTGTTCACCAACCTGATCGCCCTGCACAACCTCAACGGCAACACCAGCCGCAAGAACACCCGTACCGGCAGCGTCTACATCGTCAAGCCGAAGATGCACGGCCCGGAAGAAGTGGCCTTCGCCGCTGAAATCTTCAGCCAGGTCGAAGACCTGCTGGGCATGCCGCGCAACACCGTCAAAGTCGGCATCATGGACGAGGAGCGCCGTACCACGGTCAACCTCAAGTCCTGCATCAAGGCCGCTGCCGAGCGCGTGGCGTTCATCAACACCGGCTTCCTCGACCGCACCGGTGACGAAATTCACACCTCCATGGAAGCCGGCGCCGTCGTGCGCAAGGGCGCCATGAAGAACGAGAAGTGGATCGGCGCCTACGAGAACAACAACGTCGACGTCGGCCTGGCCACCGGCCTGCAAGGCCGTGCGCAGATCGGCAAAGGCATGTGGGCCATGCCCGACCTGATGGCTGCCATGCTCGAGCAGAAGATCGCCCACCCGCTGGCCGGTGCCAACACCGCCTGGGTACCTTCGCCGACCGCCGCTACCCTGCATGCCCTGCACTACCACAAGGTCGATGTGCAGGCGCGTCAGCGCGAGCTGGCTACGCGCACCCCGGCTTCGGTCGACGACATCCTGGCCATCCCGCTGGCCGCCGACACCAACTGGTCGGCCGAGGAGATCCGCAACGAGCTGGACAACAACGCCCAGGGCATCCTTGGCTACGTGGTTCGCTGGATCGATCAGGGCGTGGGTTGTTCGAAGGTGCCGGACATCAACAACGTCGGCCTGATGGAAGACCGCGCCACCCTGCGCATCTCGGCCCAGCTGCTGGCCAACTGGCTGCGCCACGGCGTGGTCAACGAGGCGCAGGTGCTGGAAAGCCTCAAGCGCATGGCGGTGGTGGTCGACCAGCAGAACGCTGGCGACCCCCTGTACCAACCGATGGCGCCGAGCTTCGACGACAACGTCGCGTTCCAGGCGGCCGTGGAGCTGGTGATCGAAGGTGGCAAGCAGCCGAACGGTTATACCGAGCCGGTACTGCACCGTCGCCGTCGCGAGTTCAAGGCGCGTAACGGGTTGTAAGTAACATCTGCGTACGGGGGCCGCTTTGCGGCCCCTCTACCCATCACCCAATCTTCAGTTCTTTCTTCACCAGCTCCAGCAGTTTGCCCAGGTCCACCGGCTTGAGCAAAAAGTCGACCACCCCCAGGTGCATCACGTCTACCGCCTCTTTCACATCGGTGTCGCCCGACACCACGATGATCGACAACGCCGCCCGCTCCGACTTACGAATATACCGGATCAGATCCAGGCCATCCTTGGGCTCCATGCGCAGGTCAGTGATCACCAAGGCGATCCTCGGCTCGTAATGCAGCTTGAACATCGCCTCCTGGACCCCGTCGGCCGTCATGCAGTCGATGCCTCTGCTTTTCAGGTACAGGCTCAAGGCCTCGCTGTTCACTCGGTTGTCATCCACCACCAGAACCACAGGCTTGGGCGCAATAGGCGCCACCAGCCGGGCCAGTGCCTCGCGTTCGGCGTCACTCAGGATGTCGTCATGCTCAACCATGGTCGTCTCGTCAAAAAGTCTTGCTCACCGGTAAGACCGCGCTTTGCGATATTGATCACACGCCGCCCATAGACTTACGTCCAATGGGCACCACACCTCAGCCAGCCGACCATGGGGACCGAGAACAACAAGGCCGGCACCTATATATAGATATATATAGTTCGGCGTAGCGATACGGTCAGTGTCATGAGTAAAAAGGACGCCTACAGCCAGGCGGGCAGGACGGCTGTGCTGCAGAACATACAAGGTACGTTGCAGTTTCTGCAGCGCTTCCCACCCTTCAACCAGATGGAGCACAGCCATCTGGCGTATCTGGTCGAGCAGTGCCAGCTGCGTTTCTATGCCAGTGGCGAAAGCATCGTCAAACCCGCCGACGGCCCGGTCGAGCACTTCTACATCGTCAAACAAGGGCGCGTGGTCGGCGAACGCCAGCACCTGGTCAAACCCGGTGTGGAGACCACCTTCGAGATCACCAGCGGCGAGTGCTTCCCCCTGGCCGCCCTGCTTGGCGAGCGCGCCACCCGCACCGAGCACCTGGCCGGTGAGGACACCTTCTGCCTGCAACTGAACAAGGCCGCTTTCATCCGCGTGTTCTCCCTGTCGGAAGCCTTTCGCGACTTTGCCCTGCGCGGGGTCAGCAGCCTGCTCGACCAGGTCAACCAGCAGGTGCGCCAACGCGCCGTGGAAACCCTCGGCACCCAGTACTCGCTGAACACCCCCCTGGGCGAGCTGGCCATGCGTCACCCGGTGGTGTGCAACCCCGACACGCCGCTGCGCGACGCCGTGCGGCTGATGCACGAGCAGCAGGTCGGCAGCATTGTCGTGGTCGACCCCCAGCGCTACCCGATCGGCATCTTCACCCTGCGCGACCTGCGCCAGGTGGTGGCGGGCGCGGATGCCGACCTGGGCGCGCCCATCGACCGGCACATGACCGCCAGGCCGTTCTACCTCAGCCCGCAGGCCAGTGCTTTCGATGCCGCCATGGCCATGACCGAGCGGCATATCGCGCATGTCTGCCTGGTGGACAACCAGCGCCTGTGCGGGGTGGTTTCCGAGCGTGACCTGTTCTCCCTGCAACGTGTCGACCTGGTGCACCTGGCGCGTACCATCCGCCATGCCCCGCGTCTGGACACCCTGGTGTCGCTGCGCGGTGAGATCAGCCAGCTGGTCGAGCGCATGCTCGCCCATGGCGCCTCGTCGACGCAGATCACCCAGATCATCACCTTGCTCAACGACCACACGGTCTGCCGGGTGATCGAACTGGCCATAGCCGAACGCGGCGACCCAGGGGTGCCGTTCAGCTGGCTGTGCTTCGGCAGTGAGGGGCGGCGCGAGCAGACCCTGCACACCGACCAGGACAACGGCATTCTGTTCGAGGCCCGCGACAGCGCCGAAGCCGACGCGATCCGTGCCCGCCTGCTGCCCCTGGCGCAGTACATCAACCAGTGCCTGGCACAGTGCGGCTTTACCCTGTGCAAAGGCAATGTCATGGCCGGCAACCCCGCGCTGTGCCTGTCACGCGGGGAATGGGCGCGGCGCTTCGCAGGATTCATCCGCGAGGCAAGCCCCGAAAACCTGCTGGGTTCGAGCATCTATTTCGACCTGCGCGTGGTCTGGGGTGATGAGCAAGGCTGTGAACAACTGCGCCAGAGCCTGCTGGCCCAGGTCGCCGACAACCGCATTTTCCAGCGCATGATGGCCGACAACGCCCTGCGCCAACGCCCACCGGTGGGGCGCCTGCGCGAATTCGTGCTGACCCGCCAGGGCAACGACAAGGCCGCCACCCTCGACCTCAAGGTGCAGGGCCTGACGCCCTTCGTCGATGGTGCGCGCCTGCTGGCCCTGGCCAACGGCATCGGCGCCTGCAACACCCTCGAACGCCTGCGCCAGCTGGTGCAGAAGGGCATCATCGAACCACTCGACGGTGCGGCTTACGAAGAGGCCTACCACTTCATCCAGCAGACCCGCATGCAGCAGCACCAGCGCCAGACCCGCGATAACCTGCCCTACTCCAACCGCGTCGACCCCGACAGCCTCAACCACCTGGACCGACGCATCCTGCGTGAGTCGCTGCGCCAGGCCCAGCGCCTGCAAAGCAGCCTGGCCTTGCGGTACCAGCTATGAGCCTGTTCGCCTGGCTGCGCCCCAACCTGCCCACGCTGGACGACACCGCGCGCCAACGCCTGGCGCAGTTGCCCAAGCCGGCTGCGCTGGGGGTGTGCACGTTGCGCGAACAGCGCTGGGTGGTGCTGGACCTGGAAACCAGTGGCCTCAACCCCAACCGTGACCAGGTCCTGTCGATCGGTGCCGTGGCCATCGAGGACGGTGCCATCGACTTTGCCCAGCAGTTTGAACGCACTCTGTACCGCCCCTCCCAGAAGACCAACGCCAGTGTGCTGATTCACGGGCTAGGGCCCAGTGCCCTGGCCGCGGGTTGCGACCCGGCCGAGGCGTTGATCGACCTGCTCGACTTCATTGGCGACAGCCCGGTGTTGGCGTTCCATGCGCCTTTCGATCAGCGCATGCTGGCGCGGGCGCTGAAGGAAAGCCTGGGCTATCGCCTGCAGGTGCCGTTCCTGGATGTGGCTGAACTGGCGCCGATGCTCAACCCCGACACGGTACTGCGCGAAGCCGGGCTGGATGACTGGGTCGCCCGCTTTGGCCTGCAGGTTGAAGAGCGCCACCATGCCAGCGCCGATGCCCAGGTCACTGCCGAGCTGGCGTTGATCCTGTTCAGCCAGGCTCGCCGCCAGCAGCTCGACAGCCCGTTGCAACTTGAGCAGCGGTTGCGCGGGTGGCGGCGGCGTGCGGCACAGAGTCACGGTTTGTAGGGCTTGAGTGTTGTTGCGCCGGTGAGATCGAGCGCCGCCCGCGCGGCGCTTCGCGGGGCAAGTCGGATCGCCGCACCGCCGCTCCCACATCTATTTCGGGCCAGTGAGGCCAGTACCTTAGGGGCGTGACCGCCTTGTTGGTCCGATTCGATATCGAGGCGGGCGCCAAGGGGCCGCGCGCCAATGCCTCAGGAATAACTGGCCCGAAACAGATGTGGGAGCGGCGGTGCGGCGATCCGACTTGCCCCGCGATGCGCCGCGCGGGCGGCGCTCGATCTGATAGGCGCTGAATCATCCAGACCATGCGCCTGGAAGCCCCGCATAGTGGCAATCCGATAAGCGTCCATTGCGCCGCGCCCCCCGCCTCTGCAACAATCGCGAATAATTATCGTTAGTTAATGCATTCGTTCCGGGGGGACGCTGCTTGTCTTCTGCACACAGCCCACACGCCGAGCTGGTCGGTGCGCTTTACCGCGATCACCGCAGTTGGCTGCTCGCCTGGCTGCAACGCAGCATGGCCTGCCGCCAACGTGCCGAAGACCTGAGCCAGGACACCTTCGTGCGCCTGCTCGGCCGCGAGCAACTGGACACGCCCCGCGAGCCGCGCGCCTTTCTGGCCGCCGTGGCCAAGGGGCTGCTGTTCGACCACTTCCGCCGCGCCGCACTGGAGCAGGCCTACCTGGCCGAACTCGCCCACCTGCCGGAAGCCGAACAGCCCTCTCCCGAAATCCAGCACCTGATTCTCGAAGACCTCAAGGCCATCGACCGCCTGCTTGGCAAGCTGTCGAGCAAGGCCCGTGCGGCCTTCCTGCACAACCGCCTGGACGGCATGGGCCACGCCGAAATCGCCGAGCGCCTTGGTGTTTCGGTCTCGCGGGTACGCCAGTACATCGCCCAGGGCATGCGCCAGTGCTATGTGGCCTTGTACGGGGAGCCGACGTGAACGGTTCACCGGTCTCGTCGCGGGTGCTGGATGCAGCCATTGCCTGGAAGCTGAGCCTGGACCAGGGCAGCGGCACGCCAGATGAACGCAGTGAGTTCATGCGCTGGCACGCTGCCAGCGAAGAGCATGCCCGCGCCTGGCGCCAGCTGGGTTGCCTTGACCAGCGCGTCAACGCCGCTGCCGGGCCCGCGCGCCAGGCGCTGCTGCAATCGCGTGCCGGCTTGCGCCGGCGCATCGGCAAGGTGGGCGGTGGCCTGGCGGGCATGTTCCTGCTGGGTTCGTTGCTGGCTTGGGTCGGCGCCCCGTCGCTGTCAGCGCACTACTGGCTGGCCGACCAACGCACCGCCACCGGCGAGCTGCGCACCCTGCGCCTGGAAGACGGCACCTTGCTGAGCCTGAACACCCACACAGCAGTGGACATCGACTACGCAGGCGCGCAACGGGTGATCGTGCTGCACCAGGGTGAAATCTCGGTCGAGACCGGCCACCAAGACCCACGCCCGTTGCTGGTACGCACCGACGACGGCCGCCTGCGCCCGCTGGGCACGCGCTTCCTGGTGCGCCGTGAGGCCAACGGAACACGCCTGGAGGTGCTGCAGGCCTCGGTCGCGGCCATGCCGCTGAACAGTGGGGACGAACAGGTATTGCGCGAAGGCCAGCAGGTGCTCATGGATGCCAACGGCCTCGGCCAGGTCGGCACGGTCGACGTCGGTGCCGATGCCTGGACCCGCGGCATGCTGGTGGTGGACAACGTACGCCTGGCTGACTTGGTCGCTGCCCTCGGCAAGTACCGCAGCGGCCACCTCGGGGTGGCAGACGAGGTCGCCGACCTGCGTGTTACCGGCAGCTTCCCGCTGACCGACATCGACCTGGCCCTGGCATCGCTGGTGCCGGCACTGCCGGTGAAGATAGAGCGGCATACCCCGTGGTGGGTAACGGTTCAGCCCCAGTAGTAGCGGCCTGTGGCCGCGCCTGCAAAAAATCTCGCTTTTTTCATGACACCCCCCTGTCACTTTTGAAATCTCGCTCGGCAAGGAAGCAGTAAGCACTTATCCGTCGAGGAGCCGCTGCATGTCCCGTACTGTCGATCGTATCCTGCGCCCCAGCCTGATGGCCCTGGCCATTGGCCTGGCTGCGCCGTTGACCAGCCCTGCCCTGTTCGCCGCCGAGCAATCCGCCCTGCGCGCCTACGACCTGCCCAGCGCCCCCCTGGCCAACACCCTCAACCAGATCGCCAGCCAATCGGGCATCGCCCTGGCCATCGACCCAGCACTGGTCAGCGGCCGCACTTCGGCGCCCGTCACCGGCCAGTACGACGGCATCGGCGCCCTGCAGGCCGCCCTGCGCGGCAGCGGGTTGCAGTTGCAGCAGAGCAGCGTCGGCAGCTACAGCCTGGTGGCCGTCCCGGATGGCACCCTGGCGCTGCCAGAAATCACCGTGAATGCCGCCAGCATCAGCGAAAGCGCGTGGGGCCCGGTAGAGGGCTACCTCGCCAAGCGCAGCGCCGCCGGCACCAAGACCGATACCGCACTGGTCGAAATACCCCGCTCCATTTCCGTCGCCACGCGCCAGCAAATGGCTGACCGCGGCGTGCACAGCCTGGATGATGCGGTGCGCTACATGCCCGGCATCGTCTCTGCCAGTTTCGGCAGCGACACCCGCTATGACTGGATGCGCGTGCGCGGCTTCGAGCCGACCCAATTCCTCGATGGCCTGCCACTGCCACGTGGCGTATACGCCAACCCGAAAGCCGAAACCTGGAACCTGGACCGCCTCGCGCTGCTGCGCGGCCCAGCCTCCTCGCTCTATGGCCAGACCCCACCGGGTGGCCTGCTGGACATGGTCAGCCGCCGCCCACAGGCCGAAAGCAGCCACGAAATCGAAGTGCAGTACGGCAGCGACAATCACCGCCAGATCAACTTCGCCAGCACCGGCAAAATCGATGACCAAGGCCAGTTCCTGTACAGCGTCAGTGGCGTGATTCGCGATGGCGGCACGCAGATCGACCACATCGACGACAAGCGCTACAACATCGCCCCAAGCCTGACCTGGAACATCGACGAAGACACCTCGCTGACCCTTCTGACCCAGTTCACCCGCGACGATACCGGCGCCACCAGCCAGTTCCGGCCCATCCAGGGCACCAAGATCGACATGCCATTCGGCAAGATCTCGCACCACAAGAACCTGGGTGACCCGGACTACGAGTTCTACGACCGTACCTACTACGCGCTGGGCTATGCCTTCGAGCACCGCATCAACGATGTCTGGCAGTTCCGCCAGAACCTGCGCTACACCAAGACCGACCTGGCGTTCCAGACCATCACCCCCGGCAGCTACTACCAGCCCGGCGGCCCCGTGCAGGACGATGGCACCGTCAGCCGCATGTCCACCAACACCGATGAAGACATCAGCCAGTTCGCAGTGGACAACAACTTCCAGGCTGACTTCAGCACCGGGGACATCAGCCACACCCTGCTGATCGGCCTGGACCACCAGCGCGTCAACACCAACTACCTGTCGATCTTCGGCTTCAACGTGCCAGACAGCAACGTCATCAACCCGGTCTACGGGCTGCCGATCACACGCCCGGATCGCTCCACGGCGTTCTACGACTACAACCAGAAAACCCGCCAGACCGGCGTGTACGTCCAGGACCAGATGGCGCTGGGCAACTGGCGCCTGACCTTGGGCGGGCGTGAAGACTGGGTGCACACTGGCACCAAGTTCTTCAACCAGGGCGATGCCACCAGTACCGAGCGTGACAAGAAGTTCAGCGGCAACGCGGCAATCAGCTACGTGTTCGACTCTGGCTTCGTGCCGTACCTTTCCTATGCCGAGTCGTTCCAGCCGTCCAGCAATGCCAGTGTCTCGGCAACGGAGTCGTTCAAGCCGACCGAAGGCGAGCAGTGGGAACTGGGCATCAAATATCAGCCGCCGGGCTCCAGCACCCTGCTGTCGGCCGCCGTGTATGACCTGACGCAGAAAAACGTCTCTGTCACCAACAACGTCGGTGGCATTACCTTCACCAGCCAGACCGGTGAAGTGAAGGTGCGCGGGCTGGAGCTCGAAGCGGTTGCCGACGTTACCGAAAACCTGAAGGTGGTTGCCGCCTACACCCTGGCCAAATCCGAAGTGCAGGACGGCCTGTACAAAGGCAACCGCCTGCAGTTGATACCCAACCAGCAAGCCTCGCTGTGGGCCGACTACACCTGGCACACCGGCGTACTCGACGGCTTCGGCATCGGCGGTGGCGCGCGCTACACCGGCAACACCTACGGCGACCAGGCCAATACCTACCTGGGCAAGGCCAACGCCTACACCGTGTTCGATGCCTCCGTGCACTACGATCTGGGGCGCCTGGACAACAGCCTGAAGGGTGCCTCGGTGGCGGTCAACGCCACCAACGTGTTCAACAAAGACTACATTTCCACGTGTGACAGCTACTACTGCTACTACGGCGATGAGCGCAGCGTGGTCGCCAGCGCCACTTACAAATGGTGATGACCTGACGACAAGCTCGCCGACCAAGCCGCCCCCCAGGGGCGGCTTTGGTCTTTCTGAACGTCGAGAAAGAAAATGAAATGAAAAGCTCAACCATCCGCCGCTGGTCCGCGATCCACACCTGGAGCAGCCTGGTCTGCACCTTGTTCCTGCTGTTGCTGGCGCTGACCGGCCTGCCGCTGATCTTCCACCACGAGCTGGAGCATCTGCTCGGCGATGCCCCCGAGTTGCGCGAGATGCCCGCAGGCACCCCGCACCTCGACCTGCAGCAACTGGTACTCAAGGCCGAGCAGCATCGCCCCGGCGAAGTGATGCAGTACTTCGGCTACGACGAGGACGAACGCAACGGCGTGGTGGCGATCACCGCCGCCACCGCAGGCACCGAGCCCAATTCGTCACACACCTTCATGCTCGACGCCCGCACCGGCGAAGCTGTCGCCATGCCCGCCGCCAACGGCGGCTTCATGATGGTCATGCTGCGCCTGCACGTCGACATGTTCGCCGGGCTGCCCGGCAAGCTGCTGCTGGCGTTCATGGGTGTGCTGTTCGTCGTGGCGATCATCTCTGGCACCGTGCTCTACGCGCCGTTCATGCGCCGCCTGGATTTCGCCACGGTGCGCCACGACAAATCCCGCCGCCTGCGCTGGCTCGACCTGCACAACCTGATTGGCGTGGTGACCCTGGCCTGGGCGCTGACCGTTGGCGTCACCGGGGTGATCAGTGCCTTGTCCGATCTGGTGATCGCCGCCTGGCGCAACGACAGCCTGGCCGCCATGGTCGCGCCCTACCGTGACGCCCCGCCGCTCACCGAGCGCGCCCCAGCCAGCCGCCTGCTGGACATCGCCGGGCAGGCCGCGCCCGGTATGCGCCCGGACTTCATCGCCTTCCCCGGCACGCGCTTCTCCAGCGAGCACCATTACGCCGTGTTCATGAAGGGCGCCACTCACCTGACCTCGCACCTGCTCACCCCCGTGCTGATCGATGCGCGCACCCTGCACGTGACGGCAGTGGGCGAACGCCCGTGGTACATGGACGCCATGGGCCTGTCCCAGCCACTGCACTTCGGTGACTACGGCGGGCGCCCTATGCAGATTCTCTGGGCGGTGCTGGATGTGCTGACCATCATCGTGCTCGGCAGCGGCCTGTACTTGTGGCTAAGCAAGCAGCGCAAAGCCCGGGAGGTGCGGGCATGAGCCACGCCTCTCGATCATCCTGGCGGATCTTCGCCTGGCCGGCCGCCATCAGCGTGCTCGGTGCCGCCGGCCTGTTTGCCGCCTTGCTGGGTGACGGTGCCTGGGACGCCCTGGCCTGGCTGGGCCTCGGCGTGCCCGCCATCCTCAGCCTGCGCGGGCTTTGCAGTCGATAACCGGCTACCGCTCCGGCCCTTGCCCTGGGCCCTAACGTTACGGCTCCCTTAAGAAAGGAGCGCAACATGCTACCGCTGGAACGCATCGAATTCCTCGACCAGCAGATCATCGCCCTGCTGGCGCAATTACCGGCCGCCGACCGGCAACCGCTCAGCCGACAGCAATTGCAGGGCGAACTGGCGGAATACTGGGCCGCCTGCGACACCCAAGGCCGCTCGCGCAGGGTGCGCCTCGGCGATCTGCGCCGCGCCCTGATGCACGCCGAGCTGACACTGCGCCAGGCCGACGGGACCTTGCCCGCCCCCGAGGCCGACGCCCTCAGCCTGTGCCTCGACCTGCCCAACGCCTGGCAACGGAGGCCCCAGCCGGTGGCCACGCGTGCCCAGGTGTACCGCCTGGTCCTCAGCCGTAGCCAGCCCCACAGCCGCGCGGTGCTGCCGGGTATGTTCGTGGTCGTCACCGGCAACGACGAGGCTGCCGAGCTCACCCCAGAGCAGGCCCTGGGCCCGGCCTTGCTGTGCGGCCTGGCCCAGGGCATCGAGGCCTACGCCTCGCTGGCCGACTTGCACCTTGAGCTGTGCGAGCGCCTCGACGACCCACTGCAAGGCCCGCCACTGCTAAGCCTGCTGGTTGATGACGCGCGTATCGGCAACGCCGCCAAGGCCGACCGGCTACGCTACGAATGGTATCCCGATGACCCGGTGCAAGCCCAGGTCGACAGCCTGATCGAAGCGCAGCGCCTGCGTGTCAACCAAGCCTGGGCAAGCGCCCAGGGTGCCCCGGCACCGGCCGTCGAGACGCTGCACAATGCCCTTTCAGTGGCGGCTGAAGCCGGCAAGCAAGCCTTGCTCGACACCCGCTACGGCCTGCTGCTGGAAAAAAACCTGCCCAATTGGTTGAGCAAGGCAGGGCCCCAGGGGCTTACGCATATCATGCAGACGATGCAACAACTGGTGGCCGCCGGCAATCGCGTCGCCGCCCCGGGCATCCTCACCCTGGGGCAGTTCCGCCAGCAGGACAGCCTGCAGGGCTGGGCGCGCGCGCGCGTCGAAGAACGCCTGCGCCACGATCATGGCCTGCGCTACGCAGCCGCAGACATCATGATCCATGTCGTGCACAGCCGGCAGGCAGGCCCGCAGTTGAATCCGTTTCACCCTTCAAGCTACGTTACCTGGCGAGGCTTCCAGCACGTCGGTGGCCAGATGATCGAACTGATCAGAGAGAGCTACCCGCTACACGAGATGGCATTGCGCAACGTGGCCTGGTTCGACTACGACTACTGGCTCACCGCCCGGATAACCCACCGTCACGGCAAGCCATTACCCGAGGCACTGAACCCGGCCTACATCAAGGCGATGATCAGGCACCTGAATGTCGGTGGCAGCTATCATGCCTACCTGAAAACCCAATTGATCGATTCCCCGGTCGGGGGGTGGCGGCTGAACGCCCATGCCCTGGTCAACCGCGCCCGCATGTGCGCCGAGGCGGCCAAGGCGCGCTATGCCGGGCATCTCGCCCGCAACCCCGATGAGCGAGCCTACCGTTGGGTGCGTCAGGTGCTGGACTATCCGCATAACGCGCTTCGCCCCCCGGTGGACGGACAACGCGTCACCGTGCGCCAATTGACGATCCATGGCCATACCTTGCAAGGCGTGTTGCTGATCAATGCCGAGGGCGCCGGCGTGGGGGCGTTCATCCTCTACACGCCGGACGCACCCGACCGCCGCGCCTGGCGGGGGCTGAGCAATGCGCGCGAACTGATGCGCCTACTGCGCAAACAACCCGCCCTGCGCGCCTACGTGGCGGGCCGCTTGCCGTTGCTGGCACCCGCAGGCATCGAGCGGCTGCTGAACAAAGGCCGGCTGAGCCCCGCACTGCGCACCCCGGCGATCGACGACGAGCTGTTTTTCGCCTGCTACAGGGCCGAAGTGCGCGCCTGGCTGGCCAAGGTCGATGCCGACAGCCGTACCACCGGGGAAGCCGACCTCCAGCAGGGCGCCGACCTGGCCTGGCGCCTGCTAGACCTGATCAGCCTGGTACTGCCTGCCCGGGTGCAACTTCCGCTTGCGCTGGGGCGCATGGCCATCGAGATCTGGGGTGGGGTGGATGCCTTTGGCCAAGATGACATCGACGGCGTGCTGACCCATACCTACAACGCCCTGAGCTATGCCAACGATGCCGGCACCAGCATGGTCAGCACCGGCCTGATGCGCCGGATGATGCGTGGCATGCCGACACAACCGCCATTACCATTGCCCTCGCGTTACAGCATCACGCCTGCACTCGATAACCTGCGCTACACCATTGACGGTGTGCACGGCGAAGGCGTTTTCGAGAAAGCATCGGCATTCGAAGGGCTGACCCTGTATTACATCCAGGACGCCCACGGCCGTTATTACAAGGTCGTGTTCGACGGCCGTCGCTGGCGGGTCATCGACCCAACGCAACCCGATGCCTACTTGCAGCAGCCGGTCAAACGCCTGGCCGATGGCAACTGGGTCATCGACTCACCGGTGCTGTGGTACGACGGCCTGCCGGATCTTGCGCAGTTGCTGGCCGACTGCCGCCTGCAATCGCCGCTGGCGGGTGAGGCGGTGGATGCGCTGGCAGGGCTGTACCGAGCAGACGACCAGCTCTACCTGCAAACCGCTGCCGGGCAACTGCCGCTGCGCGCGCACCTGCTCGCCGGGCGCTACCACCTGCTCATCCCCCACGCCCAGCAAGCCGGCGTGGTGCCGTGGGCGATCCTGCGCTGGCAAGACCAACAATGGCGCATCCGTGTGCGCCAGGCCGGGCGCAGCAGCGATTGGCTGGCGCTGCCCGAAGGCTACTCGGCGAGCCGTGGCAGCAACCGGTCGAGGCGCTGATGCAGGGCACAGCTACTCGGCCAGTTGCGCAGCAGCCGCGCCCGGTCACGGGCGTAGGCCGGGGCGAAGCTGAGCCCGGTGGCGTGCTGGCACATGGCGTCGAGGTCGATCAGCGACCATTGGCCGTTGTGCCAGAACAGGTTGTGGCCCTTGAAATCACCATGGCTGATGCGCTCGCGGATCAGTTGCTGCATCACCTTGACCAACGCATCGACCTGCTCTTCAGGCGCCTCGCCGTTTTCCACATAGGGCGCAAAGCACGCGGTCAGGTCCGGGCCATCGACGAATTCGGTGACCAGGTACGCACGGCTGCGCAGCCCCATCACCCGTTGCTCCAGCACCGCCAACGGGCGCGGTGTGGCGATGTCGAGGAACTCCAAGCGGTGGCCTTCGATCCACGAGTGCCAGGCCCGGCTCGGGCGCCAGAAGCGCTTGAACCAGTGCGCGGTGTTCTTGATGTTGTAGCGCTTGAGCACCAACGGGCGGCCATCGACGTCGATGCGAGCCACGCTGGCGGCGCCACCGGTCTTGTACAGGTGGCCGTTGTCGATCAGCGCATCAGCCTGCGCCAGCACCGGCAGCATCGCTTCGACTTCACCACGGCGGATCGCCCGCAGGCCCGAAAGGCTGCGCTCGACACTGAACAGTGTGCACTCGCGGCCGGCCTTTTCCAGGTAGTCCTTCTGGCGCCAGTTGCGCACCTTGTCGATCTGCTTTTGCAGCGCTTCCATCGGCAACGCGTGCTCGGCATTGGCCAGCAGGTAATGCACCAGCAGCTCTTCGATGAAGGGCTCCAGACGCTTGGGCAACTGGGCGAAGAACACCCCGAGGTTTTCCAGCACACGCGGGCGCGACAACTGCTGGCCCGGCGTCTCGGCCTTGATGCCCGCGCCATCGATCAGGTACAGCTTGGCGCCGTGGCGCAGCAGGTTGTCCAGGTGCAGGTCTTCCTGCCACAGGCCCTTGGCGTGCATCTGCGCCACCGCGGTCAGCGCTTCGCCCAGCACCAGGTGCTGTTCGTCGGCCAGTACCGGCAGGTGCTCAACGGCGGCCCAGGCATCGGCCAGGCTTTCTGCGCCATCGAGAAACTCGAACAACAGCCAGCCGCCCTCGCCTTCCTTCAAGCCATCGGCCAACAGCTTCGGCGTGGTCAGGCCTTGCTCGGCCAACAGCTTCACGCCCTGCAACTCGCGCTGGAAATGCCGCGCAGCGTTGCCCCCCACCAGCAACTTGGCCAGCACCGGCGTGCCACGCCAGACACCGGCACCGACATAGCGCTGGCCGGGCAGTACGCGCAGCAGGCTGAACAATTGCAGGTCGGCGCTACCGGCGGCATCGGCCAGGGTGATACTCAAGGGCAATGCCGGGGTGCGCCCGGCAGCTTTCAGTTCAGACAAACGCATCAGCGGGCCTCTTTTTCACGACGGCGTTGCGTCAGCCGTTGCAGCCAGTTGTCGACCAGGGCGCTGTCCGCCGGCTGCGCCAGGTAGGCCGCCAGCAACTGACGCACATCCGCCTCACTCCAGGCACTGGCACGGCGCAGCAACGGCTCCAGGTCCTTGAGCCGGTCACGCATGCCGAACAGCAGCGGCCGGGTCTTTTCCAGGTCGATCAGTTGCGCGTCCCAGCCCTCGCGGCGCTGGCGCAAGAAAATATGCTTGGGGTAGAAGCAGCCATGTACCTGCCCGGCGCTGTGCAGCGTGCGCGCCAACTGGCCGCAGGCTTCAAGGATGCCTTTGCGTTCGGCGTCGCCCAACTGCGGCCACTGGGCCAACAGGCTGTCCAGGTCGGCCCATTCGTCCAGCGCCCGGGTCATGAGGATTGCCCGGTGCTGGCCGGCCTGCTTGCGCTCGCCATAGAACACCGCCTGCAAAGCCGGGATGTGCAGCTTCTGGTAACGGCTGATATTGCGGAATTCGCGGGCGAAGGTCGGTTCGCCGAAGGGCCTGTGCAGGGTGCGGGTGAGGTAGTCGCTCTGGCGCTTGAGGTAGTAGCCTTTGCCTTCGAGCTCCAGGCGGAACACGCTGCTCCAGCCCCCGCGCCCGGTGTTGGGCTCGTCCACGGCATCGAGCTGCAGCGCCCACAGCGCCTCGAAGTCGTTCAAGCCGTGGCGTTTGAGCAGCGCGAGGTCTGCGCTGGCCAGGTAATCGGTCATTCCCTTCCCTCGAAAAAGCTCAGCACCTGGCGGATCCGCTTCTTGTCGCGGGCATTGAGCCGGTCGCGACCGCGGTATTGCAGGTAGAAACGCAGGCGCTGGGTCGCCGACAGGTGGTATTTGGCGACCTTGTCCAGGCACGCCAGGTCTTTGATCATCCGGTGCCGCCACATGAAACCGCGCCAGAAGTCGCCGGTCGGGCAGTCGATGAAGAATAGCGTGCCCTGGTCGTCGACCAGCAAGTTGCGCCACTTCAGGTCGTTGTGGGCGAAACGGTGCTCGTGCATGACCCGAGTGTGGCGCGCCAGCTGTTGGCTGACATGCTCGACCCAGGCCCGGTCAGCCAGGCGTGCATCATTGCGCTCGGCCAGCGCCGACAAGTCTTCGGTGCGCGGCAGTTCACGGGTGATCATCGCCCCCCGGCCAAACGCCAGGCCCTTGCGTTCCAGGCCCCAGGCGACCACTTCGGCGGTGGGGATGCCCCACTTGGCGAACTGCTTGAGGTTCTGCCATTCGGCCTTGATGCGCGGCCTGCCGAGGTAACGGCGCATGTGCTTGCCGGCGCCGGTGTAACGCTTGACGTAGTAATTGACGCCGTCACGCTCGATGCGCACCACCTCGCTGAGCGGGTCGCGGGTCAAGCGTTCGCCCTGGATGGCAAAGACGGCATCAAGGCTGCCGAAATCCGCCGCCAGGTGTTCGTAGCCGGGCGCCAGTGTCCAACCCGACATCAGAGTGCATCCCCATAACGTTGCTTGCGGTCATAGAGTTTCTGCGCCTTGCGTTCCAGCCAGGCAAGCAGCGCGGCCTCTTCGGCAAGCACCTGGCGCAGCGGGCGCTGGAAGTAGCCACGCAGAAAACGCAATTTGTCGCGACGGGTCAGGCCGATGTCCAGCGCCGAGAAATACAGCGCGGCCAGGTCCTTGTCACGCCAGCGGCGGCTGATGCTCGCCCGCGTCTGGGCACGGTGCAGGTCGATGACCGACAGCTTGAAGTCGTCTGCCGTCACCGGGCGGTCGGTGTGCAGCAGGAAGTGGCAGATGTAGCAGTCGCGGTGGTTGACCCCGGCGCGGTGCATGCCACCGGTCATCTTCGCCACTTCGGCGATCAGCGCACGCTTGAGGCGTGGCTCGGGCGCCTGCCTGACCCAATCGATGCTGAAGTCTTCCAGGCTGATGGTCGGCGCCAGCTCTTCGGTGACGATGAACGAGTGCTGGGTGGCCGGGTTGCTGCCGCGCTCGCCATAGGCGACTGCGGTCATGGTCGGCACACCGACCTCGTGCAGACGCTGGATGGCTCGCCATTCCTGGCCGGCACCGAGCACCGGCAGCTTGGCGCTGAACAGGTTCTTGAAAATCTCGCCCCAACCGATGCCCCGGTGGATCTTGACGAAAAAGCCTTTGCCCTCGACCTCCGTGCGCAGAGTGCGGCGGCCTTCCAGCTCGCGGTATACCTCGCCTTGCAGCGCTTCCACGGCCTCGAAGGCATCACGCCCGGCCCACAGGCGCTTGAAGGGTTCGGCCAGTATCAGCTTCATGCGGTCTGCCCCAGGATCACGTCGGCAGCATGCTGCGGCATGCTGTACAGGTCGGCCGTATCGGCAAAGGCCAGGCCATTGCGCGACCAGTCGGCGCGCGCCTGCGGGTCTTCGAGCATGCGTTGCAGGTAGCCATTGAGTTGTTCCTGCTCGAACGGCTCGTCCAGGACCAGGCCGCAGTCGGCCTCGGCAATGTAGTGGGCGTAGCCACACACCTTGGACACCAGCACCGGCAGGCCTGCCACCAGGGCTTCGAGCAGCACGGTGCCGGTGTTTTCGTTGTAGGCCGGGTGAATCAGCAGGTCGGCGCCCAGCAGGAAGCGCGGGATGTCGCTACGCCCCTTGAGGAACTGCACCTGGTCGCCCAAGCCGAGGGTGGCGCTTTGCAGCTGGAACACCTTGGGGTCGTCCTGGCCGATGACCATCAGGCGGGTGCGCTTGCGCAACGCCGACGGCAGTGCGGCCAAGGCCTTGAGGCTACGGTCGACGCCCTTGGTCTTGAACCCCGAACCAATCTGCACCAGCAGCAGGTCATCGTCCGCCAGGTTGAATTCCTTGCGGAACCCGGCGCGGATCTCGGCGGCATTGGCCGGCGCGCGGCGATCCGGGGAAATGCCCGGCGGCAGCAGGTGGAAGCGTTCTGCCGGGGTGCCGTAATGTTTGACGAACAGCGGCTGCTGCACCTCGGAGATCATCAGCACCTCGGTTTTCGCATCCTTGGCGAACACCGCCCGCTCGTACGCGGCAAAGTGCCGGTAGCGGCCCCAGCGCTTGTACAGGCCGCCGCGCAGGGTCTGGGCCTTGTCTTCGAAGCAGCCGTCGGCGGCGTAGTACACGTCCAGCCCCGGCATCTTGTTGAAGCCGATCAGGCGGTCGACCGGGCGCTTGGCAAGGTCGGCGGCCATCCAGGCGCTGAGCTTCTCGTTGCGCCGGTGGTTGAACAGCGCCTTGACCGGCGCCACCAGCACTTCGAAGCCCGGCGGAATATCACCTTCCCAGATCAGCGTGTACACGCGAATCTGATGGCCGCGCTTCTGGCATTCCAGGGCAATGCGCATGAAGTCGCGCTGCAGCCCGCCGAAGGGGAAATATTTGTAAAGCACGAAAGCCAGTTGCATTAACGAACATCCTCAGCCAGCAGCAACGCGCTCAAGCGGCTCGCCACATGCTCGGGATTCAGGCGAGTGAAGCACAGTGGCCACTCGCGTTTGAGATCGAACCGGCGCAGGTCATCGGCGCTCGGTTTGTAGGTGCACTTCTTCTGCAGGCAGGGCGCGCAGGGGAAATCGCTGGCCTGGTGAACCTGGGCGCGGCCATAGGCGCCGGTCAGGCCAGGGTTGGTCGGGCCAAACAGCGAAATGGTCGGCACGTCCAGCGCTGCGGCCAGATGGCCCAGGCCGGTGTCCACGGCCACGCAGGCCTTGGCCGCAGCCAGCACGCGGGCGACGCCGACAAGGTTCAATTTGGGCAGCACCTGGCAGTTGTTCAAGCCCTGGGCGATACGCTCGGCGCGCGCCTTCTCGGCCGGGTTGCCCCAGGGCAGGCGCACTTGCAGCTTGCGCCGGCCCATGCGCTCGGCCAGCTCGCGCCAGTAGGCTTCGGGCCAATGCTTGGTGGCCCAGGTGGTGCCGTGCAGGAATACCACGTAGGGGGCGGCTGGCGGCAATTGCAGGCGATCAAGGTCCAGGCCGTAGTTGCCGATGCCCTCCGGCAGGTCATAGGCCAGGGCCATGGCGAACAGTTGACGCACCCGCTCCACGGCGTGCTGGCCAACCGCGACCGACAGCGGCCGGTCATAGAAGCGGCTGGCCAGGCCTTCGCGGGCCGAGTAGCGGTCCAGCCCGGCCACCGGTGCCTTGACGTATCGGGTCAGCCAGGCCGATTTGACCAGGCCCTGGGCATCGATCACCAGGTCGTACTTGCGCGCGCGAACACGCTGCTTGAACGCCTTCCACTCGCCGCTCTTCAGGGTCTGCCAGAGATGCTTGCGCCAGCGCCGGATCGCCACCGGGATCACCTCGTCGACCGCAGGGTGCCAGCTGGGGATCTCGGCAAAGCCTTCTTCCACCACCCAGTCGAAACGAATGCCCGGTATGGCGTGGGCGGCATCGGTGATTGCCGGCAGGGTATGGATCACATCCCCCAGCGACGAAGTCTTGATGATCAGTACCCGCACTTAGTCGACCTCGGCCACGGTATCGATCAGGTTCGGACCACCCAGGCTGTGCAAGGCGGCGATGACGCGCTGCGGTTCGAGCAGGCGCAGGCAGTTGTAGTGCCCGAAGCGGCAGGTACGGTCGAAACAAGGGCTGCATTCGATGCCGGTGCGCACCACTTCGACGTGCTCGGCCAGCGGCGGCGTGAAGCCCGGCGAGGTCGAGCCATAGACGGCGACCAGCGGGCGGTTCAGCGCGGCAGCCACGTGCATCAGCCCAGAGTCGTTGGACACCACCGAATCGGCGCAGGACATCAAGTCGATGGCCTCGGCCAGCGAGGTTTCACCCGCCAGGTTGTACGATTCTTCACGCAGCCCCGGGATCAGCCGGTCGCGGATCTGCTCACCGACCGGGTGATCGCTTTTCGAGCCGAACAGCCACACCTGCCAGCCCTGGCGGATCATGGCATCGGCCACGGCGGCGTAGTGCTCGGTCGGCCAGCGCTTGGCCTCGCCAAATTCAGCACCAGGGCACAACGCCAGCACCGGGCGGTCCAGCGCCAGGCCGAACTTGGCCAGGGCCAGGTCGCGGCTCTGCGCCTCGATCTGCAGGCTGGGGCGCGGGTAGGGTTGCGGCAGCTCGGCACCCGGCGCATAGGCCAGGGCCATGAAGCGCTCGATCATCAGCGGGTAGCGCGCCTTGTCCAGCTTGCGCACGTCGTTGAGCAGGCCGAAACGCATCTCGCCGCGCCAGCCGGTGCGTTTGGGGATACCGGCAAAAAACGGTACCAACGCCGATTTCAGCGAGTTGGGCAGCAGGATCGCCTGGTCGTACTGGCCGGCCAGGGACTTGCCGATGCGCCGCCGCGTGGCCAGCTCCAGCGCGCCATGGCCGAGCGGGAAGCTCAAGGCCTGACGCACTTCGGGCATGCGTTCGAGGATCGGCCGGCTCCACTCGGGCGCCAGCACGTCGATCACGCAGTCGGGGTGCTGCTGTTTCAGGCACTGGAACAGGGTCTGCGCCATTACCATGTCGCCGACCCAGCTGGGGCCAATGATCAGTATTCTCATGCTTAGTCCAGAAACGCTCGGGGAGGCTGCAGGCTGCGGTACAGCCTGGCCTCCCCTCTTTATATTCAGGCTATGTGGCGGACAGTGTACCACCGGTGGTGGAACATGGGCCTCCAGGCCCCCGGAGCGGCCCTGCCGGGGCGCCGGACCGGTCGGAAAGGGCCGCCAAGCGGCCCCGGCAATCTCAACTCAGCCCAAGCTCGCCCCAGATGCGCCGTACCTCACGACGCTCATCGGCAAACTGCGCCGCATCGATCACCCCGGCCTGCTTCTGCAAGGCCTGGCGGTGGGAGGCAG
The DNA here is from genome assembly GCF_900187555.1 of Pseudomonas sp. Irchel s3f19. Taxonomy (NCBI): domain Bacteria; kingdom Pseudomonadati; phylum Pseudomonadota; class Gammaproteobacteria; order Pseudomonadales; family Pseudomonadaceae; genus Pseudomonas; species Pseudomonas sp. Irchel s3f19. Next base: position 57,924 of record NZ_FYDW01000017.1, on the reverse strand, counting down.
AACGGAACGCCTTGTACACCTCCCGCAACAGCACCGCGTCACTGGCCGGCATCAAGCCCGCCTGCTCCAGCTCTTCCAGAATGCGGATGTTATCGGTCCATCGAAGTATGGCCGGATGGTCAAAAGACCAGGCCAAAGCGGCGTATTGCACCATAAATTCGATATCGACGATACCGCCGGCATCCTGCTTGATATCGAACGCAACCCCGGCATCGAACGCATTCGCCGCCGTGCCGGCGGCGGTAGCCTTGGTACCGAGATTGCCGCGCATCTTGGCGCGCATTTCACTGACTTCGGTGCGCAATTTCTCAAGGTCACGTGCCTGCCCCAACACCTTGGCGCGTACGCCTTCGAACGCTGCGCCCACCTGCTTGCAGCCGACCAGCACGCGGGCCCGCACCAGGGCCTGGTGCTCCCAGGTCCAGGCTTCGTTCTGCTGATAGCGCTCGAAGGCACCGAGCGAACTCACCAGCAGCCCCGAAGCGCCGGACGGGCGCAGGCGCATGTCCACGTCGTAGAGCTGCCCGGAGTTGGTCTGGGTGGTCAGCAGGTGGATGATGCGCTGGCCCAGGCGGGTGAAAAACTGCGCGCTGTCGATGGGCTTGTCGCCATCGGTTTCGGCCTGCGGGTCACCGTCGTGGATGAACACCAGGTCCAGGTCCGAGCCATGGCCCAGCTCCAGGCCACCGACCTTGCCGTAGCCAATGATGATGAAACCCGGGTCGCACAGGCTGCCATCACTGCGCTTGGGCTGGCCGTGGCGGGCCACGGTCTGGCGCCAGGCCAGCGCCAGCACCTGGTCAAGGATGGCTTCGGCCAGCCAGGTCAGGTAGTCGCTGACTTTCATCAACGGCAGGTTGCCGCTGATTTCCGAGGCGGCCACACGCAAGCTATGGGCCAGCTTGAAGTGGCGCAGCGCCTCCATCTGCTGCTCCAGGTCGTCCTCGGGGATGCGCGTCAAACGCTCGCGCAGTTCGCTGGCCAGCTCCGGCGCCAGTGGCGGGCTGAACAGCCGGCCTTCGTTGAGCAGCTCGTCGAGCAGCAACGGGTAGCGGGCAATCTGTTCGGCGATCCACGGGCTGGCCGCGCACAGGGTCAACAGCCGGCGCAGGGCCCCCGGGTTTTCGGTGAGCAGCACCAGGTAGGCCGAACGCCGCGCGACCGCCTCGACCAGCGGCAGCACCCGCTCAAGCACCAGATCAGGGTCTTGATGCTCGACGGCCTGGGCCAGCAGCCGTGGGATGAAGGCATCCAGGCGCTCGCGGCCAATGCGCTGCATCGACCGCAGCTGCGGGCTGGAGCGCAACCCGGCCAGGCGGCGCAAGGCATCGGCAGGCTGCTTGAAGCCGGCTTCTTCGAGCTGCCGGCAGGCGGCGTCTTCATCCTGCGCCTGCTCCCACAGCGGCGACCACTCGCCACCCACCACCAGCTCACCCTCGCCGTCTTCGTCATCCGGGTCGGCGATCACCTGGCGGAAGTGCCAGTCGACACGGCCACGCCATTGCATCAACTGGTCATGGAAGCCCTGCCAGTCGGCGAAGCCCAGGATATAGGCCACACGCGCCTGGTCTGTCTCGCTGTCTGGCAGCATCTGGGTCTGGCGGTCGGCGATGGCCTGGATGGCGTGCTCGGTATAGCGCAGGAACTCGTAGCCTTCGCGCAGTTCGGCCACCACCGCAGGCGGCAGGTAACCTTGGCCTTCGAGGGTCGCCAGCACCTTGAGCAAGGGCCGTTGCTGCAGGCTCAGGTCACGCCCGCCGTGGATCAGTTGGAAGGCCTGGGCGATGAATTCCACCTCGCGGATGCCGCCGGCACCCAGCTTGATGTTCTCGGACATGCCCTTGCGCCGCACCTCCTGCTGGATCAACTGCTTCATGGTGCGCAGGGCCTCGATGGCCGAGAAGTCCAGGTAACGGCGATAGACGAACGGGCGCAGCATCTCTTGCAACTGGGCGCCTGCCACCTGGTCACCGGCCACTACCCGGGCCTTGATCATGGCGTAGCGTTCCCAGTCACGGCCCTGGTCCTGGTAGTACTGTTCCAGGGCATTGAAGCTCAGTACCAGCGAACCAGCTGAACCGTAGGGGCGCAGGCGCATGTCGACGCGGAACACGAAACCGTCGACGGTGACCGGGTCCAGGGCCTTGATCAGGCGCTGGCCCAGGCGGGTGAAGAACTCCTGGTTGTCCAACGAGCGCTTGACCCCTTCGGTCTCGCCGCCCTCGGGGAAGGCGAAGATCAGGTCGATGTCCGACGACAGGTTCAGCTCTACCGCCCCCAGCTTGCCCATGCCCAGCACCACCATGTGCTGCGGCTGGCCGCTGCGGTGGCCGATGGGCGTGCCGAACTGCTGGCAATGGCGTGGGTACAGCCATTGATAGGCTTCGTCGATGGCGGCGTCGGCAAGGTCGGAGAGGTCGCGGCAGGTTTCACCCAGTTCGGCCTGGCGGGTGATGTCGCGCCAGATGATGCGCACCTGCTGACGGTTGCGCTCGCGGCGCAGGTTACGCGCAAGCGCGTCTTCGCTTTGCGCGGCCTGGGCCACGGCAGCGACCTGCGCGCGCAATTCACCGGGCGCATAGCGCCGCTCGAGTTCCCCACTGGCCATCAGCGCAAACAGCATGGCCGGCTCGCGCTGGGCCTGGCCGAGGACGAAGTCGCTGGCGGCGGCAACCTGGTCGAACTGTTGCCGATGGGCAGGGCTCCAAGCGTTCAGGTCGAGTTCAGGGTGGCCAGCCACGGCATCGCTGAGGAACTGCTGATTACGAGCGACCAGCGGTTGCAGGGTGGCGGGCAGATCGAGCGGCAAAGGCAGGCGCATGGACTATCCTTGATCGGCGTGAAAGAGAGGGGTAAAGGCGGCCAAATGGAAGGCGGACCACGGTTGGACTGTCATACAAAAGTTGGAAATAGCTAAAAAAAACGAATCACTGGCAAAAAACATCAAGAATCACCCGTTCGCGACACACCGCCAACCAACATGAACGTTTTTCCCCACAAGCAGGGGTGCGACCAAAAGCCGCATTTCTGTAGTTTTACTACTACCCCGACTGTCTAAAAGCATGAAATGCGAATGCATTTGTAGTAAAACTACACGGCGCCGGATCACACTCCGGTAATCCAAGAATTCACGACGTCTGCCCATAAGGCCAGTCGCAAACTCAGGCAATCGATTCTGGTTGCCTTTCCGCCCTGGAGCAAGCCATGCAAGACCTCGATCCAATCGAAACCCAGGAATGGCTGGATGCCCTGGAGTCGGTCCTCGACAAAGAAGGCGAAGACCGCGCTCATTACCTGATGACCCGTATGGGCGAGCTGGCCACCCGTAGTGGCTCCCAGCTGCCGTATGCGATCACCACGCCATACCGCAACACCATCCCTGTCACCCACGAAGCACGCATGCCTGGCGACCTGTTCATGGAACGCCGCATTCGCTCGTTGGTGCGTTGGAACGCTCTGGCCATGGTCATGCGCACCAACCTGAAAGACTCGGACCTGGGCGGGCACATCTCCAGCTTCGCCTCCAGTGCCACCCTGTACGACATCGGCTTCAACTACTTTTTCCAGGCCCCGACCGAAGAACACGGCGGCGACCTGGTGTTCTTCCAGGGCCACGCTTCGCCAGGCGTCTACGCCCGTGCCTTCATGGAAGGGCGCATCAGCGAAGACCAGATGAACAACTTCCGTCAGGAAGTGGACGGCAAAGGCCTGTCTTCGTACCCGCACCCTTGGCTGATGCCTGACTTCTGGCAGTTCCCGACCGTTTCGATGGGCCTGGGCCCGATCCAGGCGATCTACCAGGCACGCTTCATGAAGTACCTGGAAGCCCGTGGCTTCATCCCGGCCGGCAAGCAGAAGGTCTGGTGCTTCATGGGCGACGGCGAGTGCGACGAGCCGGAATCCCTGGGCGCGATTGCCCTGGCTGGCCGCGAGAAGCTGGACAACCTGATCTTTGTCATCAACTGCAACCTGCAGCGCCTCGACGGCCCGGTTCGCGGCAACGGCAAGATCATCCAGGAACTCGAAGGCGTGTTCCGTGGCGGTGGCTGGAACGTCAACAAAGTCGTCTGGGGCCGTTTCTGGGACCCACTGCTGGCCAAGGACACCAACGGTGCCCTGCAGCGCCGCATGGACGAAGTCATCGATGGCGAGTACCAGAACTACAAAGCCAAAGACGGCGCCTACGTGCGTGAGAACTTCTTCAACACCCCAGAGCTCAAGGCCATGGTCGAAGACCTGTCCGACGAAGAGATCTGGAAGCTCAACCGTGGCGGCCACGACCCGTACAAGGTCTACGCGGCTTACCACCAGGCGGTGAACCACAAAGAGCAGCCGACTGTCATCCTGGCCAAGACCATCAAGGGTTACGGCACCGGTGCAGGCGAAGCCAAGAACACCGCGCACAACACCAAGAAGGTCGACGTCGACAGCCTGCGTCACTTCCGTGACCGCTTCGACATCCCGGTCAAGGATGCCGACCTCGAGAACCTGCCGTTCTTCAAGCCGGAAGAAGGTTCTGCCGAAGCCAAGTACCTGGCCGAGCGCCGCGCTGCCCTGGGTGGCTTCGTACCTCAGCGCCGCGCCAAGAGCTTCAGCGTACCGACCCCATCCCTGGAAACGCTGAAAGCGATCCTGGACGGCTCGGGCGACCGTGAAATTTCCACCACCATGGCCTTCGTGCGCATCCTGGCGCAGCTGGTCAAGGACAAGGAAATCGGCCAGCGCATCGTCCCGATCATCCCGGACGAAGCCCGTACCTTCGGTATGGAAGGCATGTTCCGCCAGTTGGGCATCTACTCGTCGGTCGGCCAGCTCTACGAGCCAGTCGATAAAGACCAGGTGATGTTCTACCGCGAAGACAAGAAGGGCCAGATCCTCGAGGAAGGCATCAACGAAGCCGGCGCCATGTCGTCGTTCATCGCTGCCGGTACCTCGTACAGCTGCCACAACCAGCCGATGCTGCCGTTCTACATCTTCTACTCGATGTTCGGCTTCCAGCGTATCGGCGACCTGGCTTGGGCCGCTGGCGACAGCCGCACCCGTGGCTTCCTGATCGGCGGTACCGCCGGCCGTACCACCCTCAACGGTGAAGGCCTGCAGCACGAAGACGGTCACAGCCACATGATGGCGGGCACCATCCCGAACTGCCGCACCTATGATCCGACCTACGGCTACGAGCTGGCGGTGATCATCCAGGACGGCATGAAGAAGATGACCGAAGAGCAACAGGACATCTTCTACTACATCACCGTGATGAACGAATCCTACCAGCAGCCAGCCATGCCGGCCGGTGTCGAGGAAGGCATCATCAAGGGCATGTACCTGCTCGAAGAAGACACCCGCGAAGCCGCGCACCACGTTCAGCTGATGGGCTCCGGCACCATCCTGCGCGAAGTCCGCGAAGCGGCGAAGATCCTGCGTGAAGAGTTCAACGTCGGTGCCGACGTGTGGAGCGTCACCAGCTTCAACGAACTGCGTCGTGACGGCCTGGCCGTGGAACGCGCCAACCGCCTCAAGCCTGGCCAGAAGCCTCAGCTGACTTACGTCGAAGAGTGCCTGAACGGTCGCAAAGGCCCAGTCATCGCCTCCACCGACTACATGAAGCTGTTCGCCGAACAGATTCGCCAGTGGGTGCCGAGCAAAGAGTTCAAAGTCCTGGGTACCGATGGTTACGGTCGCAGCGACAGCCGCAAGAAGCTGCGTCACTTCTTCGAAGTCGACCGTCACTTCGTGGTGCTGGCTGCCCTGGAAGCCTTGGCTGACCGTGGCGAGATCGAACCGAAAGTGGTGGCTGACGCTATCGTCAAGTTCGGCATCGATCCGGACAAGCGCAACCCACTGGACTGCTGAGGAGTATTTTTAAGTGAGCGAACTCATTCGCGTACCTGACATCGGCAGCGGTGAAGGTGAAATCATCGAGCTGTTCGTCAAGGTCGGTGACCGTATCGAGGCTGACCAGAGCCTGCTGACCCTGGAGTCCGACAAGGCCTCCATGGAGATCCCGGCCCCCAAGGCCGGCATCGTCAAAGAGCTGAAGGTCAAGCTGGGCGATCGCCTGAAAGAGGGCGACGAGTTGCTGGTTCTGGAAGCCGAGGGCGCTGCTGCGTCCGAGGCCCCAGCCGCCGCACCTGCCCCTGCCGCTGCGCCGGCTGCCGCTGAAAAGCCGGCTGCCGAAGCGGCCCCTGCGCCGGCTGCAGCCCCTGCTGCTGCCAGCGTGCAGGACATCCACGTGCCGGACATCGGCTCGTCGGGCAAGGCCAAGATCATCGAAGTGCTGGTCAAGGTCGGCGACACCGTCGAAGCCGACCAGTCGCTGATTACCCTGGAGTCCGACAAGGCCTCCATGGAAATCCCTTCGCCCGCCGCTGGCGTGGTCAAGGAAGTGATCGCCAAGCTGGACGACGAAGTCGGCACCGGTGACCTGATCATCAAACTGGAAGTCGCGGGCGCCGCCCCGGCTGCTGCGCCAGCGCCTGCCGCTGCTGCACCGGCCAAGGCTGAGGCGGCTGCGGCCGCCGCACCGGCTGCCGCTGCCCCCGCTGCTGCCCCTGCACCGGTCGCTACCGCACCGGCTGCCGGCAACAACGCCAAGGTTCATGCAGGCCCCGCTGTTCGCCAGCTGGCCCGTGAGTTCGGTGTCGAGCTGGGCGCGGTTGCCGCGACCGGCCCGCACGGCCGTATCCTGAAAGAAGACGTGCAGGTTTACGTCAAGGCGATGATGCAGAAGGCCAAAGAAGCACCGGCAGCTGCCGGCGCGACTGGCGGCGCTGGCATCCCGCCGATCCCTGCCGTGGACTTCAGCAAGTTCGGCGAAGTGGAAGAAGTGGCCCTGACCCGCCTGATGCAGGTCGGTGCCGCCAACCTGCACCGCAGCTGGCTGAACGTGCCGCACGTCACCCAGTTCGACTCTGCCGACATCACCGAGCTGGAAGCCTTCCGCGTTGCGCAGAAGGCCGTGGCCGAGAAGGCTGGCGTCAAGCTGACCGTGCTGCCACTGCTGCTCAAGGCCTGCGCCTTCCTGCTCAAGGAACTGCCGGACTTCAACAGCTCGCTGGCACCAAGCGGCAAGGCCATCATCCGCAAGAAGTACGTGAACATCGGCTTTGCCGTGGACACCCCGGACGGCCTGCTGGTCCCTGTGATCAAGAACGTCGACCAGAAAAACCTGCTGCAACTGGCTGCCGAAGCCGCTGCACTGGCCGAGAAGGCGCGCACCAAAAAGCTGTCGGCCGACGACATGCAAGGCGCCTGCTTCACCATCTCCAGCCTCGGCCACATTGGCGGCACCGGCTTCACGCCGATCGTCAATGCGCCAGAGGTGGCGATCCTCGGTGTGTCCAAGGCAACCATGCAGCCGGTGTGGGATGGCAAAGCCTTCCAGCCGAAGCTGATGCTGCCGCTGTCGCTGTCCTACGATCACCGTGTGATCAACGGCGCTGCCGCCGCGCGCTTCACCAAGCGCCTGGGCGACGTGCTGGCGGATATCCGCACCCTGCTGCTGTAAGGCGGCAAGCTGCCCCTCGCAAGAGGGGCAGTACCCTTTTCGAGCTGCCACGCTCGTACCTCAACCCCGTCATTTGACGGGGCTTTTTTTTGTCCGCCGATAGGGTTGTGGCGTCTGTGAGATCGAGCGCCGCGCGGGCGGCGCTCGATCTCACAGACGCCAAAATTCTCAAGGCGAACTAACATTTCCGGCCAAACAGCCGATAACCCGTACACAGCATCACGCATGGCCGCTTGCCAGCCCTCGGGACATGATGCAACCTTGCCAGATACGCCGCCGCCCAGGCCGTGTCACCCTCTTCAAGCGAGTCTTCGATGAAAAGCCAACCCGATGCCGCCAGCCGTGTGGCGGCCGAGGTCGTCACGCAGCTACCCGTGCCCTCGCGGCTCGGCATGCTGCGTTTCGAAAGGCTCAACGAAGCCACCTGGGCAATGCTCTACCTCGACCCTGCCTGCGAGCGCCAGTTCGGCCTGCAGGCCGGCGAACTCTGTGCCCTCGTCGATGCGCCCTATGCCAGCCTGATGGAGCCCGAGGCCCGCTACAGGTTGCACGATGAAATCCAGTCGCAACTGGCCCGGCGCGGCTATTACCGGGTGCGCTACACCTTGCATGGCCCTGGTGCATCGCTGCGCCTGGTGGAAGCCGGCGAGGCCTACAGGCAGCACAATCGCCAACTGCTGCGCGGCTACCTGAGCGTGCTCGACGACCCGCCCGACGACGCCAACGACGCAGACCCCAGCGAGCTGGAGTCACGCAACACCCGCCTGCAGCTGGCCCTGCAACTCAACCAGCGCGCCCAGCAAGAACAGCTTGAACACCTGGAGCGGGTGCGTGGCCAGCAAGACCTCATCCTGCGCCTGGCCCGCCAGCGCTACAGTGCCGGGAACTCGCTGCTCGAAGCTGCCGAGCTGATCACCCAGAGCGCCTGCGAAATCTACAAGGTCGACAGCGCCAGCATCTGGCACCTGGAAGACCAGCGCCTGGAGCCGATCAGCGCCTGGTATCGCCACGAGCAGCAACACCGCCTGCCCGAAGCCATCGATGCCAGCCGCTTTCCCGACTACCTCGACGCCCTGCACGCCAGCCGCGCCATCGACGCCCACAACGCTAGCCACGACCCGCGCACCCGCGCCCTGACGCAAAGCCTGCGCCCCGACAACAAAGCCATGCTCGATGCCAGCGTGCGCGTCGATGGCCAGGTCATCGGCGTGTTGTGCCTGGAGCAGAGCGGCCAGCCGCGGGCCTGGCAGTCTGACGAAATCGCCTTTGCCGGTGAGCTGGCCGACCAGTTCGCCCAGGTCATCACCAACCACAACCGGCGCACGGCAGCCAGTGCCCTGCACCTGTTCCAGCGCGCCGTAGAGCAAAGCGCCAGCGCCTTTTTGCTGGTCAACCGCGATGGCGTGGTGGAGTACGTCAACCCAAGCTTCACCGCGATCACCCAATACAGCACCGACGAAGTCCAGGGCCGCCAACTGGCCGAACTGCCCGCCCTGGAAAACCTCAGCGAGCTGCTGTTCGATTCGCCGTCGAGCCTGGCCATGGGCAACAGTTGGCAGGGCGAATTCAAGAGCCGGCGTAAGAACCTCGAGCCCTACTGGGGCCAGCTGTCGATTTCCAAGGTGTATGGCGACAACCGCGAGCTGACCCACTACATCGGCATCTACGAAGATGTCACCCAGACCAAGCTGGCCCAGCAACGCATCGAACGCCTGGCCTACACCGACAACCTGACCAACCTGGGCAACCGCCCGGCCTTCATCCGCAGCCTCGACGAGCGCTTTGCCCGCAACGACGAGCATTCCATGTGCCTGCTGCTGGTGGACATCGACAACTTCAAGCGCATCAACGACAGCCTCGGCCACCAGACCGGCGACAAGCTGCTGGTCAGCCTCGCCCGCCGGTTGCGCAACAGCCTCAGCGCCGGCGGCATCCTGGCGCGCTTTGCCAGCAACGAGTTTGCCGTGCTGCTCGACGACACCCACCTGGAAGATGGCCAGGGCGTCGCCCAGCAATTGCTGCGCACCCTCGACAAACCGATGTTCGTCGACAACCAGCTGATCAACGTCACCGCCTCGGTGGGCCTGGCCTGCGCGCCATTGCATGGCATCGACCCGGCGAGCCTGATGAAAAACGCAGGCCTGGCCCTGCACAAGGCCAAAGCCAACGGCAAGCACCAGGTGCAGGTGTTTACCGAAGTGCTCAATGCCGAGGCCAGTTACAAGCTGTTCGTCGAGAACAACCTGCGCCGCGCCCTGACTCAGAACGAGCTGGAGGTGTTCTACCAGCCCAAGCTGTGCCTGCGCAGCGGCCGCCTGCTGGGGCTGGAGGCACTGCTGCGCTGGAATCACCCCGAGCGCGGCATGATCCGCCCGGACCAGTTCATCAGCGTGGCCGAGGAAACCGGCCTGATCATCCCCATCGGCAAGTGGGTGGTGCGCCAGGCGTGCCGCATGAGCCAACAGCTGCGCGAGGCCGGCATGGGCAACCTGCACGTGGCCATCAACCTGTCGCCCAAGCAGTTTTCCGACCCTGACCTGGTGGCGTCGATCAGCTCGATCATCAAGGAGGAGGCCCTGCCCCCGCACCTGCTGGAGCTGGAGCTGACCGAAGGCCTGCTGCTGGAAGCGACCGAAGACACCCACCGCCAGCTCGACGAGTTCAAGGCCCTGGGCCTGACTTTGGCCATGGACGACTTCGGCACGGGCTATTCGTCGTTGAGCTACCTGAAGAAGTTTCCGATCGACATCATCAAGATCGACCGCAGCTTCATCAACGAAATCCCCGACAACCAGGACGACATGGAGATCACCTCGGCGGTGGTGGCCATGGCCCATAACCTCAAGCTCAAGGTGGTGGCCGAGGGCATTGAGACCCCGGCGCAATTGGCGTTTCTGCGCCGGCACCGCTGCGATGTGGGCCAGGGCTATCTGTTCGATCGGCCGATTCCGGGGCGTGAGCTGGCCGAGAAACTCAAGCGCTATCCGCGCGGCCCGGTGGCCTGACAGCAGCGCCAACCTCGTGCACTATAGAGTCCATTCGGGCCCTTTCCCGGCCCACACTTATCTATCTGACAAACAGATATCTGAAAAAAAAGAGGAACGGCCATGGTCCTGCGTTCGGAAATCCTGGTGAACAAAAACGTCATGCCAACTGCGGAGCAGGCGCTGCCTGGCCGCGAAACCCCAATGTCCCTGCCCGAGTTCCACTATGTGTTCGAGGGCACGCCCCTGCTCGGCCCGTTCTTCGAAGGTGACATCGACTTCGCCATCTTCGGCCTGGGCTGCTTCTGGGGCGCCGAGCGCCGCTTCTGGCAGCGTGAAGGCGTGGTCAGCACCGTGGTCGGCTATGCCGGCGGCTTCACCCCCAACCCCACCTACGAAGAGGTCTGCTCGGGCCTGACCGGCCACACCGAAGTGGTGCTGGTGGTGTTCGACAAGAACAAGCTCAGCTACCGCGAGTTGCTGGCGATGTTCTGGGAACTGCACAACCCGACACAGGGCATGCGTCAGGGCAACGATGTCGGCACCCAGTACCGCTCGGCCATCTACTGCACCTCGCCGCAGCAGCTCGACGAAGCCAAGGCCAGCCGCAACGCCTTCCAGGCCGAGCTGAACAAGGCCGGTTTCGGCGAGATCACCACCGAGATCGACCAAGCGCCAACCGTGTACTTCGCCGAGGCCTACCACCAGCAGTACCTGGCCAAGAACCCGGGCGGCTACTGCGGTATCGGCGGTACCGGCGTGTGCCTGCCGCCCAGCCTGCAAGGCAACTGAACCATGGCCACGATGACGCTGTTCCACTCGCCGCTGTCGCCCTTCGTGCGCAAGGTCATGGTGGTGCTGCACGAGACCGGCCAGCTTGACCGCGTCACCCTGCAACCGGTGAACATCAGCCCGGTGAGCGGCGACGTGCAACTCAACCAGGGCAACCCGATCGGCAAGATCCCGGCCCTGCGCCTGGACGACGGCACGGTGCTGCACGACAGCCGGGTGATCTGCGAGTACCTGGACCTGCAGCATGTGGGCATGCCGTTGCTGCCGCGTGAAGGCTCGGCGCGCTGGCGGCGCATGACGCTGGTGTCGCAGGCCGATGCGATCATGGATGCGGCGGTGTCGTCGCGCTATGAGAGCTTCCTACGGCCTGAAGGCAAGCGCTGGGACGGCTGGCTTGAAGCGCAGGGCGAGAAGATCCGCCGCAGCCTGGCCAACCTGGAGCAGGAGCACCTCGCGGAGCTGATCTCGGGCTTTGATCTGGCGGCAATCGGTGTGGCGTGCGCACTGGGATACCTGGATTTGCGCCAGCCTGATTTTGGCTGGCGTGAGCGCCAGCCTGGGTTGGCGGCGTGGTATGCCGAGGTGGCCAAGCGGCCTTCGATGGTCGCCACAGCACCGACAGCCTGACAGGGCCATTCGCGGGGCAAGCCCGCTCCCACAGGTCCTTCACAGACCTTGAATACTGTGGGGGTCCTGTGGGAGCGGGCTTGCCCCGCGAATGGGCTGCAAAGCAGCCCCAAGCCTTACTTGGGTATCACAGGAAACAACTGCCCGACCCTGCGGGCCAACCAACGCCCGATTTCTCTATCCTCCCTCATGCCGCCCTCCCCACCCGTGCCCACTCCAGCCGCCGGGTCAGCACCATGAACACGCCCAGCAAGCCAAAGCACAGTAGCGAGCCCATCAGCAGCGCATAGTCCTCGGCGCTGAGCAGCCCATAAAGCATCGCGTACAGCGCTGCCAACCCTGCTGCAAACCCCACCCCACGCCCGAGGCTGTGCAACACGTGGCTCAGGTAGAAGCCAATCAGCAACACACAGGCCGAAGCCGACAGCCCATACGCCGGGCCGAAGCCAATGTGCTCGGACAACGACAGCAACAGCAGGTAGAAGAACGCCAGCGCCACTCCCACCAGGATGTACTGCACCGGGTGCACGCTGAGGTTTTTCAACACCTCGAACAGGAAGAAGCCGGCAAAGGTCAGCGCGATGAACAACAGCGCATATTTGATCGCCCGCTCGCTCTTCAGGTACTGGTCCACTGGGTCGACGAAGCTCACGCCGAAGGTCCGCTCGCTGAAGTCCGTGCACTCCCCCACGCTGGCGCACTGGCGCAGGGCGTCTTCGAGGTTGGTGGCGAAGAACGACGTCTGCCAATGGGCACTGAAGCCCTGGGCATCGATGTCGCGACGGCTGGGCAGGTAGCTGCCGATGAAGCTTGGGTGCGGCCAGTTGGCGCGCAGGTCGACACTGCTGGTGCGGCCCACCGGCAATACCTGCAGCTGGCCAGTGCCCTGCAACGCCAGGTCGAAGCCATAGCTGAACTCGCGCGCCTGCAGGCCATCCAGCCCTGGCAGACTGGCATGCACGCCCGCGCGCATCCAGCTGAGCCCGGTGCCGGCTTCGAACGGCAATTTGCGCTCGTCGAAGGTCAGCTCCAGGCCGTTCTCGATGCCGCGGATGTCGCTGATGCCCACCACCAGGAAGGGTTTGTCGAACTGGTAGTCGTCAAAGTCCTTGTCGATGCCCCACCGCTCGGGCAGTTTGAAGCGGCCACTGATACGGCCCTTGGCGTGAAACAGCCGCGCCTGGTAGATACCGCGTGCGCGCAGCTCGGTCTCGACACCCAGGTCAGCGTCGAAGGTTTCCGGGAGGAAGTACAGGTGGCCGGCGACGGTGCTGGTCTCCTGGGTACGCTCGCCGTCCTTGTCGATCCAGCGCCGTTGGTACTTGCGATAGGGCACCACCAGCAGCGGGCCGCTGAGCTGCTGGTCGAAACTGGCGCTCTGGGCGATGTCCCGCACCACACTGTCACGCAGGCTCTGGCGCTCGTCGATAAGGCCGTTGATCAGCAGCAGGGGGATCAGCAACAGCAACATCAGCAGGGCAATCATGCCGAGCTTGAAACTCAAGGTCTTGTTCATGGGGCCTCCTATGGCAGTGGGCGCAGTGTCTGCGCCTTGCATGGAGGCTTTGGGGAGACTCTATGGAGATTGCGTGTTTTTGCGCGTAGCCCCAGCAACCTCAGCTGATACGCCGCATCGGCAGCCACAACCGCACCCGCACCCCGCCGTCAACGTTATCCACCGCCAACGTGCCGCCATGCAACTGCATCACCTCAGCCACAAAATTCAGCCCCAGCCCGGTACTCTTGCGCCCGCTGCCCGGCCGTGGCAGTGAGTAGAACCGCTCGCTGACCCGCCCGATGGCATACGCCGGGATAGCCTGCCCCTGGTTGAACAGGCTCAATGCCACGCGCCCGCCCTCGCGCTCCAGCTCGAACAACAGCGCCCCGCCCGCCGGGGTAAAGTCCAGCGCGTTATCGAGCAGGTTGGCCAGCGCCTGGCGCATCAGAAACGGATCGCACAACAACCGCAGCCCCACCGGCACCCGCTGTCGCACCTGCAAGCCAGCCCCTTCGATACGTGCCGCATGGGCCAGCAGCAGTTCGTCGACCAGCGATGCCAGCGCCACCTGCTGTTCGTCTTCCAGCGCCTGCATCTGCTCGACCCGCGCCAGGTTGAGCAGGCGCTCGATCATCTGTTGCAAGCGCTCGCTCTCCCGTTCGATGTTGCCCACAAAGCGCGCCCGCTGTTCGGCCGGCATCTCGCCCTGCAGCAACTCGGAAGCACCGCGAATGGCCGCCAGCGGGCTTTTCAGTTCGTGGGTCAGGGTATGCACGTAGCGCTCGACGTACGCTTTGCCTTCCAGTTGCGTACGCATGCGCTCCACCGCATTGGCCAGGTGCGCCAGCTCACCGCCCTTGTAGTGCGGCAGCGCCGCGCGTTCGCCTTCGCTGACGGCCTGGGCGTAGCGGGCCAGCCTGCGCAGCGAGCGCGCCAGCCACCACGACAGCGCGGCACCGATCAACAGGCCCAGGCCGATCAAGCCCAGGCCCAACGTCAGCAAGCGCTGCTCGGAGCGGTCGATGTAGGGTTGCAGCGAGCTGTTGGGCTTGGCCACGGTCACCACGCCGATGATCCGGCCGTCATCGATGATCGGCGCGGCCACGTGCATCACCGAGGTGCTTTCGTCATCAGCGACGCTGCGCGTGGAGCGGGCACCGTATTCGCCGCGCAGGGTGAGGTAGACATCGTTCCACTTCGAATAGTCCTTGCCCAGGCCTTCACCGCTGGAGTCGAGCAGGACGATGCCTTTGGCGTCGGTCACGTAGATGCGGTGGCTGACCTGGTTCTTCGCCAACCCCCAGATCTGCGCGCCCGGGCTACGCGAGCCGTAGGCCTTGAGCACTTCGGGCAGGCGGCTCTGGCCGAGGGTGCCGGCCTTGACGTCATCGTGCAGGATCTCCGCCAGCAGGTTGGCGGTGTCTACCAGGGTTTCCTCGGACGACTGGCGCACCACCGGGCGGATCTGCTCGCGCACTGTGTTCAGCAGAAAGTAGCCCGCCAGCCCGACGAACAGGAAGTACACCAGGAAGATCCGGATGCCCAGGCGCATCAGGCGTGATCCGGGCTGTAGCTGTAGCCCAGGCCGCGGTGGGTCTGGATCGGCTCTGCCGCGCTGGCCACCAGGCGCAACTTGGCGCGCAGGCTCTTGATATGGCTGTCGATGGTGCGCTCGTAGCCCACGTCGGAGGCCACCCCCAGGGCATCGAGCAATTGCTCGCGGCTGAATACCCGTTGGGGCTGCTCCAGCAGGCATTGCAGCAGTCGGAACTCATGGCGGGTCAGGGCCAGCGGCTGGTTGCGGTAGCTGATCTGCATGCGCAGGGTGTCGAGCTGGAACAGCGTTGCCGCAGCAGCAGGCTCAGCCCTTGGCGCCATGCGCTTGAGGATCGCCCGCACGCGCGCGGCCACCTCGCGCGGGCTGAAGGGTTTGACCACATAATCGTCGGCACCGATCTCCAAGCCTACGACTCGGTCGATTTCACCGTCGCGGGCGCTGAGGAACATCACCGGCACTTCGCTGAAGCGGCGTAGCTGGCGGCAGGTTTCGAAGCCACTGATATCGGGCAGGCCGATGTCGAGGATGATCAGGTCGGCCGGGCGCTGGCGTTGCTTATCGAGGGCCGCGCTGCCCAGGGTCACCCATTCGGTGCTGTGGCCATCGGCCTGCAGGGCGTAGACCAGCGTGTCGGCGATGGCGGCTTCGTCTTCGACGATGAGGATATGGGGCATGGTGCGCGGCCTGTGCAAATGTCGATGGCGACGCACTATTGTGTAGGAGCGGCCTTGCGTCGCGATAGGGCTGCGTAGCGGCCCCAGGTTTTCTGTAGTGGCATAAATCGCCGGGGCCGCTACGCAGCCCTACCGCGACGCAAGGCCGCTCCTACAATGGGCCAGTCAGGTTCCAGGTCAGCAGTCCGGTTTGCCAGCGGTAAACTTCTTGGCCGGGTTGACCGCCGCCTTGAACTCACGCAACGCCTTTGACCCGATCAACAGCGGGTAGTTGAAGCTGCTGCGGTCTACCAGGTTCACCTCAACGGTGCGCTTCTCATCACCCAGGCACAACTCCAGGTCCACCACCGGGCGCTTGGAGATTTCCGGCGCATCGCCTTCTTCCTCTTCGTCGGCACGGCCCTTGATCTTGCTGATGCGCGAGACCTTGTGCTCGTAGACCTTGCCGTCGGACTCCTTGGTCGCCAGACGGAAGCGCACCCACTCATCGCCATCGCGGGTGAACAGCTCGATGTCCTTGGCCGACAGCGATGCAGTGAAGGCGCCAGTGTCCATCTTGGCCTTCAGCGTTTCGCCGATTTCCGGCAGGGCAATGTTTTCGTAACGGCCATAAATCGTCGGCTCAGCGGCCATGACCGGCAAGGCAAACAGCGACAACAGGGCAAGCAGTGATTTCACGGGTTACGCTTCCTTGATTGCAGACAGTGCTTAGACTGCACACGTTGAATAGGTTCGTCGTTACAGGGTAATCAACACAATGTGAAACATTTGTACCCGCCGACGGGCACTGGAAATTTGGCGTGGGGCGCATCGCTGCTTATCATTGCCGACCGCGTTTATCTCACAACAAGAGTTTCTTTATGCGTCGCCTGCTGACCGGCATTCTCACAACCCTTCTGTTGCTGCTCAACACCGTGGTGTTGATCTGCCCGCTGCTGGTGTTTGCCCTGCTCAAGCTGGTGCTGCCGGGCCGTGGCCGCGACTACGCATCCGCCGCGGTGATGTGGGTGGCCGAAACCTGGTCGGAGATCGACAAAGCGATCTTTGCCCTGTGCATCCCCACCCAGTGGGACATCCGCGGCGTCGAGCGCCTGCGCAAGGACACCTCGTACCTGGCCGTGAGTAACCACCAGAGCTGGGTCGACATCCCCGCGCTGATCGAAAGCCTCAACCGCCGCACGCCGTTCTTCAAGTTCTTCCTCAAGAAGGAGCTGATCTGGGTACCGCTGCTGGGCCTGGCCTGGTGGGGGCTGGATTACCCGTTCATGAAGCGCTACAGCAAGGCGTTTCTGGACAAGCACCCCGAGCTCAAGGGCAAGGACCTGGAAATCACCAAAGCCGCCTGCGAGCTGTTCAAGCGCCAGCCGGTGACCGTGGTCAACTACCTCGAAGGCACACGCTTCACCGAGGCCAAGCGCCAAGAGCAGCAATCGCCTTACCGTCACCTGCTAAAGCCCAAGGCCGGGGGCGTGGCTTTTGTGCTGGCGGCGCTGGGCGAGCAGCTGGACGCGCTGCTGGACGTGACCATCGTTTACCCCGGCAACAAGGCGCCCGGCTTCTGGGACTTGCTCAATGGCAGCATTAGCCGGGTGATTATCGACATTCGAGTGCGTGAGCTGGACCCGGCATTGTGGGATGGGGATTATGAAAATGACCCGGCCTTCCGGCAGACCGTGCAGGCATGGGTGAACCAGCTGTGGCTGGAGAAGGATCAGCGGATCGAGCAGTTGCGTGGGGAATTGGCTAAGTAGTAAGCCTGGGCCGGCCTCTTCGCGGGGCAAGCCCGCTCCCACGGTCAGTGGTCGGCCTGTGGGAGCGGGCTTGCCCCGCGAAGACGCCCCCCCAGATAAACTCGATTAAAAGCCTGGCTAATAATCAGCATAAGGATTACTTCTTTGTCATCATCCCCATAAGTGGATAAAAATCGATCAAAGCACAATTACAAAAAATGCCTGGATCGATCAATGGCCAACCAACCTAGCTCCGCCCCCGCCCAGCTCCGCCGTGTCCTCGGCCTGCCCGCCCTGGTGTTTTTCGGCCTTGTCTACATGGTCCCGCTGACCATCTTCACCACCTACGGCATCGTCACCGAGCTCACCGGTGGCCGCACCGCTGGCGCCTACCTGGTCACGTTGCTGGCCATGTCGTTTACCGCCACGTCTTACAGCTACATGGTCAAGCGCTTCCCGGTCGCGGGTTCGGCGTACTCCTACACCAACATGGCCTTTGGCCCTAACGTGGGCTTTCTCGCCGGCTGGTCGCTGCTTCTCGATTACCTGTTCATCCCGATGATCAACTACCTGCTCATCGGCCTGTTCCTCAACATCGCCTTCCCCGCCATCCCAGCCTGGTCCCTGATCCTTGCCTCGGTCGCGCTGGTGACCGTGCTCAACGTGATCGGTATCCACTCGGTGGCCAAGGCCAGCAACCTCATCGTCGGCGCGCAGATCGTGTTCATCGGGGTGTTCGTGGGGCTGTCTTGCCAGACCCTGGCCGGCCAGCCGGTGGACTTGCTGTCACCGCTGATGGGTGACGGCACCCAGCCTGGTTTTGGCCCGTTGATGGCCGGTGCTGCGGTACTGTGCCTGTCGTTCCTCGGTTTCGATGCTGTCTCGACCCTGGCCGAAGAATGCCGCGACGCCCGCCGCGACGTGCCACGGGCGATCATCCTGACCACGCTGTTTGCCGGCGTGCTGTTCACCGTACTGGCCTACGTCAGCCAGCTGGTGTTCCCGGGCAGCACCTTCGTCAATGCCGATGCGGCGGCGAACGAGGTGATGCTCAAGGCCGGCGGGCAGTTCCTGGCCAACTTCTTCACGGCTGCGTTCGTTGCCGGCAGCCTGGGTTCGGCGCTGGCCTCGCAGGCGGCGGTGTCGCGCATCCTGTTCACCATGGGGCGTGACAAAGTGCTGCCACAGCGCACATTCGGGTATCTGTCGCCACGCTTCGGCACGCCGGTGTTCGCCATCCTGCTGGTGTCGGCGTTCTCGTTGCTGGCGCTGGTGATCGACCTGGCCACCCTCGCCTCGTTGATCAGCTTTGGCGCGCTGGTGGCGTTTTCGGCGGTGAACCTGGCGGTGGTGAAAACGCACCTGATGAACGACAGCGCGCAGCGCAACCTCAAAGGCTTGCTGTGCTATGGCGCGGTGCCGCTGGTGGGGTTGAGCCTGACATTGTGGCTGTGGACCAGCCTGTCGGCGCTGACGTTGGTGATTGGGCTGTGCTGGTTTGCGTTGGGGCTGGCGTATCTGGCGGTGCTGACGGCTGGCTTCCGCCGCCCGGTGCGCTTGGTGGATTTTTCAGAAGCAGGGGAATCAGAAAGAATGACCTGGTAATTCTGCCAGTTGCTCGATCGCCGACACGACTGCAGGCTTTTAGCACCTCAGGAGTGCTAAAGGCCATGAGCATGAATACCTCATCGAATACCCGCGCCTACACCGTTTATGGATGGACGAACTGCGATCTCCCGGAGGTGCTGCTGGGCTTCAACGGCGAGTACCTCGACCCTCTTACTCACCATTACCCTTTGGGCAAGGGCCACCGTGCATTTTCTCCCAGGTTGATGCGGTTCTACTCACCGGACGTGCTTAGTCCCTTTGATAACGGTGGTCTGAATGCCTATGCCTACTGCGCAGGGGACCCAGCGAATCTTGTAGACCCTACAGGGCTGGCACCGACGACATACCGGTTTCCGGGCATACACTCCGTCACATCTCGAAAGCCTACTGCGCTAACCGCAAAGATCACGGCTGGCCAAAGACGACCCGCGCCAGGTTTGGCTGAAAGAAGGCCGCCTGATTACACCTGGGCTACAGCAAAAAAGCTTCAACAAGATGAGACAATCCCCCCCTACAGCAAAACCCCTAAGGAAAATCAGCGCACATTGAATCTCAACTTGGGACATCATGATACGACAACGCCACTGAGAGAAGCTGAGGCCAAAGAACTTCGACTAAAGCTTACACAGCAGGCGATGGTTGCTGATGAAGCACAGGCCGCCGGTCCGCGTGGTAATGATTACGCTGAATTCGGTGAAACGCTCGTAGCCGTTGAGGCTGTTATCAACTCCGTGGATTTGGGCCGAGTCGCAATAAACCATCGGCTGTACAATACGGCCTCACAGCTCCGGTCTATCAGACGCTAAAAGGGTAGGCTACATGAGGACCATTCAGCGCCTTCTGTTCACACCGACGGCTGGGCCAAGGGGGTAGGGTTAGTCCACAGGCTACCCAAATTCTGCAGCAACGACCCGGCAATCCCCTGCTGCCCCAGGTATTGCAGAATCAGCGGCGCAAACTGCCCGATCATGCCGGTGTCCATCCCAAGCGCCTTGAACGCACTGTCCAGGTCGCCGCGGTTCTCGACGTTGTTACCCAGCGCATTGCTCAGCGCCGAGTGGCTATCGCTGTTCTTGCCCAGCATTTCACCCAGCCCACTCAACCCGCCCAGCGCATTGGCGCCCGACAGCAGGTCCAGCCCAGGCACCGCTTTGGTCAGTTGGCCGTAATCGTCAGCGCTCAGGTTATTGCGCGCCAGCCCCAGCATCGCCCCTGCCCCGCCCACGGCCTGCTCCGGGGTGATGTTCAGTTCGCTGCCCAAAGTGTTGAGCAAATTGGCCTGCGCCTCGGGCGCCTGCACCTGGCCCTGCTGTTTCTGGTTCTGCATGGCCGACACGGCGTTGGCGGCGTCGCTGAGGTTGAAGGCGAACACCGGGCTTGCGGCCAGGGTCATCAGGGTTGCCAGGGTGAGAGCTTTCATCGGGAGGGACCTCGTAGGCCGGAATGGCCTGGGAAACGAGGCATTCGACTGAGAGATTGAAGGTTTGTTCCAGGCCGCAGATCGGGATCCTGTGGGAGCGGGCTTGCCCCGCGAAGGGCCGCACAGCGGCCCCCGCTAACAGACTGGCCCAGTCAGTGCCTTCTGTTCCGAGCAAGCTCGATGTCATCCATGATCGCCTTGGCAAACGCACTCAGGTAATCCGCAGCACCGAGCAGCTTATGGTCATCCTCCATATCCCCTTCGCGCACCAGGTGCTTGATGTACCCCAGCAGTACCGAAACCTGCTCATAGGCATGCTCGAACGGCACACCAGGCATCACCCGGAACAGATGGCTGGGCTGTTCACCAGCCTCGCAGAAGGTCTTGGCGCCAACCGTAACGTTTGCTTGTCTATCGTCGCTCATCGCACTACGCCCTCCTTCACATACGCGCCAGCGCGTGCTCTATCAACGCGTGGGCGGTATCGGCGGAATGGACCGCATTGGCCAGCATGTGCAGGCCCGGCTCACCGGTATGGATGCGGCAGTACTCGTCGACGGTTTCTGAGATACCCAGCAGCATCTCGCTGGCGACAGACAAGGCGTCGAGCGGGAGCAGGTCGGGGTGGATGGAGGAATAGAGGGTGTTGAACAGTTTGAGACGGGGTGGATCGGGGACGATTTTTTTCATGGCAGTTCCTTGTGCAATTGAACTGCTCCCATCCGTTTCCACACGTTAGGGTGGCAGTTGTACGCGGGGTGGAAAACCAGGTCACAAGGAAACCCCGGCAGGCCTTAAGGCCTCCCGCGTACAACCGCCATGAGGCGGCCTTGTGATTACCCGGGTTTCCACACCCGATCGCTGAACCTTACAGCGACCCGGTGAGCCTAGAGGGCGAGGGTTCCATGGGCAATCAGACGCGATTCGACAGACTGCGTAGGGTATTTCCTGCTGATTCAAAGAGTAAGCAGGAAATGACCCGTAGCCACGTAGGCAATTTCCGCATACCTATCATTTTTGCCAGTAGCCGGCCGCTCCACTCCTGACCAATATCCTGTGTTAGCCCCATCAGCAGCAGTGAGTGATAACAGGAGAGCTTCATGAAAAACCAGGCGAACGCTACACAGTTCTTCTACCAGAACGGAAATCTCATCACCGTCAACCAAGGTGAGCAACAGTGCGCGATCTTCCGTACCGGCGAAGTAACACTCGCGGAACGTAACACTCACTTAGCAGCAGGCACTGCCCTGCTGTCTACAGACCAAAGTGGCTCAGTACTCAGTGAATGTCGCGAGGCAGACACAGGCACACTGGTATACACGGCTTATGGGCACGACGTAGCCAACGCTAACGCGCGCTCCATAGTGAAATTTAACGGCCAGCATCCCACAGGGGATGGACACTATCTACTCGGTAATGGCTACCGTCTTTACAAGCCCAACCTGATGCGATTCTATTCGCCGGACAGCCTTAGCCCATTTGAAAAGGGTGGTATAAATGCCTACGCCTATTGCTCTGGCGACCCTGTGAACAATGCCGACCCTAGCGGGCACTTTGGTATTCCACATTTTTTCAGGCGTCTATCTTCAGCCTCCGTGACAGAAAACTCTACTAACCGAATTACTGCCTACAGAGAAATAATTGCGCAGACAAAAAAGTTCGCTTACGACCCATTCGGGGATAATAATCCCGTGAAACCTGGAATGTTAGCTAGATACGAACACGCAAACAAAATAATAAAAAACGCTCAAAAGCACATTGCCAAACATGAAGACAGACTGAATTTATTAGATGCGCCCCAGCCTCCATACAAGCCGACACACACAGTTATAAGTAATAATTTTTATGCGAATCGACCGACCTCTGCAGCCCCTCTCGCCAAAACCTCAAAAGTTCAACCACTGTCTATGAAAGAGAGAAACTCAAGAGCGTCGGGGTTAACCATGGACGAGCAGGCATTTTACGACAGCACGGCGCGTCTGCAGGTTAGCACCGACATATTTTCGGTGACAAGACGGCAAGAACTGAATATCACAGTTGAAGCGCTGAGGTCGTAACTTACACAGACGCCTACGCCTTCTATCATGGGGCTATAACCAGTTGCTGCCTGAACTAACCTCATCGTGGGTAAGACCGCTCCCGCACATCGGCCGTGCATGCCCATGGTTACCGAGCAAACTGGGGCAGTATGGGAGCGGCTCTTGGAGCTGTTCAAAATGGACCCATGAGCCAAAAATTAATCCAGCACGACAAAGGACAGATTAATGAATAGATCATTGAACAATTCGTGCTTCTTCTACCAAGACAGTAGGCTCGTTACCGTGAAGCAGGGTAAACATCATCGCGCCATCTTCCGCAGCGCGGAGATGCCACTGGCCGAGCAGCAGACGGGTGAAATGTCAGGTAACGCGCTACTGGCAACCGATGACAAAGGCTCTGTTCTACAGGTGCAAAGCGAAAGTGACGAAGCCGCGCATAGCTATTCAGCTTATGGACACGCCCCCGCCCTGCTCCCCCGTCGTCACTCGCTCGGTTTCAATGGTGAGCGTATCGAGCCCCAAACCCTAGGCTATCTACTGGGTAACGGCTATCGGCTCTACAGCCCCGAGCTCATGCGCTTTCTTGCACCTGACAATCTCAGCCCTTTCGACGAAGGCGGCATGAACCCTTTCGCCTACTGCCAGGGAGACCCTTTGAACTATACCGACCCTACCGGCCACGTCACAATTCAAGGAATTACTTCAGTATCCAGAAGAAAAATTGAAATTTTCAGCACAATGCCAAAAAAACAACGGCTCAACAATCAAGAAATTTTCAACCAAAGTGGCAACACAGCGAATTTGAGTTTACCACCTAAAACTGCCACCTACACATTGACTCGCACTCATCTTCATTCAATCGAACAACGGAATGGCACGTACCTGTTTCTTGTCGGGGATGACTATGGAAAATTCGCTAGCAACCTGAGTGAAATCGAAAGCCTTCAAGCCGCGCCCAAGCTGTTTGAAAATATCGACCAACGCAAGCTCAACATTCAAATCAATATTTTGGAGCGTCAAAATTCCTTTATGCTCAAGGCTGGAAAAAGACGCCATGATCAGCTACACGATCTGAACGACCATTCAGTGCAGATCCGAAAAGACTATAAACCTATTCGGCCGCAGCTCTAACTGGCCTGCCGGTAAACGAAGCCCCAGGCACGGGGCTTCGTTTATATCCTTCACGCCGCACTAAACGTCTTGTGCGGATCAATCACAAACTTCTTCGGCACACCCGCATCAAACTCGCCATACCCTTCCGGCGCCTGATCCAGGCTGATCACCTGCACGCCAACCACTTCAGCAATATTGATGCGATCCCACATGATCGCCTGCATCAGCTGGCGGTTGTACTTCATGGTGGGGGTCTGGCCGGTGTGGAAGCTGTGCGATTTCGCCCAGCCCAGGCCAAAGCGGATGCTCAGCGCGCCGATCTTGGCAGCGGCATCTACCGCGCCCGGGTCTTCGGTCACGTACAGCCCTGGGATACCGATGTTGCCGGCAACGCGGGTCACTTGCATCAGCGAGTTCAGCACAGTAGCCGGGGCTTCGTGCTTGGCACCTTCGTGGCCATGGCCGCGTGCCTCGAAGCCGACGGCGTCAACGGCGCAGTCCACTTCCGGCTCACCGAGGATATCGACGATCTGCTCGTGCAGCGGGGTGTCCTTGGACAGGTCGACCACTTCGAAGCCCTGCGACTTGGCGTGTGCCAGGCGCAATGGGTTGAGGTCGCCGACGATGACGCAGGCAGCGCCCAGCAGGCGGGCCGAGGCAGCTGCAGCCAGGCCGACCGGGCCGGCACCGGCAACGTAAACGGTACTGCCTGGGCCAACGCCGGCCGTCACAGCACCGTGGTAGCCAGTCGGCAGAATGTCGGAGAGGCAGGTCAGGTCACGGATCTTTTCCATGGCCTTGTCGCGATCCGGCAGTTTCAGCAGGTTGAAGTCAGCGTACGGCACCAGCACGTATTCAGCCTGGCCGCCGGTCCAGTCGCCCATGTCGACATAGCCGTAGGCGCCACCGGCGCGGGCCGGGTTGACGGTGAGGCAGACGCCGGTGTGCATCTCTTTGCACGAGCGGCAGCGGCCGCAGGCGACGTTGAACGGTACCGACACCAGGTCGCCCTTTTTCAGGCGTTCGACGTCACGGCCCAACTCGACGATTTCACCGGTGATTTCGTGGCCCAGCACCAGGCCGACCTGGGCAGTGGTGCGGCCGCGGACCATGTGCTGGTCGGAGCCGCAGATGTTGGTGGAGACCACCTTGAGGATCACGCCGTGCTCGATCTTCTTGCCACGCGGGTCCTGCATTTTCGGGTAGTCGATATTGCGTACTTCGACCTTGCCGGCGCCGAGATATACCACTCCACGATTGCCAGACATGCTCTTACCTCGCTTGGTTTTTATTTATGCAGCGTTGGTTGAAGCGCCGCCATCCATGGGCGGCATGTGTTACTGGAATGCTGGAATTGTGGGCTTGATGGGCATGACGGCGCTGACTGGAAACGACAGAGAGATGCCTTTTTACGGCAGGCGCATTGAGGGAGCCCTTCGCAGGCAAGCTGTCAGCCAACAAGCGCCGACTTGCCAGCAGCTGCAAGTCATTTTTTACAGTCATGCCAAGCGGTTTCAGCGGGGCCACCTGGCATTTCTGCCAGTTGTGCAGCCATTGCGTTGGGACGAAAGTCACTGCTGCCCATTCGCATGCCTGAAACGGTAAGCGGAATGCCCACGGGCTGGCGGCTCCCCCTATAGCTTGGAGTAGCACTCTATGAAAATTGTCGTGAAGACCGATGAAGGTGTTTGTTATCCGAATACCGAACTGGCGCTGCAAATACGCACCGATGATGAAATTCAGGTCGCTTGGACGGACGAACATGCAACACGCTATACGATCGCTCCCGTACAACGGATCATCGTCCCTGAAACGGTTACCCTGGTGACCACCATGAGCCCTGGACGCAGCAGCAGCAAAAGCCAGCCTTTGAATATTGGCGAGCCGCCACTTTCAAACGTGGCACTGCACTTGCGAGCGTCGGACACATGGGAATATGTCCACGACGCGAACGCCATGAAAACGATGGCCACCTTGGCCAATAATGAAAAGTTCGAGTACAAGGGTGAGGCGTACACTGCCTACTTCAGGATTGCCCATCTATGGGTCGACAAAGACTGGTTCGTCTGGCAAATCATCGCTGACAAGCGCTGAATGCCCTGGCTGACAAGTGCAATCGCCGGCTTGCCGGCGATTGAACCCGACGCCACTACAAAACGACAGTCCTGTTGGCGTTCAGGAACACCCGCCGTTCAATGTGATACCCCACCGCCCGCGCCAGCGTCAGGCATTCGATATCCCGTCCCTTGGCAATCAGGTCCTCGGGGTAATGGCTGTGGTCCACCACTTCAACGCCCTGGGCAATGATCGGCCCTTCGTCGAGGTCGTTGTTGATGTAGTGCGCTGTGGCGCCGACCATCTTCACGCCTTTGTTGTACGCCTGGTGGTAAGGCTTGGCGCCCTTGAACCCTGGCAACAGCGAGTGGTGAATATTGATCGCCCAGCCATCCAGGCGTCGGCACAGCTCGGGCGACAGCACCTGCATGTAGCGGGCAAGGATGACCAGCTCAGCGCCGGACGCCTCGATCACCTGCAACACCTTGCGCTCTTGCCCAGCCTTGTCGTTGGGGTCGAGTGCAAAGTGGTAATAGGGGATCTTGTGCCAGTGCGCCAGTGGCTCCAGGTCGGGGTGGTTGGACACCACCGCGACCACGTCCATGCTCAGTTGGCCAATGCGCTGGCGATACAGCAGGTCGTTCAAGCAGTGGTCGGCCTTGGACACCATGATCACCACCTTGGGGCGGTGGTTGGGCGCGGTCAGCTCGAAGGCCATGCCGAACGCTTCACTGCGCTCGGCGAGGCCGGCACGGAAACCGACCTCGTCAAAATCGTCCGGCTGGCGGAATTCGACGCGAATGAAGAAGCGCCCCGACTGCCGGTCATCGAAGGAGTGGTGCTCCGTCACGTAGCAGCGCTGCTCGAAGAGGTAACGCGTCACCACGTCGACGGTACCGAGCATGCTCGGGCAGTCGGCAGTGAGAATCCAGGTATCCGGTGCCCGACTCATGTCTTTCTCCTTAGGCTTCGATGCTCAGGCCGTATTCGGCCGAAGCGTCCTGCAGCCACAGCCACCAGTAATCGGCAAAGCTGCGGCGAATCACCAGTTCCCAGGTGTCTTCGGCGGTGCGGCGGATCACCAGTTGCGACTTGGCGAATACGGTGCCGACAGCCTTGCCCACCGGGAAGTTGTTCGGGTGCACATCATAGCTGGTGGACTTCATCAGCACTTCGCGCACATTCGGGCCGCGCAGTTCCAGCAGGCTCTGCCCACCGCTGACGTTGACCACCTGGATGTGCAGGCCTTCGAGGGCCGCGCGCAGTTTTTGCTCGACGGCGAACTCCTGGCCGCCCGGGACGATCAGCAGCCACTCGTCGGGGCCCATCCACTGCAGCGACATCTCGTTGTTGGCGACCACGGTCAGGGCGACCGGCAGCTCCAGGCCCAAGGCCTTGTGCACGCCTGCGGCAAAGGCCGGATCATGGCCGTCGCCGCGCAGGGTCAGGTGGCCGAGGAATTTCTTTTCACGCAGGGTCACACCTGCGTTCTTGCGGCCCTTGCCAACCAGGCTGGCCAGGTCGGCGTGGTGCAGCGGCGACTGGGCCTTGGCTTCGGCGCCGGGGTTTTGCTGGAAGACGTTGATAGCGCTCATTTCTTACCTGCCTTGAATTCTGTTGTCCGTAAGACCAGAGGTCAGATGCAATGCCCGAATGCTAATGGGGGCCCAGTGGGAGCGGGCTTGTCCCGCGAAGAGGGCGGTGAGGCCACCAGCGCATTCGCGGGGCAAGCCCGCTCCCACAAGGTTTGCATTCCAATTCAGGCCTACCGGTGGGCCTTAGACGTTCTGCCGCTCACCCTTCGGATCGAAGAACACCGAAGACACGATCTCCGCCTCGATCACGCTGCCGTCGGCCTGCGGCGAGAACACACGCTCGCCCATGCGCTTGAGGCCGCCCTTGACCACACCCATGGCGAACGAATAGCCCAGGGAGTTGGCTGCGTAGCTGGAGGTAACGTGGCCGACCATGTCCATCGGGATCGGTTGCTTGGGGTCGAACACCAGCTGAGCACCTTCCGGCAGCCACTGGGTCGGGTCCACAGGCTTGAGGCCGACCAGTTGCTTGCGGTTGTCGCGCAGGCAGTCTTCGCGGTTCATGCCACGCAGGCCGATCCACGAGAACGGCTTGTTGCGGCCCACGCACCAGCTCATGTTGAGGTCGTCCGGGTTCATCGAGCCGTCCGTGTCCTGGCCAACGATGATGAAGCCCTTCTCGGCACGCAGTACGTGCATGGTCTCGGTGCCATACGGGGTCAGGTTGTATTGCTTGCCTGCCTCGATGATCTTTTCCAGTACGCCCATGGCGTAGTTGGCCTGCACGTTGACTTCGTACGACAGCTCACCGGTGAACGAGATACGGAACACCCGGGCCGGTACGCCGCCAACAGTGCCTTCCTTCCAGGTCATGAACGGGAAGGCGTCCTTGTCCAGGTCGATGTCGTCGGTCAGCGCGCTCAGCAGCTTGCGGCTGTTGGGGCCGGACAGGGTCATGGTCGCCCAGTGGTCGGTGACCGAGGTGAAGTACACCTTCATCTCTGGCCATTCGGTCTGGTGGTACAGCTCCAGCCACTGCAGCACACGGGCGGCGCCGCCGGTAGTGGTGGTCATGTAGAAGTGGTTGTCGCCAACGCAGGCGGTGACGCCGTCGTCGAAGACCATACCGTCTTCCTTGCACATCAGGCCGTAACGGGCCTTGCCCACGTCGAGCTTGGTCCAGGCGTTGCTGTAGATGCGGTTGAGGAACTCGCGTGCATCCGGGCCCTGGATGTCGATCTTGCCCAGGGTCGAGGCGTCGAGCAGGCCCACGCTGTCGCGCACAGCCTTGCACTCGCGGGCCACGGCGGCGTGGATGTCTTCACCGGCTTTGGGGAAGTACCACGGGCGCTTCCACTGGCCGACGTCTTCGAACTCGGCGCCGTTCTTCACGTGCCAGCCATGCAGGGCGGTGAAGCGCACAGGCTCGAACAGGTGGCCACAGTGCCGGCCCGCTACCGCACCGAAGGTCACCGGCGTGTAGTTCGGGCGGAACATGGTGGTGCCCATCTCCGGAATGGTAATGCCGATCGAACGGGCGGCGATGGCCAGGCCGTTGATGTTGCCCAGTTTGCCCTGGTCGGTACCGAAGCCCAGCGCGGTGTAGCGCTTGACGTGCTCGACCGACTCGAAGCCTTCACGGGTGGCCAGTTCGATACCGGCGGCGGTCACGTCGTTCTGCTGGTCGACGAACTGCTTCGGCCCCTTGGTGCCCTTGTCGTGCGGCACCTGGAACAGCGCCACGGTGGCCTCTTCCTTGCGTGCCACGGTTTTCGGCAGGGTGCCGGCAGTGGCCTTGAAGCCGGCTTCGGTGGCTGCGCGCACGCCGCCTTCGAAGCCGTCGGCAATCACGTCACCGAGGGCATAGATGCCGTGGATACCGCCGACGCACACGCGTTTCTGCGGTGCATCACCCGGCACGAAGCCGAGGATGTCTTCACGCCATACCGGGCGACCGCCCAGGTGCGAAGCCAGGTGGACGATCGGGCTGTAGCCGCCGGAGGTAGCGATCAGGTCGCACTCAAGGGTTTCGCCAGGGCTGGTGACTTTATGTGCCTGCACGTCGATGGCGGCCACGCGGGCGCCGGTCACGTGCTTGCTGCCCTTGGCCTCGACCACGGCGCTGGAGGTGAGGATGCGGATGCCCTTGGCACGTGCTTCCTCGACCAGCGAACCGCGCGGGTTGTGGCGGGCGTCGGCGATGGCGACCACTTGCAGGCCAGCGTCGTGCCAGTCCAGCGCGGCGCGGTAGGCGTGGTCGTTGTTGGTCGACAGCACCAGCTTGCGGCCCGGGGCCACGCCGTAGCGGCGCACGTAGGTGGAGACAGCACCGGCCAGCATGTTGCCCGGCACGTCGTTGTTGCCGTACACCAGCGGGCGCTCGTGTGCGCCAGCGGCCAGTACCACACGGCCGGCACGCACACGGTGCACGCGGTGACGCACCTGGCCGATCGGGGCGCGGTCACCGAGGTGGTCGGTGAGGCGCTCGTGGATGGTCAGGAAGTTGTGGTCGTGGTAGCCGTTGACCGTGGCGCGTGGCAGCAGGGTCACTTCCGGCAGGCTTTCCAGCTCTTTGACGATGCTGCTCACCCACTCGGCGGCAGGCTTGCCGTCGAGGGTCTCGCGGCTGTCGAGCAGGCTGCCACCGAACTCTTCCTGCTCGTCGGCGAGGATCACCCGCGCACCGCTGCGGGCAGCGGCCAGGGCGGCAGCCAGGCCAGCAGGGCCGGCACCGACGATCAGCACGTCGCAGTGCTGGTTCATGTAGTCGTAGCTGTCCGGGTCGTTCTGCAGCGGTGCACGGCCAAGGCCTGCCGCCTTGCGGATGTACTTCTCGTAAGTCATCCAGAACGATTTCGGGTACATGAAGGTTTTGTAGTAGAAGCCCGGCGGCATCATGCTGCCGCCGACCTTGCCGAGGATGCCCATGACGTCATTGTTGACGTTCGGCCAGCCGTTGGTGCTGGTGGCGACCAGGCCGGCGTACAGCGCCTGCTGGGTGGCACGCACGTTAGGGATCTGGGTGGCTTCGCTGGAGCCGATCTGCAGGATGGCGTTCGGCTCTTCGGTACCGGCGGCGATGATGCCGCGCGGGCGCGAGTACTTGAAGCTGCGGCCGACGATATCGACGCCGTTGGCCAGCAGCGCGGCGGCCAGGCTGTCACCGGCATAACCCTGGTAGGTCTTGCCGTTGAAGGTGAAGTTCAGGACCTTGCTGCGGTCGATACGGCCGCCGCTGGCGAGGCGATAGGTCTGGCTCATACTTTTTCCCCTTGGCCTTTGACGGTCGACGGTGCGCTGTTCTGCTTGCCGTTGGCGGTCACCTGCGGCTTCTCGCCAATCTTGTAGGTTTCCAGAATCTCGTAGGTCACGGTGTCGCGGGTGACGTTGAAGTACTGACGGCAGCCGGCAACGTGGTCCCACAGTTCATGGTGAATACCGCGCGGGTTGTCGCGGAAGAACATGTAGGTGCCCCACTCTTCGTCGGAGCAGGCGGCAGGGTCCAGCGGGCGGGCGATGTGCGCCTGGCCGGAGGCGTGGAACTCTTCTTCGGAGCGCAGCTCGCCGCAGTGGGGACAGAAAATATGCAACATGACGGTGTCTCCGGTTAGTGGGCGACGGCGGCGGCGCCGTGTTCGTCGATCAGTGCGCCGTTGTAGAAACGGTCCATGGAGAACGGCGCAGCCAGCGGGTGCATCTCGCCTTTGGCCAGGCTTGCGGCAAAGACGTTGCCCGAACCCGGGGTCGCCTTGAAGCCGCCGGTGCCCCAGCCGCAGTTGAAGAACATGTTCTTGACCGGGGTCTTGGAGATGATCGGGCAGGCGTCCGGCGAGGTGTCGACGATGCCGCCCCACTGGCGGTTCATGCGTACGCGCGAGAGGTTGGGGAACATCTCGACGATCGCCTGCAGGGTGTGCTCGATCACCGGGTACGAACCGCGCTGGCCGTAGCCGACCCAGCCGTCGATACCGGCGCCGATCACCAGGTCGCCCTTGTCGGACTGGCTGATGTAGCCGTGCACCGCGTTGGACATGATCACGCTGTCGATGATCGGTTTGATCGGCTCGGACACCAGTGCTTGCAGCGGGTGCGATTCCAGCGGCAGACGGAAGCCGGCCAGCTTGGCCATGTGCCCGGAGTTACCGGCAGTGACCACACCGACGCGCTTGGCGCCGATGAAGCCTTTGTTGGTTTCCACGCCGATGACCGCGCCGTTTTCCTTGCGGAAACCGATCACTTCGGTCTGCTGGATCAGGTCGACGCCCAGGGCATCGGCGGCACGGGCGTAACCCCAGGCCACGGCGTCGTGACGGGCGACGCCACCACGGCGCTGAACGGTAGCGCCGAGGATCGGGTAGCGGGTGTTCTTGGAGCAGTCCAGGTACGGGATTTCGGCTGCGACCTGGGCGGTGTTCAGCAGTTCGCCATCGACACCGTTGAGGCGGTTGGCACTGACGCGGCGCTCGGAGTCACGAATGTCCTGCAGGGTGTGGCACAGGTTGTAGACGCCGCGCTGAGAGAACATCACGTTGTAGTTGATGTCCTGGGACAGGCCTTCCCACAGTTTCATGGCGTGCTCGTACAGCTGCGCCGATTCGTCCCACAGGTAGTTGGACCGCACGATGGTGGTGTTACGGGCGGTGTTGCCGCCGCCCAGGTAACCTTTCTCGATCACCGCGACGTTGGTGATGCCGTGTTCCTTGGCCAGGTAGTAGGCCGTGGCCAGACCATGGCCGCCACCGCCGACGATGACCACGTCGTAGACCTTTTTAGGGGTCGGCGTGCGCCACATGCGCTGCCAGTTTTCGTGGTGGCTGAGGGAGTGCTTGAAGAGGCCGAAGCCCGAGTAGCGTTGCATGGTCGTTTACTCCACTCAGCGGTAAACAGGGAAGTCTGCGCACAGGGCGGCGACGTTCTTCGCCACATCGGCTTCAACGTCGGCATCACCGAGGTTGTCGAGGATGTCGCAGATCCAGCCAGCCAGGGCCACACACTGGGCGACTTTGAAGCCGCGGGTGGTGACAGCCGGGGTGCCGATGCGCAGGCCCGAGGTGACGAACGGTGACTGCGGGTCGTTGGGCACGGCGTTCTTGTTGACGGTGATGTGCGCGCGGCCCAGGGCGGCGTCGGCATCTTTACCGGTGAGGCCCTGGCGGATCAGGCTGACCAGGAACAGGTGGTTGTCGGTACCGCCGGACACCACGTCGTAGCCGCGGTCGATGAACACCTGGGCCATGGCCTGGGCGTTTTCGATGACCTGCTGCTGGTAGCGCTTGAACTCAGGCTCCAGCGCTTCCTTGAAGCACACGGCCTTGGCGGCGATGACGTGCATCAGCGGGCCACCCTGGGCGCCTGGGAATACGGCAGCGTTGAGCTTCTTCTCGATCGCTTCGTTGGACTTGGCCAGGATCAGGCCGCCACGTGGACCGCGCAGGGTCTTGTGGGTGGTGGTGGTGACCACGTCGGCGTACGGCAGCGGGTTGGGGTACAGGCCAGCGGCAACCAGGCCGGCGACGTGGGCCATGTCGACGAACAGCAGCGCACCGACCTTGTCGGCGATGGCGCGAAAGCGTGGGAAGTCGAGGGTCTTGGAGTAGGCCGAGAAGCCGGCAACGATCATCTTTGGCTTGTGCTCGACTGCCAGGCGCTCGACTTCGTCGTAGTCGATCAGGCCGGTGTCGGTGTTGATGCCGTACTGCACAGCGTTATACAGCTTGCCCGAAGACGACACCTTGGCGCCGTGGGTCAGGTGGCCGCCGTGGGCCAGGCTCATGCCCAGGATGGTGTCACCGGCCTGCAGCAGGGCCAGGTACACCGCGCCGTTGGCGGAAGAGCCAGAGTGCGGCTGGACGTTGGCGAAGTCGGCACCGAACAGCTGCTTGGCGCGCTCGATGGCCAGCGCTTCGACTTTGTCGACGTGCTCGCAGCCGCCGTAGTAGCGCTTGCCTGGGTAGCCTTCGGCGTATTTGTTGGTCAGGCCGCTGCCCTGGGCCTGCATGACGCGCTTGCTGGTGTAGTTCTCCGAGGCGATCAGCTCGATGTGATCTTCCTGGCGCTGTTCTTCGGCATTCATCGCCGCCAGCAGTGCGTCGTCGTAACCCTGGATCTGGTCTTGCTTGCTGAACATCTTGTTGTCTCCCGGCAGCGATCGTTTCTTGTCTGTAAGGCACTGTGGCCCTTTGTGGCGATGGTATGACTGGCCGGGGTGGGTCAGATGCCTGCGCACGCCTTGCAATGGCGCGTTTACGACATTGGCTTTGTGTTGCTGTTGCCGGCCGCTTCGCGGGGCAAGCCCGCTCCCACATTGATTGCTGTATGCAGGACTATTGTGGAAGCGGGCTTGCCCCGCGAAGAGGCCGACACAGATCCGACTGAAAGCAGGTTGTATAGGCAACTGCTGAATCGATGGTTTAGAGTGCAGTTCTGCGTCGTTCACAGGACCGTGTCATGACAGATAAGAGCCAACAATTCGCCAGCGACAACTATTCCGGCATCTGCCCCGAAGCCTGGGCCGCCATGGCCAAGGCCAACATGGGCCACGACCGCGCCTATGGCGACGACCAGTGGACCGAGCGGGCCGCCCAGTACTTTCGCGAGCTGTTCGAAACTGACTGCGAAGTGTTCTTCGCCTTCAACGGCACCGCCGCCAACTCCTTGGCCCTGGCCTCGCTGTGCCAGAGCTACCACAGCGTGATCTGCTCCGAGACCGCCCACGTCGAGACCGACGAATGCGGCGCGCCAGAGTTTTTCTCCAACGGCTCCAAGCTGCTGACGGCGGCCAGCGTCAACGGCAAGCTGACCCCGCAATCGATTCGTGAGGTCGCCCTCAAGCGCCAGGACATCCACTACCCCAAGCCACGCGTGGTGACCATCACCCAGGCCACCGAAGTGGGCACCGTGTACCGCCCCGATGAGCTCAAGGCGATCAGCGCCACCTGCAAGGAGCTGGGCCTGAACCTGCACATGGATGGCGCGCGCTTTACCAATGCCTGCGCGTTCCTCGGTTGCAGCCCGGCAGAGCTGACCTGGAAGGCCGGCGTCGATGTGCTGTGCTTTGGCGGCACCAAGAACGGCATGGCGGTGGGTGAGGCGATCCTGTTCTTCAATCGCGACCTGGCCGAGGACTTCGACTACCGCTGCAAGCAGGCCGGGCAACTGGCCTCGAAGATGCGCTTCTTGTCAGCGCCCTGGGTCGGGCTGCTGGAAGACGGCGCCTGGCTGCGCCATGGCAACCACGCCAACCACTGCGCACAGTTGCTGGCCTCGCTGGTGAGTGACTTGCCGGGGGTTGAGCTGATGTTCCCGGTGGAGGCCAACGGGGTGTTCCTGCAGATGCCAGAGCCTGCGATCGAGGCGTTGCGCGGCAAGGGCTGGCGCTTCTACACCTTTATTGGTAGCGGCGGGGCGCGGTTCATGTGCTCGTGGGACACCGAAGAGGAACGGGTGCGTGAGCTGGCGGCGGATATTCGCAGCATCATCACCGCCTGACAGGCCGCATTCGCGGGGCAAGCCCGCTCCCACAGCGCTGTACTTGTGGGAGCGGGCTTGCCCCGCGAAGAAGCCAACACCGATCTAGAGCCTGAACCCACCCATCTGCCGCGCCAGGTCATCGGCCAAACCACGCAAAGCCTGGCACTCCTCACGGCACCCTTGCACCTCAGCCGCCGTCTCCCGCGCCAGGTCGGAAATCCCCTGCACCGTGCGGTTGATCTCCTCAGTTACCGCCGACTGCTCTTCAGTCGCGGTGGCCACCTGATGGTTCATGTCACTGATATGTTCCACCTGATCGGTAATCGCCCCCAGTGACGCCCCGGTGCGCTGGCTCGATTCCACGCCACTGCCGGTCGCCTGCTGCCCCGCCTGCATCGAGCTCACCGCCGAACCCGCGCCCTGCTTCAGGCGTTGGATCATCTGCTGCACTTCATCGGTAGACAGCTGCGTGCGCCGCGCCAGCGTTCGCACTTCGTCGGCCACCACGGCAAAGCCGCGCCCCATTTCCCCTGCCCGCGCAGCCTCGATGGCCGCATTCAGCGCCAACAGGTTGGTTTGCTCGGAAATACTACGGATCACTGCTAGAACTTCATCGATCGAGGCGACTTCGTCGGCCAACTGCTCCACCGCATCCGCCGCCTTGCCGATATCCCCCGACATACCCTCGATGCCCTGAATCGAACGGCGCACCACTTCACGCGCCTGCAAGGCCTCATCACGCGCCGACTGCGAGGCCTGCGCCGCATCACCGGCATTGCGGGCAATGTCCTGCACCGTCAGCCCCATTTCGTGCACAGCGGTGGCCACCATCTCGGTCATTTCCTGCTGCCGTCCGGAACGTTCGGCGGTGTTGTCCACCACCTGGGTCACCTGCTCGACGGCCCGATGCAGCCGTTCAGAAGTCTGCAACACCTCGCCAATCAGGCTGCGCTGGCTGTCGAGAAAACGATTGAAGCCCCGCGCCAGGTCACCCAGCTCGTCCTGGCGCGAATCATCCAGGCGATGGCTGAGGTCACCGGCGCCACTGCCGATCTGCACCAGCGCGGCAGTGACCCGGCGGATAGGCCGCACCAGCCCACGTGCCAGCAACACCACCAGCAACAATGACAGCAGCGCCACGCCGCCACCGATCAACGTGGTCAGCCATACCGCCTGACGCATCTGCGCGTAGATCTCGGCCTCCGGCACCTCGGCGACCAAAGTCCAGTTCAGGTCGCGCAGTGGCAGGCCCAACGCCAGATAATCTTCGCCATCGCGCTGGAAGCGGCTGGTGCGCAGGCCCGGCTCACCATTCATCACCGCCTTGGCGGCGTGCGCATCGAGCTGATCGACCAGCTGGCGCTTGCCGCTGAAGGCGTTGTCCGGGTGCACCTGGATCAACCCATCGTTGCGCACCAGAAACACCTTGCCGTGCTCGCCAAAGCTGAAGTCATGGATCAGTTTCGACAGCTCGGCCATGCGCAGGCCCATGCCGGCGACGCCAACCAGCTTGCCGTCCTTTTCCACGCGATAGTCGATGAACAGCGCCAGCTCGCCGGTGGCACCGTCGATGTCGATATTGATCAGGCGCTCGGCGCCACTGTCGATGTAGCCGTAGAACCACTTGTCCTTGGGGTTGGCACGGCTGAGGGTGCGGTCCAGGCCATTCTCGTTGTAGTAATGGCCGGTTTCGGTAGCGGCGAACAACGTGGTGAAGGCCTTGTTGCGCTGTTTGGCGGCGTCGAGGTATTCGATGAAGCGCGGTGCTTGCGCAGGGTCTTCGCCCGCAGCAAGCCAGTCGCGCAGCAGGGTGTTGCCGGCAATGTCGGCCGCAGCCACCAGCGGCTGGCCGAGCATGCGCTCGATGTCGTTACGGATGGCTTCGACACTGGCCGGCAGCGCCGTGTCGACCAGGTAGCGTTCGGTCAGGCGGTTGAACGCCACCGTGAAGATGATCACCACTACCAGGATGCTCGCCAGCAGGGCCGCGCCCATGCTTGCGATCAATTGCCACTGGATGCTTCGCCGCCAGATACGCATGCCCTTGCTCCCCGCCAATTATTGTTTTGCGGGAAGTGTATACACTTACGTATCCAGTTATTCCAGTGATCTGGGACATTGCTTGGGGACCTTGGGGCCGCTGTGCGGCCCCAGGTGCCCATCAGGACTCGGCAATAGTCCGAACGATCGCGTCCACCGTGGCGTCGATCTGCGCCTGGGTGCGCGCAAGCGTCTGCTGATGCTCCTTCTGCAGCTCAACCTGCTTGGAGCACAGGTTCAGGGCAGCCAGCACCAGCAGTTTGTCGCCGATCAAGGTCGGGTACGAACGCTTGGTCTCGGCCAAGGCGGTGTTGAGCATTCGCACCGCCTGCGCCAAGGTTTCTTCCTGACCTTCAGGCGCCTTGATCGAATAGTCGCTGCCAAGGATCGACACGACATTGACCGGCTGCGCATTCAGGCTCATGCGTTGACGACACCCGCACTGGCGCGATCAACCAGCGCCTGGATGCGCGCGGCAGTGGCGCCGTTCTTTTCTTCCTGCTCCATCAGCGACAGCTGCAGGGTTTCGTTTTCTTCCTTGGCCTGGGCCAGTTGCTGGCCGAGGGTGGTGTTCTGCTCGGTGAGTTGAGCGTTTTTATGCATCAGGTCGCTGACCAGTTGCTCGATTTGATTCAGGGAGGCTTCAAGCATGGGGTCTATCTCAGGTTGTTGCAGAGGGCGCACACGATAAAGAAAAGTGTCGGCCCTCGCCATTAAATATCGGATTCTTAAGGTTTCTGCTGCGCAGATTGACAGGGTATCGGCCCGCTTGTTCCGACCTGGGTCAACCGCCGGTCAGGAAAAAGTTAGCGCGCTCACAAATTTCACCGGTCTCGCTCAAGACTGACCAGTCACGACCGATAGCCAGGCAAGTCATATTTCGTCGTGCTGTGTGCGACCCTCCCCTGCCTGGATCCCCCCATGTCCCTACGCAACATGAACATCGCCCCGCGCGCGCTGCTCGGCTTCGCGCTGATCGGCCTGCTGATGCTCGGCCTCGGCATTTTCTCGCTCATGCAGATGGGCAACATCCGCCAGGCGGGCGTCGCCATCGAGAGCATCAGCGTGCCCAGCATCAAGATGCTCGACGAACTTACCGCGCTGAACCTGCGCATGCGCACCCTCTCCTATCGGCTGCTGATCAACCGCGAGCCAGAGACCCAGCGCGACACCCTCAACCTGCTGGACCAACGCAACGCCCAGATCGACCGCGCCCGCCAGGCCTACCAGCCGATGATCGGCGCACCCGACGAGCAAGCGGCCTTCGACCAGTACAGCCAGTTGCTCAGTCAATACCGCCAGCTGGAGGCGCGCATGCGCAGCATGAGCCAGGCGGGCCGCACCGACGAGTTGCGCGACCTGCTCAACCGCGACCTGCTGGCCAACTCCGAGCAGATCAACAAGGTCATGGACACCCTGGTGCGCATCAACACCGACCAGACCCGTGCCACCAACGAAACCGCAGCCAGCCAGTATGCTGCCGCCTTCGCCCTGGTCATCGGCCTGTTGATCGCCGCCACCGTGCTGACGCTGCTGTGCGCGTTCCTGCTGACCCGCAGCATCGTCAAGCCGATCGAAGAAGCGCTGCAATGCGCCGAGCAGGTGGCCGACGGTGACCTGACCCACGTCATCCGTGCCGAAGGCACCGACGAAGCCGCCCGCCTGCTGCGCGCCATGGCCCGCATGCAAGACAAGCTGCGCGACACCCTGCAATTGATTGCCGGCTCCGCCACCCAGCTGGCGTCTGCAGCGGAAGAGCTCAATAGCGTCACCGACGAGAGCGCCCGTGGCCTGCAGCAACAGAACAACGAAATCGAACAGGCCGCCACTGCGGTCACCGAGATGACCAGCGCCGTGGAAGAAGTGGCGCGCAACGCGGTGAGCACCTCGCAGGCCTCGGGTGAAGCTAGCCGTTCGGCGGGCGACGGGCGCGACCTGGTGCTGGAAACCGTCGGCGCCATCGAGCGCATGAGCGGCGATGTGCAAGCCACTGCCACGCTGATCACCCACCTGGCCGAGCAATCGCGCGACATTGGCAAGGTGCTGGATGTGATCCGCGGCTTGGCCGACCAGACCAACCTGCTGGCGCTCAATGCCGCGATCGAAGCAGCCCGTGCCGGTGAGGCCGGCCGTGGCTTCGCCGTGGTGGCGGATGAAGTGCGGGCACTGGCCCATCGCACCCAGCAGTCGACCAGCGAAATCGAGCGGATGATCGGTAG
Source organism: Pseudomonas sp. Irchel s3f19 (assembly GCF_900187555.1). Lineage (NCBI taxonomy): Bacteria > Pseudomonadati > Pseudomonadota > Gammaproteobacteria > Pseudomonadales > Pseudomonadaceae > Pseudomonas > Pseudomonas sp. Irchel s3f19. The sequence goes on along the minus strand of NZ_FYDW01000017.1, from coordinate 19,058 downwards.
CATCCAGGGCGGTACCGAGGAGGCGGTGGCGTCGATGCGTACCAGCACCGAACGCGCCGAGTCGACCCTGAACATCGCCCGTGGCGCGGGCATGGCGCTGGATACCATCGCCGGCGCGGTGGCGCAGATCAACGAGCGTAACCTGGTGATCGCCAGCGCGGCGGAAGAACAAGCACAGGTGGCGCGCGAGGTGGACCGCAACCTGGTGAATATCAATGATCTGTCGGTACAGAGTGCAACCGGGGCGCATCAGACCAGCGCGGCGAGTGCCGAGCTGTCGCGGTTGGCGGTGGATTTGAACAACCTGGTGGCCCGCTTCCGCACCTGACAGTACTGGGGCCGCTTTGCGGCCCATTCGCACTCTCATGGCCTGCGGATAACCTGTGAGAGCAACTGCCTTGCTCAAAATTCTAAAACAGCCAGCCCCGTGGGAGCGGGCTTGTCCCGCGAACACGGGCGAAGCCCGTGCCATGCTCTGCGGTGCCTGCTTCACGGGACAAGCCCACTCCCACAGGGATCATGCTACGCCTTGAGCCTGTGCTGTACTTCGACGCTTTGGCAACTGCTGTTCTCGCCAGAGCATGCCTGTCCGGATCATCGCGTTAAGCTGCACGCCTTGTACAACGAAGATACAGGCGGCGGTGCGGCGATCCGACTTGCCCCGCGAAAGGGCCAACACTGCCACCCAACATCCAGCAAACATTCCCCGCCGCATGCCACTGCCAGCTCACCTAATGTTCCTCTGAATCTTATTTCAGGGGGCATCACATGGAGCGTGCTCAATCCCATCTTCTGCGCCGTGGCCGTTGCTCTCAGCCTGGTGGGTTGTACTTGCTGACTACGGTAACCCATGAGCGCAAGCGGACCTTCACCCACCTTCATCTCGCCCGTGGCGTGATCCAGCAACTCAGACAGGCTGAGCTCGATGGGCATTGCCAATCCCTCGCGTGGGTGGTCATGCCGGACCATGTGCACTGGCTGATCGAGTTACGAAGCGGCACCTTGTGTCGCCTGATGCGCAGATTCAAGTCACGCAGCAGCCATGCGCTTTATCAGCGGGGCATGCGGCGCGAAAAGATATGGCAGCAGGGCTACCAGGACCGAGCCTTGCGCCGGGAAGAAAGTGTGCTGCAGGTAGCGAGGGACATCGTTGCCAACCCCATCAGAGCAGGATTGGTTGACCGTGCGGGTGATTATCCGCATTGGGATGCAGTCTGGGTCTGATGCCATTCGCGGGGCAAGCCCGCTCCCACAGGCCTGTGGGAGCGGGTTTAGCTGTGAAGAATCCACACTCTTGAAGCTGGATCAGTAATCGATCCGCACATCTCCTTTAGGCACGCTGCAGCACGACAGGATGTAGCCCTCGGCCTCGTCTTCTTCGGTAATACCGCCGTTGTGCTCCATCTCCACTTCGCCGCCCAGCTTGAGCACCTTGCAGGTGCCGCATATGCCCATGCCGCAGGCCTTGGGGATCATCAGCCCGACCTTCGCCGCTGCCGCATGCACGGTCTCGCCCGGGGCAACGCGGATGCTCTTCTCGCTGCCGATGAACTCCACCAGGTTGAGGTCGGAGACATCCACTTCCGGCGCGTCGGCGGCCTGCTCGGCGTGCTCCACTGCATCGGCCTTGGCCTCTGCCGGCGTCGCGCCGAACGACTCCTCATGGTAGTTCTTCATGTCGAAGCCGACGGCTTCAAGCATGCGCTTGACCGCGCTCATGTACGGCGTCGGGCCGCAGCAGAACACCGTGCGCTCCATGTAGTCGGGCGCGATCAGCTCCATCAGCCGCTGGTTCAGGTACCCGCGGTAACCCGCCCAGGGCTCGCCCAGCCCGTGCTTCTCGCAAATGATGTGCAAGCTGAAGTTGGGGATGCGCGAGGCCATCTGCTCCAGCTCGCGGTGGAAGATGATGTCTTTCGGCGAACGGGCGCTGTGCACGAAGACCATGTCGACATTGGCGTTGGTGTCGTAAAACCAGCGCGCCATGGACATCACCGGGGTGATACCCACACCGCCCGAGAGGTACAGCACCTTGCCCGACGGGAAGTCGATGGCGTTGAACAACCCCACCGGGCCGTGCACCGGCAGCTCTGCGCCTTCGTGCATGGTGTCGTGCAGGTGGTTGGAGACATGCCCGCCTGGCACCCGCTTGACCGTGATCGAGAAGCTGTACGGCACCGACGGCGAACTGGAGATGGTATAGGAACGCATCACCGGTTTGCCTTCGATCTCAAGTTCCAGGGTGACGAACTGCCCTGGCTTGAAGAAGAACATGATCGGTTGGTCGGCCATGAAGCAGAACGTGCGCACGTCCCAGGTCTCCTGGATGACCTTGACGCAGCGCACGATGTGGCGGCCGTTGGCCCAGGTCTGGGTGGTGACCGGATTGAGGAAGGTATCGGACATGTTCATCTCCAGCAGCCGACAATTGGCCTTTTTATGGCTGCGATAATGCGCAAGCTGAAGGCGACGTACATTCCTGCCTGCGACATCGGCGTACTTATCGCGACCAGCCCCATGCTACAAGGGCTAGGGCGTCGTAATTCAAATCGGCCATGTCGCCCATGGATACGGTTCATGACGCCTTCGGACGCACACTCCACGGCAAAAGAACACGCTGTTTTTTTTACGACAGCCTTGCGGCACCACAACAATGATTAGCCACCTTTTGCCGGCCGCACGCGGCCCCGAGGACCACACGATGGACGTCACCGCAACCCTGAGCCTGGGCGATCCACTGGAAGCAGCACGCAAGGCTACCGCCGAGATGCTGCAGACCCGCGAGCGAACCTACTCGCTGCCCCAGCCTTTCTACACCGACGAGCGTCTGTTCCAGATCGACATGCAGGAGATCTTCCACAAAGAGTGGCTGATCGCTGGCATGACTTGCGAGATTCCGGCCAAAGGCAACTTCATTACCCTGCAGATCGGCAAGAACCCGATCATCGTCATCCGTGGCGCCGAAGGTAAGGTGCATGCCTTCCACAACGTCTGCCGCCATCGCGGTTCGCGCCTGTGCACCAGCGACAAGGGCAAGGTGGCCAAGCTGGTCTGCCATTACCACCAGTGGACCTACGAGCTGGACGGTCGCCTGCTGTTCGCCGGCACCGAGATGGGCGCCGACTTCGACATGAAGGAATACGGCCTCAAGCCGGTGAACGTGAAGGTTGCGGGTGGTTACATCTTCATCAGCCTGGCGGAAAACCCGCCAGCCATCGACGAGTTCCTGGCCACTTTGGACCATTACATGGAACCGTACGACATGGAGAACACCAAGATCGCGGTGCAGACCCAGTTGCTGGAAAAGGCCAACTGGAAGCTGGTACTGGAAAACAACCGCGAGTGCTACCACTGCAGCGGTTCGCACCCAGAGCTGCTGCAAACCCTGCTGGAGTGGGACGACACCAACGACCCACGCGCCAGCCAGGAATTCAAGGACCACGTGGCCGCCTCTGCCGCCGCCTGGGAAGCCGAGAAGATCCCGTACCTGCACAAGAGCCACGGGCTGCGTAACCGCATCGTGCGCATGCCGCTGCTCAAGGGCACCGTGTCGATGACCATGGACGGCAAGCAGGCCTGCCAGAAGCTGATGGGCCGCATCAAGAACCCGGACCTGGGTTCGATGCGCATCCTGCACCTGCCGCACTCGTGGAACCACTGCATGGGCGACCACCTGATCGTCTTCACCGTGTGGCCGATCAGCGCCCAGGAGACCCTGGTCACCACCAAGTGGCTGGTGCACAAGGATGCCGTCGAAGGCGTCGATTACGACCCGGAGCGCATGCGCAAGGTGTGGGACGCGACCAACGACCAAGACCGCCGCCTGGCCGAAGAGAACCAGCGCGGGATCAACTCCACGGCATACCAGCCAGGGCCTTATTCGAAGACCTATGAATTTGGCGTGGTGAACTTCATCGACTGGTACAGCCAGCGCGTGCTGGAGAACCTGGGGGCGGAGCCTGCGCCGTACTTGAAGGAAGTGCAGGCGCAGTAAGTATCCGTTCACGTGCGGCTAGTGGTGACCCCACTAGCTTGCTCACTGCCTGTTGCGTGTTGCGTCTTGCGTATTGCGTATTGCGCCTTGTCGTATGCTATTTCTCGATTCGGCAGACGGAGAAGCGGCGTCGGACGTCCATCTATTCATCCCGATCATCACAGGGGTACCCTGCAGCCATGGTTTCGCCTGAGCGAGGTCCCAAACCTCCTTTACCGACGTTCCCAGGGAAATCACGGTAAGGGTTGACAATGCCCATGTCTGCCAATCTTTTCCTGGCTCTACCAGGCGACTGATCCCCACTGCGATCCCTGCAACGGCACTGGCGCCACTGACCACCGAAAGCGCCCAATCACTTCGCGATGAGACAGGCAAGAGCCCTACCGTGTCGTTGACAGCGGCTGCTTGTAGGGCCATGCCTCGATGCGCCTGACGTGTTCGCCACATTGATCGAAGCTTCAGACCACTGGTGAAGAAACCCGTTAAGTTGGTAAGAATGCTGAGGATAGGAAACAGGTACTCACTGGCTTCCTGCCCTGTCGGATCGCGGTAGTTGATCGGGTCACCGAGGCAGTATGCATATGCGTTGAACCCACCCGCAGCGAACGGGCTGAGCCGATCTGGCGAGCGAAAGCGCATCAGTTGCGGGCTATAGGCACGATGCCCATTGCCCAGCAGGTAGCAGCCACTGGCTTGATCGAGGTGCGCATCAGAGAATGCCAGCCAAGGTCCAGCATCGGGTTGGAACCCAGCGTAGGGCGTATAGCGTCGATGCGGGGTAGCCTGCCCTCGCAGCACCGAGCGCTGGCGGTCAATTGCCAGCAGTGTGGTACCCGCCATTGCTACGCTCCCCAGGTCATTACCTGCCAGTACGTTAGCAAAGGGTACCTGTAGCGGTAACTGGCAAAAATGTCAGTTGCAGGGCAATGGTTTTCCACAGGCCAGACGCCTACCTCGTCAGATCAATTTTTGATCAAAACTCTGCAAGCCTTGGCAGGCCTGGGCTGCAGCACTTCCCGAACAACTTGCCCACAGGTTGGCCAACAGACTTTGTGAGCAAGTCCGCCAATTCGCTTAAACACCCTGTGGGTAACTACACCAACCCCTTGAATTGCGGTATTTCTGAAAGCGTTTGCTGAAATTGATCATTATTTGTACGTATCGCTGCAAGGCCCGAAGCTATTGCGCTGCAGCGAAGCACGAACACTTTATCCACACCTTGGCGAACAGATTCCGGGGGTAAAACCCGGACCACCTGACATTTTTGCCAGTTTCCTCAAAACCCCGCTCATGATTGATTGAAAGCAATCATGATGGCAGCAGCACGAGGTCACTTATGCACAGTCGCCTGAAAGGCACTGTAAAGTGGTTCCATGAGGTGAATGGAGTAGGTGTAATAACGGCTGAGGACGGCAGTGGGGACTATTTCGTAGCGCGGTGTGCAATTCTGATGGTGGGCAGGGCGCGGCTACTGGAGGGGGAGCGGGTAAGCTTTGAACCCATAATCGATGGACTGGCCTTTTGGGCATTCAATGTTGCCGAGCTACAGCCTTGAAGGGCCTGTGGGCGCGCCACTCCCACAGGGTCCCTGCTGAATCAATGAGATTAAATGCACGTCAGCGTAGAACGCCTTCCTCAACCAGCAGCTTGAGAATCGCCTCGGCGCCTTCTTGCGGCGATACATCCTTGAGCACCTTGCCCCCGCCGCCGCTGGCCTTGGCCGTGGCCGCCTTCATCCGGTCGGCACCGCTCTTGGCCTTGATCACCTTCAGGCGCTTGGGCCGTGGGCGGGCAGGTTGCAGCTCAGCCTCGCCCAGCAGCTCGTCTTCGACAATGGCCACGTCATGCGCCGCCAGCACACCCCGCCGCGCCGGGCCGAAGGCACTCTGGCGCGGCTTGGGCGCTGCGTTATCCACAGTCGCCAGCAATGGCAGGCGGACCTTGAGGCGACGCCGCTGGCCCCGTGGTAGCGCTTGCAGCACCTGGGCGGTGCCGTTTTCGATGGACTCCACCTCTGCCAGGCCGACGATCAACGGCCAGCCCAGCTTCTCGGCCAGCAGAAACGGCAGCATGCCCGACCCTTCACCGGTTTCCGCCTGGCTGCCAGTCAGTACCAGCTGCGCGCCAGCATCGCGTAAATAGTCGCCGAGCACGCCCAATACATCCGCACCCGCCGGCTGTTCCAGCACGTCCAGGTGCTCCAGGCCCATGCCCAGGTAGGCGCGCAGCGCCTCTTCACGAGGGTCGCCGGCATGTACCACCTGCAAGTTATCCCCAGCCAGCTGCAGACCCAGCTCCACTGCACGCGCGTCCTGCTCGGCGCGGCGGGCGCGCCCGGAGCTTGGGTGGGCACCGATCGAAACCAGGCTGATGACTTTCGTACTCATGCTCGTGCCCTTATGCCGCGTCGCGCTGGCCGCCGCTGCGGTAGTTGTCCACAGCCTCGACCAGTGCCAGGAGAATTGCCGAACTGTCGCCAATCACCGACAGATCGGCCCGTTTGATCATGTCGCAGCCCGGGTCCATGTTGATCGCCACCACTTTGTCGCAGGCGCCGATACCCTGCAGGTGCTGGATGGCGCCAGAGATACCCACCGCCACATAAACCCGCGCCGTGACCCAGGTACCGGTAGCCCCCACCTGGCGGTTGCGCGGCATGAAGCCGTCGTCCACCGCCACCCGCGAGGCGCCTTCGGTGGCACCGAGTGCCGCCGTGGCCTTGTGGTACAGGTCCCAGTCCTTGACGCCGTTGCCGCCCGAAACGATGAACTCCGCCTCGGCCATGGCGATGGTGGCCGGGTCGACCGCCACCGAGCCCAGGTCCTCGATACGCGACAGGCTGCGCACCACGCCTGTGGACAACTCCACCGGCAGCGCTTCGTGACGGGTTTCGCTGACCGGCTCGGCACATTCCGCCGCCGCCAGGATCAAGCGCGGCACTGCACGCTGCAGGTCTTGCTGGCCGGCACCGGCGCGGCCGATGCACTGGCCATCCTTGACCTGCCACACCCGCGTCGCCGGGCGCTCGCCCAGGGCAGCGCCCAGGCGCCTGCCCAGCTCACCGCCACCAGTGCGGCTGTCGGGCAGCAGCCAGTGGCGCGGTGTGAACTGGTTATCCACAGCCCGCAAGCCTTGCACCAGTTGCTCTGGCGCGTAGCCTTCGAAAGCTTCGCCCTCGATGACCAGCAAGCGGTCGACACCGGCGTTGGCGAAGTTGCTTTCCTTGTGCTCGCCAAACACGATCGCCAGCACCGCGCCGTCGCTGCCTGCCAGGCTGTGGGCCAGGCCGAGCAAGTCGCGGTCGTGGCTGCCGAGGCGGCCGCCGACCATGTCCGGCACCACGGCGATGTAGTACGCCGGCGCCGGCACCTGGTGCAGCGGCAGTTTCACTTCAGCCGCCGCCGTGCGCCGCCCGCCAACACCGGTGCCCTGCTGGGCGCCGCTGCGGTCGATACGCTTGATGCCAGCGGGGCCGATAAAGCCTGCGGCAATCGCGTGGGGGTTCTTGCGGATGACACCGTTTGGCCCCATCCAAGTGGTTTGTTGCGTCTGCATCGCCGCGTGCAGCGGATGCAGACGGTTACGGGCGATCCACTCGGCGCGTGGGTCGCGGCGGATGATGTCGCTCATCAGTGCACCTCCGCAGGTTCACGTTTGGCCGCTGGCGACTTGGCGTTCGCAGGGGCTTCGTCTTCGATCAGTACATCCGCTACCAACTCGGCCAGGTCCTTGATCTGTGGGCGCGGTTCGACCACACCTTCGAGCATCGCGGTGCACTGTGGGCAACCGACTGCCACCAGCTCGGCCTCGGTCTCACGGATGTCGTCCATGCGCATGTCGGGGATACGTTGCTTGCCCGGGATGTCGGTGATCGGCGCACCGCCGCCACCACCGCAGCAACGGGAACGGAAGCCCGACCGCTGCATCTCGCGCACTTCGATGCCAAGCGCCTTGAGCACATCGCGCGGCGCCTCGTATTCGCCGTTGTAACGGCCCAGGTAGCACGGGTCGTGATAGGTCACGCTGCCGCCCTTGTGCTGGCCGAGGTTGAGCTTGTTGGCCGCGATCAGTTCGGCGATGTAGGTGCTGTGGTGCTGCACCTGGTACTCGCCGCCCAAGGCACCGTACTCGTTCTTCAGCACATGGAAGCTGTGCGGGTCGCAGGTGACGATGCGCTGGAAGCGGTACTTGGCCAGGGTCTGGATGTTGCGTTTGGCCAGTTGCTGGAAGGTCGCTTCATCGCCCAGGCGCCGCGCCACGTCACCGCTGTCGCGTTCTTCCAGGCCGAGCACGGCAAAGTCCACGCCCGAGGCCTTGAGCACTTTGACGAAGGCACGCAGGGTGCGCTGGTTGCGCATGTCGAAGGCACCATCACCGACCCAGAACAGCACCTCGGTGGTGTTCACCTCCGACAGCAGTTTCAGGTTGAGGTCGGCCGCCCAGTTCATCCGCCCGCCAGGGGCGAAGCCGCCAGGGTTGTCGGTGGCGATCAGGTTGTCCAGCACCTCGGCGCCCTTGTTCGGGGTCGCGCCTTTTTCCAGGGTGAGGTGACGGCGCATGTCGACGATGGCATCGACGTGCTCAATCATCATCGGGCACTCCTCGACGCAGGCGCGGCAGGTGGTGCACGACCACAAGGTCTCGGCGTCGACCAGGCCGTTGACGATCGGCTGGTGCGGGTGGCCGCCATGCTCGCCAATAGGTTTGCCCGGGTAAGGGCTACCGGCAAACTTGGCGTCCGTGCCACCGGCCAGGCCGATGACCATGTCCTGGATGAGTTTTTTCGGGTTCAGCGGCTGGCCTGCGGCGTAGGCCGGGCACATGGCTTCACATTTACCGCACTGCACACAGGCATCGAAACCGAGCAGCTGGTTCCAGGTGAAGTCCACCGGTTTTTCCACACCCAGCGGTGCGTTCGGGTCTTCCAGGTCCAGCGGCTTGAGGCCGGTGGAGCGGCCGCCGCCGAAGCGCTCGGCACGGCGGTGCCAGGCCAGGTGCAGGGCACCGGCGAAGGCGTGTTTCATCGGACCGCCCCAGGTCATGCCGAAGAACAGCTCCGACACGCCCCACAGCACACCCAGGCCCAGTACGCCGACCATCACCCAGCCACCGGTGTTGGCGGGCAGGATGCCGGCCACCGGCAAGGTGGCGACGAAGAAGCTCGCGGCGAACACCAACAGGCTTTTCGGCAGCCGCATCCACGGGCCCTTGGACAGGCGCGAAGGCGGGTTGAGGCGGCGTTTGAAGACAAACAACGCGCCTGTGAACATGATCACCGTCGCCACCAGCAAGGCGTAGCCGAGGATCTTGCTCTGCAGGCCGAAGCCGTGTACCAGGATCGCCAAGGCAGCCGACAGCACGAAGCCGCCCGCCGTGGCCACGTGGGTCTTGGACATGTACTTGTCGCGCTCGACCACGTGGTGCAGGTCCACCAGGTAGCGTCGCGGCATGGCCAGCAGGCCGCCGATCAGGTTGACCTTGGACGGCCGGCCACGCCGCCACATGCGCACACGGCGCAGGGCGCCGAGCACCGCCAGGCCAAGGGCAGCGAACAGCAGAATGGGTAGAAGGGTGTTCAACATGGGAGGCTCCCACAAACAGCTGAATTCTTGCGCCCCTCTCAAAGGTGGGCGCGGACCCCTGTAGGAGCGGCCTTGCGTCGCGAAAGGGCTGCGCAGCGGCCCCGGCAATGTGTAGCACTGCTAAATGCCAGGGCCGCTACGCGACCCTTTCGCGACGCAAGGCCGCTCCTACAGGGGGGCCAGTCCCGCCCCTACAGAGGCGGTGCGATCAGAAGTCCTTGCACAGGCGCAAGGCGTCGTAGATCGCCGCATGCACGTTGCGCTGGGCCACGCAGTCGCCGATGCGGTACAGCAGGTAGCCCTCGCCCGGCTGGCTGAGGATCGGCTGCGGCTTGATGGCGAACAGCGCCTCCACATCGATCTGGCCCTTGTTGCGCGAGCCTTCCTTCAGCGCGTAGTACAGTTCTTCATCAGGCCGCACGCCGTTCTCGATCACTACCTGGTCGACCACGCGCTCTTCCTTGGCACCGGTGTACTCGTTCTCCAGCACCGCCACCAGCTTGTCGCCTTCGCGGTAGACCTTTTCCAGCATCATGTCGCCGGTCATGATCACTTCTTTCGGGTACATGCTGCGGTAGTAGGTCGGGAAGGTCGTACCACCCATGGCCACACCCGGCTTGATGTCGTCGGTGACGATCTCGACCTGGCTGCCTTTGTCGGCAATGTAGTCCGCCGCCGACATGCCGGTGAACTCACAGATGGTGTCGTACACCAGCACGTTCTTGCCCGGCGCAACCTTGCCGTCGAGCACGTCCCAGCTGCTGACCACCAGCCCTTCGGCAGCGCCCCAGTGTTCGTTCTGCTCGACGAAAGGATGGCCGCCCACCGCCAGCACGATCACGTCCGGGCGCAGGTCCTGGATGGCGTCCACGCTGGCTGCGGTGCCCAGGCGCAGGTCGACCTTCAGCCGCGCCAGCTCCAGTTGGTACCAGCGGGTGATACCGGCGATCTGGTCACGTTGCGGTGCCTTGGCAGCAATGGTGATCTGCCCGCCGATCTGGTCTTTCTTCTCGAACAGGGTCACATCATGGCCACGCTCGGCAGCCACGCGGGCGGCTTCCATGCCGGCCGGGCCGGCGCCAACCACCACCACCTTGCGTTTGACGCCGGTGGTCTTCTCGATGATGTGCGGCACACCCATGTACTCACGGGAGGTCGCGGCGTTCTGGATGCACAGTACATCCAGGCCCTGGTACTGGCGGTCGATGCAGTAGTTGGCACCGACGCACTGTTTGATCTGGTCGATCTGGCCCATCTTGATCTTGGCGATCAGGTGCGGGTCGGCCATGTGCGCACGGGTCATGCCGACCATGTCCACGTAGCCGCCTTCGAGGATGCGCGTGGCCTGGTTCGGGTCCTTGATATTCTGCGCGTGCAGCACCGGGACCTTGACCACTTCCTTGATGCCGGCCGCCAGGTGCAGGAACGGCTCCGGCGGGTAGCTCATGTTAGGGATGACGTTGGCCAGGGTGTTGTGGGTGTCGCAACCCGAGCCGACCACGCCGATGAAGTCAAGCATGCCGGTGCCATCGTAGTAGGCGGCGATCTGCTTCATGTCCTCGTGGCTGAGGCCATCGGGGTGGAACTCGTCACCACACAGGCGCATGCCCACGCAGAAGTCGTCACCGACCTCGGCGCGCACGGCCTTGAGCACTTCAAGGCCGAATTTCATGCGGCCTTCGAAGGTACCGCCCCATTCGTCGGTACGCTTGTTGACCCGCGGGCTCCAGAACTGGTCGATCATGTGCTGGTGCACGGCCGACAGTTCGACGCCGTCCAGGCCGCCCTCTTTGGCACGCCGCGCGGCCTGCGCGTAGTTGCCGATGACGCGCCAGATCTCTTCCACCTCGATGGTCTTGCAGGTGGCGCGGTGCACCGGTTCACGGATACCCGACGGCGACATCAGGGTGGGCCAGTTGAAGCCGTCCCAGCGCGAGCGACGGCCCATGTGGGTAATCTGGATCATGATCTTGGCGCCATGCTTGTGCATGGCGTCGGCCAGGTTCTGGAAGTGCGGGATGATGCGGTCGGTCGACAGGTTGACCGACGCCCACCACTCCTGCGGGCTGTCGATGGCGACGACGGACGAGCCGCCGCAGATCGCCAGGCCGATGCCGCCCTTGGCCTTCTCTTCGTAATACTTCACATAGCGGTCGGTCGTCATGCCGCCGTCAGTGGCGTAGACCTCGGCGTGCGCGGTGCTGAGCACGCGGTTGCGGATGGTCAGTTTGCCGATCTGGATCGGCTGGAACATTGCTTCGAATGCCATGACGCTATCTCCGGCTTACAACGGCTTTGTAACGAACAGGCCATCTTCGTGGCCTTCTTCCGACCCGCCGTAGACCTGTTCGGCCACGGTGCGGATCTTGCTGCCGCGGGCAGCGAGAATCTGGTCCATTGCACCGGCGAACCAGCCGGTGAACATGTAGTCGACCTTGCGGCCAACCTTGCCGTACACGTACACGAACGCCGAGTGCTTGAGCTTGACGCTGCAGGTGCCTTTGTCCAGGTCGATGTCCTGGATCTCGAACAGGCCCCAGCCACGCTGGGACAGCCGCTTCATGTAATGCTCGAACACCGCCACGCCTTCCAGGCCATGGCATTCGGCTTCTTTCTCGCACCAGTGCCAGGCGGACTTGTAGCCGGCCTTGTAGAGGATCTCGGCATAGGCGTCAGCGCCCAGCACTTCCTCGATGCCGATGTGGTTGTTGACGAAGAAATGGCGTGGCACGTACAGCATCGGCAAGGCGTCGCTGGTCCATACACCGGTCTCGGTGTCGACTTCGATTGGCAATTGCGGGGCGATCTTGGCCATGGAAACTCAACTCCATAAAATTTTTATTGGGATGCCCCGGCGTTGCTGGCAGGGGCTTTCAGGCTTGGAGAGCGGCTTACTCGCCCCAGACATCCTTGAGGACGTTTACCCAGTTCTCGCCCATGATCTTGCGCACCACACGCTCGGAGTGGCCGCGCTTGAGCAAGGTCTCGGTGAGGTTGGGGAACTCCCCGACGGTGCGAATGCCCAGCGGGTTGATGATCTTGCCGAAATTGGTCAGGCGACGGGCATAGCCCTTGTCGTGGGTCAGGTACTCGAAGAAGTCCTGGCCGTGGCCCTGGGTGAAGTCGGTGCCGATGCCGATGGCGTCTTCACCGACGATGTTCATGGTGTATTCGATGGCTTCGGCGTAGTCGTCGATGGTCGAATCGATGCCCTTGGCCAGGAACGGCGCGAACATGGTCACGCCGACGAAACCGCCGTGGTCGGCGATGAACTTCAGCTCTTCGTCCGACTTGTTGCGCGGGTGTTCTTTCAGGCCCGACGGCAGGCAATGGGAGTAGCAGACCGGCTTCTTCGATTCGAGGATGACCTCTTCGGAGGTCTTGGAGCCGACGTGGGACAGGTCGCACATGATGCCGACGCGGTTCATCTCGGCGACGATCTCGCGGCCGAAGCCCGACAGGCCACCGTCACGCTCGTAGCAGCCGGTACCCACCAGGTTCTGGGTGTTGTAGCACATCTGCACGATGCCCACGCCCAGCTGCTTGAACACGTCCACGTAGGCGATCTGGTCTTCGAACGCGTGGGCGTTCTGGAAGCCGAAGAGGATGCCGGTCTTGCCCAGCTCTTTAGCCTTGCGGATGTCGGCGGTGGTGCGCACCGGCATGACCAGGTCACCGTTGTCGCGGATCAGCTTCTGGCTGGCGGCGATCTGGTCGACAGTGGCCTTGAAGCCTTCCCAGACCGACACCGTGCAGTTGGCCGCAGTCAGTCCGCCTTTGCGCATGTCCTCGAACAGTTCGCGATTCCATTTGGCAATGATCAGACCGTCGATGACGATGCTGTCGGCGTGAAGTTCTGCTGGGCTCATCAGGCTGTCCCCTTTTATTGACTGGGTTCTTGAGTGGTCCGCGCCTGAAGCATGTGCCGGCGCTTTGGGGCCAGCATATGCCTGCGGCCCGAGGCGCCCCGATGCAAAAACGACAGGGGGTTTGCCGAAAGCGTCAATGCGCGACAACAGGCGCTCTGCGGCGCTGTCTGGCGATGAGAGACAGTCTCGATAACGACATGTTCGAGGCTTTCATGAACATTTCGTCAGGGAGCTACCACGTCGCCTTCGGCTGAGCGAGAATCCCTGCGATTCGTCAGCCTGTTGAGGAGAAAAGGATGAAATCAATGGCATGGCTGGTACTGCTGGCCGTCGTTTCGGGCGCCCAGGCCGGTGAGGAAGAGAGCACCCCCTGCGACAACGTCGAGACCGACCAGCAGAGCTACGCGTGTGCGGCGTTCAACAAGCAGACCGCCGAGCGTGAGCTGAGGTCGGCTTACGATGACCTGACCCAGCGCATTCGCGACCAGTATGCCGACGAAGCCGACCAGGCCACCGCCTTGGTCGAGCGCATGGAGGCGGCAGAAACGCTGTGGGCACAGCTGCGCGATGCCGATTGCAAGGTCGAGACCTATGCCGAAAAGCCTGGCAGCAAAGCGTTCGAGGCAGCGTGGAATACCTGCGTGGCGCAGCGCAGTGATGACCGGTCGGAGTATTTGCAGTCCATTGGCCAGCAGTAAACCTGCCCCGCGAAAAGGCCGGTATGACAACCCTCAAACCGCCCGGGCCAACCGATCCTCCCGCGGGCAGCGCTGGTACCGCGCGCGGTAACAGCGGGTAAAGTACGACGCCGACTCGAACCCGCACGCCACCCCCACCTCCAGCACGCTCATGTCGGTCTGGCGCAACAGCTGCCGCGCCTTGTCCAGCCGCAAGCGCAGGTAAAAGCCACTGGGCGTGTCATCCAGGTGCAGGCGAAACAGCCGCTCCAACTGGCGCCGCGTCACCTGCACGGTATCGGCCAGCAGTTGGGTATTGAGCGGCTGCTCGGTGTTGCGCTCCATCTCGCCGATCACCTTCACCAGCTTCTTGTTGCTGATGCCATAACGGCTGGCGATCTGCATGCGCTGGTGGTCCTGTCGCGGGCGGATACGCCCGAGCACGAACTGCTCCGACACCTGCACCGCCAACTCACTGCCGTGTGCCTGCCCAATCAGGTCGAGCATCAGGTCGATCGAGGCAGTGCCGCCGGCACAGGTGATACGCCGCCGGTCGATCTCGAACAGCTCCTGGGTCGCCTGCAGGCTCGGGTAGCGCTCCTTGAAGGCTTCCAGCGCCTCCCAGTGCACCGTGGCCCGGTGGCCGTCGAGCAGGCCGGCCTCGGCCAGCACCACCGCACCGGTATCGATACCGCCGAGGATGACCCCCTCGTGATCCAGACGGCGTAGCGCCTGCTGCAGTGGCGGGCCGAAGCAGGCCAACGGCTCGAAACCGGCGACGATCAGCACAATGGCGCCCGCCTCACCAGCGCCCAGCGCCGCGTCGGCGTTCACCGACATCCCATTGCTGGCCTGCACCGCCCCACCGTCCAGGCTGAGCACGCACCAGCGATACAACGGGCCGCGAAAGCGGTTGGCCACGCGCAGCGGCTCCAGGGCACTGATGAAGCCCATCGCCGAGAACCCCGGCAGCAGCAGGAAGTGAACGGTATCCGCCATCGAATGCTCCACAAGAGAGGTGGTCGCCAGGGTGCAAGTGTTGGTCGCCAGGGTGCGATTTTCCACCCCGCCAGCGGCGTAGTTTAAGCAAACGGTCCACAGAGGCCGCCCACCATAACAATATGCACTGCCGATGGAGAGCCACCATGCACAGCTTGATCCGCCGCAGCCTGTTGACCCTTGCCGTGAGCAGCATCGCCTCTACCCCGCTTTTTGCCGCCGAGCCCGCCGCCTGCCAGAACGTGCGCCTGGGCGTGGTCAACTGGACCGACGTCATCGCCACCAGCGCCATGGCCCAGGTGCTGCTCGACGGCCTGGGTTACCAGACCAAGCAGACCAGCGCTTCGCAGCAGATCATCTTTGCCGGTATCCGCGACAAACGCCTGGATATGTTCCTGGGTTACTGGAACCCGATCATGACCCAGACCATCACCCCGTTCATCGACGCCAAGCAGGTGAAGGTGCTCGACAAGCCGAGCCTGGAAGATGCCCGGGCAACCCTGGCAGTGCCCAAATACCTGGCAGACAAGGGTTTGAAGACCTTCGCCGACATCCACAAGTACGAAAAGGAGCTGGGTGGAAAAATCTACGGCATCGAGCCGGGCTCGGGCGCCAATACCCAGATCAAGGCGATGATCGCCAAGAACCAGTTCGGCCTGGGCAAGTTCCAGCTGGTCGAGTCCAGCGAAGCCGGCATGCTCGCTGCGGTCGACCGCGCCGTGCGGCGCAAGGAGGCGGTGGTGTTTTTCGGCTGGGCGCCGCACCCGATGAACGTGAATATCGACATGGCCTACCTGGGTGAGAGCCAAGGCGCCCTCGGCCCTGACGAAGGTCGGGCCACGGTGTGGACGGTGACCGCGCCGGACTACGCCGAGCGCTGCCCCAACGCCCACCGCCTGCTGGCCAACCTGACGTTCAGCGCCGAGGACGAGAGCCGCATGATGCAACCGCTGCTCGACCACAAGGATGCACTGGCGTCGGCCCGCCAGTGGCTCAAGGACCACCCTGAAGACAAGGCCCGCTGGCTTGAGGGTGTGACCACCTTCGACGGCAAGCCGGCGGCGGACAACCTCAAGCTTACTGCCAACTGACAGGCCCATTCGCGGGGCAAGCCCGCTCCCACAGGATGTCCACTGAATCAGGGCCGCGCGCCTCCTGTGGGAGCGGGCTTGCCCCACGAAAAAGCCAACACCGATCTCATAAGGAACCGCCATGAACCACGACGTCATCATCACCTGCGCCCTCACCGGCGCCGGCGACACCGCCTCGAAAAGCCACTTGGTCCCGGTCACCCCCAAACAGATCGCCGAGTCCGCCGTAGAAGCCGCAAAAGCCGGCGCCACCGTGGTCCACTGCCACGTCCGCGACCCGCAAACCGGTCGCTTCAGCCGCGACGTGAACCTCTACCGCGAAGTCATGGAACGCATCCGCGAAGCCGACGTGGACATCATCGTCAA
This sequence comes from Pseudomonas sp. Irchel s3f19, assembly GCF_900187555.1. NCBI lineage: Bacteria > Pseudomonadati > Pseudomonadota > Gammaproteobacteria > Pseudomonadales > Pseudomonadaceae > Pseudomonas > Pseudomonas sp. Irchel s3f19. The sequence continues at coordinate 2,480 of NZ_FYDW01000017.1, read as the reverse complement.
CCTCACCGCCGGCATGGGCGGCGACCTGGAAATCGGCTCGGGCGAATCGCCCATGGAGTTTGGCCCTGGCACCGATCTGATCGGCCCGCTGGAACGCCTGGCCCATGTCGAAGCCCTGCTGCCGGAAATCTGCACGCTCGACTGCGGCACGCTCAACTTCGGCGATGGCAATTCCATTTATGTTTCCACCCCTGCGCAGCTGCGCGCTGGGGCCAAGCGCATTACCGAACTGGGGGTGAAGGCCGAACTGGAAATCTTCGACACCGGCCACCTGTGGTTCGCCAAGCAGATGATCAAGGAAGGTCTGCTCCAAGACCCGTTGTTCCAGCTGTGCCTGGGCATCCCGTGGGGTGCACCGGCAGACACCACGACCATGAAGGCCATGGTCGACAACCTGCCCGCCAACGTCACTTGGGCCGGCTTCGGCATCGGCCGCATGCAGATGCCGATGGCGGCCCAGGCCGTGCTGCTCGGCGGCAACGTGCGCGTTGGGCTGGAAGACAACCTGTACCTGGACCGCGGCGTACTGGCCAGCAACGGCCAACTGGTCGAGCGCGCGGTGGAGATCATCTCCCGCCTCGGCGCCCGTGTACTGACCCCGGCCGAGGGCCGGGCAAAAATGAACCTCGAACGCCGCTGACCCCCTCTGGAGACCGATATGCCATTCATCACCAAGATCAACACCTTCGCCGCCCTGGGCAGTGGCGTGATCGGCAGCGGCTGGGTTGCCCGCGCCCTCGCCCACGGGCTCGATGTGGTCGCCTGGGACCCGGCTCCGGGAGCCGAACAGGCCCTGCGCCAACGCATCGCCAACGCCTGGCCGGCGCTGGAAAAACAAGGCCTGGCACCGGGTGCATCGCAAGATCGATTGAAGTTCGTCAGCACCATCGAGGCGTGCGTGCGCGATGCCGATTTCATCCAGGAAAGCGCCCCAGAACGCCTGGACCTCAAGCTCGACCTGCACGCCAAGATCAGCGCGGCGGCCAAGCCGAACGCGATCATCGGCTCCAGTACTTCGGGGCTGCTGCCCAGCGAATTCTATGAGTCCTCGACCCACCCCGAACGTTGCGTGGTCGGCCACCCGTTCAACCCGGTGTACCTGCTGCCATTGGTAGAAATCGTCGGTGGCCGCGACACCGCACCAGAGGCGATCGAGGCGGCGAAAACCATCTACACCGCCCTGGGCATGCGCCCGCTGCATGTGCGCAAGGAAGTGCCCGGTTTTATCGCCGACCGCCTGCTCGAAGCGCTGTGGCGCGAGGCGCTGCACCTGGTCAACGACGGCGTGGCGACCACCGGCGAGATCGACGATGCCATCCGCTTTGGCGCCGGCCTGCGCTGGTCGTTCATGGGCACCTTCCTCACCTACACCCTGGCCGGTGGCGACGCCGGCATGCGTCACTTCATGGCCCAGTTCGGCCCCGCCCTGCAACTGCCGTGGACCTACCTGCCGGCACCGGAGCTGACCGACAAACTGATCGACGATGTAGTGGACGGTACCTCGGAGCAGTTAGGCGAGCGCAGCATCGCCGCGCTGGAGCGCTATCGTGATGACACCCTGCTGGCGGTGCTGGAGGCAGTGAAGACCAGCAAAGCCGCACATGGCATGGCCTTTGGCGATTGAGGAGCAAGCAATGCCCGCACTGATCACCTACCGCACCCCAGTCCAGGAGGACTGGGTCGATTACAACGGGCACCTGCGCGATGCCTATTACCTGTTGATCTTCAGCTATGCCACCGATGCGCTGATGGAGCGTATTGGCCTGGACGCCGATGCGCGAGACCAGAGTGGGCATTCATTGTTCACCCTCGAAGCGCACATCAATTACCTGCATGAGGTAAAGCTCGGCAGCGAAGTGTGGGTGCAGACGCAGATCATCGGCTTCGATAAAAAGCGCCTGCACCTCTATCACAGCCTGCATCGCTCAGGGTTCGACGAGGCGCTGGCAGCCAGCGAACAGATGCTGTTGCATGTGGACCTGGCGGGGCCGAAAGCGGCCCCTTTTGGCGATAACAGCGTTGCTTCACTAGAGACCCTGGTAGGTCAACAACACGATGCCCCCCCTGCTGATTTTGTCGGTAGGGCCATACACTTGTAAGGGCGTTGTTACCGCGAAGGTCGCGGCGTGATTGAAGTGTGGCCTGCCGGACGCGGCGCGTGTGGACTCACTTGGAAGCCCTGCCTTCCAGGAGTTCAATCCGGGTCACTTTGCGCTGCAGGTCATTAGGGTAGGGCACGATGTCCATCCCCTCCGGGACCTCCTGGCCATCCCTAGTGTGGTGTTTCAGAAATACCACTGAAAATCATTTGCCCAGCGCTCGCGCCGCGCGAGCGACTGAGGCAAGGATGTCATCGGCCTTCTTGTGCCACCGAAATGGCTTCGGGTTCTGGTTGTAGGTTTCCAGGTAGTACTCGATCGACGCCTCCAGATCTTTAACGCTGACATGTGCCTGCCGCTTGATCCACTTCTCGCTCAGCG
>NZ_FYDW01000016.1:0-119229 GCF_900187555.1 Pseudomonas sp. Irchel s3f19 | reverse complement strand
AAACAAGGCGGTCGCGCGCAAATGGCACAGGCCTCACTGGCCCGAAACAGATGTGGGAGCGGCGGTGCGGCGATCCGACTTGCCCCGCGAAGCGCCGCGCGGGCGGCGCTCGATCTCACAGGCGCTGGGGATGCTATGGCGAGCACCTGTCAGCCCCCACACCGATCCCCAACACCTCCCCTGACCCACGTCATCGCACCTTCCCAATTCTTGACTAGTCTTACCCCTTGGCGGCCGTCAAAACCGTCACCGTGACTACCAAAAGGCGCCGGCCATGTTCCGTGCGCCCACCACCTGATCAGGAGTGCACGATGGACCTCAACCGTCGGCAATTCTTCAAGGTCGCCGCCGTCGGCCTTGGAGGCTCTAGCCTGGCGGCGTTGGGCATGGCCCCGACGCCGGCCTTCGCCGAGCAGGTACGCCACTTCAAGCTGGCGCACACCATCGAAACCCGCAACACCTGCCCTTACTGCTCGGTCGGCTGCGGCCTGATCATGTACAGCCAGGGCGATGCGGGCAAAAACGTCAAACAGAACATCATCCACATCGAAGGCGACGCCGACCACCCGGTCAACCGCGGCACGCTGTGCCCCAAAGGCGCAGGCCTTCTGGACTTTATCCACAGCCCGAGCCGCCTGCAGTACCCCGAAGTGCGCAAGGCGGGCAGCAAGGAATGGGTGCGGGTGGAGTGGGACGAGGCGCTCGACCGCATCGCCCACTTGATGAAGCAGGACCGCGACGCCAACTTCATCGAGAAAAACGCCCAGGGGCAAACCGTCAACCGCTGGCTCACCACCGGTTTTCTCGCTGCCTCCGCCGCCTCCAGCGAGGCTGGCTACCTGACCCACAAGGTCGTCCGCGCAACAGGCATGCTGGGGTTCGATAACCAAGCACGTGTCTGACATGGCCCGACGGTGGCAAGTCTTGCCCCGACGTACGGCCGTGGCGCCATGACCAACCACTGGTCCGATATCGCCAACGCGAATCTGGTCCTGGTGATGGGTGGCAACGCAGCAGAAGCGCACCCGTGCGGCTTCAAGTGGGTGACCGAGGCCAAAGCGCACAACAAGGCGCGGCTGATCGTGGTCGACCCGCGGTTTACTCGTACCGCCTCGGTGGCGGACTACTACGCACCGATTCGCACCGGCAGCGACATCGCCTTCATGGGCGGGCTGATCAACTACCTGCTGAGCACCGACAAGATCCAGCACGAATACGTGCGCAACTACACCGACGTGTCGTTCATCGTCAAAGAAAGCTATGGCTTCGAGGACGGGCTGTTCAGCGGCTACGACCCCGCCAAGCGCGTGTATGCCGACAAGTCCGGCTGGGGCTACGAGCTGGGTGAGGACGGCTTTGCCAAAGTCGACCCAACCCTGCAACACCCGCGTTGCGTGTTCCAGTTGATGAAGCAGCACTACAGCCGCTACACCCCGGAACTGGCCAGCATGACCTGTGGCATGCCGCAGGACGCCATGATGAAGATCTGGGAAGAGATCGCCACCTGCTCGGCACCGGGCAAGACCATGACGATTCTCTATGCGCTGGGCTGGACGCAGCATTCGATCGGCGCGCAGATCATCCGCAGTGCGGCCATGGTCCAGTTGCTGCTGGGTAACGTCGGCATGCCGGGCGGCGGGGTCAACGCCCTACGCGGGCACTCCAACATCCAGGGCCTGACCGACCTCGGCCTGCTGTCCAACTCGCTGCCGGGCTACCTGACCCTGGCCGGCGATGCCGAACAGGACTACGCCGCGTTCATCGACAAACGCGCCTCCAAGCCGCTGCGCCCGGGGCAGCTGTCGTACTGGCAGAACTACGGCAAGTTCCACGTCAGCCTGATGAAGGCCTGGTATGGCGCCAATGCCACGGCAGAAAACAACTGGGGCTACGACTGGCTGCCCAAGCTCGACGTGCCGGCCTACGACGTGCTGCGCATGTTCGAGATGATGAGCCAGGGCAAGGTCAACGGTTACATCTGCCAGGGCTTCAACCCGATCGCCGCGCTGCCGGACAAGAACCGCGTCACCGCAGCGCTGGCCAAGCTCAAATGGCTGGTGATCATGGACCCGCTGGCCACCGAAACCTCCGAGTTCTGGCGCAACGCCGGGCCGTTCAACGACGTCGACACGGCCAACATCCAGACCGAAGTGATCCGCCTGCCCACCACCTGTTTTGCCGAAGAGGACGGCTCGCTGGTCAACAGCAGCCGCTGGCTGCAGTGGCACTGGAAGGGCGCCGACGGCCCAGGCCAGACCCGCACCGACGTGCACATCATGAGTGAACTGTTCCTGCGCCTGCGCCAACGCTACCAGGCCGAGGGCGGCGCCTACCCCGATGCCCTGATGAACATCAGCTGGCCGTACAAGATCCCTGAAGAGCCGTCCCCGGAGGAGCTGGCCAAGGAAATGAACGGCTGGGCCGTGACCGACGTCACCGACCCGACCGGCGCCGTGCTCAAGGGCGGGCAACAGTTGTCGGGCTTCGGCCAGCTCAAGGACGACGGCAGCACGGCGTCGGGCTGCTGGATTTTCGCCGGCTGCTGGACCGAGCAAGGCAACCAGATGGCCCGCCGTGACAACAGCGACCCGTATGGCATGCACCAGGTTCAGAACTGGGCCTGGGCCTGGCCGGCCAACCGCCGCATCCTCTACAACCGTGCCTCCAGCGACCCGCAAGGCAAGCCATGGGACCCAGAGAAGAAGCGCCTGGTGTGGTGGAACGGCAAGGCCTGGACCGGTACCGACGTGCCCGACTTCAAGGTCGACTCGCCACCGGAAGCCGGGATGAACCCGTTCATCATGAACCCCGAGGGCGTGGCGCGCTTCTTCGCCATCGACAAGATGGCCGAAGGCCCGTTCCCCGAGCACTATGAGCCGTTTGAAACACCGATCGGCATCAACCCGCTGCACCCGCAGAACAAGAAGGCCACCAGCAACCCGGCCGGGCGGATCTTCGATTCGGTGTGGGACACCCTCGGCACCCATGATGAATTCCCCTTCGCGGCGACCACGTACCGGCTGACCGAGCACTTCCACTTCTGGAGCAAGCATTGCCGGCTCAACGCCATCGCCCAGCCCGAGCAGTTCGTCGAGATTGGCGAGGTGCTGGCGAACGAGAAAGGCATCAAGGCGGGTGACCGGGTGCGGGTGTCGAGCAAGCGCGGCCATATCGATGCGGTGGCGGTGGTGACCAAGCGGATTCGCCCGCTGCAGGTCAACAACCAGACCGTGCACCAGATCGGCATCCCGTTGCACTGGGGCTTCACCGGGGCGACCCGGCACGGCTACCTGACCAACACCCTGGTGCCGTTCCTGGGTGATGGCAATACCCAGACGCCGGAGTCCAAGTCGTTCCTCGTCAAAGTGGAGAAACTCTGATGGCCAGCCAAGACATCATCGCCCGCTCGGCCACCACCACCGTACCGCCGTCGGTACGCCAGCAGCAGGAAGTCGCCAAGCTGATCGACACCACCAAGTGCATCGGCTGCAAGGCCTGCCAGGTGGCGTGCTCGGAGTGGAACGAACTGCGTGACGAGGTCGGCTACAACCACGGCACCTACGACAACCCCCAGGACCTCACCGCCGAGACCTGGACCCTGATGCGCTTTACCGAGCACGAGCGCGACGACGGCAACCTGGAGTGGCTGATCCGCAAGGACGGCTGCATGCATTGCGCCGAACCAGGCTGCCTGAAGGCGTGCCCGAGCCCGGGGGCAATCATCAAGCACGCCAACGGCATCGTCGACTTCAACCAGGACCACTGCATCGGCTGCGGTTACTGCATCACCGGCTGCCCGTTCAATATCCCGCGCATCTCGCAGAAGGACCACAAGGCGTACAAATGCACCCTGTGTTCCGACCGCGTGACCGTGGGCCTGGAGCCGGCCTGCGTGAAAACCTGCCCGACCGGGGCGATCGTGTTCGGCACCAAGGACGAGATGAAGGTGCATGCCGCCGAGCGTATCGTCGACCTCAAGTCGCGCGGCTACGACAACGCCGGGCTGTATGACCCGGACGGCGTCGGCGGCACCCACGTGATGTACGTGCTGCACCATGCCGATACGCCCAAGTTGTACGCCGGCCTGCCGGACCAACCGGTGATCAGCCCGCTGGTGGGCTTGTGGAAGGGCTTCACCAAACCGCTGGCGCTACTGGCCATGGGCGCGGCGGTGCTGGCCGGGTTCTTCCACTATGTGCGGGTCGGCCCGCAGCGGGTCGAAGAGGACGAACACCCCACACCGCCCGATGACAGCGTGCACCAGGTGGACCCGGCAGTGCATGTCTACGATCCGAAGCAGCCCGGTGGGCAAGGGGAGCAGCGGCCATGAACGACAACAAACCCATCCTGCGCTACAACGCCAACGAACGGACCAACCACTGGATCGTCGCCATCCTGTTCTTCCTGGCCGGGCTTTCCGGGTTGGCGCTGTTCCACCCGGCGCTGTTCTGGCTCAGCCACCTGTTCGGCGGCGGGCCCTGGACACGCATCCTGCACCCGTTCATGGGCGTGGCGATGTTCGTGTTCTTCCTTGGCCTGGTGGTGCGCTTCTGGCGCGCCAATTTCATCACCGCCAACGACCGCCTGTGGCTGCGCCGCATTGACCGGGTGATGGTCAACCGGGAAGACGGCGTGCCGCCTATTGGCAAGTACAACGCAGGGCAGAAGCTGCTGTTCTGGACGCTGCTGGTGTGCATGCTGGTGCTGTTGATCAGCGGTGTGGTGATCTGGCGCGCGTATTTCAGCCATTACTTCGATATTGGCGCGATACGCGTAGCGTCGCTTGCCCATGCACTGGCAGGCTTCGTGCTGATCCTCAGCATCATCGTGCACATCTACGCCGGTATCTGGATCAAAGGCTCGATCGGCGCCATGCTGCATGGCTGGGTCAGCCGCGCCTGGGCGCGCAAACACCATCAGTTGTGGTACCGCGAAGTGACTGGCGACAAGACGCCGGGCGATCACGGACGTAAAGAAGGATGAGCGTGTGAGCACGATACTCGAACCCGGGCAGATCGAAGCGTCGGCGGTGGCGCCGCCGTTCATTCATCTGCCGCCCAAGGACTTGTTCGCCCAGCGTGCCGAGCGGCTGGAGCAGTTGGCAGTGGGTAATGCCCTTGGCGATTACCTGCGCCTGATCGCCTGGCTGTGCCGCTTCCAGCAGCAGCTTGTGGATAACCCGCCCAGTGGTTTACCGGTGGCCGAAGCGCGTCAGCGCCTGTGCATAAGCCATGGGCTGCCGCCCCTTGCAGCCGACAGCCTGGTGCGCGAAGGGCCGTGGCTGGCGTGGATGCAGGCGTTGATCGAGCACTTTGACGAAGAGGCCAGCGGCCCGTTGGCTGTGGCGTTGCAGGCACTGCGCGACAGTGACGACAGCCAGCGCAAGGGGTGGGGCATCGCCTTGCTGGCTGGGCAGTTCGACGCCGTGCCGGCAGCGTTGGTGCCGTTTCTCGGCGCCGCGCTACAAGCCGCGTGGTTCAGCTGGCTGCTGGCGCTGCCGGCCGCCGAGCTCAAGCCCTCTGGCAGCCAGGCCCAGTGCCCGGCCTGCGGCTCGCCGGCGATGGCCGGGGTGGTGCGCAACCGTGGCAAGCACAACGGCCTGCGTTACCTGGCGTGTTCGTTGTGTGCCTGCGAGTGGCATGTGGTGCGGGTCAAGTGCGTGTACTGCGAGTCGAGCAAGGGCCTGCGCTATACCAGCCTGGAGGATGATCGCCACGCGCCGGGCAAGGCGCCACTACGGGCCGAGTGCTGCCCGGGGTGCAACAGCTACCTGAAGCAGAGTTACCTGGAAAACGATGCGGCGGCCGAGCCGTTGGCCGATGACTTGGCCAGCCTGGCACTGGATATGCGCTTGGATGAGGAAGGCTTTCATCGCCTGGCACCGAACCTGATGTTGGCGCCGGGTGGTGGCTGAGTGTCTACACTGCAAGTTCGAGTCGCCCTTTTCGCGGGGCAAGCCCGCTCCCACAGGTACTGCGCTTTTTCCGAAAACTGTGGGGGCGGGCTTGCCCCGCGAAAGGGCCAGAACAGACAACGGACCAGCTCAAGGTAGTACCTGATGTCTTCAAGCCTCGCCGATAACGCCCCACGCCTGCCTTCCATCGACACCCTCCTGCGCCACCCGGCCTGCCTCCCGCTGATCGACCGGCATGGCCGCGACGCCGTGTTGAATACGCTGCGCCAACTGCTCGACGACCTGCGCGAACCCACCCGCCAAGGCCAACTCAGCACCGCCGAACTGGCCGCAGACGTGCTGTTGGGCCGCACCGGCGAGCGCCTGGCCACCCAGCAACGTAGCCAGGTCCGCCGCGTGTTCAACCTCACTGGCACCGTGCTGCACACCAACCTCGGCCGCGCCTTGTTGCCGGAAGAAGCCATCGAAGCCATGCAGACCGCCGCCCGCTACCCGCTCAACCTGGAGTTCGACCTGGTCACCGGCAAGCGCGGTGACCGCGACGACCTGATCGAAGGGCTGATCCGCGAGCTGACCGGCGCCGAAGCCGTCACCGTGGTCAACAACAACGCCGCCGCCGTGCTGCTGGCGCTGAACAGCCTGGGCGCGCGCAAGGAGGGCATCATCTCCCGGGGCGAGCTGATCGAGATCGGCGGTGCCTTCCGCATCCCCGACATCATGGCCCGCGCCGGCGTGCGCCTGCACGAAGTCGGCACCACCAACCGCACCCATGCCCGCGACTACGAAGGCGCGATCAACCCGCGTACCGGCCTGCTGATGCGCGTGCACTGCAGCAACTACAGCATCCAGGGCTTCACCACTCAGGTGCCCACCGCCGAACTCGCGCACATTGCCCACCAACATGACCTGCCCCTGCTCGAAGACCTGGGCAGTGGCAGCCTGCTCGATATGACTCGCTGGGGCCTGCCCGCCGAACCGACCGTGCGCCAGGCCCTGGCCGACGGCGCCGATATCGTCACCTTCAGCGGCGACAAGCTGCTGGGCGGCCCGCAGGCCGGGATCATCGTCGGGCGCAAGGCGCTGATCGCCAAGATCAAGAAAAACCCCCTCAAACGCGCGCTGCGCGTCGACAAGATCACCCTCGCCGCGCTTGAGGCGGTGCTGGCGCTGTACCGCAACCCCGACCGGCTGGCCGAGCGCCTGCCCAGCCTGCGCCTGCTGACCCGCAGCCAGGCCGAAATCCAGGCCCAGGCCGAGCGCCTGGCACCGGAACTCAAGGCCCGCCTCGACGCACAGTGGGCCGTCAGCGTGGAGCCAGCATTGGGCATGATCGGCAGTGGCAGCCAGCCGGTTGCACGCCTGCCCAGCGCCGCGCTGTGCCTGCGCCCGCGGGTGTCGAAGAAGCTGCGCGGGCGTAGCCTGCATGTGTTGGAGCGGGCCTTGCGCAACCTTCCGGTACCGGTGCTCGGGCGCATCGACGACGATGCACTGTGGCTCGACCTGCGCCAGCTGGACGACGAAGCCCAGTGGTTGGCGCAACTGCCGGCCCTGCAGTTGGGGCCGGTGCAGTGATCGTTGGCACCGCCGGCCATATCGACCACGGCAAGACCGCGCTGCTGCAGGCCCTGACCGGGCAGGCGGGTGACCATCGCCAGGAAGAGCGCGAGCGCGGCATGACCATCGATCTCGGCTACCGCTATGCAGCCCTGGCCGAAGGTGCGCCGCTGACCGGCTTCATCGACGTGCCCGGCCACGAGCGTTTTATCCACAACATGCTCGCCGGTGCCCACGGCATCGACCTGGTGTTGCTGGTGGTGGCCGCGGACGACGGCGTCATGCCGCAGACCCGCGAGCACCTGGCGATCATTCAATTGCTGGGCATCCCCCAGGCACTGGTGGCGGTCAGCAAGTGCGACCGGGTAGCGCCCGCGCGGGTGGCGGAGGTGCAAGCGCAGGTTGCCGCGCTGCTGGCGCCGGGGCCGTATGCGGGCGCGCCGCAATTTGCCCTTTCCAGCGTCACGGGCGAGGGGGTAGCGGCGTTGCGCCAGGCGCTGCTGCAGGCTCAAGGGCGCGTGCGGCAGCGCAGTGTGCGCGGTGGTTTTCGCCTGGCCATCGACCGTGCCTTCGCCGTCTCCGGTGCCGGCGTGGTGGTCACCGGCACGGCATTGGCCGGCCAGGTCCGTGCCGGCGATACCTTGCTGTTGGGCAAAGCGGGCAAACCCGTGCGCGTGCGTGGCCTGCATGCGCAGAGCCAAGCGGCGCTGGTGGCCGAAGCGGGCCAGCGGGTGGCGTTGAACATCGCGGCCGAGCGGCTGGCGGTCGAGCAGGTACACCGGGGTGACTGGCTGGTGCCCGAGTGGCTGCATGCGCCCAGTGTCCGGGTGGATATCGAGCTCACGCTGCTTGCCGGCGAGCCCCGCCCGTTCGAGCATTTCAGCGCCGTGCACGTCCACTTGGGCACCCAGGATGTGACTGCCCGCGTGGCATTGCTCGAAGGCGAAGTACTGCAGGCAGGCCAGCGCATGTTTGCCCAGTTGCTACTCAACGCGCCGCTGCAGGCTGTGCATGGCGATCGGCTGGTGCTGCGCGATCAGCGCGCCCAGCGCACGCTAGGGGGCGGGTGGGTACTCGACCCGTTTGCGCCCAGCCGGCAGCGTCGCAGCGAGCCCCGGCTGCGCCAGTTGCAGGTGCTGCGTGATACCGAGGATCTGGAGCAGGCGTTACCGGCCTTGCTTGCCACCGCTGCCGGAGGGCTTGACCCGCAGCGGCTGGAGCGGCAGTTCAACCGCCTGCGGGCCAGCTGGCAGTTGCCGGCGGAGGTGCAGGTGATTGCCACGCGCCAGGGGCAGTTGTTGTTTGCCGATGCCCAGTGGTGCGCCCTCAAGCAGCAACTGCTGGCGCAGCTGGCGCTGTTTCACCAGCAGGAGCCCGACCAGCTCGGCCCGGACCGCGACCGCTTGCGACGCTTTGCGGCCTTGCCGCTGGAGCGCCCGGCGTTTGTGAGCATGCTGGATGAACTGCTCGATGAGGGGCAGGTTTCCAGCAGCGGGCCTTGGTTGCATCTGCCCGATCACAAGGTGCAGTTGAGCGAGGCCGACAACGCATTGTGGGCAAGGCTGGAGCCATGTTTGCTGAAGGGGCAATTCGACCCACCGTGGGTCAGGGCCTTGGCCAATGAAGCGGGCTGCGCCGAAGCGGATGTACGCCTGCTGTTGCGCAAGCTGGCAAGGCTCGGGCTGGTGCACCAGGTGGTACGCGACCTGTTCTACCCGGCGGCGACGATCCAGCGCATGGCCGCGTTGCTGCTTGGCCAGGCGAATGAAGCGCCGATAGTGCAGGTGGCGGCGTTTCGCGATATGTTGGGCATCGGTCGCAAACGCAGTGTCCAGATTCTGGAATATTTCGACCGCATCGGCCTGACCCGCAGGGTGGCCGACCAGCGTTACATCCGCGCCGACAGCGCCCTGGCCCAGCAGCAGGCCAGGCACTGAGTTCAAGGAAGGCAATCGCGCCCGGTGGCGCGGCCGGGCTTCAAACCCGGTTGGGGACGGCAGCCGTTCCCGGGCAGGTTCGACTCCCGCTGCCTTCCGCCACTTTATTCTGACTGTTCGGGGCTCTTCGCGGAGCAACCCCTCTCGCCGCACAGATCCAGCGCAAACCACTGCTCTGCCGCTGCAGCATCCAGCCCCGCCCCCAGCAGCGCAAACATCTTGCCCAACGCCGCTTCACGGGTCATGCCGCCGCCGCTTACCAGGCCTGCGCCACGCAGGCGGTTGCCCGCCGCATAGGTATCGAACACCACCGACCCTTCCGGGCACTGGCTTATCGCAACCAGCATCACACCCCGCTGACGGGCCGCCTGCAGCGCATCAAGCAAGGCTTGGTCATCCGATGGCCCCGTGCCGCTGCCATAGCACTCCAGCAACAGCCCCTGCACGCCGCTGTCGAGCAGCGCCCGCAAATGCCCGGCCTGCAAGCCAGGAAACACCGGCATCAGCGCCAGGTTGACCGGCTGACGTGGGTGCTTGTAGCCAAGCTCGGCAGGCAGGGCAGTGGCACGCTCACCGTCGCGATGACGCGGCAGCGCGGCAAAGGCATCAAAGGCCTCGCTGCGCAGCTTCGACGCCCGGCAGCCATGCAGCAACTGGCCGTGGAAGTACAGCTGCACGCCCTCTTCAAGGCCTTGCTCGCACTGGCGCAGCGCGCCGCACAGGTTGTCCCAGGCATCACTGCCCGGCACGCCGGCTGGCAGCATCGAGCCGGTCAGCAATACCGGCACCGGCAAGCCAAGCAGCAGGAACGACAACGCCGCCGCGCTGTAGGCCAGGGTGTCGGTGCCATGCAGCACCAGCACGCCATCGTGGCCGGCAACGTCCACCGCTTCGACGATGGCATCGCGCATGGCCAGCCAGTTTTGCTGCTGCATGTTGGCGCTGTCGAGCAGCGGGTTCATTTCCTGCAATGTCCACTGCAGCTGGGGGGCATCGGCCATTTGCGCGAAGTGCTCGCGCATCCGCGCATCGAAGCCGCCCGCTGGCGCCAGGCCTTCAGGGGTTTCGAGCATGCCGATGGTGCCGCCGGTGTACAGGACGAGAAGATTCTTTACTGCGCGCATGGAGAACATCCGTAGCGGTGAGCGGAGAAAGAAGAGCCGCCCGCGGGTGGGGCGGCTGGGCAGGGGAGAGTATCAGCGCTGCGGCTGGGCTTGGCCAACGGCTTTGTCAGTGGCTGTTTCCACCTGCGGGTTGGCAGGCCAGGCGTCGCGGTCCAGGTCCAGGTCGGCGAACTTGGCAGAATCGAACACCGGCTGCTTGATGCCCGCTTTGCGCTGGTCGTCGTAGTCGCGCATCACCCGCAGGCCGACCTTGAACAGCAGGGCCAGGGCCACCAGGTTGACGAAGGCCAGGCACGTCATGGTGATGTCGGCGAAGGCGAACACGGTCGACAGGTCCTGCACCGAACCCCACACCACCAACGCCAGTACCAAGGCACGGAACACCAGCAGTACCACGCGGTTGCGGCTGAGGAACTGCAGGCTGTTCTCGCCCAGGTAGTAGTTGTAGAGGATGCAGGTGAACACGAACAGCGACAGCGCCACGCTGACGAACAGGCGGCCCCAGTCACCAACCACGGCGGCCAGCGAGTTCTGGGTCAGGACGATGCCATCACCTTCGAAGCCCGGTGTGTAGAAGCCCGACAGCAGAATCAGCAGCGCGGTGCAGGTGCAGATCACGAAGGTGTCGAGGAACACGCTGAACGCCTGGACCACGCCCTGGGCGCCAGGGTGTTTAACGGCGGCCACTGCGGCAACGTTCGGTGCACTGCCCAGGCCCGCTTCGTTGGCGAATACGCCACGCTTCACGCCCATGACGATGGCGCTGCCGAGCAGGCCGGCGAATGCGGGGTCAAGGCCGAAGGCGCTCTTGAAGATGGTTTCCAGCATGGCAGGCACGTGTTCGATCTGGGTGCCGATCACGTACAGGGTCACGCCGATGTAGGCCAGGGTCTTGATCGGTACCAGCAGGTCCGACACAGCGGCGATACGCTTGATGCCGCCGATGAACACCACGGCCAGCAGCACCGCCAGGGCGATACCGGTGTGGCTCGGCGCGAAGCCGAAGGCGTTTTCCAGCGAGTGGGTCACGGTGTACGACTGCAAGCCCATGAAGGCGAAGCCATAAGTGACCAGCAGCAGGATGGAGAACACCACGGCCATGCTTTTCAGTTTCAGGCCGTGCTGAATGTAGTAAGCCGGGCCACCACGGTACAGGCCATCGCCATCGGCGCGCTTGTACACCTGGGCCAGGGTACATTCGAAGAAGCTGCTGGACATGCCCACCAGTGCGGTGACCCACATCCAGAACACGGCACCCGGGCCGCCAAGGGTCACGGCGATACCGACACCGGCGATGTTACCGGCGCCAACGCGGCCGGCCAGGCTCAGCATCAGGGCCTGGAACGAACTCAGCTGGCCTGCCTGGCCGCGCAGCGATTCCTTGAACACACTGAACATGTGCACGAAATGACGGAACTGCACGAACCGCGAACGGATGGTGAAGTAGCTGCCGAGTCCGACGATCAGCACGATGAGTAGTTTCCCCGAGAGGAAATCGTTGAGTGCTTCGAGCATTGTGAAATGACCTCGATTCTTATTCTTCGTGTGGAAAGACAGCGGGCGGCAGGCGCGCCGCTATGCGTTGGGGCGCATGGTTGGCTATGACAAGAGTGGTTACAATTTCGCATTTTGTTCTGAGTTGATGCGACTTGATGCTACACTTGCGCCATTCGCGTCACCTGGAAGCCCCTGCATGAGCGAGCATTTCGCTACCAACCTCAAACTGGCCTGCAGCCACTACCGCTCTATCTCGGAAGTTTGCCGGCAGCTGTCGATCAACCGTGCCCAGTTCAACAAGTACCTGAGCGGCCAGAGCCGTCCGACGGCGTTCAACCTCAAGCGCATCGGCGATTTCTTCGGCGTCGAGGATTACGAACTGAACGTACCCCCCGAGCAGTTCTCCCGGCTGATCGGTGCGCGGGTGTCGGCCGTGGCCGACCAGCCCAGCGACCCTATCAGTGAATTGTTCCGGCCCTTGCACGAGCACGCCGGCAACCTGTCGCGCTACTGCGGTTACTACTTCGAGTACTCCAACTGCATGTCGGTACCGGGCTCGGTGCTGCTGTCGCTGGTGCACCTGCGCGAAGAGCGCGGCCGCTTCCTGTTCGAGCGCCAGGAGCGTCAGGAGCGCAGCAGCGCCACCGACCTGCACGCCGAGGTACGTTGCCGCTACCTGGGCGCGGCGTTTCAGTTGCAAGACCGAATGTTCCTGATCGACTACGAGTCGTTGACCCTCAACGAGATGAGCCAGACCATCCTCATCCCCAGTTTCAAGAGCCGCATCACCCGCCTGAACGGCCTCAAGACCGGTGTCTCCAGCGGCGACCGGCGCAACCCGGCCTGCACCCGCGTGGTGTGGGAGTACCTGGGCGAAGAGATCAACCGCATCAATGCCTATCGCCAGGTCAAGCTGTACCGGCCGGATGACCCGCGCATCGATGACGACGTGCGCGAACGGTTGAGCGTGGGGCCGTTGAGTAATGGGTTGTTCGAGATCGAATAGGTTTTGGCAAGGGCAGGGGATGGCGTCAGGGCAGCCACCCACCCGTGTTGGACTTCCCGGGCAGGAAACCGCAAAATGACCCCTTTCCCTCAATCAACCTCTCCGGATCTGCTGACTCTATGCGTATGCGCCTAATGCTGTTGGGTGGTGGCAATGCCCTCGGGCAAGCGCTGATTCGTCTCGGGGCTGAAGAGGACATCGCATTCCTGGCACCGCGCCCGCCGGAAAACGGCTGGGACCCGGCCAGCCTCACTCAGCTGCTCGACGATCACCGCCCCAATGCCTTGGTCAACCTGGCCTATTACTTCGACTGGTTCCAGGCCGAGTCGGTCAGCGAACAGCGCCTGGCCCAGCAGGAGCGGGCGGTGGAGCGGCTGGCAGAGTTGTGCCAGCACCACCAGATCACCTTGGTGCAGCCTTCGAGCTACCGGGTTTTCGATGGCTCGCGGGCCACGGCCTACAGCGAGAAGGACGAGCCGGTGCCGCTGGGCCTGCGTGGCCAGGCACTCTGGCGTATCGAGCAGAGCGTGCGTGCGGCGTGCCCGCAACATGTGCTGCTGCGCTTTGGCTGGCTGCTCGACGAGAGCGTCGACGGTACGCTCGGGCGCTTCCTGACCCGTGCCGAGCAACCCCAGGAGTTGCTGCTGGCCGATGACCGGCGCGGCAACCCGACGCCGGTCGACGATGCGGCCCGGGTGATCCTGTCGGTGCTCAAGCAGCTCGATTGCAGTGCACCGCTGTGGGGCACCTACCATTACGCTGGCAACGAGGCGACCACGCCGCTGGCGCTTGGGCAGGCAATTCTTGCCGAGGCCGGCCAGTACCGTCAGCTGGCGGTGCAGGCCCCCACGCCGCAGGCCCATGCCGCACGGCCGGATGCCAGCGAAGAGCCACAGCACGCAGTGCTGGCCTGCAAGAAAATCCTTCACACCTTCGGTATCAAGCCGCGCGCCTGGCGCGCTGGCCTGCCACCTCTACTGGACCGTTTCTACCGCCATGGCTGACGCCCCCATCCTGATCACCGGCGGTGCCGGCTTCATAGGCTCTCACCTGTGCGATGCGCTGTTGGACAAGGGTTACGCCGTACGCATTCTCGACGACCTGTCCACCGGCAGGCGGGACAACCTGCAGATCGCGCACCCGCGCCTGGAACTGATCGAAGGCGATGTCGCCGATGCCGGCCTGGTCACGCGTGCGGCCGCGGGCTGCAGCGCAGTGGTGCACCTGGCGGCAGTGGCGTCGGTGCAGGCCTCGGTCGAAGACCCGGTAAAGACGCATCAGAGCAATTTCATTGGCACCCTCAATGTCTGCGAAGCCATGCGCGTGCACGGTGTGCGCCGGGTACTGTTCGCGTCCAGTGCTGCGGTGTACGGCAACAACGGCGAAGGCGAGTCGATAGCCGAAGACACGCCCAAGGCACCGCTGACGCCTTATGCTGTGGATAAGCTGGCCAGTGAGCAGTACCTGGATTTCTACCGCCGTCAGCACGGCCTGGAGCCGGTGGTTTTCCGCTTCTTCAATATTTTCGGCCCGCGCCAGGACCCTTCCTCGCCGTATTCCGGCGTGATCAGCATCTTCAGCGAGCGCGCCACCCAAGGGCTGCCGATCACGGTGTTCGGTGATGGCGAGCAGACCCGCGATTTCCTCTATGTCGGGGACCTGGTGCAAGTGATGATCCAGGCGCTGGAGCAGCAGCAGGTCGAGGAGGGGGCGGTGAATATCGGGCTGAACCAGGCCACGTCGCTCAACCAACTGCTGGCGGCGCTGGAGAAGGTGATCGGCAGCCTGCCTGCGATCAGCTATGGCGCGGCGCGCTCGGGCGATATCCGCCACTCACGGGCGGATAATCAGCGCTTGCTGGCGCGCTTCGACTTCCCGCAGGCAACGCCGTTGGTCGAAGGTTTGTCCCGGCTGCTCGGCAAGGCCTGAAAGCCGCCTGACGCTGTGGGAAGGTGGTCACGGAGTTATCCGTGGCGCACCAACCTGCGCTGGCAATCTTCCGGCCGCAACACCCGGCCATCCTCAGTGCGCACTTGCAGCGGGGCGATCGCCTGCCCTGTGGCCTGCTCCAGCAGTGCTGAGCGCGCCTCACCCGCTTCGAACAAAAAGCGCTCACCCCACTGGCGCAAGGCAATCACCAGCGGAAACACCGAACGGCCCTTCTCGGTCAGCACGTATTCCTTGTAGGCACTCCCATCCGATGCCGGCTGCAGCTGCAGCAAGCCACTCTCGACCAGCAACTTCAGGCGTGACGCCAGGATGTTCTTGGCCAGCCCCAGGTTCTTCTGAAACTCGCTGAAGCGGCCTAAACCATCGAAGGCATCGCGCAAGATCATCAGCGCCCAGCGGTCACCGAGCACTTCGAGGGCTCGGGCTACCGGGCATTGTGCGTTTGTTTCGTTAAGCATCAGCGAAGACTCTTCGGTTGTTCTGGTTGCAGATTAAAACCACATTTGCTAGAAAGCCACATGTGGTTTTAATTTGAAACCAGTTCGTAGGGATACGCCATGCACGCCTCAAGCACTTCACCCCCTCGTCTGACCCAAGCGATGACCCTGTTGCTGGCGCTCACCTGTGCCATGGCCGTGGCCACCGTGTACGTCGCCCAGCCACTGCTTGAGTCGATGGCATTGGACCTTGGGGTAGGGCAGCAGCGCATCGGCTGGGTGGTGGGTGCTACCCAGGCGGGTTATGCGCTGGGCTTGCTGCTGATCGTGCCGTTAGGCGACCTCATCGACCGCAAGCGCCTGATCATCGGCCAATTGCTGGTTTCGGCGCTGGCGTTGGTGGCGGTCGGCATGGCTTGGGGCTGGGCGGTGCTGCTGGTGGCGCTGGCCATGGTCGGGCTGATGGCGGTCATGGTGCAGGTGATGGTGGCGCATGCCGCGACCCTGGCCACCCCCGCGCAACAGGGGCAGGCGGTGGGCACCGTCACCAGCGGGGTGGTGCTGGGCATTCTGTTGGCGCGCCTGGTGTCTGGCGTGGTCGCCGACGTGGCCGGCTGGCGCGTCGTCTATTTTGCCGCAGCCGGGGTGCTGGTGCTGATGGCCGGGCTGCTCTGGAACGGCATGCCTGGCACCCGGCCTGCGGCGCAGCGGTCCAGTTACCTGGCGCTGATCGGCTCGCTGTTTGCTTTGTTCAGACAAGACCCGCTGCTGCGCCAGCGAGGGTTGTATGGATTATTGATCTTCGCCGCCTTCAGCGTGCTGTGGAGCGCCATGGTGCTGCCGCTGAGTGCGTCACCCCTGGCGCTCAACCATACCCAGATCGGGCTGTTTGGCCTGGCGGGTGTGGCGGGGGCCTTGGCCGCTGCCCGGGCCGGTCGCCTGGCCGACCAAGGGCGGGGCGATCGCACCACCGGTCTGGCCTTGGGCGTGCTGACGCTGTCGTGGCTGCCGACGGCGTTCGTCGAGCACTCGCTAGTGGCGTTTCTGCTGGGCGTGGTATTGCTCGATTTCGCTGTGCAGGCGGTGCATGTCACCAACCAGAGCCTGTTGTTGGCCGGGCGCAGCGCCCTGGCGAGCCGGCTGATTGGCGCCTACATGTGCTGTTATTCGCTGGGTAGCGGCCTGGGTGCGGTACTGGCGACCTGGGTCTATGCCCGTTGGGGATGGGCTGCGGTGTGCGGGTTGGGGGCGGGGATCAGTGCCACAGCGCTGGGCTGCTGGCTGGTGTCGAGCACCGGGAGCGCGGCCGTGGCCGCCCTCCCGGCCCGGGATCAGAACTTGTAGCCAAGGCCGACCATGTACACCCACGGGTCAACGTCGACGTCGACCTTGGTCTTGCTGTAGCCCAGTGCGGTCGGGCCGTTGACACTGGCCTTGGTGTCGATGTCGACGTACCAGACAGAGGCGTTGACCAGCAGGTTGTCGGTCAGCATGTAGTCCATGCCCAACTGGCCAGCGATGCCCACCGAATCCTGCAGTTTCAGGTTGCTGAAGCCCTGTTGCTTGCGTGCGCTGCTCAGGTCTTCATCGAAGAACAGGGTGTAGTTGATGCCCACGCCGGCATACGGCTGGAACCTGGAGTTGGGTTCCATCGGGTAGTACTGCAGCGACAGAGTCGGTGGCAGTTGCTTGATGTCGGCCAGCTTGCCGTCCAGGCCGCCGCCCAGGCCCTTGACGCCGACGGTGTGCTTGAACGGGGTGGCCGCCAGCAACTCCAGGCCGATGTGGTCGGTGAGCATGTAGGCGAAGGTCAGGCCCAGCTGGGTGTCGCTGTCCAGGGTCGCCTTGGTGCCCGACACCTTGTTGCCATCGAACTTCAGGTCGCCGCTGCTTTCGTTCGGCGCGGTAGTGATGGCGCCGGCGCGCAGAATCATATCGCCCGCCTGGTAGGCGTGGGCGGCAGGGGCGGCAAGGGCGAGGGCCACAAGCGAGGCGCCAAGCAAGGACTTGTTCATGGAAGCTCCCAGAGGACATTAATAATCGAGTAGTCCAATGGTACGGAGGCGTCTAAACAGAAAGTTTGATCCAGCTCAAAGAAGCGTCGTAACGAATTCGAAACAGTTCTCACTTCAGCTCATAAGCGTATATTTTCTCGGCTTCCATCTGGTATCCGGCGTCGGCCAGCTCGCTGCTGGAGGCTCTGACCTGCAGTTTTCCCTCGATCCAGTAGGGCTGATAGAGGTCTTCGACGCGCACGCCCATCTCGCTGAAAATATGCACGATCTGATTCGACGGCGGCGGGGGCACGTGGATGCAGGCGCCGTAGTAGGGCACTAGCAGAAACTCGGTGGTGCGGCCTTCCTCGCTGACTTCCAGCGGCACGATGTAGCCGGGCAGTTTGATCTGCTGGCCGTCCAGGCTTTGCACCACCGGTGCATTCGGCGCCTGCTGGTGGGCGGCGGGGGCCGACTCGGCAGACAGGGCGTCGCTCAGTTGTGACAGGTCGTGCAGTGGCGCCAGCTGCGGCGGGATGACGGGTGCGCCTTCGGGGATCAATGCGGGCCAGTCGAGTTCGCGAGGGTCGGTGGCCCAGGCAGGTAACGCCAGCGTGAGCAGCACAAGCAGGACGATCTGCACGGCGTGCACTGGCCGCTTCGCGGGTATACCCGCGAAGCAGGCGGTGAGGTTTGAGGTCATGACGGTTCTCAAAGGTGAATCGACAAGCCATCGGCCAGCGACTGCCGGTAGGCACGCCAGGCCGGCACGCTGCCCATCAGCAATGCTGCGCCGAGGATGATAGCCAACAGCGTCCACTCGTGCGCACTGGGCATGGCCAGTGGCAGGAACAAGCCGTAGTTGGCCTGCACATAGCCCTGCGCCCCGGCGATGCCAGCGTACAACAGCCCCAGCCCGGCCACGGTCCCCACCACTGCCAGCGACAGCGCCTCGAGTACCAGCAGCCCTGCGATATGCCAGGGGCGGGCACCTACCGAACGCAAGATCGCCATCTCCCGACGGCGTTCGTTGAGGCTGGTAAGAATGGCCGTGAGCATGCCGATCAACCCGGTCAGCACCACGAACAGCGAAACCACGAACAGCGCCTGCTCTGCGGTACCCATCAGGCTCCACAGTTCTTGCAGGGCAACCCCGGGCAAAATCGCCAGCAAGGGTTCGTTGCGGTACTCGTTGATTTCCCGTTGCAGGCTGAAGGTGGCGATCTTGCTGTTCAGGCCGAGCATGAATGCGGTGATGGCGGCGGGTTGCAGGTCCATGGTACGGGCCTGTTCGGCGCTGATGCGCCCCGCGCCACGGGCCGGCACGCCGTTGTGCCAGTCGATGTGAATGGCCTCCATGCCGCCCAGGCTGATGTGCAGGGTGCGGTCGACCGGGGTGCCGGTGCGTTTCAGCACACCGACCACGGTGAAGGGTTTGTCGTCGTGTTTGACCAGGCTGATGGCCGCCACGCCATGCGCCAGCACCAGCTTGTCGCCGAGCCGGTAGTGCAGCGCCTCGGCCACCTCGGCGCCGAGCACCACTTCGAACGGGTCATCGGCGAACGCACGGCCCTGGCTCAGTTCCAGGTGCTGCCTGCGGCCATACTGGTAATGGCTGAAATAGTCGCCGGTGGTGCCCATCACGCGATAGCCGCGGTGCGAGTCGCCGAGCGAAATGGGGATCGCCCACTTTACCCGTGGGTCTTGGGCATAGTGCTGGTAGCTGTCCCAACGGATGTTGTTGGTGGCGTTGCCGATACGAAACACCGAATACAACAGCAGGTTCACCGACCCCGAGCGGGCGCCGACAATCAAGTCGGTGCCGCTGATGGTGCTGGCGAAGCTGGCGCGGGCCTCGGTGCGCACCCGCTCCACGGCCAACAGCAGGCACACCGATAAGGCGATGGCGAAGGCGGTAAGGAAGGCGGTGAAACGGCGGTTGGCCAGGCTGGCCAGGGCAAGACGAAGCAGGTACATCAGGCCTCCCGGGGCTTGGCGGCGCGGTTGAGTTCGGCCAGGGACAGGTGCCGGTCGAACAGGGGGGCCAGGCTCTGGTCATGGCTGACGAACAACAGGCTGGCGCCGGCCGCGCGGCACTCGTCGAACAACAGGCGGATGAACGCTTCGCGGGTGTCGGCATCGAGGGCCGAGGTCGGTTCGTCGGCGATCACCAGTTCGGGCTGGCCGATCAGCGCCCGTGCGGCGGCAACCCGTTGCTGCTGGCCGATCGACAGGCTGTCGGCGCGGCGGGCTATAAGGGCCGGGTCACCCAGGCCCAGGTGGGCAAGCAGCGTGGCGGCAGCGTTATCGACGCTGCCATGGCGCTCGGCCGCCCGTGTGGCTCGGCTACGCGAGAAGCGGCAGGGCAATTCGACGTTCTCGCGCACCGAAAGAAACGGCAGCAGGTTGAACTGCTGGAAGATGTAACCGGTGTGGTCGACCCGGAAGCGATCGCGCGCGCCCTGGCCGAGGCTGCCGAGGTCGTGGCCAAGCAGGCGAATGCTGCCCTGGTTAGGCAGGTTCACCCCGCCCAGCAGGCCCAGCAGGGTGGTCTTGCCACTGCCGCTTGGGCCTTTGAGAAACAGCGCCTCGCCGGCCGCCAGATGAAAGGCGGGAATATCCAGCAGGGCCGGCTGACCTGGCCAGGCGAAGACCAGGTCATGCAGTTCGATCAGCGGCTGGCCCATTCAGAACGCGACCGCAGCCTTGGCAGGCGTTGCTTCCACGCCTTTCTGGCCTGTTGGGCCGATCAGTTGTACGTTGATCTTCTGGGTTGCCGGGAAGGCTTTGAACAGGGGGGCGAGGTCGATCTGGGTGAGCGTGTCCGGGTTCGCGCAGGTCAGTTGATAATGCGCACCGATGTCGCTGTGTTGGTGGCCGTGCTCATGTTCGTCGCCATCGTCGTCGGCTTTCGGCGCGTCGCCGAACAGGGGGCTTTCCAGCGCTTGTGCATCGTCCTTGCAGCCGGCAGCCGCGGCCAGCCCGAACAGTTGCAAGGGGTGTTCGAGTTGCTGGCGCACGGCGGCCACCTTGGCCTTGTCGGCATCGCTGCTGGCGGCATGTTCAAAGCCGACCAGGTTCATGGCCGGGCTGTCCAGCTCCAGCTCCAGGGTACTGCCATCCAGCACGGCATTGAGCTTGGCCACGCCGTGCTCGTGGGCGCCGAGGGTGCCATGGGCGTGATCATGGTCATGGTCATCGTGGGCATGCGCTATGGAAAGGGGCAGCAGGGCGAAGGGCAAGGCGAGCAGCAGGCGACGCATGGAAGGCTCCAGGAGCAGGCTGGGAATGATTTGGTAATGTTATAACAACTTTTCTCTGCGCCGCCAGCCTGTGTGGTGCAGGTTTCATGTTGCTGTAGCATGGCCACATTGACCTGTGCTCAAGGAAAAGATCGTGCGAATTCGCGGAAAGATTGGAGATTGGCCGGTGGATTTGTCCATCGAGTTGGAGCCGGCAGAATGGGCGCAGTTGGGCGGACAGCTCGCAGTGCCAGCGGTGCCCCGAGAAACGCCTGACGAAGTGACGGGCGCGCCGCGCCAGGACGACCGCATCTGGGCCGCAGCGCAAGCGTTGCTGCGCCAGGCGGGGCAACTCAATGGCCCGCAACTGCTGGACCGTCTTGAAGCACTGGGCGAAAGCCCGGCGCAGGCCAAACGGCTGTTGGTCCGTCTGCGCCATTGCGCGCAGGTCAAGGTGACGAGTGGTGCAGATGCCCCCGTGTTTACCTGGCTTGGTTAGCCCGCAGCTCGACCCGCCTCGGACCTGGTAAATCTGCCAGTAGTTGCATCGCTGCTTGTGTTCTTAGAATAGGCCTCGCCCGTTCAGGAGCATCGGCAGATGAGCGATGAAATGCGGTCTCAGTACGATTTGTTCGGCTGGAAAGTACGGCTTGATTTCTACTCCAGGCCAGTCAATTACAGTTATGCGGTGTGGCATCAAGGCGTGGGTGACACGCGCCCTGAAGACACCGAAGCCTTTGACTTCGAGCGCGTCATCAGCCCGGGTACAAGCTGGGAGCATTGCACGGGATTGCTCGGCCTGCCTTGGCTCGAGTTTCAACCCTATCCTCATGAACGGCCCATCCTCATTCGCCGGAGGCTGGCCAGGTTCGTGCGTACTTCCATACGCAGGGATCTTGGCGAAGTCATCCGCAAAGTCAGCGAGCTCATAGCCGTAGAGGCGGGCGAACCCTACTATTTGCATCAGCAGTTCCACTTCGATGCGTTTGTCGGCACGCTGGATGCCGAGAAGGTCCTCAGGCTCCAGGTGGCCAAGGGATCGACTTTTGCTTTGGGTTATCTCGACTCCTTGAAGCGCGACGAAGAAGCCGCAGAGGGTTTTCGCGCGCGATTTGAAGCGTTACCGGACGAGCGTCGGGTCATCAGGATGCGCCGGCTGTCCATCGAACCTGGGAGTGACTGGCTGATCAAGCCACTGTATTTTGCCATTCGCATGGTGCCTGAACGGAGCCGATGGGACCCCTTCACCATGGCCTGCAACCTCTATATGACCTACCAGGCAGAGCCTGGCGGCCGCATTCCGGTGGACGGTGCCTGGGTGCTCGGCGAAGAGGGTCATGTTGCCCAGGCACTCGTGGATGACCGTATCATCCCCAGCGTCGCACCGCCCAGCCGGCACTTCATGGGGCTTGCCAGCCTGCTCTACCCGGAAGGCGGGATCAGAAGTCTCAGCGTTGGCAGGTCCGCGCCCGTGAGCTTCGTTTGGTACAAGGACCGGTTTTTCAGTCCACCAGCGGCCGTCAACTCGGAGGGCATGTATCACGCCGAGCCGTTGATCAAAGTCGTGGATGGTGTGCGCAGCCGGACCCATGTGGCGCTGACGCCGCAAACGCTGCCCGGTGTGTCATGGCAGCTTGGCGAATCTTCCAAGGGGCGTTACGAGCCTGATCGTTCGGGCTGCTGGTACTGCCCGCCGGCAGATCCTCAACCTGAATACGATCAGGATGGCAAGACGCAGAAACCCTGTGCACTCAAAGCCAGTCTTGGCGAGCTATTGACCATCGATGTGCTGGAAAGCCGTTACTACGGGCGTGTTTTTCAATCCACCTTCGTGATTGTCAACGCGTTCCCTACGCATTTTTTCAGGGTGCGCAACCACAACGGGCGTGTATCGCTAAGGTTGTACTACATCGGCATCGGGGGCGCTCAGGTAGAGGTCGACCCCCAGGTGATAGAGTGGCAAGTGGTCGCCGGGGATGGTCGCATGGCCCAGGATGGGACGTTCACCCCAGGCCACAGCAGTACATTCTCGGTGGTTCAGGCCATTGAGCCGGATGAACGACAGCGTTACTGGTATTGGGCTTTCATCGTGATCCCTGTCCCACTGATGGATGTCGACACCTTCGTCGCCATGAGCGACTCACGATAGCAGTGGCTTGTCGCTTCAATACATCGCGGCGAAAAGCTTGCGCCGATACGCACCGACCAAGGGGTGATCACCGCCCAGTAATTCGAAGACCTGCAGCAGCGTCTTGTGTGGCAGACCATTCTCGTACCCGCGGTTGCGCTGGAACAGCTTGAGCAGGCTTTCCAATGCTGGCTCGTACTGCTGACGCGCCAGCTGTTGAATGCACAGTTGGTAAGTGGCTTCATCATCCAGCGGATTCTGCGCCAGGCGGCTCTTGAGGTCGGCAACTTCCGGCAGGCTGGCGGCCTGGCGCAGGAAGGTCAGTTGCGCCTTGGCACCGGCCAGGGCAGCCTTGTGCTCGTCGGTCTTGACCGCATCCAGCACGACCTCGGCTTCACCCAACTCACCGCGTTCGGCCAGGCAACGGGCGTACAGGATCAGCGCCTCGGCATTGCTGTTGTCTTCGCCAAGCAGCGCCTGCAGCAGCGCTTCGGCTTCGGCAAAACGGCTCTCGGCGAACAGCGCCTTGGCCTGTTCCAGTGGCGAAGCGGTAGGGGCGGCCGGCATTTGCACGTGCGGTTCGAGCAGTGCGCGGATCGCCGACTCCGGCTGCGCACCGGCAAAACCATCGACCGGCTGGCCGTCCTTGAACAGCACCACGGTCGGCAGGCTGCGGATGCCGAACTGGGCGACCACCTGCTGTTCTACGTCGCAGTTGATCTTGGCCAGCAGCAGCTCGCCCTGGTAACCCTCGGCGATCTTCGCCAGCAAGGGCATCAGCGCCTTGCACGGGGCGCACCACTCGGCCCAGAAGTCCACCAGCACCGGCTTGTGGAAAGAGTTCTCGATGACCAGTTGCTGGAAGGTGGCATCGGTGGCGTCGAAAATGTACGGCGTGTCTTGGCTCATCGCGACTCTCGCAAACTCGTGAATGGCACCACTATAAAGGCTCGCGGCTAGCGTGGTACAGGCTGACCCGGCGGAATTCGTGGGGCTCGGCCAGGTCTGGGAGGGTCAGTGCGTCGAGCACGCCCAATTGCCGGTACAGCGGGTGGCAGAAGTCGCGAACCCGTGAGTCCGCCACCAGGGCCTGGCGACCACGGCCGAGGAAGGCGTCGAGCAGGGGCAGGTTGGCGCGGTCATACAGCACATCGGCGACCAGGATCAAGTCGAAGCGGTCGTCCTCGGCGAAGAAATCGCTGCTGTAACCCAGCGCCACCCCGTTCAGCGCGGCGTTGGCGCAGCAGGCGTCGAGGGCCAGCGGGTCGAGGTCGCAGGCCACCACTTCCAGGGCGCCAGCGCGGGCTGCGGCAATGCCGGCGATACCGCTGCCGGCGCCAAAATCGAGCACGCGCTTGCCGGCCACCCAGTGCGGGTGTGCAGCCAAGTAACGGGCCATGGCCAGGCCGCTGGCCCAGCAGAAGCTCCAGTAGGGTGGCTCTTCGAGGATGCGCCGGGTTTCTTCGCTGCTGAATGCGCGGTCCATGTTCTGGTCGTCGATCAGCCAGAGCTTCAGTTCGCATTCAGGCAGCTCGCTGGCCACCAGGCGCGCTTCGCCGATCAGGCCGCTGAGGGCCTGTTGCAGTGCCAGGGGTGCCACTTACGGTGCCTTCTCGAAGCGCAGCGGCCCGGTGGCCTGGGTCTGTGCCTGGGTAATGCGTACCGGCGGAAGGTGCATGATCAGCTGGCCAGAGCGGCTGGCACGGCCACGCAGCTCTACCCGGGCACCGGCCGGAAAAGCCTCGGGGTTGAAGCGCAACTGGTAAGGCAGCGCCTGCCCGGTGCCGCTCAGGTTGCTGCTGGCCAGCAGGCGTTGCGGGCGGTCGCGTTCGTCGATGACCAGCAGGGCCAGCTCCACATCGGCCCCGGCCGGGACTTCCAGCAAGGTACCGCTCAGTTCGCGCTGGTAGGCGGGCAGCGGGCCAAGGGGCTGGGTTTTCTTGGCCGATTTTGCTGGCGCGGGCGCCTGGGCCTGTTCGGGCTTGGGCCGGTCGCTACCGCAAGCGGCAAGCAAGGCGGCGCAGCACAGCACGACGAGCGCTCGATGGTGCATTGGGTCATCCTTCAGGGGCAGATTTCCCTGGATGTTAACCCCTTTGGCTTGTCTTGCCAGTGGGATGCGCTACCATGGCCCTCCCTTTTTTTGTTGCCTGCCACCATGCACTGTCCCTTTTGCGGTGCCAACGACACCAAGGTCATCGACTCTCGTCTTGTCGCCGAGGGCGAGCAAGTGCGCCGCCGTCGCGAGTGCGTCGCCTGCGGCGAACGTTTCACCACCTTCGAAACTGCCGAACTGGTGCTGCCGCGGCTGATCAAGCAAGACGGCACGCGCCAGCCCTTCGACGAAGACAAGTTGCGTGCAGGCATGCAACGGGCACTGGAAAAACGCCCGGTCAGCGTCGAACGCCTGGAAGCGGCGCTGGCGCACATCAAGAGCCGCCTGCGCGCCACCGGCGAGCGCGAGGTCAAGTCGCTGGTGGTGGGTGAACTGGTGATGGCCGAGCTGCGCAAACTCGACGAAGTGGCGTATA
Source organism: Pseudomonas sp. Irchel s3f19 (assembly GCF_900187555.1). NCBI lineage: Bacteria > Pseudomonadati > Pseudomonadota > Gammaproteobacteria > Pseudomonadales > Pseudomonadaceae > Pseudomonas > Pseudomonas sp. Irchel s3f19. The sequence continues at coordinate 93,915 of NZ_FYDW01000016.1, read as the reverse complement.
TCCGCTTTGCCTCGGTGTACCGACGCTTCCAGGACCTCGACGAATTCCGCGAAGAAATCGACCGCCTGGCCCGTGAGCCAGCCAAAGAGTGAGCATGCCCAGCCAGACCGCGATTCTCGACGCCCACTACATGGCCCGTGCCCTGGAACTGGCTCGCAAGGGTGTCTACAGCACCCACCCCAACCCGCGCGTGGGCTGTGTGATCGTGCGCGATGGCGAGGTGGTGGGCGAGGGCTGGCACGTGCGCGCCGGTGAGCCGCATGCCGAGGTGCATGCCCTGCGCCAGGCCGGTGAGCGTGCCCGCGGCGCCTGCGCCTATGTCACCCTCGAACCCTGCAGCCACCATGGCCGCACGCCGCCGTGCGCCGAAGCTCTGGTCAAGGCCGGCGTGGCCCGCGTGGTGGCGGCGATGCAGGACCCCAACCCACAGGTAGCGGGGCAGGGGCTGCGGCGCCTGGCAGCGGTGGGTATCGAGGTCCACAGCGGCGTGCTGGAAGCCGAGGCTCGGGCCCTCAACCCAGGCTTTCTCAAGCGCATGGAGCACGGCCTGCCGTTCGTCAGGGCCAAGCTGGCCATGAGCCTGGACGGCCGCACCGCCATGGCCAGCGGCGAAAGCCAATGGATCACCGGCCCCGCCGCCCGTGCTGCGGTGCAGCGCCTGCGCGCCCGTTCAAGTGTGGTGCTCACCAGCGCCGCCAGCGTGCTGACCGATAACGCACGCATGACCGTGCGTGGCGCAGAGCTTGGCCTGGATGATGAAACCCGTGCCCTGGCATTGAGCCGCCCACCGCTGCGCGTGCTGATCGATGGCCGCCTGCGGTTGGCGCTGGATGCGCCGTTCTTCCTGGCTGGCCCGGCCCTGGTGGTGACGGCTGCCGCAGCAGATGCGCGGTACGCCGAGGCGGGCCACGAGCTGCTGAGCCTGCCAGGCGCCGATGGCCAGGTCGACCTGCCCGCGTTGATGCGTGTGCTGGCCCAGCGTGGCGTCAACGAGATTCTGCTGGAAGCCGGCGCAGGCCTTGCCGGTGCGTTCGCCCGGCAAGGCCTGATCGACGAGTACCAGTTGTTCGTCGCCGGTACCTTCCTGGGCTCCCAGGCCCGCCCGCTGCTGGAGTGGCCCCTGGCAACGATGAGCGAAGCGCCGCGACTGAAAATTACCGAAATGCGCGCGGTGGGCGATGACTGGCGGGTCACGGCCATCCCCCTGCCGGCGCCCGGCGTATAATGCCAGGCTTGCCCTGCGCAACCCGTTCTTGAGGAAGACCCCATGTTCACCGGCATCATCGAATCCATCGGCACTGTCCGCAGCCTGACCCCCAAAGGTGGCGACGTGCGCGTCTACGTCGAGACCGGCAAGCTCGACCTGGGTGACGTCAAGCTCGGCGACAGCATCGCCGTCAACGGCGTATGCCTGACCGCCGTCGAACTGCCGGGCGATGGCTTCTGGGCCGACGTCAGCGTCGAAACCCTCAAGCGCACCGCCTTCATCGACCTCAAGAGCGGCAGCAAGGTCAACCTGGAAAAGGCCCTGACCCCCACCACCCGCCTGGGCGGCCACCTGGTCAGCGGCCACGTCGACGGTGTCGGCGAAATCATCTCGCGCAGCGATAACGCCCGCGCTATCCAGTTCTGCGTGCGTGCACCCAAGGAGCTGGCCAAGTACATCGCCCACAAGGGTTCGATCACCGTCGACGGCACCAGCCTGACGGTCAATGAGGTCAATGGCGCCGAGTTCGAGCTGACCATTGTCCCGCACACCCTGTCCGAAACCATCATGGCCGACTACCGCGCAGGGCGTCGGGTAAACCTTGAGGTCGACCTGCTGGCCCGTTACCTGGAGCGTCTGCTGCTGGGCGACAAGGCTGGCGAACCGAGCAAGGGCAGTGGCATTACCGAAAGCTTCCTGGCCGCCAACGGCTTCTTGAAATCCTGATTGAGAAGGGGGTGCCGAGTGGCGCTCAACAGCATCGAAGAACTGGTCGAAGACATCCGCCAGGGCAAAATGGTCATCCTCATGGATGACGAAGACCGCGAGAACGAAGGCGACATCATCATGGCGGCCGAGTGCTGCCTGCCTGAGCACATCAACTTCATGGCCAAGCATGCCCGTGGCCTGATCTGCATGCCGATGACCCGCGAGCGCTGCGAAACGCTCAAGCTGCCGCTGATGGCGCCGCGTAACGGGTCCGGCTTCGGCACCAAGTTCACCGTGTCGATCGAGGCTGCCGAAGGTGTCACCACCGGCATTTCCGCTGCCGACCGCGCACGTACCGTGCAAGCTGCCGCTGCCAAGGACGCCAAGGCCGAGGACATCGTCAGCCCGGGCCACATCTTCCCGCTGATGGCCCAGCCGGGCGGCACCCTGGCCCGCGCCGGCCACACCGAGGCCGCTTGCGACCTGGCGCGCATGGCCGGCTTCGAGCCGAGCGGCGTGATCTGCGAAGTGATGAACGATGACGGCACCATGTCGCGCCGCGCCGAGCTGGAAGTGTTCGCCGCCGAGCACGGCCTGAAGATCGGCACCATCGCCGACCTGATCCACTACCGCATGATCCACGAGCGCACCGTACAACGCGTCTCCGAGCAGCCGGTGGAGAGCGAGCTGGGCGAGTTCAACCTGGTCACCTACCGCGATGCGGTGGAAGGCGACGTGCACATGGCCCTGACCCTGGGCAATATCTGCGCCGAAGAGCCGACCCTGGTGCGCGTGCACAACATGGACCCGCTGCGCGACCTGCTGCTGGTCAAGCAACCGGGCCGCTGGAGCCTGCGCGCCGCCATGGCTGCCGTGGCCGAAGCTGGCAGCGGCGTGGTACTGCTGCTGGGCCACCCGCTGGACGGCGACGTGCTGCTGGCGCACATCCGCGAAAGCGCGGGCGATGCACCGACCAAGGTACCGACCACCTACAGCACCGTGGGTGCCGGTTCGCAGATCCTACGCGACCTCGGTGTGCGCAAGATGCGCCTGATGAGTTCGCCGATGAAGTTCAATGCGATATCCGGATTCGATCTGGAAGTTGTAGAATACGTGCCCTCCGAGTGACTTGAGGCGGCATTGACGCCCTCTACTCGAGTCCAGACCCCTGCCGAGGCCGCTTGTATGCGGCCTCGCTCTTGAACATGAGAACATCGGAATGACCCTGAAGACCATCGAAGGTACCTTCATCGCCCCCAAAGGTCGCTATGCTTTGGTGGTTGGCCGCTTCAACAGCTTCGTCGTCGAAAGCCTGGTAAGCGGTGCCGTTGATGCCCTGGTACGCCACGGTGTCAGCGAAAGCGACATCACCATCATCCGTGCCCCGGGCGCGTTCGAAATCCCGCTGGTAGCACAGAAGGTCGCCCAGCAAGGCGCGTACGACGCGATCATCGCCCTGGGCGCCGTGATCCGCGGTGGTACCCCGCACTTCGAGTACGTGGCGGGCGAATGCACCAAGGGCCTGGCCCAGGTGTCCATGGAGTTCGGTGTTCCGGTGGCCTTCGGCGTTCTGACCGTCGACTCCATCGAACAGGCCATCGAGCGTTCCGGCACCAAGGCTGGCAACAAAGGTGCTGAAGCTGCCCTGTCCGCTCTGGAAATGGTCAGCCTGCTGGCGCAGTTGGAGGCCAAGTGATTAGCGACGAAAGCGATCGTTTCAACCCGCGCGATCCAAAACCTGCGGATGCCGGCAAGCCCTCGAAAAGCGCCAAGCGCCGCGAAGCCCGTAAGCTCGCGACTCAGGCGCTGTACCAGTGGCACATGGCGCGTCAGTCGGTAAACGAGATCGAAGCGCAGTTCCGGGTCGATAACGATTTCACCGATGTCGATGGCGCCTACTTCCGCGAGATCCTGCATGGGGTCCCGGCCAAGAAGGACGAGATCGACGCGGCCCTGAAGCCTTGCCTGGCGCTGGCGCTGGAAGAGCTCGACCCTGTCGAACTGGCTGTGCTGCGGTTGTCCACCTGGGAACTGATGATGCGCGTCGATGTACCGTATCGCGTGGTGATCAACGAAGGTATCGAGCTGGCCAAGGTCTTCGGTGCCACCGACGGCCACAAGTTCGTCAACGGCGTGCTGGACAAGCTCGCCCCTTCGCTGCGCGAAGCGGAAGCCAAGGCGAACAAGCGCTGATCCCGGCGCTGGCCGACCATGGGTGAGTTCGAGCTGATCAGCCATTACTTCGCCGCCGCGCCCTGTGCGCAAGATGGTGAAGGTGTGGCCCTGGGCATCGGTGACGATTGCGCGCTGCTGGATTTGCCTGCGGGCGAGCAACTGGCGGTGTCCACCGACACCCTGGTGGCCGGCGTGCACTTCCCTGCGGTCTGCGACCCCTTGTTGCTTGGCCAGCGCTCGCTGGCCGTGGCCGCCAGTGACCTGGCGGCGATGGGCGCCACCCCCATCGGCTTCACCCTTGCCCTGACCTTGCCCGATGTCAGCGCCGACTGGCTGCAAGCCTACGCTGACGGCCTTAACCGTATGGCCCGGCGTTGCCAGCTGAGCCTGATTGGCGGTGACACCACCCGCGGCCCCTTGAGTATCACCATGACCGTGTTTGGCCGCGTGCCGGCCGGGCAGGCGTTGCGCCGTGGTGGTGCTCGCCCGGGTGACCTTCTGTGCGTGGGGGGTGAGCTGGGCAACGCCGCCGGCGCCTTGCCGTTGGTCCTGGGCCAGCGCCAGGCCGAGGCCGCACTCGCCCAGCCGCTGATCGATCACTACTGGTCGCCTTCGCCGCAGTTCGCCCTGGGGCAGCTGTTGCGCGGGCGAGCCAGCGCGGCACTGGACATCTCCGACGGCCTGCTGGCCGACTGCGGGCATATTGCCAAGGCTTCCCGCGTGGCGCTCGAGGTGAACCTGGAGCAGGTGCCGATGTCATCCGCTCTGCAGGGTTTGCTCGGCCATGAGGCCGCCGTGCAGGCGGCCCTGACCGGTGGCGACGACTATGTGCTGGCGTTCACTTTGCCGCCGGCGCAGCTTTTATCCCTGCAGGCGCAAGGCCTGGCGGCGTTTCATGTCATCGGGCGCGTGCTCGAGGGCCAAGGCGTCAGCCTGCGTGACCGGCAGGGCCAGGACATCACCCCGCGGCAACGCGGCTATCAACATTTTAGGGAGACACCGTGACCGATCACCCCAATCAGGTGCCTGCGGAGTTCGTTCCGCCCTCGGTCTGGCGCAACCCCTGGCACTTCATCGCCTTCGGCTTCGGCTCCGGCACCTTGCCCAAGGCGCCGGGCACCTGGGGCTCGCTGGTGGCCATACCGTTCATCCCGCTGTGGCAGATGCTGCCAGACTGGGGTTACTGGCTGCTGCTGGGCGTGACCATGCTGTTCGGTTTCTGGTTGTGCGGCAAAGTCGCCAATGACTTGCGCGTGCATGACCATGAGGGCATTGTCTGGGACGAGATGGTGGGCATGTGGATCACCCTCTGGCTGGTGCCGGAAGGCTGGCAATGGTTGCTGGCGGGGTTCCTGATGTTCCGCTTCTTCGACATCCTCAAACCATGGCCGATTCGCTGGATCGACCGCCATGTGCATGGCGGGGTCGGGATCATGCTCGACGATGTCCTGGCCGGCGTGTTCGCCTGGCTGGGTATGCAGGTTCTGGTGTGGGCGGTTGCCTGAGACAGGGAGCGCGTAGATGGCCATAAGGACTGTGCTGTTGGCAATGCTGCTGGGCTTTGCTCCCTGGGTGGGGGCGGCCGAAGGTGTGCTGAAGCAGGTCCATCTGGTCAGCGAAGAATGGCTCGACTACACCAACGCCGACGGTAGCGGGGTTGCCTGGGATGTACTGCGCAAGGTGTTCGAGCCTGCCGGGGTCAAGGTCGTTACCCAGAGCGCGCCTTACAGCCGTGCGGTGGGGCTGGTCAAACGGGGCGAGGCCGATGCCTGGGTCGGCTCCTACAAGGACGAGGCTGACGACAACCTCTACCCGCGTTGGCACTTCGACATGGACCATATCTACGCCCTGGGGCTGGTCGCCAAGCCTGTGCCCACACCCAGCACGGTCGGCCGGTATCGCCTGGCCTGGGTGCGCGGCTACGACTACGCCAGCTATCTGCCCAATGCGCACAACTTCCGCGAAATCCAGCGCCGCGAGGGCATTCTGCCGATGCTCGAACATGACCGAGTGGACTTCTACATCGATGCGCTGACCGAAGTCGACTACGTGCTGGGCCAGGCTTCCGAGCCTGCGCGTTTTCGTAAAACCCATGTCGCCGAGCTACCGCTGTACCTGGCATTTGCCCACAACGAAAAGTCCAAGGCGCTGCGCGACCTGTTCGACAAGCGCATGGCCGAGCTGGTGCGCAGCGGTGAATTGAAGCCGATTTTCGAGCACTGGAAACAGCCGTATCCGTTCACCACCGACAGCCAGCCGCAGTGAGCGCTACCCGCTCCCATACAGGTTCGGCGTCTTGAGGGCGGGCCTCTGCTAAGCATCGAACTTTTCGATCTTAAGCGACGGTATTCAGCCAGCGCACAGGTGCCGACCTGCTGATACAATCGCCGCAACAGAAATTTCCTACTTATGCCAGGAGCACAACGTGCCCGTCGTCTTTGTTGCCGCCTCTAAACTCCCGACGCCCTTTGCGACCTTCACCATGCATGGCTTTCTCGACGAAGCCACCGGCCGTGAGCATGTGGTGCTCAGCCTGGGTGATATCGCGGACGGCGAGCCGGTGCTGGGGCGCCTGCATTCCGAGTGCCTGACCGGCGATGCCCTGTTCAGCCAGCGCTGTGACTGCGGCTCGCAACTGGAAGCTGCCCTGCAGGCTATCGCCCGTGAAGGCCGTGGCGTGCTGCTGTACCTGCGCCAGGAAGGCCGCGGCATTGGCCTGTTGAACAAGATCCGCGCCTACGAACTGCAGGACGGCGGCGCCGATACCGTCGAAGCCAACGAACGCCTGGGCTTTGCCGCCGACCAGCGCGACTATGCCATCTGCCTGCCGATGCTCGAGCACCTGGGGGTGAAGGCCCTGCGCCTGATGACCAACAACCCGCGCAAGGTCAAGGCCCTGACCGACATGAACATCGTCGTCGCTGAACGTGTGCCGCTGCATACCGGGCACAACCCGCACAACCGTTACTACCTGGCCACCAAGGCCGGCAAGCTCGGCCACATGCTGGGCAACGAACACCAGGGCGAGGTGCCCCAGGCGTGACCCGCGCCGAGGTCAAGCGGCGCCTGGCCCTGGCCTGGTGGCAATACCTGGCGATAGGCCTAATGCCGCTGCCGGTGATGGCCTGGGCTTTTGGTGGCGGTGATCCATTGATCCCGGTGCTGGCCATGCCGTTGTTCATCGCCGGTGCGGCGACCATGTTCCTCAGCCTGCCGCGCTTTGGCGCTTACAAGCGTGCCTTGATCAGTACCGCCAAGGTGCTCGGCAGCAGCGAGGAGCCGGCAGCCTGGATCGAGCTGGCGCGGGTGCGGCGCCTGGCCATGCTGTATGCCTGCTTCCCTGCCTGGGTCGCCGCGCTGTCGGTGCTGGTGGGGCTGGAGGCGGTGCCGCAGATTCTTCTGGCACTGTCCACGGTGGTCGTGCTCTACCTGTACCGCATTCCTCGTCAGCTGGGCTGATGCGCGTCTTCCTCTGGCTGCTGGCGCTGTGCGCCTGTGCCGCCAGCGCGGCTGAGCCGCTGCGGGTGGTCAGCCTGGCGCCTTCGATGAGCGAGATCATGCTCGAGCTGCAGGCCGATGACCTGTTGGTCGGCATGCTCGACGGCGGCGAGCGCCCGCCAGCGCTGCAGGATGTGCCTTCTGTGGGCCGTCTGGGGCAACTGAACATGGAGCGCCTGCTCAGCTTGAAGCCTGACTTGCTGCTGCTGTGGCCGGGCAGTGTCGCGCCAGCGCAGCGTGATCAGCTCAAGCGCCTGGGCATCGCCGCGTTCAGCGCCGAGCCCCATAGCATTGACCAATTGATCGATCAGATCGAAGCCATCGCCCAGCGCGTCGGCCGTGACCAGCAGGGCCGGCATTATGCGCAAACCTTGCGCGACAGGCTGCGGCACCTGCGTCAGCAGTATCGGCGTGAGCAGCCGCTGCGGGTGTTCTATCAAGTCTGGGACAAGCCGTTGTACACCCTGGGTGGCCGGCAGGTGGTCAGCGATGCCCTGGCCGTGTGCGGCGCACGCAATGTTTTCGCCGATCTGAGCCAGCCGGCGCCCCAGGTGAGCGTGGAATCTGTATTGCAGCAGGACCCCCAGGTGATTCTGGCGGGTGACCAGGCGCAGCTGGCAAGTTGGGAGGCTTGGCCACGTCTGAGTGCTGTGGCTGGGGATCGTCTGTTGGTGGTGCCGGACAAGGGCTTGGAGCGGCCCAGCGGGCAGATGATCGAGGCCACCGCGCGCCTGTGTGCGTTGCTCGACGCTAGAGCGCCGGCGTCCAGGTGACGCTCAGCAACACGGTGCGGCCTTCCTCGCGGTAACCGTGGCTGGCGCCCTCGTAGCTGTACCGGGCACGGCTGTGGCTGTGGTCCAGCAGGTTGTCCAGCTTCGCTTCCAGTTTCAGCTCATCCGTTGCTGCCCAGCTACCCCGCAGGCCGAGCAGGCCGAAGCCGGCGAGCTGGTTGCGGTTGGCTTCGTCATCGTAGCTGCTGCTGACGGCTTGCCAGCTCCCGCCCACGCTGAACGGCCCGAATGCGCGGTCCAGGTCCAGGCTCACGGTACGGCGGGCACGGCGGGCGAGGGTATGGCCGCTGTCGCGGTCACGTGGGTCGATCAGCGCCAGCCCCAGCTGGCTGCGCCACGCGCCCCATTGCTGATCGAGTGACAGTTCAAACCCGTTGACCCGCGCCGAGGCGACATTGCGTGGGATCGAGTCCTGGCCAAAGATGATCGCATCGCGCAGGTCGGTGCGGTACAGCGAGGTCTCCAGCCGGCTGTCGGCGGCAAGCTGGCTGCGCCATTGCAACTCGTAGCTTCGGGAATGCTCCGGGTTCAGGTCGGGGTTGCTGAACTGTGGGTAATACAGGTCATTGAATGTCGGTGCCCGGAAGCCTTCGCTGTAGGACAGCAGCACATCATTGTGCGCGTTCAAGGGCACGGTAAGGCTACCGCTCCAGGTGGTCTGGCCGCCGAACTGCTGGTTCTGGTCGCGGCGCACCCCCAGTTCGGTGGAGAACCGCTCGCCCTTGTACCGATGCTGAATGAAGGCGGCGCGGTTCCAGCGACTGTCCTTGTTGAAATCGGTGTTGGCGTGCACGCGGTCTTCGTACCAATCGCCGCCGATCAACAGGTTGTGCTGCTCACCCAGGGCCAGGTCGTTTTGCCAGGTAACCTGATCGCGATAGGTGTTGAACACGGAGTGCTCATCGCTGAGCTTGTCGCGTTTGTCGTCACGGTTTTCGCTGTGGGCAAGCTCCAGGCGTGAATGCCAGGTGTTGTTGAGCTGGGCGTCGAAGTAAGTGCCCAGGCTGCTGACGCTGAAGTCGGTGTAGGGTTTTTGCTCATAAGAGAGGTTAGTGGTTTGATCAAAGCGTCCGTACGGATTGTCGTATTCACTGCGCCCGCGGCTGTCGAGCAGGTTCAGGCCGGCCTCGAAGCGTTCGCCGAAGGTGTGGCTGAGGCTCAGGTTGAGTGACTTGTTGCGGTACGCATCATGATCGCCGTCGCTGGCAAAGGAGGGGCCGGTGGCGTCAATGCCGGCAGTCTCGTCCAGGCTGGCGCCCAGGTTGAAACGGGTGGCGTCGTCGCCACCGGACAGGCCCAGGCTGCGCTGCCAGGTCTGGTTGCTGCCGGCGGCCAGGCGCAGGCGTGGCTGCAGCCCGGGGCCGCTACTGCGGCGGGTGAAGATCTGGATCACGCCACCCATGGCGTCGCTGCCGTATACCGCCGAGCGGGAGCCGCGCAGCACCTCGACACGCTCTATCTGGTCAACGTCGAGAAACTGTAGGCCACTGTCGCCAGAGGTGGCGTTGGCGATGCGCACGCCATCCACCAGTACCAGGCTCTGCGCCGCCTTGGTGCCGCGGATGAAAATGCCGGGCACGCTGCCGCGCCCGCCGGTGGGGGCCACTTGCACGCCTGGGACACGGGCCAGCAGGTCGGTGACGCTGGTGGGTTGCAGGCGGTCGATGTCGGCGCGGGTGAAGATGGTATTGGCGGCGCTGGTGGCGGTGCGAGACTCGACCTGGCGGTTGGCGCTGATCAGGACGTCGGGCAGTTTCAGGGCGTTGTCGCGTTCAGCGGCCAGGAGCGGAAGTGGCAGGCACAGGAGGGTGGCGGTGAAGCTCGGGATTTTCATGGGCAGTTCCAGACTATTCGCGGGACAAGCCCGCTCCCACAGGTTTGTCACTGTTCTCGAGAAGAGTGATGTACTTGTGGGAGCGGGCTTGTCCCGCGAATGGGCCGCAAAGCGGCCCCAAGGATTACAGCCCGAGCTTGGCCATCCGAGCCTTGACCGAAGCCTCGATCCCAGCCACATCCAGCCCACACTCAGCCAGCATCTGCGCAGGCTTGGCATGCTCGACATAAAGGTCTGGCAGCCCCAGGTGCAGCAGCGGCTTGGTCACCGCCTGGCTGGCCAGGAACTCGCCCACGGCAGCCCCCGCACCGCCCATGATGGCGTTCTCTTCGATGGTTACCAGCAGCTCATGGTTGGCAGCCAGTTCGAGTACCAGTGCCTCGTCCAGCGGCTTGACGAAGCGCATGTCGACCACTGTGGCATTGATCTGCTCGGCAGCCTGCAAGGCCTCGCTCAGTTGCACGCCGAACACCAGCAAGGCGACCTTCTCACCCTGGCGGCGGATGACGCCCTTGCCGATCTCCAAGGGTTCAAGGTCGCTGCTGATCGGCGCGTTGGGGCCCGTACCGCGTGGGTAGCGCACCGCCGCCGGGCCGTTGTACAGATGGCCGGTGGTGAGCATCTTGCGCAGCTCGTTCTCGTCGCTCGGGGTCATCACCAGCATGCCGGGGATGCAGCGCAGGTACGACAGGTCGTAGCTGCCGGCGTGGGTCGGGCCGTCTTCGCCGACCAGGCCGGCGCGGTCGATGGCGAACAGCACATCGAGGTTCTGCACCGCCACGTCGTGGATCAACTGGTCATAGGCGCGCTGCAGGAACGTCGAATAGATCGCTACCACCGGCTTGCTGCCTTCGCAGGCCATGCCTGCAGCCAGGGTCACCGCGTGCTGCTCGGCAATTGCCACGTCGAAGTAGCGCTCCGGGTAGCGTTCGCTGAAGTCGACCAGGTCAGAGCCTTCCTTCATCGCCGGGGTGATGCCGACCAGGCGCTTGTCGCTGGCGGCCATGTCGCACAGCCACTGGCCGAACACAGCGGAATACTTGGGCCCGCTGGGCTTCTTCGGCGCGGCGGGCTTGTCGGCAGGTTCGAGCTTGGTGATGGCGTGGTAGCCGATCGGGTCGACTTCGGCCGGGGCGAAGCCCTTGCCCTTTTTGGTCACCACGTGCAGGAACTGCGGGCCCTTGAGGTCACGCATGTTGCGCAGGGTGGCGATCATGGTCGGCAGGTCGTGGCCGTCGATCGGGCCGATGTAGTTCCAGCCCAGTTCTTCGAACAGGGTGCCTGGGACCAGCATGCCTTTGGCGTATTCCTCGGTGCGGCGGGCGATTTCCCAGGCGCCAGGCAGGCGCGAGAGCACCTTCTTGCTGCCCTCGCGCATGCTTGCGTAGGTGCGGCTGGAGAGGATCTTGGCCAGGTAGTTGGACAGGCCGCCGACATTGCGCGAAATCGACATGTCGTTGTCGTTGAGGATCACCAGCATGTCGGCGTTGACTTCCTGGGCGTGGTTCAACGCCTCGAAAGCCATGCCGGCGGTCAGGGCGCCGTCGCCGATCACCGCGATCGACTTGCGTGCACTGTTCTGCAGGCGGGCGGCGATGGCCATGCCCAGCGCTGCGCTGATCGAGGTGCTGGAGTGGCCGACGCCGAAGGTGTCGTATTCACTCTCGCTGCGACGCGGGAAGGCGGCGATGCCGTCCTTCTGGCGCAGGCTGAGCATGCGCTGGCGGCGGCCGGTGAGGATCTTGTGCGGGTAGGCCTGGTGGCCGACGTCCCATACCAGCCGGTCGTCCGGGGTGTCGAAGACGTAGTGCAGGGCGATCGTCAGCTCGATGACGCCCAGGCCGGCGCCAAAATGCCCACCGGTCTGACCCACGGTGTAGAGCAGTTCCTGGCGCAACTCGTCGGCCAGGGTCTCCAGGTCGGCTTCGGCCAGCCGGCGCAGGCCGGCAGGCGTGTCAGCGCGGTCGAGCAACGGCGTGACCGGGCGTTCGCGGGGGATCTCTTGAAACGTCGTGGGCATCAGGCGAGTCGTTATAGGTGTGAAGACGCGGCAGTTTACCCCATTGTGGGAAAAGTGCCCATTCGACCACGGGTTGTGCGGGATTGGCGTCGGTGTTTAGTTGCGGCGTTCGACGATATAGCGTGCCAGCGCCCGCAGGGGCTCGGCATTTTCCCCAAACCCTTGCAATGCGACCAGCGCCTGGTCGCGCAGTTCGATGGCATAGGCCTTGGCGGCTTCCAGGCCCAACAGGGCCGGGTAGGTCGGTTTGTCACGTGCGATGTCGGCGCCCTGGCGCTTGCCCAGGGTGGCGGTGTCGCTTTCTACGTCGAGGATGTCGTCCTGCACCTGGAACGCCAGGCCGATGGCCTGTGCGTAGGTCTGCAAGGCATCCAGTTGCGCCTGTTCGGCGCGGGCGCTGGCCAGGGCGCCGAGGCGCACGCTGGCTTCGATCAGCGCACCGGTCTTGTGCCGGTGCATGAATTCCAGGGCTTGCTGGTCCAGTTTGATACCCACCGACCCCAGGTCGATGGCCTGGCCGCCGACCATGCCCGCCGGGCCGGCAGCCTTGGCCAGGGCCTGGACCATGGCCAGGCGCAGGGTGTCGGACTGCGGGCTGAGGCGCGTGTCGAGCAGGGCGCTGAAGGCCAGGCTCTGCAGGCCATCACCGGCCAGGATGGCGCAGGCTTCGTCGAAGGCTTTGTGGGTGGTGGGCTGGCCGCGGCGCAGGTCGTCGTCGTCCATCGCCGGCAGGTCGTCATGCACCAGCGAGTACGCGTGAATCAGCTCGACCGCGCAGGCCGCGCCATTGGCCTGTTCGGCAGGCGCACCCAACGCTTCGCAGGCCGCGTAGGCGAGCAGCGGGCGCACACGCTTGCCGCCGTTCATCACGCTGTAGCGCATGGCGGCATAGAGCCGCTCGAGCTCTTTGGTTGGCGCTTCGAACAGGGGTTCGAGGGCGGCGTCGACGCGGGCCTGGCAGTTGGCCTGGTAGCTGTTGATCATGCTTGCGGCTCGGCGTCGAAGGGTTGGGCTGCCAGCTCGCCGTCGCGTTCCAGAAGAATCTGCACCTTCTGTTCGGCCTGGGCCAGTGCGCCCTGGCAATCGCGGGTCAGGGCGATACCTTGCTCGAAGGCGGCCAGCGAATCTTCCAGCGACAACTCGCCGTTCTCCAGGCGCTCGACCAGGGCTTGCAGGTCTGCGAGGGATTGCTCGAAATCGAGGGAGGCTTTTTTGCGGGCCATGGCGGCTGTCTCGGTGGCGTTCTTAACGGCGCGACACTAGCAGAGCAGGGCAAGGGGAGCAAACTTGTGAACGTCAGTCAGGCTTTGGGGCCGCAGCGCGGCCCCGCCGGTTTATCAGGCAATCTCGGCTTCGCGGGCCACCATCGCCTCGCGATACTGCGCCAGCTCTTCAATGGTCAGCACCGGCAAATTGTACTGCCGCGCATACACCGCCACCTGCTCCCCGCGGGCCATGCTGCCATCGGGGTTCATCAGCTCGCACAGCACCGCTGCCGGCCGCAGCCCGGCCAGGCGCGCCAGGTCTACCGAACCCTCGGTATGGCCACGACGGGTCAGCACCCCGCCGTTGCGCGCACGCAGCGGGAACACGTGCCCAGGGCTGACGATATGGCGTTGCTCGGCTGTCGAGCTCAGCGCCGCCGCGATGGTGGTAATCCGGTCGTGCGCCGAAACGCCGGTGGTGATGCCTTCGGCCGCTTCGATGGTGACGGTGAAGCCGGTGCCGTGGCGCGCCTGGTTGTTCTGCACCATCGGCGCCAGCTGCAGTGCGTCCACGGTGGCTTCGTCCAGGCACAGGCAGACGATGCCGCTGCAGTCGCGAATCATCATGGCCATGGTTTGCAACGAGATGTTTTCGGCGGCGGCGATGATGTCCGCTTCGTCCTCGCGGTCGTCGTCGTCCAGCAGCAGCACGGGGCGCCCGGCCTGGAAGGCGGCGATGGCGGCAGAAAGGTTGGGGAATTGCTTTTGCAGCATAGGTGACATGAAACGCTCCTCGTGAATGATCGATGAACGTCTCGGGGCGAACAAAACGCGCGCGCAGAGGCGCCCGAATGGCCCCTGCCTGACGCCTTCTTTCATCCGGACTATGACCGTCGGCTCTGGAGTCTCACCAGATCTGCTGACCCCCGGCATGGCCGGGGCGCTCGCGGGCTCATCTTTCGATTTACCGCCGGTGGGGACTTGCACCCCGCCCTGAAGACCGGCCAAGCATACAGCACAGTGCCACCCTGCTGGCAACCCGCGCGACTAAGACCTTAGGCGACCTTCGGCGGTGAAACTGAAGCAACAGAAGGGCTCCATTGCCCTCAGAGCCCGTGGTGATCCTCTAGGCGAGGGCTTGCCCCGCGAAGGAGGCCGGAACAAGTTTACCGAGACATCTCGTCGATCAATTTCTTCAGCGAGGCCGGCAACATCGGCCCATGCCCCAATCCGTCAAACCGTTCGAACCGCACCTGCAAACCCTGCACGTCGGCCAGGTCCGCTGCCAGCGCCTGCGCCGGCTGCTCCCCATCGCTTTTCATAGATGCACGCGGGCTCGAAGGCTCGTCGCCACCACGCATCAGCAGCAACCTCGGGCGGTGATCACCCAAGCGCTGTTGCAGCCCCTGGGCTTCGCCAACAATCACCCCATCACGCCACCACAACGACGGGCTGGCCGCTGCATAGTCACTGAACTCGGCCGGCCGGGTAAACAGCGCATGCAGCACCGCCAGGCCACCATAGGAATGCCCCCACAATGTTTGCCGCTGCAGGTCGATCGGCGCCACGGCGGCCACCCTCGGCCGCATGCGCTGGCTCAGCAGGTCGAAGAATGCATCCACGCCGCCGCTGGGCTGGCCGGTCAGCGGGTCACGCTGCTGCACCTGCCCGGGTACCGACGGGGTGTAGTCATAGGTCCGCCCAGCTCGGTCGATACGCTGATCGGTCTGGTAACCCACGGCCACCAGCAACGGCGCCTGGCCGGCGGCGAGCTTGCTCAGCTGTGCGCTGTCCAGCGCGCCCAGCGCGGCATTGCCGTCGAGCATCCACAGCACCGGGTAGCCTGCGGCGGGGGCTGGGCGGTCCGGTTTGCCGACCCACAGGCGGTAATGGCGCTGGCCGTCGGCCGAGTCCAGGTCCAGCTGGCTGAAGCGGTAGGCCAGGTCCTGGCGCTGCAGCAGTGAAGTGTCCATCTTCTGCTCGCGTTCCGGCTTCGCCAAAGCGGCGGGCGCAGCCAGGGCCAGCGCCATGGCCAGGTACAGGGGCATCTTGCTCATCGGGGAATCTCGCTCGGTCGTATAGGGTGGTCAACGGCTGATAAACACCTGCCGGCCGGTCTGGCGAACCTGCAGCATGTAGGTTTGCGCCAGCATGGCCAAGGCCAGTGGCAAGTCATCGACCGGGAACGTGCCAGACACCCGCAGCTCGCCCAGGGCAGGGTCGCATTCAAGGTGCTGGTCGGTGTAGCGCGTCAGTTCTTGCGTCCACTGGCGCAGCGGCATGTCGTCGGCCACCAGCAGCCCGTTACGCCAAGCCAGGGTGGTTTCCCGCACCGCCTCGATGCTGCCCAGGTGCTCACGGCTGAAGCGCACTTGTTGCCCGGCCTGGATGATGTGCTCGCCTGGCGCCACGCTGGCGCGCTCAGGGCGTACCTGCACAGCACCTTCATAAACGGCGACCACGGTTTCATCGGCCAGTTGGCGCACGCTGAACCGCGTGCCCAGGGCAAGCAACTGGCCCTGTTGGGTTCGCGCCAGGAGTGGGCGGGGGTCGGCAGCGGTAACGATGTACAGCTCGCCCCGGCGCAGGTGCAGCAAGCGTTGCGCGCTATCGAACAGCACGTCCACCGCGCTGTCGCTGTTGAGGGTGATCTGCGTGCCGTCGGCCAGCCGTGCGTGCTGGCGCTCGCCCAGCGACGTCCGGTAGTCGCCGGCCTGCGAGCGCCATGCCCACCAACTGAGGGGGGCGGCGCCCATCAGCAGGAGCAGCCCGCGCAGCACGGCGCGCCTGCCCGTCGGGCGGTCCAAGGTCTGCTTGGCCAGCGTGGGCGGCACGCTGCCCAGGCGCGTGAGCAGGTGCTGCGCCCGTTTCCACGCGCGCTCGTGGTCGGCACTGGCAAGCCGCCAGCGCTCCAGCTCGCGCTGTTGGGCCGGCAGCAACGGCCCCTCCTGCATCAGCATCAGCCAGGAGGCCGCCTGGGCAAGCACCTGCTGGGGGATGGCAGCGTCAAGCGTGGTAGTGCCGCTATTCATCGGGCATCTGCGTCAGGCAGGTGAGGTAGGCCTCGTGGATGTACTTCTTGACGGTCGGCAATGCGATGTTCAGGGCTACGGCGATGTCCTTCTGCTTCATGCCGTCCAGCGTCGCCATCAGAAACGCCTGCCTGACCCGTGGGCGCAAGGTGTCGAGCAGCGCATCGATCTCGTGCAAGGTTTCCAGGATCACGCTTTGCAGCTCAGGCGAAGGGTGCTCGGGTTCTGGCAGCAGCAGCAGGGCTTCGAGCCAGGCGCGTTCCAGCGACTGCCGGCGGCGCCAACTGACCAGTACGCAATTGGCGATGCGGGTCAGGTAGGCGCGTGGCTGGCGGATCGGTTCGGCCCGCGCGCCCTCTCGGCTGGTCAGCACCCGCAAGAAGATATCGTGCGCCAGATCATCGGCCACGCCGCGCCCCCACGACCTCAGCCGGTAGGCGAGCCAGTTGCGTAACCAGGCGTGATTCTCGATGTACAGCGTCTCGACGCTGCACGGCTCGGTACTGTTCGGCGGGGAAAAGGGCGCATTCATCGTCGGTTGAATCGGTACATGACGGTCGCAAATGAAAACCATTATCACTAGAATTGCTCAGATCACAAGGCCGAATCGGTAAATTCAGCCGGTGCTCATGCCCCCATATCCTTTTTTCGATCTCGTGCGACAGAGGAGGTAACAGCCCGCAGCCAGTGGTGGGCGCAAACCCTACGAGCGAGATAAGCATGCTCCCAGTACGTTGTCCTTCACCTGCTCCGCGCCCTCGACTTTGCCTGGCGCCCATCACGTTTGCCCTGCGTTGCACGATGATCGGCTGCTGCGGCGCCGGCCTGTTGAACAGCAGCCTGGCCCTGGCACAGAACACCGGCACGGCTGCGCTCGCCGCCACCCGCCTGGACGATGCCACACCGCGTGATTACAACATTGCCCCGGGCCCGCTGGGCGCAGCCCTGGGCAGCTTCACCAGCCAGTCCGGGCTACTGCTGTCCTACGACCCTGAGTTGACCCGTGGGCGTACGGCGCCGGCCTTGAAGGGCCGGTATACAGTCAGCGAGGGTATCCAGCGGTTGCTGGCCAACGCCGGGTTGCAACTGGTGCCGAGCTCGACCGGGAGCTACGTGCTGATCGCCCAGCGTGCTGCGCCGAATGCGGCGGCCGAGTTATCGCCGACGATGGTCGAGGCCGCCGCCCAGGGGCTAGAGGCGGATACCTACAGGGCGCCACGCTCTTCGGTGCACCTGAACAGCGAACAGATCGACCGCTTCGGCCGTGTTTCCGCAGGCGATCTGCTCAACGGCGTGCCCGGCGTGCAGGTCGGTGATACGCGCAATGGCGGTGCCCTGGACGTCAACATCCGCGGTATCCAGGGGCAGAGCCGGGTGGCAGTCAAGGTCGATGGTTCGGAGCAGGCCCTGGACGTCTATCGCGGTTATGGCGGCACCCAGCAACGCAGTTACATCGACCCCGACCTGATCAGCAGCCTGACCGTGAACAAAGGCCCGTCGACCAAGTCTGGGGCGATTGGCGGCACGGTTGAAATGCAGACCATCGGCGTGCAGGACATTCTGGTCGACGGCAACCAGGTCGGCGTGCGCCTCAAGGGCGACCTCTGGGACAACGGCGTAGCCCCCGCTCATCGCAGCGCCAGCGCCAAGGATGAAAACCTCACCGCGCCACCCCGCGACAACCGCGCCAGCCTGTTCGGCTCCGAGGCTGAATCTGGCAGTGCCGCGTTTGCCTTCACCAGCGAGCGCCTGGACGTGGTGGCGGCATATGCGCACCGCAATCAAGGTAACTATTTCTCCGGCAAGAAGGGCCAGGATCGCTACCGCATCTATAACCAGTACGGCAGTGAACAGCCCAGCGTGGCGAGCACCTACAACGCGGGCGAGGAAGTGCTCAACTCTTCCTCGAAAACCGACTCGTACCTGCTCAAGGCCACCTGGCGCATCGCCGACGATCACACCTTGGACTTGGGCTACCGCCGCTACGATGGGCGCAGCGCCGAAATCATGCCTTCTGACATCTACCGCTACGGTACTGCGGGTATCTACCAGTTCCCCCTGGGCGAGGTGAAGATCGATACCTACACCACGCGCTATCACTACCTGCCTGCCGGCAACCCGTGGGTCGACCTGACCAGCAACCTGTGGATGACCGACGCCAAGACCAGCACGTTGAGTTCGTCATGGACTGCACCGGTTTCCCAGCTGTTTCGTACGGACCGCAGCTGGACACGCCAGGACAACCGCCGTATCGGCGGCGACCTGAACAACGTCTCCAAATTCCAGACCGCCCATGGCGACTTCACACTGGACCTGGGCGGCGCGTTCCAGCTTGAAGACCTGCAACCGCAGAAGAATGTGCTGATCACCCAGCACGACATCGATGCCAACCGCACCCTGCGCGATGCATCCAGGCAGGAGTTCAGCTTCAACGGCAAGCTCGAGTACCAGCCGATCGAGCAACTGACCCTGTGGGGTGGTGGCCGGTACAGCCACTTCCGCACCAAGGACAACACCGTGCTGGCCAGCGCCCGGCGTGAGGATCGCGAGGTGCGCTATATCTCGGCGAGCGGCCCCAAGGGCTGGGGCAGCATGACCTGGTTCCCCGACCAGAACGGCCAGTACACCGACGCCACCGACCCGCGCCTGAACAACGGCATCGTCTTCGGCAACAGCAACGAGCCGTTCAACGGCGTGCGCTTCAACGACTTCGGTGCGACCCGCGTGGAGGTCAACCCAGAAGGCATCAGCAGCGTGGTCACAGGCTACGACCACACCCCGCAGGGCAGCAGTAGCGGCGGCGGCTTCGCGCCGGCTTTCGGCATCAATGTCGAGCTGATACCCGACACGTTCTTCTACGTCACCTACACCCAAGGCCTGCGCCTGCCTTCACTGTTCGAGACCAGCCAGGGCACCCAGCAAGTCACCCCCGGCAAAAGCCTCAAGCCCGAGCGCTCGCAGAGCTGGGAAATCGGCGTCAGCGCCTTGCGCGACAACCTCTTTACCGCGCACGACTCGGCGGCGATCAAACTGGCCTTCTTCGACAACCACATCAAGAATTACATCACCCGCTACTACGACCCAAGCCCAGGTTTGTGGGGCCAGATGACCTTCAGCAACACCGACAGCTTCAGCACCCGTGGCCTTGAGCTGCAATCGCACTACGATGCCGGCCGCGTGTTCACCGACCTGTCGGCCACTTACTACCTCAAGACCGAAACCTGCGACGCGGCGTTTGCCAGCAAATTGCGCGCCACGGCCAACCCCTACCAGAAGACCCAGGACACGCCCAACTGCACCCCGGGCAGCTTCATGGGCTCCTACACCAACACCCAAAACCCGCCGCGCTTCTCAGGCAACCTGACCACCGGCCTGCGCTTCTTCGACGAGGCGTTGACGCTGGGCGGGCGCGTGACCTACACCTCCGGCCCCACCAGCACCCTCGACAAACCCTGGCAGTCCGGCGCCACCACGCCGCAGGTCGAGTACCGCTCGGTGGCACTGTTCGATCTGTTCCTCAAGTACAAGTTGCTGGAGAACACCGAGGTGAATGTTTCGCTGCAGAACCTGACCGATCGCTATTACCTGGATCCGCTGGCGCAGAGCTTCATGCCGGCACCGGGGCGCACGGTGCGGATGGGGATGGTGGCGCGGTTCTGAAGGAAGGTGAGGGCGATGGCGCAGCGGGTTTTGCCATCGTCCTGCATTTTCTGCAGGCATTAAAAAGCCGGCTTGTGGCCGGCTTCTCGGGGACGCTTCCGACTAATTTATGGTAAGCCGCAACCGCCTTAACTGTGTGGTCACAAGGACCTGATAGAGATGGCAAACGCCCGTATGGGGTGTCGCCGAGCCCTCTGGACCGCGGCTTGCGCCGGTCGGGGCTAAATGTGCCGCGTAGCATACAAGGGCTCGCGCAGGATGCCCAGCAAAAAATGGCACAGTCTGTTTCAGCCGGGGCGCTGCCGGCGGAAATGCGACCAGTGGAAGACCCAGCCGATAATCTCCAGGCCCTGTGCCTGGCGTTGGGCGCGGGTGTAGCGCTCGACGGCGTAGTTGCGCCGGTCGTGGCTGTGCAGGTACAGGGTGCCATGCTGGCCGAGGCTGAGGTTGTTTACCCTGAGCGTGCCATTGTGCAGCAGGGCGTAGGTTTCGCCCTCGATCACCTTGGTCATGCCCAGGTCCACAGCCAAGGTAGCCTCCTGCGGGATCAGCGGGGCCATGTTGGCGGCAGGCATGGCCAGGCAGATCGCCTGGTCTGCAGCAACGCCCAAGGTCTTCAGTGCCTTGCAGGGCAGGCGCAGGTGTTTGCTGGCAACCGGGGCAAGCCGGCCGTTATGCAATTCATGCAGGGGCACTTGCAGCATCCGGCCGCCGTGGGCCGACAGCGGGGAGGGCGGGGTGTCGTGGGTGGGCGGTGGTGGGCCGCTGCGCAAGATCGGGTTGGGGTGCTTGGGGCCTTCACCACTGCGCAGCCAGCGGCGGTGTACACAAAACAGGTCGGCCATTTCGTCGAGACGCGCCAACGGAACACCGCGCTTGAACCAGTTGTTGACGTGCTGGGGTGTGACGCTGCGCTGGGCGGCGAAATCGGAAGGGGTCAAGCCACATTCGTGAAGCAGGGCTTTGAGGCGGTCACCGGATGTGTTCATGGCCGCGAGTGTAGCGGCCGTGTGCCAGTGCGGATATGAACCGGGTGTTGATGCGCTTTGTGCGAAAAGTGCTTGGTTGTAGGGCGTTGGAGTAGGGCGGCGTAGGACTTTTTACTGGTCGGGCCATCGTGAGCGCATAAAAAAACCCCGCCTGGGCGGGGTTTTTCAGCAATCGGTATCAGCCCTTGTAGGCAGCAACCGATTTGGTGATTGCGGCGCGGGCGGCGTCGGCGCCATCCCAGCCTTCGATCTTGACCCACTTGCCCTTCTCGAGATCTTTGTAGTTCGCGAAGAAGTGCTCGATCTGCTGGATCAGCAGGGCCGGCAGGTCGGTGTATTCCTTGACGTCGACATACAGCTGGGACAGCTTGTCGTGCGGAACAGCGATGACCTTGGCGTCGCCGCCGCCGTCGTCGGTCATGTTCAGGATGCCGACCGGGCGGGCGCGGATGACCGAACCTGGGGCAACCGGGTACGGGGTCACGACCAGCACGTCCAGCGGATCACCGTCGTCGGCCAGGGTGTTCGGGATAAAGCCATAGTTGGCTGGGTAGAACATCGGGGTAGCCATGAAACGGTCGACGAACAGGGTGTCGCTGTCCTTGTCGATTTCGTATTTGATCGGCGCGTGGTTGGCCGGGATCTCGATGGCGACGTAGATGTCGTTCGGCAGGTCTTTGCCCGCCGGAATCTTGCTGTAGCTCATTGGGCAGTGCCCCCGTGTTTGACCAAAAAGTGGCGGCGATTATAGGCACATTCCGCCAGGGCATGCCACGCCTGCCCTGATGTGCGGCCGCGTCAGGCGTGGCTTTCGCGGTAAGCGGGGTGTTCGGCCTGCAACCGGCCAAGACGCGCCAAAGGGTCCTGGCGGTAGAACAGCGACAGTTGCTGGTACACCTGTGGGTAGGCCTGCTGCAGCAGGTCGGGGGCGCTGAAGAAATATTCGCTGGTGACGGCAAAGAATTCCGCCGGGTTTTCCGCCGCGTACGGGTCGATGGCGGTTTCGGCGTCGGGGTTGAGATCCAGCTGGCGATTGAGGTCGTCATAGGCCTGTTGCATGGCACTCGCCCATTCATCCACCGGCATGCCGCTGTGCAGCGGCGGCAGGCCGTTGGCATCGCCGTTGAGCATGTCGAGCTTGTGCGCCAGCTCATGGATGACCAGGTTGTAGGCCTCCCACCCACCGCTGGCCAGCACACCGTTCCAGGCCAGAATCACCGGGCCCTGTTGCCAGGCTTCGCCGCTGTGCTCGCCGTCCCACACGTGCTCCACGCCGCTGGCGTCGCGGTGGCGCTGGGGGCTTTTGAAGTCGTCGGGGTAGAGAATGATCTCGTGAAAGCCCTGGTACCAGTTCAGCTCGCCCAGGTGCAGCAAAGGCAACTGGGCCTGGGCCGCCAGGAACAGGCGCTGTTCGTCGCTTGGCTCGACACCGGGCAGGGTGGTCAGGTGCTTTTCGTGCAGAAACAGGATGCAGGCTTCGCGCAACCAGTGGTCTTCTTCAGCGCTGATGCCGTCGAGTAACGGCAAGTGCTCGCGAACGGCCTGCCATTGCTCGGGGGCGATCGGGTAGCGCGCCAGGGTACGCTGGCGCCGCCAGGCGCTGAAAGACCACATGGCGGTGGTCAGTGCGCCTTGGCTGTACGGCCCAGGCGACCGCGCAGCAGGCCGAGCACCATCGGTACCAGCGACAGGAAGATGATGCCGACCACCATCAACGACAGATGCTGCTTGATGAACGGCACGTTGCCGAAGAAGTAACCCAAGGTCACCAGGCCACCTACCCACAGCAGCGAACCGGCGACGCTGAAGCCCAGGAAACGCGGGTAGTGCATGTGGGCGATGCCGGCGACGAACGGCGCGAAGGTGCGCAAGATCGGCAGGAAGCGCGCCAGGGTCACGGTCTTGCCGCCATGGCGCTCATAGAATTCGTGGGTGCGCTGCAGGTAGTCGCGGCGGAATATTTTCGAGTTAGGGTTGTTGAACAACCGCTCGCCGGCCGTTCGGCCAATCACGTAATTGGTACTGTCACCCAGGATTGCCGCGGCCATCAGCAGGCCCGCCAGCAGCACCGGGTCCATGCCGCCACCGGCCGCCACGGCGCCGGCGATGAACAGCAGCGAATCGCCCGGCAGGAACGGCATCACCACCAGGCCGGTTTCGCAGAAGATCACGGTGAACAGGATGGCGTAGATCCAGGGACCGTAATTGGTGACCAGCAGATCGAGGTAAGCATCGAGATGCAGGATAAGGTCCAGCGGGTTGAAATCCATGTACAGCACCTGTGTTCTTGGGCGTAGGCTCAGTTACCTGGGGATGGGTAAACTTTCACACATGACAAGTGGGCCATTATACGGCGAAGTGAGGATCATGCCCGGGGAGTTTGTAGCGGGGGGTTACCGGAGGCGGCATGGCCTGCACTGACCGCTTCGCGGCTGAACCCGCGAAGCGGCCGGAACAGGTCAATCCGGCTGGATCGGCAGGATGTAGCTCTCGAACTCGGTGTCCTTGCGAAACCCGATGGACGCGTAGGTCTTGCGCGCCGCCTCGTTATTGGCGCTGGTCGAAACCCGCATGCGTACGGCATTGGTCTGTTTGGCCATCTTCTTCGCTTCGCGCATCAGGTGATCGGCCACCAACATGCGCCGCGAGTCCTCGGCCACGTAGATGTCGTTGAGGATCCACACGCGCTTGAGCGACAGCGACGAAAAGCTCGGGTACAGCTGGCAGAAGCCCAGCAGCTTGCTATCGTCGTCATCGGGCAGTGCCAGATAGATCACCGACTCATCGCGTCTCAGGCGTTTTTCCAGAAAGCTGCGCGAGCTGTCCGGGTAGGGCAATTGCCCATAGAACTCGCGGTATTTGACGAACAGCGGGGTCAGCAGGTCGAGGTGTTCCAGGGTTGCCTTGATGATACGCATGTGCGGCCCTCAGGATCCATTTGGGGAAACAGCGGTTTGCAAGTCGCGCTCGACAGCATGCTGCCCAATGCGGGCGAGAAGCGCAATCCGCCTTCCGTGACATGATTTTTACTCTTTTCCGAGTAGGAAGTTTCCTTTTTGGCTGGCGGGGGTATCGCTGTCGAGGCTATGGACCTCGGCTTCGTCCTTCAGATTCACCCCGGAAAGCTGCCGGCGACAGGCCTCACGCATCAAATACAGCAGGCGGTGGGCCGCCATGCCGTAGCTCAGGCCTTCCAGGCGCACGTTGGAGATGCAATTGCGGTAGGCGTCAGTCAGGCCGACCCGTGGTGCGTAGGTGAAATACAGGCCGAGGCTGTCGGGCGAGCTCAACCCCGGGCGTTCGCCGATCAGCATCACGGTCATGCGTGCGCCGAGCAACTCGCCCACCTCGTCCGCCACCGCCACCCGGCCCTGCTCCACCAGCACCACCGGGGCGCTGGTCCAGCCGTCGGCTGCGGCCTGTTCCTCGAAGCGGGTCAAAAAAGGCAAGGTGTGACGGTGCACGGCCAGGGCCGAGAGGCCGTCGGCGACCACGATGGCCAGGTCGACACCGCCCGGGTTGGCCTCGGCATGCTGACGCAGGGCCGCAATCGAGTCTTCGTTCAGCCGTCGCCCCAGGTCGGGGCGTTGCAGGTACTGGTCGCGGTCGCTCGCGGCGCTGTGCACCACCAGGCTGTCGCGCCCGCGCTCAGTAAGTTGGGCCGTCAGCCCCGCATGGTCGAACGGCAGGTGCACGGCATCGCGGGCTTGGGCGTGGGCGAACTGGAAGTCCAGTTGTGCACCGGTCGGCAGGCTGGTGCCGGCGCGGCCCAGGGCGATACGGGCCGGGGTCAGCGTGCGCAGGGCCAGCCAGGGGTTGTCGGGGGTTGCTGTGCGATGGTCCATGGTCATCCCTATGCAAGCTGTGCCAAGGCCTGGCGGAATGCCGGCGGCAGGTTTTCACCGAAGCGCACCCGGCCATCGGCCTGGGTGAAGATGCCGGTACGCGCCAGCCACGCCTCGAATTCCGGGCCGGGCTTGAGGCCCAGGGTCTGGCGCGCATACAGCGCGTCATGGAACGAGGTGGTCTGGTAATTGAGCATGATGTCGTCAGAGCCTGGGATGCCCATGATGAAGTTGATACCGGCCACGCCCAGCAGGGTCAGCAGGGTGTCCATGTCGTCCTGGTCGGCTTCGGCGTGGTTGGTGTAGCAGATGTCGCAGCCCATGGGCACGCCAAGCAGCTTGCCGCAGAAATGGTCCTCGAGGCCGGCACGGATGATCTGCTTGCCGTTGTACAGGTACTCAGGGCCGATGAAGCCGACCACGGTGTTGACCAGAAACGGCTTGAAATGCCGGGCCACGGCGTAGGCGCGGGTCTCGCAGGTCTGTTGGTCGACGCCATGGTGGGCGTTGGCCGACAGGGCGCTGCCCTGGCCGGTTTCGAAGTACATGAGGTTTTGCCCGAGGGTGCCGCGCTTGAGCGACAGGCCCGCTTCGTAGCCTTCCTGCAACACGTTGAGGTTGATGCCAAAGCCGGCGTTGGCTGCTTCGGTGCCGGCGATCGACTGGAACACCAGGTCCAGCGGTACGCCCCGGTTGATCGCTTCGATCGAGGTGGTGACGTGGGTCAGCACGCAGGCCTGGGTGGGGATGTCGTAGCGCTGGATGATGGCGTCGAGCATCTCCAGCAGGGCGCAGATCGAGGCGATGCTGTCGGTGGCCGGGTTGATGCCGATCATGGCGTCGCCGTTGCCGTACAACAGGCCGTCGAGAATGCTGGCGGCAATCCCGGCTGGCTCGTCGGTTGGGTGATTGGGCTGCAGGCGGGTCGACAGGCGCCCACGCAGGCCCATGGTGCCGCGAAAACGAGTGACCACGCGGATTTTCTGCGCCACCAGGATCAGGTCCTGAACGCGCATGATCTTCGACACCGCCGCCGCCATCTCCGGTGTCAGGCCCGGTGCCAGCGCACGCAGGCTGTCTTCGTCGGCCTCCTCGCTGAGCAGCCAGTCGCGCAGGCCGCCTACGGTCAGGTGGCTGACCGGCGCGAAGGCCTGGGCGTCGTGGGTGTCGATGATCAGGCGGGTGACCTCGTCCGCTTCGTAGGGGATCAGCGCCTCGTTCAGAAAGTGCGTGAGCGGGATGTTGGCCAAGGCCATCTGCGCGGCGACCCGCTCGCCGTCATTGCTGGCGGCGACACCCGCGAGGAAATCCCCCGAACGTGCGGGGCTGGCCTTGGCCATCACGTCCTTGAGGCTGTCGAAGCGGTAGACCAGGTGGCCTACCGTGTGCACGAAACTTGCCATACAGATTCTCCAGAGCGCCGCGGGGCTGGCCCGCGGCGGGTGTCGGCGATCAGTGCAAAGCCTCTTCGGCCTTCTGGATCGCGGCGAATTCCTCTTCCGGTGTGCCCGCTACCAGGTGGTGGCGGCTGTAGAAAGCAAAGTAGGCAATTAATACTCCATAGATCACCGCAGCGCCAATCACAACCCGTGGGTCGACCAGGAAGCCCGCCACCACGGCGATGCACGCCAATACCAGGGCGACGCCGGAGGTGAAGATGCCGCCCGGCGTGCGATACGGCCGTTCCATTTTCGGCCGGCGGATACGCAGGGTGATGTGCGCAGCCATCATCAGTACGTAGGACAGCGTTGCGCCGAACACCGCGACCAGGATCAACAGGTCACCCTGGCCGGTCAGCGACAGGCCGAAACCGATGAGGCCGGGGATGATCAGCGCCAGTACCGGTGCCTTGCTCTTGTTGGTCTGGGAAAGTTTGCGCGGCAGGTAGCCCGCACGCGACAGCGCGAAGATCTGCCGTGAATAGGCATAGATGATCGAGAAGAAGCTGGCGATCAGGCCTGCCAGGCCCACCAGGTTGACGAAGCTGCCCATCCAGGTGGAGCCGCCATAGGCTTTGGACAGTGCCTCGACCAGCGGGTTGCCTGAGGCCTTGAGTGCTTCGGAACCCGCAGCGCCAGGGCCGACCACCAGAATCAGCAGGGCGAAGGCCAGCAATACCAGCATCGCGCCGATCAGGCCGCGTGGCAGGTCGCGTTTCGGGTTCTTGGTCTCTTCGGCGGCCAGTGGTACACCTTCGACAGCGAGGAAGAACCAGATCGCATAGGGGATCGCGGCCCACACGCCGACATAGCCGAACGGCAGGAAGCTGCTGGCGCCTGCGGCGTCCGTCTTGGCGATGTCGAACAGGTTGGCTGCATCAAAATGGGGCACCATGCTCACCAGGAACACGGCCAGGGCAATGGCGGCGATGGCGGTGATGATGAACATCAGTTTCAGCGCTTCACCCACCCCGAAGATGTGGATGCCGATGAACACGATGTAAAAGGCCAGGTAGATGACCCAGCCGCCGATGCCGAACAGCGATTCACAATAGGCGCCGATGAACACGGCGATCGCTGCAGGGGCAATGGCGTATTCGATGAGGATGGCCGTACCGGTGAGAAACCCGCCCCAAGGGCCGAAGGCGCTGCGGGCGAAGCCGTAGCCACCGCCTGCGGTGGGGATCATCGACGACAGTTCGGCCAGCGAGAAGCACATGCACAGGTACATGGTGGCCATCAGCAGGGTGGCGAGGAACATGCCGCCCCAGCCGCCTTGGGCCAGGCCGAAGTTCCACCCGGCGTAGTCGCCGGAGATCACATAGGCGACCCCAAGGCCGACCAGCAACACCCAGCCGGCGGCGCCTTTTTTCAGTTCACGTTGCTGGAAATAGTCTGAACCGACCTTTTCGAAGTCGACGGAAGAGCCTGCCGGCGCATTGCCGGAATGATCGCTGGGCATAGTTTCACCTGTTGTTTTTCTTGGTGGCCGGAGGGGTTCCGGCCGATGGTGATGGGTACTGCAGAAAGCGAGCCATGGAGCTACAAGCCGCAAGCTACAAGGCTCAAGAAAAAGCAGTTGGGTGCTGTACCCGCTGTTTCTTGCAGCTTGTAGCTTGCAACTTGAAGCTGTTTTTCTAGAAGAAGCCCAGCGGGTTGATGTCGTAGCTCACTAGCAGGTTCTTGGTCTGCTGGTAGTGATCGAGCATCATCTTGTGGGTCTCGCGGCCAACGCCGGACTTCTTGTAACCGCCGAACGCGGCATGCGCCGGGTACAGGTGGTAGCAGTTG
This sequence comes from Pseudomonas sp. Irchel s3f19, assembly GCF_900187555.1. Taxonomy (NCBI): domain Bacteria; kingdom Pseudomonadati; phylum Pseudomonadota; class Gammaproteobacteria; order Pseudomonadales; family Pseudomonadaceae; genus Pseudomonas; species Pseudomonas sp. Irchel s3f19. The sequence goes on along the minus strand of NZ_FYDW01000016.1, from coordinate 65,721 downwards.
GTCCACACGCGGCCGGCCTTGATGCCGCGGCCCATGCGGTAGGCGCGGTTGATGTCGCGGGTCCACACGCCGGCACCGAGGCCGAACTCGGTGTCGTTGGCAATCGCCAGTGCTTCGGCTTCGTCCTTGAAGGTGGTGACGCTGACCACCGGGCCGAAGATTTCCTCCTGGAACACCCGCATGCGGTTGTTGCCCTTGAGCAGGGTCGGCTGGATGTAGTAACCAGTCGATAGCGCGCCTTCGAGTTTTTCCACCTTGCCGCCGGTCAGCAGCTCGGCGCCTTCTTCCTTGGCGATTTCCAGGTACGACAGGATCTTCTCGAACTGTTGCTGCGATGCCTGGGCGCCGACCATGGTGTCGGTGTCCAGCGGGTCGCCGCGCTTGATCTGCAGGACCTTCTTCATCACCACTTCCATGAACTGCGGGTAGATCGACTCCTGCACCAGCGCACGCGACGGGCAGGTGCACACTTCGCCCTGGTTGAAGAACGCCAGCACCATGCCCTCGGCGGCCTTGTCGATGAAGCTTGGCTCGGCCTGCATGATGTCTTCGAAGTACACGTTAGGCGACTTGCCGCCCAGTTCGACGGTGGACGGGATGATGTTCTCGGCAGCGCATTTCATGATGTGCGAGCCGACCGGGGTCGAGCCGGTAAAGGCGATTTTGGCGATACGTTTGCTGGTAGCCAACGCTTCGCCCGCTTCGCGGCCATAACCCTGGACCACGTTGAGCACGCCTTTGGGCAGCAGGTCGCCGATCAGTTCCATCAGTACGGTGATACCCAGCGGCGTCTGCTCGGCGGGTTTGAGCACCACGCAGTTGCCTGCGGCCAGGGCCGGGGCGAGTTTCCAGGCGGCCATCAGCAGCGGGAAGTTCCACGGGATGATCTGCCCGACCACGCCCAGTGGCTCGTGAATGTGATAGGAGACAGTGCCTTCGTTGATCTCGGCGGCGCCGCCTTCCTGGGCGCGGATGCAGCCGGCGAAGTAACGGAAGTGATCGACCGCCAGCGGGATGTCGGCATTGAGGGTTTCGCGGACCGGCTTGCCGTTGTCCCAGGTTTCGGTAATGGCCAGCACTTCAAGGTTCTGTTCGATGCGGTCGGCGATCTTCAGCAGAACATTGGAACGGTCCTGGACCGAGGTGCGGCCCCAGGCGTCGGCGGCGGCGTGGGCGGCATCCAGGGCCTTGTCGATGTCTTCGGCAGTGGAGCGGGGAAACTCTGCGATCAGCTTGCCATTCACCGGGGAGGTGTTTTCGAAGTACTGCCCCTTGACCGGTGCTACGAACTCACCACCGATGTAGTTGCCGTAGCGGCTCTTGAAGGAAACCTTCGCGCCTTCGGTACCGGGATGTGCGTAACGCATGGTGTGTCTCCTGGCTATTGTGTTTGTTAGGGAGTTGAGAAGCGTAGAGCAAAGGTTGGGCCAGTGTTTTGAGGACCATCAAAATCAACCACTTGGGGCGGTTTTGTGAAACACGCCGGCCACCCGCTGCGCCAGGGCTGGCACGGCCCGGGTGACACTTTGTACCGTTTGCGACACGCAGCGGTACGCTGCATTGCAAAGCCCCGCCGGGTGGAGGATGCTGGCTGAACGCTCTATCTGCGGAGAACGACAACAAATGCAGAGCAACCACCTGAGTCGCCATGCCCAGCAAGTGCACACCATTGCCCATGGTGAAGCTGGGGAGGGCGGCAGTGACCCGGCCATCGCGCGTTCCTGGCTGCGCTGTCTTGAGGAGCACCACCTCGACCCGACGCTGATCGAAGCCCCTGTGGTGCTCGAGCACGGGCGCCTGCTGGAAAGCCGCGAGCGCCTGCGCCAGGTGCTGAAAATTGCCGACAGCGAGATGAACAGCCTGCATCAGCAGCTCTCTGGCGCCGGCCATGCGGTGCTGCTGACCGATGCCCGCGGGGTGATCCTCAACTGTGTCAGCGCACCCACCGAGCGGCGTATCTTCGAGCGGGCGGGGTTGTGGCTGGGCGCAGATTGGAGCGAGGCGCGCGAAGGCACCAACGGCATCGGTACCTGCCTGGTCGAGCGCCAGGCACTGACCATTCATCAGCACGAGCATTTTCGTGGCCGCCACACTGGCCTGACCTGCTCGGCAAGCCCCGTGTTCGACCCGCATGGCGATCTGTTGGCGGTGCTCGACGTGTCGTCGGCGCGGCCAGATGTCTCGCGTCAGAGCCAGTTCCACACCATGGCCCTGGTCAACCTGTCGGCCAAGATGATCGAGAGCTGTTACTTCCTGCGTCATTTCGAACAGCAATGGTTGCTGCGTTTTCATCTGCACGCCGAGTCGGTCGGCTTGTTCAGCGAGGGCTTGCTGGCCTTCGAGGCTGATGGGCGAATCTGCGCGGCCAACCAGAGCGCGCTCAACCTGCTGGGTACCGTGCGCGGGGGCGTGCTGGGCAAACCGGTGGAGCGTTTTTTTGCCTGCAGCCATGACGAACTGTTCAGCCGCGCCGTACCCGGCGGCAGTACCGTCTGGCCGTTGCACACGCGTGACGGCCGCCAGGTGTTCGCCAGCCTGCGTGGCCAGGCGCGCACGCCGGTGTGGTCGGTGCCGCGCGGCCAACCTCGGCCCCCGCGCGAAGCAGAACCCGGCATCTGCCTGCTCGACCCTGCGCTGCAAAACGACTTTCGCCGCTGTGTGCGGGTGTTCGAGCGTGATGTGCCGCTGCTGCTGCGCGGCGAGACCGGTTGCGGCAAGGAGGCCTTCGCGCAGGCGGTGCACCAGGCCAGCCAGCGAAGCGGCAAACCGTTCGTGGCGGTCAACTGCGCCTCTATTCCGGAGAGCCTGATCGAGAGCGAGCTGTTCGGTTATCGCGGTGGCAGCTTTACCGGCGCGCGCAAGGAAGGCATGCGCGGCAAGCTGTTGCAGGCCGATGGCGGCACGTTGCTGCTGGACGAGATCGGTGACATGCCGCTGGCCTTGCAGACGCGGCTGTTGCGGGTACTGGAAGAGCGCCAGGTGGTACCGATTGGCGGCGAGCCCCAGGCCGTGGACGTGCGCATCGTCAGTGCGACCCACCGCGACCTGCTGGAGCGGGTGGCGCAGGGCACGTTCCGCGAGGACCTGTATTACCGCCTCAATGGCCTGGAAGTGGCCCTGCCGGCGGTGCGCGAGCGCAGTGACAAGGGCCAGTTGCTGGACTTTCTGCTGCATCAGGAAGCGCAGGGGCAGCCCGTGCAGCTCGAGCCTGATGCACGGCACGCGTTGCTGCAGTTCCCGTGGCCCGGCAACGTGCGGCAGATGCGCAACACACTGCGCACCCTGGTAGCGCTCTGCGACAACGGCCGCATCGAATCTGCCGACCTACCGACCATCTTTCACAACACCGTCCCCCCATCTTCCGCGACTACTGCATACCCCGATCGCAACCCAAGCCCGCCGCTACAAGACGCCGAGCGCCAAGCCCTGCTGACGGTACTGGAGGCAAACCGCTGGCACTTGACCCGCGTCGCCGAGCATCTGGGCATCAGCCGCAATACCTTGTATCGAAAACTGCGCAAACACGGCATAGCACGGGCTGGCTGAGCGAAACAGCGGGTGCGATTTCCTGCGCCCTGGGCTACCCTGCCTCGATGTTTTGCGAGGTCGACCATGCATATTCACATTCTCGGTATTTGCGGCACGTTCATGGGTTCCCTGGCGGTGCTGGCCAAAGCGCTTGGCCACCGCGTCACCGGCTCCGACGCCAATGTCTATCCCCCGATGAGTACCCAGCTCGAAGCCCAGGGCATCGAGCTGACCCAAGGCTATGACCCGGCTCAGCTAGACCCGGCACCCGACCTGGTAGTGGTCGGCAACGCCATGTCGCGGGGCAACCCGGCGGTGGAGTACGTGCTGAACAAGGGCCTGCCCTACGTCTCTGGCCCGCAGTGGCTGGCCGACCACGTGCTGCAGGGCCGCTGGGTACTGGCCGTTGCCGGTACCCATGGCAAGACCACCACCAGCAGCATGTTGGCCTGGGTGCTGGAGCACGCCGGCATGAGCCCGGGGTTCCTGATTGGCGGTGTGCCGCAGAACTTCTCGGTGTCGGCGCGCCTGGGCGACACCCCGTTCTTCGTGGTCGAGGCCGATGAGTACGACAGTGCGTTCTTCGATAAACGTTCGAAGTTCGTCCACTACCACCCGCGCACGGCCATCCTCAACAACCTTGAGTTCGATCACGCAGACATCTTCCCTGACCTTGCGTCCATCGAGCGGCAGTTCCACCACCTTGTGCGCACTATCCCGAGTGAAGGCCTGGTGATTCACCCCACCACCGAGCAGGCGCTGGAACGCGTCATCGGCATGGGCTGCTGGACCCCGGTACAAACCACCGGTGAAGGCGGGCAGTGGCAGGCGCGCCTGCTCAGTGCCGATGGTTCGCGCTTTGAAGTGTTGTTCGAGGGCGAGGCCCAGGGCGTGGTCGATTGGCCATTGACCGGGCAGCACAACGTCGCCAACGCCTTGGCCACCCTGGCCGCCGCGCGCCATGTAGGTGTGGTGCCAGCCATGGGCATCGCCGGGCTGAGCGCCTTCAAGAGCGTCAAGCGGCGCATGGAGACGGTCGCCGAGGTGCAGGGCGTGACCATCTATGACGATTTCGCCCACCACCCGACCGCCATCGCCACCACCCTCGACGGCCTGCGCAAGCGTGTGGGCGAAGCGCCGGTGATCGCGGTGATCGAGCCGCGCTCCAACTCGATGAAGCTGGGCGCCCACCGTGACGGCCTGCCGGAAAGCGTCAACGACGCCGACCAGGTGATCTGGTACGCCCCGGCCAACCTGGGCTGGGACCTGGCCGCCACGGCAGCGCAGTGCAAGGTGCCGAGCGTGGTTGCCGACAGCCTGGAGGCGATCATCGAGCGCATCAAAGGCCAGGCCCGCCCCGGCACCCACGTGGTGATCATGAGCAACGGCGGCTTCGGCGGCCTGCACGGCAAGTTGGCCGAGGCGCTCAAATGAGCGGGCCGCAGCGCATCACCCTGGCCATGACGGGCGCCTCTGGCGCTCAATATGGCCTGCGCCTGCTCGACTGCCTGGTGCGTGAGGACCGCGAGGTGCACTTTCTCATTTCCAAGGCCGCGCAGTTGGTGATGTCTACCGAAACCGACGTGTTGCTGCCGCCCAAGCCCCAGGCGATGCAGGCATTTCTGACCGAGTACACCGGCGCTGCCGATGGGCAGATCCGCGTGTATGGCAAGGAAGACTGGATGTCGCCGGTGGCTTCGGGCTCCGGCGCGCCGGCGGCGATGGTGGTGGTGCCATGCTCTACCGGCACCTTGTCGGCGATTGCCACCGGTGCTTGCAACAACCTGATCGAGCGTGCCGCCGACGTCACCCTCAAAGAGCGCCGTCAGTTGATTCTGGTACCGCGCGAGGCGCCGTTCTCGACCATTCACCTGGAGAACATGCTGAAGCTCTCGCAGATGGGCGCGGTCATTCTGCCGGCGGCCCCGGGCTTCTACCATCAGCCACAGACCATCGACGACCTGATCGATTTCGTCGTAGCGCGCATTCTCAACCTGCTGGACATCCCCCAGGACATGCTGCCGCGTTGGGGCGAGCATCACTTTGGGGCGGATGATTGAAACGCGCACTCTCTGGGCTGGTGGCGCTGACGCTGCTGAGTGGATGTGCCACGGTGCGCACGCTGGATGCCAACAAGCCGGGCGCACCGGTGGTGTACGCCGGCACCCGGCTGGACCTGTATGTGATGAATGGCGGGTGCTGCCCGAAGGATCACTTCGGGGCTGAGGCCCCGGGATACCCAGGGTTGGACCTGCCCGGCAGTATGTTGCTGGATACCCTGCTGCTGCCGTTATCACTGCTGACGGCAGCGGGGGTCGGCTTCCAGGCTACCGGCGGCCTTTGATTGCCTACGCTATATCTTGCCCAGCCGGCGCAGTTCATCCGACTCGATGACCCGCACCCCGTCTTCTTCTTCCAGCGCCAAGCGCCATAGCGCCCGTGCCAGTGTGCAAGCCTCGATACCCCGGTACTTGCCAGGTATCAGCTTGGAAAACGGCGAAATCAGCTGTTCGCCGAGCCGAGGCTCGATGCGGTCCCCTAGCAGCAGCGAGGGCCGGACGATGGTCAGTTGCGGCCAGTCCTGGGCCTTGAGCGCTTCTTCCATTTCGCCCTTGACCCGGTTATAGAAGATCGATGACTTAGGGTCGGCGCCGAGTGCGCTGACCACCAGCAGATGCCGCGCACCCAGCTCGCGGGCACGTTTGCTGAAGGCCACTACCATGTCCAGGTCCACGGCGCGGAACGCCGACTCGGAGCCAGCCTGCTTGAGTGTGGTCCCCAGGCAGCAATAAGCGATATCCACCCGCCCCGCCAGCTGCGGTAGGAACACCGCCGGGTCACCCACTGGGTTTTCCAGGTGTGGGTGTTCGGCCAGTGGCCGGCGCGTAGGCGCCAGTACCCGGCTGATGGTCGGCTCGTTGAGCAGGCGGTCGAGCAGGTGTTCACCCGTCAGACCCGTGGCACCGGCAAGCAGGACATGCTGAGGCGTCAAATACATGATGTCTCTCCCTTGTTACACACAAGCTTAGTGGTTGGCCGGCTTTTTTGCCTGCTCCTCCACGGTGGCCTGTGCAGCATTGCGTAACGCTTCTTCGGCCTGTTGCCGTCTTAGGTGCTGCCAGTGTGCCAGTACGGCTGGCGGCGCCCAAAGCTGCGGTTCCGAGGCCTCGAAACCTTCCTTTTGTTCTCTTTCGGCAACGCTGGCGCGCGCCAGTTCAAACGCTTGTTTCAGGTCGTCGGTCTGGTTCAGCGCTTCGGCGAACAGGGCATCACCAAAGTAGGTGAAATCCGCTTCTTCCGAGCAGCCGAAAGACACCCGGTCGGCGCGGGCGGCGGTGATGATCACCGTGCGATCATCCTTGAGCGGGGCGATATAGCCCCCTGAATAGCAGGCGGAAATGACGATTATCTTGTCGCGATCTTTCAGCGGTGCCAGGGCACTGGCCAGCTCGTCGGCGGGCAGGTCGGCCAGTTGCAGGCGCGGCTGGTCGAGCACCAGTTGGTGGTCCTGGCTGCCGTGGCTGGTGAGGTAGATGAACACCAGGTCCTCGGGGCCGCTGCGCTCGGCCAAGGTGCGGGCGGCGCGGGTGAGGTTCTCGCGGGTGGCCATGGGGCGGCTGGCCATATGGTCGCGGTGGTTGACCAGCGTGACCTGGCCGCGGGCGCCAAAGCGGACCTTGAGCATGTTGCTGACATAGTCGGCTTCGCGCAGAAACACGCTTTGCTGGCCGTCGCCGGCCACTACCAGGCTGTACAACTGGATCGCCGGCGCGGTGTGCGGTACCCGCGCCAGCGCGTCTTCGAGCAGGTGGCCCTGGTTGAGCAGGGCCAGGTCCAGCGGGTCGGGCAACAGCGCGCCCTTTTCGTCGCGCACGCGTACGCCGTTGACCCAGGTGCCGCCCTCGACTTTGCCGTTGGCCAGGGTCAGTCGGCCGTAGCCGTGGTAGGCATCGTTTTCGAAGCCACCGGTGTACTTGCTGCCGTCAGCCAGCTGCAGGCTGCCCTGGCCAGACAGGTGCCAGTCGACGAAACCGCCCTTGTAGTGGCTGCCATCACTGCCGAGCAGTTCGCCCTCGCCAATCAATGAGCCGTCCTTGAACGCGCCGATCCAGACGTCACCGTCGGCGCTTTCATAGCGCCCGCGGCCTTCCAGGCGGTTGTCCTTGAACTCGCCGATGTACTGTTCGCCGTCGACGCTGTCGTAGGTGCCGCTGCCTTGCAGCAGGCCATCGACGAAACGGCCGCTGAACTGGTTGCCGCTGGCATCGCTGCGCACCCCGGCACCGTTCGGTTTGCCTTTGGCGAAAAGGCCCTGGTAGCGGCTGCCGTCGGCCAGCTCCAGCTCGCCCGCGCCTTCGTACTGATCGTCCTTGAACTGGCCGCGGTAGGTCTGGTCGGCTTGCTTGAGGGTGCCTTCACCGTCGCGCCGGCCGTGCTTGAAAGTACCGGCATAGTGGCTGCCCGGCGTGGTCAGGTCACCCAGGCCCTGGAACAGGCCCTCGGCGAACTGGCCCCGGTAGACTTCACCGTTCTGGCCGTGCCACTCGCCCTGGCCATGCCACTGGCCATCCTTGAAGCCGCCGGCGTACCAGCTGCCGTTGGGGTAGTCGATGCGCCCCTCGCCCTGCAGCAGGCCGTCAACCACCTCACCCCGGTAGCGCCCGCCGTCGGGCAGGCGTGCGTCCGGAGGCAATAGCGATTCGCCATCTCCGCACGCGGCAAGCAACAGGACCAAGGTGATGGGGAGCAATGGACGCATGGTGGAGACCGGGCAATAGGTCTGCCGAGTATGACCCAGAATGGGGGGTTGAGACAGTGAACGAGTGGGGGCGGACGGTGCATGCCTTGATTGTTTCGGCGCCTATGAGACCGAGCGCCGCGCGGGCGGCGCTCGATCTCATAGGCGCTGCACATCTAAGGCGAACACCTGCACGCCCCCCCATCAATGCCCCTGCAAAAACGCCCCCATCCTCCGATTCACCGCCTCGGCCGCCTCCATCTGCACCATGTGGCCAGCATCTGGCAGCACCAATACTTCGGCCTCCAGCCCGTCGGCATGGCTGGCCGGGATGATCGCGTCCTTCCCGCCCCAGATCACCAGCGCCGGGTGCTGCCCCAGCACGCCCCGCAGGTCGTGGCGCTGCTGGTCGCCTTCGGCAATGGCCGCCCCCAGCTGGCGCAATGCCGCGTCGACGCCTTCCAGCCGCTTGAACTTGAGCATGTCCTCCAGCAACTGCCGGGTAACCAGCGCCGGGTCGGCAAACAGCTGCACCATCTGCGGCTTGAGTGCATTGCGGTTGGCAGCGGCCACGAAGCCTTGCAGGTACTGGCCGTTGATCGCTGTGCCCAGCCCGGCACTGGCCACCAGGCTCAAGCTTGCCACCCGCTGCGGCGCCAGGCGTGCCACGTTGAGGCTGACTGCGCCGCCCATCGAATGCCCGGCCAGGTGGGCCCGGGGGATCTCCAGGTGGTCGAGCAGTGCCAATACCGCTTCGCTAAGTTCATCCAGGTCCCCGCGTTGCAGCGCCTTGGCCGACTCGCCATGCCCGGGCAGGTCGAGCGCGATGACGCGGCGTTCGGCGGCCAGCGCCGTGTGGTTGAACAGCCAGTTGTTCAAGTCACCGCCAAAGCCGTGCACCAGCACCAGCGGCGTACCGCCTTCGCCCAGTTCGAACCAGCGCAACAGGCGGCCGCCCACTTCGGCTTTTTGCGGGGCTGGGCCCTGCGCCTGGTCTGCGCCACCTTCGGCGACGAACTCGGCCTGGAAGCGCTGCACCACGGCGTCGATCTCGGCCTCGTCGGCTTCGCCTTCGACCACCACCGCCAGCAGCGCACCGACCGGCAGGGTTTCATCCGGCTTGGCCACCAGGCGGCGCAGTACACCGCTGAAGGGCGCCTCGACGCTGCTGCTGATCTTGTCGGTCTCGACGTCCAGCACTTCGTCGCCCTTGCTGATGGCGTCACCTTCCTGCTTGAGCCAGGTATCCACCCGGCCCTCGGTCATCGACAAGCCCCACTTGGGCATGGTCAGCGTATGGATCTGGCTCATGCGGCGCTCCTTGCGGCTTCGATTACCTTGCGCACGGCGGCCTCGATTTTCGCCGCGTCGGGGATGTACAGGTCTTCCAGGGCGTCGGAGAACGGCACCGGCGTATGCGGCGCGGTGACCATCTCGATCGGGCCCTTGAGGGCGCCGAAGGCTTTTTGCGCCACCAGTGCACTGATGTCGGTGGCCATCGAGCAGCGCGGGTTGGCTTCGTCGATCACCACCAGGCGGCCGGTCTTCTCGACGCTTTCGAGAATGCTGTCTTCATCCAGCGGGCTGGTGGTGCGCAGGTCCAGCACTTCGCAGTCGATGCCCTGGCGGGCGAGGTTGTTGGCGGCCTCCAGGGCCACATGGACCATGCGCCCATAGGTCACCAGGGTCACATCGTCGCCGTCGCGCAGGAAGTTGGCTTCACCGAACGGCACCGTGTAGACCTCTTCCGGCACTTCGCCCTGCATGCTGTAGAGCAGTTTGTGCTCACAGAAGATCACCGGGTCGTTGTCGCGTATCGCCTGAATCAGCAGGCCCTTGGCATCGTAGGGCGAAGAGGGGCAGACCACCTTCAGCCCGGGGATGTGCGTCCACAACGAGGTGAGCATCTGCGAGTGCTGGGCTGCCGCGCGCAGGCCGGCGCCGTACATGGTACGCATCACCAGCGGGGTCACCGCCTTGCCGCCGAACATGTAGCGAAACTTGGCGGCCTGGTTGAGGATCTGGTCCAGGCAGCAGCCGGCAAAATCCACGAACATCAGTTCGCACACCGGGCGCAGACCTTGGGTCGCGGCACCCACGGCGGCGCCGACATAGCCGATCTCGGACAGCGGCGCATCCAGTACCCGGCCTGGGAACTGGTGGTAGAGGCCTTTGGTCACGCCCAGCACGCCGCCCCAGGCATCCTCTTCGCCGGGGGCACCGGCACCGCCGGCGACGTCTTCACCGATGATGAACACGGTGCTGTCACGGCGCATTTCCTGGGCCAGGGCTTCGTTGATGGCCTGCTGGTAGCTGATCTTTCTTGCCATGGTGATTCTCCTCTTGTTCTTTTAATCCGCAGCTCAGGGGTAGCTGACGTAGACGTCGCTGAGCAGGTCGGCGGGCTGTGGCTTGGGATCGGATTTGGCACGGCGCACGGCGTCTTCGATCAGGTCCTCGACACGGGCGTCGATGGCGTCCAGTTGTTCGGCACTGAGCAGGCCGGCGCGGGTGGTCTTGTTGCGGAACTGCATCAGGCAATCACGGGTTTCGCGCAGGTTCTTCACTTCATCCGGGGCGCGGTAGGTTTGCGCGTCGCCTTCGAAGTGGCCGTAGTAGCGGCTGAGCTTGACCTCGATCAGCGAAGGCCCTTGCCCGCTACGCGCCCGTTCGATGGCGGCGCCGGCGGCCTCGTACACGGCGAAGAAATCGAAGCCGTCGATGGTCACACCCGGCATGCCGAACCCGGCGGCGCGGTCGGCAATGTGGTCGCAGGCCACCGACCAGTTCGAGGCCGTTGCCTCGGCGTAGCCGTTGTTTTCGGCGACGAAGATGCACGGCAGGTTCATGATCGCGGCCATGTTCATGGCTTCGAACACGGCGCCCTCGTTGGAGGCGCCGTCGCCGAAGAAGGCCACCGACACGTCATCGCGGCCCTTGAGCTTGGCGGCCAGAGCAGCACCGGCAACCAGCGGCGCACCGGCCCCGACGATGCCGTTGGCGCCGAGCATGCCCTTTTCCAGGTCGGCAATGTGCATGGAGCCGCCCTTGCCGCCGCATACGCCAGTTCTCTTGCCGTAGATCTCGGCCATCATGCCGTACACATCCACGCCCTTGGCGATGCAGTGGCCGTGCCCGCGGTGGGTCGAGGCAATGCAGTCGCTGTCGCGCAGGTGGGCCATGACCCCTGCAGCGGAGGCCTCCTCGCCAGCATAGAGGTGGACGAACCCGGGGATCTCGCCGGTGGCAAACTCCACGTGCAGACGCTCTTCGAATGCGCGAATGGTGCGCATCACTTCATAGGCATGCAGCAGTTGTTCGGTACTGAGTTGATTGGACATCTTGTTGTTCTCCAGGGTTGTCTCAACACGCGGTTGCAGGGTGTAGCCGGTGGCCGCGCGGGACGGCCAGCAGGTGATGGCAGGCGGCGTGGGCCAGTACGGCCTCGACGTCCACGGTCAGGGGGCCTTGGTGGTCCAGGGTGATGGTGGGGGTGTCGTGTTCGGCGAATTCGATCTCGCGTTCGCCGTCCAGGGCCAGCGTGCCGCTGGCCAGGCTCAGGCGATAGGCGACACCGGGCGTCAATGGGCCGCTGGCGGTGATGCCACAGCCTTGCAGCACACCGGGCGCCAGCGGTGCGAGCAGGGCCTGTTCAGCGCCAGGGTTCAGGCGTACCCAGGCGCCGTGAGCATCCAGGCGTGAAACCGGGCACCACAGGCCGCACAAGGCGGACAGGCCAATGGCGTGGGGTTCGGCGAAGCAGGCGAACACTTCGCTGAGGTCTTCGCTGCGGCTCAGGGCCCGGGCGCCGATGAAGCGCTGGGGCGACACGGCGACTTCCACCAGGGCCCACTCGGCCAACTGCTGCTCGGGCACCTTCACCAGCAGGCGCTTGTTGCGGCGCAAGCCGATGCTGGCGGGTACGCGGCCGCTGGCGAGCAGGCCGCCGGCCAGGCCGGCGCTGGTGGCTTCGCGCAATTCAGGGAAGGCATTGTTGGTGCCGGTGGACAACGTCAGCAGTGGCGTGTCGCCTGCCTCGGCAGCAACGGCTTTGTGGGTGCCATCGCCGCCGAGTACCGCGATCATCGTCACGCCTTGCTCGACCATGCGCCGGGTGGCCAGGCGGGTATCGGCAACGGTCTGGGTCAACGGCAGGTCGATGATCTCGAGGTTCGGCCAGTGCTGATCGCGAGCGCCCGGGCCTTGGCTGGCCTTGAGCACGGCGGCGGCGATGCCGGTCATGTCGGTGGGCAGCAGAACCTTGCCGATGCCGGTGGCACCGAAGGCGGCGAGCAGGCGCTGGATCGCCGAAGCCTTGTCGGTGCTCGAATAGAGCCCGGCACTGGCAGTCAGGCGGCGCAGGTCGCGGCCAGAGGCAGGGTTGGCAATGATCCCGACAGTCGGGGTGGGTTGCGGCATGGCGCACCTCATATTCTTGTTTGCCATGGGCAGAGCAAGGTGGGTGCCAGCTTTGCTCGGCAGGCCTGAAGTGGCCGCCTTAGAGCGGTTGCGGGATAGCACCAGGCATGTGCCGGGCGGCCCCTGCGAGACGCCGCGTGCCGCGCCGGGGCCGTGTTTGCCGAGACGCTGAGACGCAGCGTCTCAAGCCAACCGGTAATCACACAGTGCTTGTCGGGGCATGCCTGGAAGCGCTTAATGGCCGCACAACGACAAAAACAGCAACGAGAACCGGAGGGCCTGAATGCTTGCCGCGAACTCCCGAGCCCATGTCGACTGCGTCAGCCGGGTGCTGAAAAACGCCGATCGCCTGCCCCAGGCGCCGGTGCCGCCGCTGATCCTCGACTCCTGGCGCCGCTCCATGGACCTGTATCGCCTCGATCCAGGCTCGCAGCAGGGGCCACGTATCCTTTCCCAAAGCCTGCTCAACGAATGCCGCGAACGCGCCGAGCTGTTCTTGCGCATCGCCAGCGATGCGGTGGCGCGGCTGCATGAACGGGTGCGCGGCGCCGACTATTGCGTACTGCTTACCGATGCCCAAGGGCAGACCATCGATTACCGGGTCGAGTCGGCCATCCGCAACGACTGCCGCAAGGCCGGGCTGTACCTCGGCACGTGCTGGTCGGAGGGCGAGGAGGGCACCTGTGGGGTGGCGGCGGTGCTGACCAGCAAGGCGCCGGTCACGGTGCACAAGCGCGATCACTTTCGCGCCGCCTTCATCGGCCTGACCTGCACCGCGGCGCCGGTGTTCGACCCGCTCGGCGAGCTGCTTGGCGTGGTGGATGTGTCCGCCTTGCAGTCCCCGGATGATCGCCGCAGCCAGCACCTGATCCGGCAGTTGGTCGAGCAGACTGCGCGCGAGATCGAAAACGCGTTTTTCATGCACAGCGCCCAGGGCCATTGGGTCATGCGTGCGCATGGCACACCGGGCTACGTCGAGAGCCAGCCGGATTACCTGCTGGCCTGGGATGCCGACGGCCGTCTGCAGGCGCTCAACAGCCTGGCCCGCCAGCGGCTGGTGGAGCGCCTGGGCCGCTTGCCCGAGCATATCGGCGAATTGTTCGACCCGGGCCAACTGCGCTCCATCAACGAGGCCTCGGCGCAACGCCTGCCTGGCTGGGGCGAGCTGTATGGCCGGGTCAGCGCACCGCAACGGCGCCCGCAAGCGCAGCGGTTGCGCCAGGCGCAGGATACGCGCATCGAGCAGCACTTGCGCCTGGCCACGCGGGTCAAGGACTGCAACCTGGCGGTGCTGGTGCAGGGTGAGACAGGCGTCGGCAAAGAGGTTTTCGCCCGTCAGTTGCACCTGCAAAGCCTGCGGCGTGAAGGGCCCTTCGTCACGCTGAACTGCGCAGCCATCCCCGAGAGCCTGATCGAGAGCGAGCTGTTCGGCTATGTGGCCGGGGCGTTCACCGGGGCTTCCAGCAAAGGCATGCAGGGGCTTTTGCAGCAGGCTGATGGCGGCACGTTGTTCCTCGACGAGATCGGCGACATGCCGCTGAATCTGCAGACCCGCCTTCTGCGTGTGCTGGCCGAGGGCGAGGTGGCGCCACTGGGGGCTGCGCGGCGTGAGCGGGTGGATATCCAGGTGATCTGCGCGACGCACCGGGATCTGGCGGCGATGGTGGCGGACGGGCGTTTTCGCGAGGACCTGTATTTCCGCCTGGCCAACGCCAGGTTCGAGTTACCGCCGCTGCGGGATCGGGAGGACCGGTTGGGGTTGGTTCATCAGTTGTTGGCCGAGGAAGCGGAGGCGTGCGGTGTCGAGGTGATGCTGGCGGATGATGCATTGCAGGCGCTGTTGCTGTATCGCTGGCCGGGCAACTTGCGCCAGCTTCGCCAGGTGTTGCGCTATGCCTGTGCGGTGAGTGAAGGCGGGTGGGTCAGGCTTGAGGATTTGCCGCAGGAGGTGCGTGGTGATGCGTTGCCCTCTGGCGACCGTAGCCTTTCCAGCCCGGCGCGGCAGCTGTTGCTCGATGCCTTGATCCGGCATCGCTGGAAGCCGGCAGATGCGGCGCGGGCGTTGGGGATTTCGCGGGCGACGTTGTATCGGCGGGTGCATGAGCATCGTATCGAGATGCCGCGGATGAAAGGGTGAGGATTGTTTGGGGGATTGTGCGGTGACGGCGCTCGATCTCATAGGCAACACACCCCTCAAGGCATGCACCTATCAGCATCACCAACTTCCTGCAGCCAATAAAAAACCCCGGCACAAGTCCGGGGTTTTCATCACATCACACTACACAATCACTCCTGGCTAGCCAGTTTGTGCTCGAGGTAATGAATGTTGACGCCGCCTTTGCAGAAACCTTCATCACGCACCAGGTCGCGGTGCAGCGGGATGTTGGTCTTGATGCCGTCGACGACGATCTCGTCCAGCGCATTGCGCATGCGCGCCATGGCTTCTTCGCGGTCCTTGCCGTAGGTGATCAGCTTGCCGATCAGCGAGTCGTAGTTCGGCGGAACCGAATAACCGCTGTACAGGTGCGAATCGACGCGAACGCCGTTGCCGCCCGGTGCGTGGAAGTGCTTGACCGTGCCTGGGCTCGGGATGAACTTCTTCGGGTCTTCGGCGTTGATCCGGCACTCCAGGGAGTGACCACGGATCACCACGTCTTCCTGGCGGAACGACAGCTTGTTGCCAGCGGCGATGCTCAGCATCTCCTTGACGATGTCGATGCCAGTGACCATTTCCGACACCGGATGCTCAACCTGTACGCGGGTGTTCATCTCGATGAAGTAGAAGTTGCCGTTCTCGTACAGGAACTCGAAAGTACCCGCACCGCGGTAGCCGATCTCGATGCACGCATCGACGCAACGCTTGAAGACTTCCTGACGGGCCTTCTCGTCGATGCCCGGTGCCGGCGCTTCTTCCAGTACCTTCTGGTGACGGCGCTGCAGCGAGCAGTCACGGTCGCCCAGGTGGATGGCGTTGCCCTGGCCGTCGGACAGTACCTGAACTTCCACGTGACGTGGGTTGGTCAGGAACTTCTCCAGGTAGACCATCGGGTTGCCAAACGCAGCACCGGCTTCGGTACGGGTCAGCTTGGCCGAGGAAATCAGGTCCTCTTCCTTGTGCACCACACGCATGCCGCGACCACCACCGCCACCGGCGGCCTTGATGATCACCGGGTAGCCGACGTCACGGGCGATTGCCAGGGCGACTTCTTCGTCTTCCGGCAGCGGGCCGTCAGAGCCCGGTACGGTCGGAACGCCCGACTTGATCATCGCGTCCTTGGCCGAAACCTTGTCGCCCATCAGGCGAATGGTGTCGGCTTTCGGGCCGATGAAGGCGAAACCGGATTTTTCTACCTGCTCGGCAAAGTCGGCGTTTTCAGCCAGGAAGCCGTAGCCCGGGTGGATCGCGGTGGCGCCAGTGACTTCGGCGGCAGCGATGATCGCCGGGATGTGCAGGTAGGAACCTTTGGAGGGCGCAGGACCGATGCAGACCGACTCGTCTGCAAGACCCAGGTGCATCAGTTCGCGGTCAGCCGTGGAGTGCACGGCGACGGTCTTGATGCCCAGCTCTTTGCAGGCACGCAGGATCCGCAGGGCAATTTCCCCGCGGTTGGCGATCAGGACTTTTTCGAGCTTCGCAGACATCGTTGGCTCTCCGCGGTTCAAACGATGGTGAACAGCGGCTGGTCAAACTCAACCGGCTGGCCGTCTTCTACCAGGATGGCGTCGATGACACCGCCGAACTCGGCTTCGATGTGGTTCATCATCTTCATGGCTTCGACGATGCACAGGGTGTCGCCCTTTTTCACCGACTGGCCAACTTCAGCGAAGTTCGGCGAGGTCGGCGATGGTTTGCGGTAGAAGGTACCAACCATCGGCGAACGCACCACGGTGCCTTTCAGGGCCGGGGCAGCGGCTTCGGCGACCGGGGCAGCAGCAGCGGCAGCGGCCGGGGCAGCTACAGGGGCGGCAGCCATCGGGGCCGGTGCGTAGAACTGTTGAGCTGCTGGGGTCTTGCTGTGACGGCTGATACGGACCGACTCTTCGCCTTCCTTGATCTCCAGTTCGTCGATGCCAGACTCTTCCAGCAGTTCGATCAGTTTCTTGACTTTACGGATATCCATTAATCATCAACTCCCAAGGTTCGGTCAGGGGGCGTAATTGAAAACGTGTCTAGAACGTTTCTCTCAAACCCCGGCCCACTTAGGCCAGGGTCTCTGTCATCAGGGCTGTGCGTTGGCAGCCAGTTGTTCCAGCGCGGACTCCAGGGCCATGCGATAACCGCTGGCGCCCAGGCCGCAAATCACCCCTACGGCCACATCGGAAAAGTAGGAGTGGTGGCGGAACGGTTCGCGTTTGTGCACGTTGGACAGGTGCACTTCGATGAATGGGATGCTCACCGCAAGCAATGCGTCACGTAATGCGACACTTGTGTGGGTGAAAGCAGCCGGATTGATCAGGATGAAGTCCACACCCTCGTTGCGTGCGGCGTGAATACGGTCGATCAGTTCGTATTCGGCATTGCTCTGCAGGTATTGCAGATGGTGGCCTGCGGCGCGGGCACGTTGCTCCAGGTCCTGGTTGATCTGGGCCAGGGTCACGGCGCCGTAGTGGCCCGGCTCGCGGGTACCGAGCAGGTTGAGGTTGGGGCCGTGAAGCACCAGTAGCGTAGCCATCTGCGGATTCCTTGGATTTGTAGGGCAATTCGACACAGCGCGGCGAGTGTGCCGCAAAGCGACAGCAAGTGTCCAGTTCCCGGCAATAGCCAGCACGATGTCCGAGATTCGCGCGAAGTATGTGACCGGATGATTAAATCCGGTCACTGTGCCGAGGATTTTCTGCGGCCCGCCGGAAGTTATAGACCGAGTTTGCCGCGCACGCGCGCCAGAACCTCGGCAAAATCGCCGGCGTTTATCTCGCCAATGACCCGATCGCTGGTCATTTCGCTGCCGTTCGCTGCAAAGAACAGCAGCGCGGGCGGGCCGAACAGTTGGTAGCGATCGAGCAGGGTGCGCTGCTCGGCGTTGCTTTCGGTGATGTCGAAGCGCAGCAGCTTGAACGCGCCCAGCTGCGCTTGGACCTGCGCGGCGTTGAGCACTTCGTGCTCGATCACCTTGCAGCTGATGCACCAGTCGGCGTACCAGTCGAGCAGCACCGGCTGGCCGGCGGCCTTGGCCTGGGCCAGGGCGGCGTCCAGCGCGGCGGGGGTAGTGATGGTCTGCCAGGCATCCGCGGGGGCGGTAGGGCCAGCACTGCCAGCAGCCACGCCGGGCGCAGGCAAGGGGCGCAGCGGGTCGCCCTGGCCATTGAGCGCCCCGTACCAGCAGGCCAGGGCGTACATCAGCAAGGCCAGGCCCAGCAGCTGTGCCAGGCGCTGGCGCGGGGTTTTGATAACGAACTCCACGGCGCCGAGGAACACCGCCACACCGCCGGCCAGGAAGCCGACCAGAAGCAAGGTCAGCGGCCCGGGCAGTACGCGGCTGAGCAGGCCGATGGCCAGGCCCAGCAGCAGCACACCGATGGCGTTTTTCACCGTGTTCAGCCACGGGCCGCTCTTCGGCAGCCAGGCCGCGCCGCCGGTGGCCACCAGCAGCAGCGGCGCACCCATGCCAAGGCCCAGGGCGAACAGCTTGAGCGCACCGCCCAAGGCATCACCACTGGCGCTGATATAGAGCAGGGCACCGGCCAGCGGTGCCGACACGCAGGGCGACACCAGCAGGCTGGAAAGTACGCCCAGCACCGCTGCGCCGAGCAACGAGCCACCCTTGGTGCGGCTGGCGACGTTGTCGAGGCGGTTGCTCAAGGCTTGCGGCAGCTTGAGCTCGAACAGGCCGAACATGGCCAGGGCGAACACCACGAAAAACAGCGCGAAGGGCACCAGCAACCAAGCCGACTGCAGGCGCGCCTGCAGGTTGAGGCCGGCACCGAACAGGCCCATCAGCGCGCCCAGTACCGCGAAGCTGACCGCCATCGGCAGGATGTACGCCAGTGACAGCGCCAGCCCGCGCAGCCCACCGACCTGGCCGCGCAGGACCACGCCCGAGAGAATCGGCAGCATCGGCAGTACGCAGGGGGTGAAGGTCAGGCCGACGCCGGCGAGGAAGAACAGCAACAGCGATTTCCAGTTCCAGCCCTGTGCACCGGCCGCCGGCGCTACAGCGGCGGCACCGCCTTCGCCGTCGATGCTCAGGCGCTCGGTTTCCGGCGGGTAGCACAGGCCCTTGTCGGCGCACCCCTGGTAACCCACCAACAGGGTGAACGCGCGTGAGTCGGTGCGGGGTAGTTCGATGTCGAGCACACCGTGATACACCTCGACGTCACCGAAGAATTCGTCGTGCTTGGCTTCGCCCTTGGGGATGTTGGGCGTGCCCAGGGCCACGTCGGCCGGTTCCGTGCGGAACTGGAAACGGTGGCGGTAAAGGTAGTAGCCGTCGGTGGCGACGAAGCGCAGTTTGATGTGCTGGGCGTCGGCCTGGATCAGGCTGAGCTTGAAGGCTTCGTGAACGGGCAGGAAATCTGCGGCGTTGGACAGGGAAGCGGCGCCGAGGGTGGCGCTTGGGCGGTTGTCGAGCAGGCCCGTAGCGAAGGCAGGGCTGGCCAGCAGCAGGAACAGCAGGAGAAACAGGCGGCGCATGGCGGACTCGCGAGGTGGAACGTGCTGGGCATGATAACGGAGTTGGTCTGGATTTGGCGTGTGGCGTCTGGGCGAGCGACACATGGCCGCTGTTGCTTGTATCGCCTGTACCGGCCCCACAGGCAGACGATCAGACCCTGAACGCACGCACAGCCGTGCTCAGCTCGCTGCCCAGGTTCAGCAATTGCTCGCCTTGCTCGCGCCCCTCGCCAATGCGCTGCAAATTGTCCTCACCCAACGCATGAATCCGCTCGCTATGGTCGCGAATCTCGCTCACCGCGCCGCTCTGCTGTGCCGTGACATCGGCGATGCGCACTGCGGTATCGGCAATGGTGCCAATGGCGCGGACAATTTCGTCCAGCGCGCCGTCAGCGGCCTGGGCCTGGCTGGCAGTGGCCTCGGCATGTTCGAGTTGCGCCCGCATGCCCGCCACCGAGCCCTTGGCCGCCTGCTGCAAGCGGTCGATCAGCGCCTGGATCTCGCCCGTCGCACCGGTGGTGCGTTGTGCCAGGGAGCGCACTTCGTCAGCCACCACGGCAAAGCCGCGGCCCATTTCGCCGGCGCGCGCAGCTTCGATCGCGGCATTGAGGGCCAGCAGGTTGGTCTGCTCGGCAATCGAGCGAATCACCGTCAACACACCACCAATGGTGGCAGACTCTTCGGCCAACTGTTCGATCATGCGGGCATTGCCCTGCACCTCGTCGACCAGCTCACGCAAGCCGGACAAGCTCTGGCCGATCACCGCCTGGCCGCGTTCCACCGCACGCCCCGCATCATGGCTGGCGTCGGCGGCGGCGCTGGCATCGCCGGCCACTTGCTGGATGGTGGCCTCCAGTTCAGCGAGCGCGTCGCGGATTTGCCCCGTATCGCCGGCCTGGCGCTCGGCCCCGTCGTGCAGGGCGGCACTCATGCCGGCCAAGGCGTGGCTGCTGCCGGCCACCTGCTCGGCGTTGTGGCGCAGGGTGCCGACCAGGGCCACGAGGTACTGGCGCAGGCGGTTGAGCGATTCCTGGATGTCGTGCAGCTCGCGGTTGGTCTTGCCCAGGGCGATGGGTTCGGCGAAATCGCCCTCGGCCCAGTGCGACAGGGCCGGAGCCAGGCTGGTCAGGGTTCGCGCCAAGCGCCGCTGCAGGGTGTCGATGAGCAGGGCGATCAGCAGGATCAGGCCGATCATCAGGCCTTGGCTGATACGCACTTCGGCGGCGATCCGGGCATGCTCGCCGCGGACCTGCGGCTCCAGCCCGGCGATGGCCTGTTGCACCGCTTCCAGGCGCTGGCCCGCGCTGGCGGCCAGGGCGGCGCGGCGTTCGATCTGCTCGCGGGTGCGTTGCAGTTCGGCCGGGTAGCGATTGAGCAGGCTTAGCAGTTCGCGCTTGAGGCCGACGGCGATGTCTTCCCGCTGCTCGCTGGCTTGGGTCTGCAGGCCCATCATGGCGGCGAAATCGTCGGCATTGGACTCGGCCGCTCGGGTCACGCCAAGCAACGGCAGGCTGTCGATGGCCTGGGCCTGGGCGCGGATCAGTTGCAGTTCGCGCTCCACTTCATCGGCCAGTTCAGGGCGGCCACTGCTGACCAGCTTGTCGCGTGCCAGCGACAGGCGCCCGAGGTGCACGGTGGCGTCGAGTAGCGGCAGCAGGTAGCGGTCGGCCTCGGCACTGCTGCTGTCCCGGGCGTAGCCGGCCAACTGTTCGAAGTTGGCCCCCAGTTCGCGCTCGGCCTGCAACAGCAGCGCTTGCGGGTCACCGGCCAGCTTGCCGGCCGCCAGCAGTTCGTCGGCGGTAAAGGCCTGCAGGCTGTCGAGGCTGGGGCGCAGTGTGCCGGCCAACGCCTCGGGCCATTCGGCCAAAGCCGCCTGCAACTGCTGGTTGGCCTCCATGGCGGCGGCGTGGCGCAAGGCGTCACCGCTGCCCAGGTAGGCCTGGATGTTGCGCGCTGCCTGGTTCTGGAACTGCTGGGACAGGCCCAGGTAGCGCTCCATCATCTGATAGGGGCGCTCCAGGGCACGCTGCGACCACCACAGGGTCGCGCCCAGGGCGATGCAGACGGTCACCAGCAACAGGGTGTTGAAATTGGTCAGCCACTTCAGGCGCATAGCCGCGAACTTCCTGCGGGGAGTGGGAGAAGTAAGCGCCTGAAGTTATTGCGGTTTTGTTACGCAGTGATGACGGCTGGGGCTCGCTGAGAGAAATAGATGGCATTTGGCCTTTATCGGCCCCTGCAAAGGCCTAGGGTTCGACCCGCACCACGCAGTTACGCCCCGCATGCTTGGCTCGGTACAACGCCTCGTCAGCCGCACTGGCCATGGTCAGCGCATCCAGCTCATCGTCCAGTTGCACCACGCCTGCGCTGAACGTGCAGTTCAGGTCACGCGGCTGCGCCGGATAAAGAATTTCGGCAAACCGCCGCCGGATCTCGTCCAGCACCTTGTGCGCGGCATCCAGTGCGGTATTGGGCATGACGATGGCGAACTCTTCGCCACCATACCGGCCAATGAAATCGGTCTTGCGCAGCCGTTGCTTGAGGAACAGTGCCAAGCTCTTGATCACCCGGTCGCCCATCGGGTGCCCGTGGCGGTCGTTGATCTGCTTGAAACGGTCGATATCGAGCATGGCGAAGCTCAGCGGCTGCTGCTCGCGCCGGGCGCGGTAGCAGCAGTCTTCGAGCAGTTGCAGGATGTGGGTGTGGTTGTACAGCCCGGTGAGGCTGTCGCGGACCATGCGTGATTTGAGGTGGCGGGCACGGGCGGCGCGGTTGCGCACGGTGGTGATCAGGTGACGCGAGCGAAACGGCTTGGTCAGGAAGTCATCGCCGCCCTCGCTCATGGCATCGAGCTGCTTGTCCAGGTCGTCCTCGGCCGACAGGTAGATGATCGGCACACTGACGTAGCGGTCATTGTGGCGGATCACCTTGGCCAGCTCCGGGCCGGTGCAGGCCGGCATGTACAGGTCGAGGATGATCAGGTCGGGCTGGAAGTCGGCCAGTTCCGCCATGGTGCGGATCGGGTCGGTCAGGCTGCGGGTGATCATGCCCGCGCTGGCGAGCACGCGCTCGGTGTGCAGGGCCTGGGTGCGCGAGTCGTCGATGATCAATACCCGCAACGGGTCGTGCGGGGTCGCGCTGGTCAGCAGTTCGACCTTTTCCAGCAGGCTGGAGGCTTCCAGCGTGCCGGTGAGGAACTCCTTGCCGCCGGCGCGCACCGCCGCCAGACGGGTAGGGGTATCGGTTTCGTGATGGCTGAAGAACAGCAGCGGAATGGGCTGCGGCAAACCCTGCTGAGCCTGGGCCTGAGCTTGGGCTGCCAGGAGCAGGCCCTGGCCGCTACCGGTGAAGTCCACGTCCATGACGATGGCCGAAGGCGGGCATTCACTGAGCGATGCGTGGAAGGCATCGGCACTGAACAGGGGCTGCACGCCAAGGCCGAAGAACTCCAGCTGTTGGGCCAGGCGCTGGGCACGCTCGTGGTCCTGCAGAAGGATGTACACCGGCTTGCGCAGGGGCAGCGGCACCTGGTTGAGCGGGTCATCCTTGCGCAGGCCGGTACGCGACAGGTGCTGGGCGGGGCACTGCTGGCTCGGATCGACTGCTTGGCTCATGTCCTGGCTACTTTTGGGTGGGTGGTATGCAGGTTCGATGATGGCTCTATGCTAGCAGCTCTTTACCTTTGGGTGAGTGCCCTCCATCAACAAAGGGTTTAGAACGAATATTCAGTTACCGACCCACTGGTCGCTTATGCGTACGGCAGTGTCTGCTTTATAGTGCAGCGACGCGGGCTTGCCGTGGCACCCTGGCGCACGCCTGTGGTCAAAGCCCCTGAACCGTCGAGACTGATTAAGGACAATGCCATGCTGGACTGGAAAAACCGCGAGGCCAAAGCCGAACCCCGCGAGCGTGTTGATGGCCGTGGCGCCGCCGCCCGTAGCTACCTGGGCGGGCTCTGGAGCCGTGCTCTGGGTACCCTGATCGGCCTGTACCTACTGGTCTGCATCGGCCTGGGTTGGTACTGGAGCCAGGAGCCGGAGCTGTTCCCGGTGCAGCAGAACGCCCAGACCGCGGCCGAGCGCAATGGCCAGCAGATGGTGGTCGGCTACACCACCATCGAAACCCTCAAGACCGTCGCCGGTACCCTGCTGAACAAGCCGGGCGGTTACATCTCCAACGACCGCTTCCCGCCGGGGCTGTGGATGGACAACATGCCGAGCTGGGAGTACGGCGTGCTGGTTCAGGTCCGCGACCTGTCCCGTGCCCTGCGCAAGGACTTCGCCCGTTCGCAGTCGCAGTCCACCGAAGACGCCGACCTGGCCAAGGCCGAGCCGCGCTTCAACTTCGACAACAAGAGCTGGATCCTGCCGTCGAGCGAGTCGGAATTCGAAGAAGGCATCAAGTCGCTTAACCGCTACCAGACCCGCCTCGCCGCTGGCGATAAAGGCGCGATCTTCTACACCCGTGCCGATAACCTGAACAACTGGCTGGGCGATGTGGCCACCCGCCTGGGTTCGCTGTCGCAGCGCCTTTCGGCCAGCGTTGGCCGGGTCAAGCTCAACACCACCCTGAAGACCGAGTCGGTGCAACCTGGCCAGGCGCCGCAGGTTGACGAGGAGGTGGTCGAAACCCCATGGCTGCAGATCGACAACGTGTTCTATGAGGCCCGTGGTCAAGCCTGGGCGCTGTCGCACCTGCTGCGTGCCATCGAGGTCGACTTCGCCGACGTGCTGGCGAAGAAGAACGCCACCGTCAGCGTGCGCCAGATCATCCGTGAGCTGGAAGCCTCGCAGGAAGCGCTGTGGAGCCCGATGGTGCTGAATGGCAGCGGCTTTGGCATGTGGGCCAACCACTCGCTGGTCATGGCCAACTACATCTCCCGCGCCAACGCTGCGGTCATCGACCTGCGTCAGCTGCT
Organism: Pseudomonas sp. Irchel s3f19; assembly: GCF_900187555.1. Taxonomy (NCBI): domain Bacteria; kingdom Pseudomonadati; phylum Pseudomonadota; class Gammaproteobacteria; order Pseudomonadales; family Pseudomonadaceae; genus Pseudomonas; species Pseudomonas sp. Irchel s3f19. The sequence continues at coordinate 41,508 of NZ_FYDW01000016.1, read as the reverse complement.
GTCGCAGGGCTGATAGTGGTCATCAGCACCAAGGAAGCCGCCCACCGGGCGGCTTCCGACCGTGAGCTGGTCGCCTGGGTCGACGAGGCCGATCAGGTACTGGGTGCCCTGCCCAGGGCTGAACTGCGTGAGCGCGGCCTGATCGGCCGCTGCACGTTCATCTTGCTGTTCAATGGTGCCGGTGAGTTGTGCGTGCACCGGCGTACTTTGAGCAAGGCGCTGTACCCTGGGTATTGGGATGTGGCAGCAGGCGGCATGGTGACGGCGGGCGAGGGGTATGCCGAATCGGCAGCCCGGGAGTTGGCCGAAGAGCTGGGTGTCGATGGCGTCGCGTTGCGCTTTCATGAGCGCTTCTACTTCGACCAGCCTGATAACCGCTTGTGGTGTGCGGTGTATTCGGCGGTGTCCGATGCGCCTTTGCGCTTGCAGCCGGAGGAGGTGAGCGAGGCGCGGTTCATCAGCCTGGAGCAGGCCCAGGCAGAAAGCCTGGGCATGCCGTATTGCCCGGACTCGTTGGCGGCGTTGCAGCGGTATAGAGCCAGTCTGTAGGTGCGGGTTTAGCCGCAAGAGGCCGTCCCAGACACCTGCGTTTCATGGCAAGGGCTACGCCCTTGTTCGCGGGTAAACCCGCTCCTACACAAGCCCCCGATTTATCGTTACACTGCGCGCCCTTTTCGGGCTGCCGCAGGATCTTGCGGCAGTAGCGCCGCCCCTGCCAGAGTGGGGCTTCGCGGTCGGCTCCCGCCGACCAGTTTTTGTCCTCAGCACAGAGGAACAAAAGTGGCCAAGAAAGCTTCTTCCTTCGCCGCCCTTGGCGGTCTCGTTTACTCCACCGATGCCGGTCGGCACTGCCCCGACTGTGGCCAGCCGGTGGATGCCTGCACCTGCAAGCAGCAAGTCGTCCCCGAGGGGGATGGTACTGCCCGTGTGCGCCGTGAAAGCAAAGGCCGCGGTGGCAAGACCGTGACCACTGTCACCGGCGTGCCGCTGCCCCTCGATCAGCTCAAGGAGCTGGCCACCACGCTCAAGCGCCGCTGCGGTACCGGTGGCGCCTTGAAGGACGGGGTTATCGAGATTCAGGGCGACCATGTCGAGCTGTTGATCGGCGAGCTGACCAAACAGGGTTTCAAAGCTAAAAAGTCCGGCGGCTGAGGCCAGCGCGCGATTTTTTGCCCAGTGCTTTCTAAACTCGTTCCTGTTGGCAGGGTCTACCCCTGAACCGGACGAACCGTCATTTTCAGCTTTTACACTGCGCCGGCCCTTTTGTTGGGGCAGTGTCTTCGACTTATCTATAGGGGACTTGAATGTCCGTACGACGCACACGCAAAGACGATGGTAGCCAATGGACCGTGGCCGACAGCCGCAGTGTTTACGGCATCCGCCATTGGGGCGCTGGTTATTTCGCCATCAATGAAGCCGGGCGCGTCGAAGTGCGCCCCAATGGCCCCCAGAGCGCGCCGATCGACCTGTTCGAGCAGGTCGACGAGCTGCGCCAGAGCGGCCTGTCGTTGCCGTTGCTGGTGCGCTTCCCCGATATCCTGCAAGACCGCGTACGCCAGCTGACCGGTGCGTTCGACGCCAACATCGCGCGCCTGGAGTACCAGAGCCAGTACACCGCGCTGTACCCGATCAAGGTCAACCAGCAGGAAGCGGTGGTGGAAAACATCATCGCCACCCAGAATGTCTCGATCGGCCTTGAGGCCGGCTCCAAGCCTGAGCTGCTGGCGGTGCTGGCGCTGGCGCCGAAGGGCGGCACCATCGTCTGCAACGGTTACAAGGACCGCGAGTTCATTCGCTTGGCGCTGATGGGCCAGAAGCTGGGCCACAACGTGTTCATCGTCATCGAGAAGGAGTCCGAGGTCGCCCTGGTGATCGAGGAGGCCGCCGAGCTGAAGGTGAAGCCGCAGGTGGGCTTGCGTGTGCGCCTGTCTTCGCTGGCTTCGAGCAAGTGGGCGGACACCGGTGGCGAGAAGTCCAAGTTCGGGTTGTCTGCCGCCCAGCTGATTTCGGTGGTGCAACGCTTCCGCGATGCCGGCCTGGACCAGGGCATCCGCCTGCTGCACTTCCACATGGGCTCGCAGATCGCCAACCTGGCCGACTACCAGCACGGCTTCAAGGAAGCCATCCGTTACTACGGCGAGCTGCGTGCGTTGGGCCTGCCGGTCGATCACATCGACGTCGGCGGTGGCCTGGGTGTGGACTACGACGGCACCCACTCGCGCAATGCCAGTTCCATCAACTACGACATGGATGACTACGCCGGCGTGGTGGTGGGCATGCTCAAGGAGTTCTGCGACGCGCAGGGCCTGCCGCACCCGCACATCTTCTCCGAGAGCGGCCGTTCGCTGACCGCGCACCACGCCATGCTGGTGATCCAGGTGACCGACGTCGAGAAACACAACGACGACGTGCCGACCATCGAGAACAAAGAGGCCCTGCCGCAGACCGTGCAGTGGCTGGCCGACCTGCTCGGCCCGACCGACATCGAGATGGTCACCGAGACTTACTGGCGCGCCACCCACTACATGGGTGACGTGGCGGCGCAGTATGCCGATGGCAAGATCAGCCTCGCCGAGAAGGCCCTGGCCGAGCAGTGCTACTTCGCCGTGTGCCGTCGCCTGCACAACTCGCTGAAGGCACGCCAGCGTTCGCACCGTCAGGTGCTGGACGAGCTCAACGACAAGCTGGCCGACAAGTACATCTGCAACTTCTCGGTGTTCCAGAGCCTGCCGGACACCTGGGCCATCGGCCAGGTGTTGCCGATCATCCCGCTGCATCGTCTGAATGAGGAGCCGCTGCGTCGTGCGGTGCTGCAAGACCTGACCTGTGACTCCGACGGCAAGATCAACCAGTACGTCGACGAGCAGAGCATCGAGACCAGCATGCCGGTGCATGCGCTCAATGAGGGTGAGGACTACCTGCTGGGCGTGTTCCTGGTCGGCGCCTACCAGGAGATCCTGGGCGACATGCACAACTTGTTCGGTGACACCGACTCGGTGAACATCTACCAGAACGCCGATGGCAGCGTGTACCACGCCGGTATCGAGACCCACGACACCATCGAAGACATGCTGCGTTACGTGCACTTGTCGCCGGAGGAGTTGATGACTCACTACCGCGACAAGGTGGCCAGCGCGAAGATCAGCGCGCGTGAGCGGACCCAGTACCTTGATGCCTTGCGCCTTGGGTTGACCCGCTCTTCGTACTTGTCTTCGTGATCGTTGGGGCCGCTTAGCGGCCCTTTCCGACCGGGCCGGCGCCCCGGCAAGGCCGCTCCTGCACGGGATCGCGGTGCTTTTGTAGGAGCGGCCTTGCGTCGCGAAATGAGGGCGAAGCCCTCACCGAGGTCACACCCGGTCTTTACCTGCTGACATCGGCTGGGTGCAGAACGTCGGCATATCTGGCAACGGGGTTACCATGATCGGGCACTACGCAAAGAAGACGATGTAAAAGCCGCCGCGCGTTACATCGTCGCCAATCCCATGCGTGCCGGTCTGGTGCAGCGTGCTGGCGAGTATTCACATTGGGATTGTGTGTGGCTGTAGGTCAGCAGGTGAGGGCGAAGCCCTCACCGAGGTCACACCCGGAAATGATCCGTACATCGTCTACTGAATCACCATGACTACCCTTGAATGCAATATTCAAAGGAGCGCGGCATGGACAGCCAAGGCAATCACCGTTTACGCATCGGCCGAGTCTCCGAACCCGGTCGTCTTTACCTGCTGACTGCTGTCACCCGCAGCCGCTATCCATTGTTTTGCAACATATGGTTCGCCAGAGCGGTGATTCAGCAGTTGCGCCTGGCTGATCAACAAGGCAACTGCCAAACGCTTGCTTGGGTACTTATGCCAGATCATCTTCATTGGTTGATCGAACTGGGCCCCATCAGTTTGGGAAGCCTGATGTGCGCGTTCAAATCCAGAAGCAGCTGTGCTCTTTATCGGCTGGGTGCAGAACGTCGGCATATCTGGCAACGGGGTTACCATGATCGGGCACTACGCAAAGAAGACGATGTAAAAGCCGCCGCGCGTTACATCGTCGCCAATCCCATGCGTGCCGGTCTGGTGCAGCGTGCTGGCGAGTATTCACATTGGGATTGTGTGTGGCTGTAGGTCAGCAGGTGAGGGCTGCGCCCTCATTTCGCGACGCAAGGCCGCTCCTACAGGCATCCGGCACTACCGAATCCACAACCCCTTTTGCTGCAACCGCCACCCAACCCACCCCAGCGTCACCGCCCGCAGCGCCATGAAGCCAAGAAACGCCAGCCACAACCCATGGTTGCCAAACCCGCTCATGCCCCACGCCACCGGCAGCGCAATCACCACCGAAACCAGCATCGCATTGCGCATTTCCCTGGCCCGCGTGGCGCCGATGAACAGCCCGTCCAGCAAGTAACTCCACACCGCCACCACCGGCAGCACCGCCAGGTACGGCAGGTACGGGTAAGCCGCTGCCCGCACGCTGTCGATATCGGTCTGCAGGTCGATGAACAGATGCCCCCCCAGCAGGAACAACACGGCAAACCCGACGCTGGTGATCAGCGACCACCCACACGCCACGACCAACGCGCGGCGTAGGCTGGTGTGGTCGCGCGCACCAATGGCGTGCCCGCACAAGGCCTCGACAGCATGGGCCAGGCCATCGAGGGCGTAGGCGGTCAGCAGCAGGCCATTGAGCAATAACGCGTTGGCGGCCACCGTCGCTTCACCCAGGCGTGCGCCTTGCACGGTGATCAACAGAAACACCAGCTGCAAGGCCAGGCTGCGCAGGAAGATATCGCGGTTGACGGCCAGCAGTGGCCGCCATGCCTGCCAGCGCTTCAACGCCGCCCAGGCGATGTGCCCAGGGTAGGCGCGCAGGGCCGGGCGGGTCAGGGCCAGCCCCAGCAGCGCGGCGCTCCATTCGGCGATCACCGACGCCCGCGCCGAACCCAGCACCCCCCAGTCCAGGCCGAGTACGAACCACAGGTTGAGCACGATGTTCAGCAGGTTGGTCGTCAGCAGAATGGCCAGCGGCGCCCTGGCATTCTGGGTGCCCAGGAACCAGCCGACCAGCGCGTAGCTGGCCAATGCAGCAGGCAGCCCGAGCAGGCGAGTGTGGAAGAAATCTTCGGTGGATTGCTGCAACGCCGCGCTGGGCTGCATCGCATGAAGTGCAAGCTGGCTGAAGGGCAGCGCCAGCAGGCCGATGATCACGGCAAAGCCCAAGGCCAGCAGCAGCCCTTGCACCAGCACCTGGCGCAACGCTGCGCCGTCGCCGCGGCCGGCAGCCTGGGCCGCAAAACCGGTAGAGCCCATGCGCAGAAAGCCCATCAGGCCGACCATGAAGGTGAACAGGGTGGCGCCCACCGCCACTGCGCCCAGCTGATGGGCATGGGGCAGGTGGCCAATGACGGTGCTGTCGACCAGCGCCACCAGCGGTACCGAGATATTGGAGAGGATCATCGGTGCGGCCAGGCCCCAGACCTTGCGGTGGGTAGGGCGGTCGCGCCAGTCGGTGGTCAGGGAGCTCATCGGTGTCCTAAGGTCATGGGGGCAGCGTTTGCAGGCCACAGTGTACCGGCCAGGCAACCAATGCGCGCGAACGCGGTCTCACCTGGCGCTCGACTTCGGGTGATGCGCCCGGCGTTGCGCTATAGTTGCTGCCCTCACGTACACGCTGCCAAAGAGTTCCCACACCATGTTCAACAAAGGATTGTTGCTGGCCTGCGCGCTGGCGTTGCTCAGTGCTTGTGACTCATCTGCGCCGGACAAACCGGCGCCGGCTGAGAAACCGGCAGCCACCACGCCCGCCGAGGTGCAACCGGCCAAGCGCGAAGACCCCGCCGTGCTCGCCAAGCGCTACGAGGGCCGCGCGCTGACGGTGCTGGATGTCTCGGAAGTGCAGCTCGATGGCGCCAGCGCGTTGTCGATCAGCTTCTCGGCGCCGCTGGATGCCAAACAGGACTTTGCCGCCAAGCTGCACCTGGTCGACACTGTCAAAGGCAAGGTCGATGGTGCCTGGGAACTCTCCGACAACCAGATGGAGCTGCGCCTGCGCCACCTCGAGCCGCAGCGCAAGCTGGTGCTGACCGTCGACAAAGGCCTGCTGGCGGTCAACGGCCAGCAGCTCGACAGCGAGTCGGTGACCCGCCTGGAAACCCGCGACATGCAGCCGACCATCGGCTTTGCCAGCCGCGGCTCGCTGCTGCCCACGCGCCTGGCCGAAGGCCTGCCGGTGATCGCCCTCAACGTCGACAAGGTCGATGTCGAATTCTTCCGCGTGAAGCCCGAGATGCTGTCGACCTTCCTGGTCAACTGGGGGCGCAACAGCAGCCTGTATTCCTACCAGTCCAAAGAAACCCTGGCCATGGCCGAGCTGGTCTACAGTGGCCGTTTCGACCTCAACCCGGCGCGCAACACCCGCGAGACCGTGTTGCTGCCGATCGCCGGGATCAAGCCGCTGCAGGCGCCGGGTGTGTACCTGGCGGTGATGCGTGCTTCTGGCACTTACGATTATTCGCAGCCGGCCACCCTGTTCAGCCTCAGCGACATCGGCGTCTCTGCGCACCGCTTCCGCGACCGCCTCGACGTGTTCGCCCAGGCCCTGGAAGGGGGCAAGGCGATGCAGGACGTCAACCTTGAGATACACGATGAGAAGGGCAAGCTGTTGGCCCAGGCCAAGACCGATGGCGAAGGCCACGCCCAGCTGCCGATCACGCCCAAGGCCGATACCTTGATTGCCACCCAGGGCGTGCACACCACCTTGCTGCGCCTGAACACCGCAGCGTTGGACCTGGCCGAATTCGACATCACCGGCCCTCAGGCCAACCCTTTGCAACTGTTCATCTTCGGCCCCCGCGACCTGTATCGCCCCGGCGAGACCGTGCTGCTCAACGGCCTGCTGCGCGATCAGGATGGCAAGCCGGTCAAGGCCCAGCCCGTCAGCGTGGAAGTACGCCGCCCCGATGAGCAGGTCAGCCGCAAGTTTGTCTGGGAGGCCGATGGCAATGGCCTGTACCAGTACCAGTTGCAATTGGCCAGCGAAGCACCGACTGGTCGCTGGCAATTGCTGCTCGATTTGGGGGGCGGGCGCAAGCAGGTCTACGAGTTTCTTGTCGAAGACTTCCTCCCCGAGCGCCTGGCGCTGGAGCTCAAAGGCAGCAGCACGCCGCTTGCGCCTGATCAGGATGCGCACATCCAGGTCGATGGCCGCTACCTCTACGGCGCACCTGCCGCAGGTAATCGCCTGAGTGGCCAGGCCTACGTGCGCCCGTTGCGCGAAGCAGTGCCGGCGCTGCCGGGTTACCAGTTCGGCTCGGTCACCGAAACCGAGCTGAACCAGGACCTGGAGCTGGACGAGGTCACCCTCGACCAGGCCGGCAAGGCGGTGGTCGATATCGAAAGCCGCTGGGCCGAAGCCCGCTCGCCGCTGCAACTGACCGTGCAGGCGAGCCTGCAGGAGTCCGGTGGCAGGCCGATCACCCGTCGCCTGGAACAGCCGATCTGGCCGGCCGAGCGCTTGCCTGGCCTGCGTGGGCTGTTCGAGGGTGAGGAGACCGACAGTGACGGCCCGGTGGAATTCGAGTTCCTGGTCGCCGACCGTGACGGCAAGAAGCTTGCGGCCAACGACCTCAAGGTGCGGCTGATCCGCGAACGCCGTGACTACTACTGGAACTACTCGCAGAGCGACGGCTGGAGCTACAACTTCAACGAGAAATTCCTCACCCAGAGCGAGCAGACCGTCAGCGTCAAGGCCGGCTCGACCGCCAAATTGTCGTTCCAGGTCGAGTGGGGCCCTTACCGGGTCGAAGTCGAAGACCCGGAAACCGGCCTGGTCTCCAGCGAGCGCTTCTGGGCCGGCTACCGCGCCCAGGACAACGCCGAAGGCGGCGCGGTGCGCCCCGACCAGGTCAAGCTGGCCCTGGACAAACCCTCCTACGCCGATGGTGCCTCGGCCAAGGTCACGGTAACGCCGCCGGCAGCCGGCAGCGGCTACCTGATGATCGAGTCCAGCGATGGCCCGCTGTGGTGGCAGGAAATCGACGTGCCGGCCGAGGGCAAGACCTTCGACGTGCAACTGGACAAACAATGGGCACGCCACGACTTGTACATCAGCGCCCTGGTAATTCGCCCCGGCGAGCGCAAGGCCAATGCCACGCCTAAACGCGCCGTGGGCGTGCTGCACCTGCCGCTGGACCGGGCCGAGCGCAAGCTCGCGGTCAGCCTGCAGGCACCGGAAAAAATGCGCCCCAAGCAGCCGCTGACGGTGAAGTTCAAGGTGGCCAAGGCCGATGGCAGTGCACCCGCTGCGGGGCAACAGGTGCATGTGCTGTTGTCTGCGGTTGACGTGGGCATCCTCAACATCACCGACTTCAAGACCCCCGACCCGTTCGCCAGCCTGTTCGGTCGCAAGGCCTATGGCGCTGACCAACTGGACATCTACGGCCAGTTGATCGAAGCCGGCCAGGGCCGTCTGGCCAGCCTGGCATTCGGCGGTGACGCCGCCATGGCCAAGGGTGGCAAACGCCCCAACACCACGGTGACCATCGTCGCGCAGCAGAGCCTGCCGGTGACCCTGGACGACAAGGGCGAAGGCCAGGCCACGGTGGACATCCCCGACTTCAACGGCGAGCTGCGGCTGATGGCCCAGGCCTGGACCGAGGATCACTTCGGCATGGCCGAGGGCAAGACCGTGGTCGCCGCGCCGTTGATCGCCGAACTCTCGGCGCCGCGCTTCCTCGCCGGCGGCGACCGCACCAGCCTGGCGCTGGACCTGGCCAACCTGTCCGGCCAAGCCCAGCAACTGAATGTCGAAATCAGCACCGAAGGCCAGTTGAGCCTGGCCACCAGCGCTGTGCAAAGCGTTGCCCTGGCTGAAGGCCAGCGGTCCACGCTGATGATCCCGGTGCAGGCCCAGGGTGGTCTGGGCCAGGGTAAGGTGAAGGTGCGCGTCAATGGCCTGCAATTGCCGAACGAGCCGGCCACGGCCTTCGAGCGTGAGTGGACCTTGGGCGTGCGCCCGGCCTACCCGGCAATGCTCAAGCACTATCGGGTGGCGCTGAAGGACCAGCCATGGGCGTTGCCCGAGGCTGACCTGGCGGCCTTCGAACCGGCGGGCCTTGAAGCCAGCCTGGTGGTGTCGAGCCGGCCGCCGCTGAACCTGGCCGAACAGATCCGCGCCCTCGAAGCCTACCCGTATGGTTGCCTTGAGCAGACTACCAGCGGGCTGTACCCGTCGCTGTACGCCGATGCCGAGAGCCTCAAGCGCCTGGGCATCAAGGGCGAGCCGGCCGATGTGCGCAAACGCAAGATCGAGATGGGCATCGAGCACCTGCTGGGCATGCAGCGTTACAACGGCAGCTTTGGCCTGTGGAGCTCGGACAGCGAGGAGGAGTACTGGTTGACCGCCTATGTCACCGACTTCCTGCTGCGTGCCCGTGACCAGGGCTACGGCGTGCCGGCCGAAGCGCTGAAGAAAGCCAACGAACGCCTGCTGCGCTACCTGCAGGAACGCAACCTGATCGAGGTCGACTACAGCGAGAGCGCCGACCATACCCGCTTCGCCGTGCAGGCCTATGCTGCGCTGGTATTGTCGCGCAACCTGCAGGCACCGCTGGGCGCCTTGCGCGGGCTGTTCGAACGCCGCGCCGACGCCCGCTCGGGTCTACCGCTGGTGCAACTGGCCGTGGCGCTGGACAAGATGGGCGACAAGCCACGCGCCGAGCAGGCCTTGCAAGCCGGGTTGGGCATCAGCCGCAGCAAGGGCTGGATGGCTGACTACGGCAGCACCCTGCGTGACCAAGCGTTGATCCTGGCGCTGTTGCAGGAAAGCAACCTGGCCAGCAACCAGGTCGACCAACGCTTGTTCGCGCTGTCTGACGAGCTGGCGGCCAACCGCTGGCTGTCGACTCAGGAACGCAACGCGCTGTTCCTTGCCGGCCGTGGTTTGCTCGGCAAGCCGGAGGGCAAGTGGCAGGCGCGGCTGGACAGCGCAGGCGAAATCCGCGAGCTCGACAACGCAGCGTCGGGCCTGAAGCTCGAAGGCCCGTTGTTGGCTTCGCCGTTGACGGTGCAAAACGAAGGCAGCGAAACGCTTTACCAGCAGCTGACCCTCTCTGGCTACCCACGCCAGGCGCCATCGGCTGGCGGCAATGGCATGGAGATTCGTCGCGAGTACCTGGGCATGAACGGCCAACCACTGGACCTGCACAACCTGCGCAGTGGCGACTTGGTGTTGGTGCACCTGGCGCTCAAGGCCAAAGAGCGTGTGCCGGATGCGTTGGTGGTCGATTTGCTGCCGGCGGGGCTGGAGCTGGAAAACCAGAACCTGGCACAGAGCGCCGCCAGCCTGGACAACGCCAGCAGCGCGGTAAAGGAGTGGCGTGAGTCGATGCAGAATGCCAGCGTGGTGCATCAGGAGTACCGTGATGACCGTTATGTGGCCGCGCTCAAACTCGATGGCTATAGCACCACGCACCTGCTGTACTTGGCACGGGCGGTAACGCCGGGCACCTATCGCGTGCCGCCGCCGCAGGTCGAGTCGATGTACCGGCCGAACCTGCAGGCCGTGGGCGAGGGGCAGGGCGAGATGACCGTCAACGCCCGCTAAGCCGCAGCTGCCCCGCGTGCTTGGGTTGTTGTAGGAGCGGCCTTGCGTCGCGAGAGGGCCGCAGCGCGGCCCCAGCGATATCAAGGTTAACGCCGAAATCCTGGGGCCGCTCTGCGGCCCTTTCGCGACGCAAGGCCGCTCCTACACACACCCAAAAAACACATCAAAGCGAGGGGCGGCAGGGCCTCAGTGAATCACCCAGCTCATCACCCACAACCCCAGCACCAGCCAGATGATCCCGAGGATGATCGACGCCCGCATGAAGGCACGGATGGCCGAGTACAGCAGCATCAGGCCGACCACCAGGGCAAGGATGCTGACCAGCGAGGTGTCCATGCCCAGCGTGCGCGCCAGGCCATCGATGAAATTGCCCCCGGCATTGGCCAGCAGGTTGAACAGCCCGCTCAATGCGTCGACGATAACTCGGATCAACGAACCCAGTGCCTGGCCCAGCCACTCGAAAAAACCTTCTACATGCATAGTTGCTTCCTGATCGACACGTCGGCGAGTTTGCCGTTTCCAAGCCTTTGGCCATCAGTTGGCCAAGTCGGTTCCCGATGCCAAGCTTAGCGTGGCCGCGCACGCGAGCGGGCAGAATTGCCCGTGCCGGTGTCATCACTCTGGTGCTGGCTGTCGGCCTGCTGTGGCTGGCTGACCGTATCTGGCCGCTGCCCATGCCAGGCGACGACCTGGCGCGGGTAGTGCTGGCCGAAGACGGCACGCCATTGTGGCGCTTTGCCGACGCCGAGGGCGTGTGGCGCTATCCGGTCAGCCCGGATGAGGTCTCGCCGCTGTACCTGCAGGCACTGCTGACCTACGAGGACCGCTGGTTCTATCGCCACCCCGGGGTCAACCCGCTGGCCCTGGCCCGCGCGGCCTGGCTGAACCTGCGCGGTGGGCGCGTGGTGTCGGGCGGCAGTACGTTGTCGATGCAGGTGGCGCGCCTGCTCGACCCGCATGACCGCACCTTGGCCGGCAAGCTGCGCCAGTTATGGCGTACGGCGCAGCTGGAGTGGCACCTGTCGAAGCGCGAAATCCTGCAGATCTACCTCGACCGCGCGCCCTTTGGCGGCACCCTGCAGGGGGTGGCGGCTGCCAGTTGGGCATATTTGGGCAAGTCGCCCAAGCACCTGACACCTGCCGAGGCGGCGCTGCTTGCGGTGCTGCCCCAGGCACCCAGCCGCCTGCGCCCGGACCGCCATCCCGAACGTGCCCAGCGTGCGCGCGACAAGGTGCTTCAACGGCTGGCCGAGTACCAGGTCTGGCCCGCCCAGCAGCTCAAGGAGGCCGCCGAAGAGCCCTTACTGCTGGCGCCGCGGCAAGAGCCGGCCCTGGCGCCGTTGCTGGCGCGGCGGCTGAACACCGCCGGTAGCCCGCCACTGATTCGCACCACACTCGACGCGGCCCTGCAAAGGCGCCTCGAAGACCTGCTGCTAGGCTGGCGTGCACGCCTGCCGGAGCGCACGTCGGCGGCGATTCTGGTGGTGGATGCACAGACCATGGCGGTGCGCGCTTACCTGGGGTCGATCGACCTGGCCGATGAGCGACGCTACGGCCATGTCGACATGGTGCGCGCCTTGCGCTCGCCCGGCTCGACGCTCAAACCGTTCCTTTACGGCATGGCGCTGGACGACGGGCTTATCCACTCCGAATCGCTGCTGCAGGATGTGCCCAGGCGCTACGGCGATTATCGGCCTGGCAACTTCTCCATGGGTTTCAGCGGGCCGGTGTCGGCCAGTTCGGCCTTGGCCCTGTCGCTCAACCTGCCGGCGGTGCAGTTGCTGGAAGCCTATGGCCCGAAACGCTTCGCGGCGCAGATGCGTGTGGCCGGCGTGCCGCTGATGCTGCCGCCCCTGGCCGAGCCCAACCTGTCGCTGATCCTCGGCGGTGCGGGCAGCCGCCTGGAAGACCTGGTCGGCGGCTATGCGGCCTTCGCCCGAGCCGGCAACAGTGCGCGCATCCGCCTGCAGCCCCAGGAGCCGTTGCTGGAGCGGCGCCTGCTGTCGCCAGGGGCGGCGTGGATTATCCGGCGTATTCTCAGTGGCCAGGCGCGTCCGGACCGTGACCCGCACGCCGAGCTGGTGCAGCGCCCGCAATTGGCCTGGAAGACCGGTACCAGCTATGGCTTCCGTGATGCCTGGTCGATCGGCGTCGGGCCGCGCTACCTGATCGGTGTCTGGATCGGCCGCCCTGACGGCACGCCAGTACCTGGGCAGTTCGGCCTGGCCTCGGCGGCGCCGTTGATGCTTCAGGTGCATGACCTGCTGAGCAACCGCGACGCCCAGCGCGGTATCCGCGTGCCGGTCGAGCAGGTGCCCGATACCATCGGCGTGGCAGCCATCTGCTGGCCGCTGGGCCAGCCGATGAATCGGCAAGACCCCAACTGCCGTCGCCAGCGTTTTGCCTGGACACTCGACGGCACCACGCCGCCGACCTTGCAGGCAGCCGACCAACCGCTGGGGATGGGCTTGCGCGAGCGCGTCTGGGTCAATGCGCAAGGGCAGCGCGTCGATGGCAGCTGCCTGGGGGCCAAGGTACGTGACATCGCCCTCTGGCCTGCGCCGCTGGAGCCGTGGCTTCCCCGCGTCGAACGGCGTGCGGCGCGCTTGCCGGCAGTCGACCCGACCTGCCCACCGCAGGCACCGGCGACTGCGCCACCTCTTTCAATCGTCGGTGTACGCCCGGGTGACAACCTGCGCCGCCCGGCAACCAGCAGCGAGCCGTTGCAGTTGCACGTTTCTGCCCTTGGCGGGGGTGGACGGCGCTGGTGGTTCCTCAATGGCCAGCCGTTGGGCGAGACCCTGGGCCAGGACAGCCTGCTGGTGCGCTTCGAACGCGCTGGGCAGATCGAGCTCAGCGCGCTGGATGAAAGTGGCGAGACCGCGCGGGTGGCGTTTCAGGTCAGCGAGTAGCCGTTCGACGATTGCCGGGCCAGCACCTACGCTTTGCAAGTGACGGGTGTGACCGGCTGGCGCCGCGGTACCCGAGGGATCATGGAGCGTCCTATGCGTCCTCTGGTCGTGCCCCTGTTATTGCTGCCTTGGGCCCTGCTGGCCCAGGCAGAGGCGTTGCCGGTGTTTCTCGACAGCCATGAAAACGAGCGTCGGCTGCCTGCCGCCAACCTGCCAATAGACACCTACCGCCCCGACACTTCGCCGCTGCGGCTGGCGCTGTCAGATGCCAATATTGCTGGTTGGGCACCTGCGGACACCCGGCTGGTGTTGCACAAGGTGCGTTTCGAGGGCGGCACGGTGTTCCCCCTGAGCGAGCTGCGCGACCACTACCAGCCGCTGATAGGGCACGAGATCACGCTGGGCGAGTTGCAACAGTTCACCGAGCGCCTCACCCAACGCTATCGGCAGGACGGTTACCTGCTCTCGTATGCCTACCTGCCACCGCAGGATGTCGCAGACGGCCGCATCCAGGTGGTGCTGGTGGAGGGCTATATCCAAGGCTACCGGCTGCAAGGCGACATCGGTTCGGCCCGCCGTTACCTGGAGCAGTTACTTCAGCGTTTGCAAGCCGAACGGCCGCTCACACGTGAAACGCTGGAGCGCTACATCGGCATTGCCGAACGCATCCCGGGCGTTGCGCTAGGCGCCGAACTGACCGCGGCGCATTCGCCTGAGGGTGCCGCTCACCTGACGGTGCACGCGCAGCGTAGGCCGTTTGCCGCTGGCATTACCGTAAACGATGGCAGCCGTGAGGACACCCAGGCGCTGTTCACCGTGGCCAGCAATGCCCAGACCCGCTATGCCGAACAGGTCCAGGCAAGCCTGCTGCTGCCTCCCGGGGATGATCAGGCCCATTACCAGCGTTTGGCTTACAGCCAGTACCTGGACGCCGAAGGCAGCCAGTTGTTGGTATCTGCTTCGCGCTATCGCAGCACGCCGGGCACCCGTATTCGCCTGGATGACGGCAGCGATCTCACCCAGAAGCGGGAAAGCGAGCGTTATTCGGTAGGCCTTGGCCAACCACTGATCGTCAGGCCGGATGAGTGGCTGACGGTGATGGGGCGCTTCTACGCGGTCAGCGAGCATCTCGAAGATCGGCCTGCGGGGCGTTTGCCGGTGCGCGAATACGATAACTACGTACGGGCGCTGTCATTCGAGGGCAACTGGCGCAAGGCCGAGGCTCGCCGCTTGCGGATCGTCAGTGCCGGGGTCTATCAAGGCCTGGATTACCTCGGCGCGCGCAGCGACGCCGACTATGACCTCGACTTCTTGCGGTTGCGCCTTTCGGGGTTGCAGAACGATACCCTGTTCGACGCTTGGCAGGGGGTGGTGTCGGGCGCCCTGTACTGGAGCGACGACAAACTACCCGACAGCGAACGGGCGGTGTTTGGTGGGCAGGGTTTCGGCCGTGGTTACCCCCGTGACCAGGCAGCAGGGGACAAGGGCTGGGGTGTGGCGTACGAGCTCAACTACAGCGTTCGGCACAGCGGCGGCTGGCTTAAGGTGGTGCAGCCTTATGCGGTGCTCGATGCAGCGCGTGCCTGGTACAACGCCGGCAAGGTCGAGGATGCCCGGATGGCGTCTGCTGCGCTGGGGCTGCGGCTGGGGGATGGGCGTTATTTCGATGTTGCTGTGGAAGTAGCGAAACCTCTGGCGGATGCTGCCTTGGACAGCCTGAGCCGAACGCCACGCGTGACGCTCAGCTTCACCTATCAGATGCAATGAACCCCGCTCGATACGCTCCTGCGCAACACCGGCGTTCGTGATCAATGCGCGGTAAAGCGCTGATGCACCGGGGAAGAACTCGGCGTCAGCGCCAGCGCCAGTTGCGTGCGGTTGTGCATGTGGGTCAGGCGCAGCACCTGGGACACATAGAGCTTCACGGTGTTTTCAGTGATGCCCAGTTCGCAGGCGATCTGGTAGTTGGTCTTGCCTTTGCTGACCAACCGCGCCACTTCCAGTTGGCGCGGCGACAGCTTCTCGAACACCGCAGGCAGCTCGCTTTCGCCTTCCTCGACATCATTGGCACGCCGATGCACACCCTGGCCGCGGGCCTTTTCAAGGTCGTGGTAGAGCTCGTCAACGGACGATGCCAGGTCCTGCAGGCGCTGGTTCAGGCCGCCCAGTTCCTTGAGGTTGCGCTGGCGCTCGAGCAATGCCTGCTCCTGGCGGCGAACGCCTTCGAGCAGTTCGTCGAGGTTCATGGGCTTTTGGTAGTAGTCGGCAAAACCTGCGCGCAAGGCGCGGATCACATCCTGCTTCTCCGCACGTCCTGTCAGCATGATCGCTTCGAACATGCGCTTGCTGCCGGCAATTTGCTTCAGTGCGCGGACCAGTTCGATGCCATCGCGCTGCGGCATGTGCAGGTCGCACACCACCAGGCCAATGCTTTGATCGGCCAGGTAGCGCTCGATGGCCTGGTCGGTGGAATTGGCAGGGACGCAAGGGTGACCTTGGCTTTCGAGAAATTCACACAGTTGCTCGACGATCAATGGCTGGTCATCAACCACCAATACCTTCATTTCACTCGACGGCTTGTTCACGATCAACTCCCTGTTCGTAATCGGCCCTGCTCCCGGGCCAGACGCTCTGGCAGCTTAAAAGTAGTCGTACTTTGCGAGTCTGTACAAGGCCCGTACAAGTTATCGGACCACAAAATGATTATTGGATCCATACCGCTGTCAGAAGAAAGCCTGCCAATACGTAGGGCACGAAGGCCTGCTTGTCGTCCATCTGCTCCGTGAGGGCCTGCAAGCGCTTCTTTACCTTGGGGTTGAGCAGGGTCCACAACCGGCGACGGGTGAGCAGCCACAGCAGCACCGTGACGCCCGCCCCGATGAAGGTGCCGAGTACATACTGAGGGCTGGTGGCGAGGGCCAGTGCGCCCATCAGCTTGACGTCGTCGGCACCGAAGCGCCCGAGCATGTAGCCGGGTAGGGTCAGCAGCATGACGATGGCCAGCGCCCAACCGGCGTCGCTGGCCTCGGCGCCGATCCAGCTGTGGCCGGTAGCGAACAGCCAAGCCAGGGCGCAGGCCGCGACGCCGAGTGTCAGCAGGTTGGATATCTGGCGTTGACGCACATCCTGTTCGGAGCACAAGGCAAGCCACATCAAGAGAACAATGCTTTGCATTGGCAGGTCGCCTTCCCTAATTGTTGAACACTTCTACCCGGTCAGTCAGGTTTCCTTAACTGAAGATAGACGGGAACGTGCAGGGGAGTGCAGTTGGCAACGAAAAAAGGCGTGGTAGAAATGGATTATGTCGCGGTTGGCACAGCGCTTTTGGGGGGCGGCCCTATCGCAATGCAAGGCCGCTCCCGCTGACTGCTACTTCTTGCTACCCGGCGGGTAGTTGGCCAATACCTTGGCCACGGTATTGTGAATGGCGGTATTGCGTTCCTCCGGGCTTGGCGGGTAGTTGTTCATGATCTGTTCGGCACTGCCGCGCCACACCAGCTTGCCGTCACGCCCATCGAACATGTCGACCTGAATGGTGGCGACCTTGTAGTCGACACTGCGGGTTTCGTTGTACATCGGGCCGCCCCAGTAGCCGCCCCAGTAGCCACCCCACCCACCGCCGTAGTTGGTGGTGATCTGTTGCTGGCGCTGTTCGACGATCAGGTACGTGCGTACGTTCAGGTCAGGCCGTGCAGTGCCCTGCACCGGGCGCAGGCCACGCTGGTCGAGCTGGCCGGCAACCGCCTGACGAATGCGCTGCTCGGTCAGGTCGCTCTTGATTCGGGGGTCGTCCGGGCGGTACTGCAAGCCGGGTTCTTGCCACGCCCAACTGCGGTAGGCGGCAAAATCGCGGCTGGCGTCGAAATCATGCTGGACGTTATTGCTGGAGCAGGCCGCAAGTAATAGCGCAAATGACAGTAGAACGAGACGGCGCAACATGATGGTTCTCCGGTAGACGTTAACTGGGAGGATAGCCGCTGAGCGCCTTGTGCACAGAATCACGCAAGGCACTTTCGCGATCACGCGGCGAGTCCTTGTCGCTATTGCTTTCAGCACTGGCGCTCCAGACCGGCTGGCCGTTGCGCGCGTCGAACAGATCGATGCGCACCACCATCACCTCGACCTCGTAGGTGCGCACGATCGGTGCGCTGGCATAGGCACCGTAGCCATTGCGATAGCCGCCATAACCGACACCGCCATAAGGGTAGGCGCCGTAGTAGGGGTCGTAGGTGTCATAGTCGCGCACTTGGCGCAGGCGTTTTTCCAGGCGCATGTCGGCGCTGACCAGCAAATCGCCGGTGCTGCCCCGCGCCGGGCGCAGGCCATGCTGGTCGAGCGCGCCGCTGATGGCATCGGCCAGTTGCGCCGGGTCGGCATTGGCCGTGCCGCTGGGCAACTGGCCGTCACGCCAGCTCCAGCTGCGATAGTGCCCATAGTCACGGGCGGGTGCCGGGTAGGCACTTGCGTCGAAAGTGGTGGCTGCCGCAGCGGGCGCGGGCGGTATCGGGCGGCCGCTGGCGACATACGGGTTGCTGCCCTGGCAGCCAGCCAGGGCGAGGGGCAGCAGGGCCAGGCACAACAGACGGTACGGCATGTATTCCTCCCGGCGGGCGGGGTCAGCGGGGGCGGCAGATCCAGTGCAGGTAGCGACCGAGCCCGGCAAAGCTTGGGTGCCTGCGGTGGGCCAGCTCCATTTCCAGAAGGTCGAGCAGTTCGGCCTTGGCCTGGAACTCCTTGGGCATATAGTCGTGGAACACCCTGACACCACTCTGGCTTTCGACCTGCCACATAGGCTCAAGTTGCGCCTTGAGCTCACGTGGATCAAGTGGTTTCTGTGGGGTCAGGCTCTGCTTTTCACCTTCCAGGCGGTTGCTGCGCAACTTGCGGAAATGGCCCTTGAGCAGGTTGCGATAGACCAGCGCGTCGCGGTTGTAGAAGGCCAGCGAAAGCCACCCGGTGGGGGCGGTCAGCTGATGCAGCACGGGCAGGATGCTTTCGGGTTCGGCCAGCCATTCGAGCACAGCGTGGCACAGCACCAGGTCGTAGGGTTCGGTGAGTTGGCCGAGCAGGTCCTGCCACGGCGCCTGGATGAAGGTGGCCGTCTGGCCCGCTTCGGCAAAGCGCGCACGGGCACCGTCGAGCATGGGCGCGGCGGGCTCGGCCAGGGTCAGCTGGTGGCCGCGCTCAGCCAGCCACAGGGCCATGTGGCCCAGGCCTGCGCCGATATCGAGAATGCGCAGCGGGCGGTCGGGCAATGTTTCGGCCAGGTCGGCTTGCAGCACGGCCAGGCGAATTGCACCTTTGGCACCGCCGTAGATCTTTTCCGCGAAGCGCGTGGCCAGTTCATCGAAGTGACGGTCGTTCATCGCGCGAAGCGCCTCTCGCTGTCGGCCAGTTTGGCCCGTACCACCTGGTCCATGTCCAGGCCCAGCTCGCTGCACAGCAGCAACAGGTAGAGGACCACATCGCCCACCTCCTGGCCGGCGTGGGCGAGTTTGTCGGCGGGCAACTGGCGGGATTGGTCTTCGCTCAGCCACTGGAAGATTTCCACCAGCTCGGCCATTTCGACGCTGGCGGCCATGGCCAGGTTCTTCGGGCTGTGGAAGCCGCGCCAGTCGTTGTTGTCGCGGATCTTGTGCAGGCGTTCGGTGAGTTCTTGCAGGTTCATCGGGGCTCTCCTAATGCCGCATAGCTTCGGCGCAGGTCCGATGCAAAGCAAGAGGATTCGGGGGCGGCTGCGCAGCCGCCACACGGCCTAGAGCTGGTCCCAACGCCCGAGCATGTGCAGCAACTCGCCATGCCCATCCAGCCGCAGTTCCCCTGCGGGCCCGGCCTCACTGGCACTGAGCACCACCTCCGATGGCAACCGCACCGGCTTCAGGAAATCCACCTCGAAGCCATAGCCACTGTTCGGCAGGTGCCCGCGCAACGCCGCAAGCGCCATGGCCTGGCTCCACATACCATGGGCAATGGCCTTGGGAAACCCGAACAGTCGCGCACTGGCGGCGCTCAGGTGGATGGGGTTGTAGTCCCCGCACACCTTGGCGTATCGCCGGCCGATATCGCTGTCTGCATACCAGCGGCTCGCCTCTGCCAGTGGGCCCGGTTCGCGTTCTGCCAGCTCACTCGCCTGGCCTTCCTGGTGCAGCCCGCGTACCAGCATGCGGCTGGTTTCGCGCCAGAGCAGGCCCAGGCCATCTTCGGCTTCGGTGATCAGGTCGAAGGTGCCGCCCTTGGCATGAGGTTGCAGGTTGTCGGCGTACACCGCAAACCGTAACCCATCGATGCCACCCAGGGGGCGCAGCACCTCGATGCGGTTATACAGATGCACCAGCCCGAGCAGTGGGAAGGGGAAGTCGTGGCCGGTCAGCAGCTGCAACTGGAGGGGGAAGGCCATGACATGTGGATAAGTGCCCGGCAAGCGGCCATCGTCGGTGAAGTGGCAGAGCCGGTGGTAGGCCGCAAGGTTGTCGGGCTGGGCCCGAATGACGCAGCGCAGGCCTGTGTCCGGCAGGCTGTCGCCGCTGATTTTGCGTTTGCTGGCCGCGCGCAGGTAGAGGCTGGCGCGTGAGTCCGGGGCGTGTAGGTCGTGCCAATGTCTGCTCATGGTCAGGCTCCCATCAGTGCCTGGCCACAGACCCGCAGGACCTGGCCATTGACCGCACCGGAACCCGGCTGGCTGAGCCAGGCGATGGCCTCGGCAACATCCTGTGGCCGCCCGCCCTGGCCCAGGGAGCTCAAGCGGCGCCCGGCCTCGCGCAGCCCCATGGGCATGGCGGCGGTCATGTGCGTTTCGATGAAGCCGGGGGCCACGGCATTGATGCTGGCACCGCGCTCGGCGAGCTTTGGCGCCCAGGCTTCGGCGAAGCCGATCAGCCCGGCCTTGCTCGCCGCGTAGTTGGCCTGCCCACGGTTACCGGCGATGCCGCTGACCGAGGCCAGCAGGGTGATGCGCGCGTTGTCACCGAGCGCGCCAGCGTCGTACAACGCCTGGGTGAGCACCTGCGGCGCCTTGAGGTTTACCGCCAGCACGGCGTCCCAGTATTCCGGGGTCATGTTGGCCAATGTCTTGTCACGGGTGATGCCTGCGTTGTGCACCACGATGTCGATACCCCCAGGCAGTGCTTCGAGCAGTTGCGCTGCTGCGTCGTTGGCGCAGATGTCCAGGCCCAGCGCCTGGCCGCCTAGCCGCGCGGCGAGGGCTTCGAGGTCTTGCCGCGCTTGCGGCACATCCAGCAGCACCACTTCAGCGCCGTCGCGCGCCAGGGTTTCGGCGATGGCCGCGCCGATACCGCGTGCCGCACCGGTCACCAGGGCGCGACGGCCGCCAAGCGGGCGGGTCCAATCCTCGACCTGGCTGGCGCAGGTTTCAAGGCGCAGGACCTGGCCAGAAATGAACGCGCTCTTGGGCGAGAGGAAAAAACGCAGTGCACCTTCCAGTTGGTCTTCGGCACCTTCAGCGAGATACAGCAGCTGCGCGGTCGCACCGTTGCGCAGCTCTTTGGCCAGCGAGCGGCTGAAACCTTCGAGTGCACGTTGCGCGACACTGGCCAGTGGGTCGTCGAGGCTCTCCGGGGTGCGGCCGAGAATCACCACGTGGGCGCAAGGCGCCAGGCTGCGCAGCAATGGCTGGAAGAATTCGCGCAACTGCTTCAATTTGTCGCTGTCGGACAGATGAGTGGCATCGAACACCACGGCCTTTAGCTTCGGCCCCAGGCCCGCCACCCAGGCCTGTGCCTGCAAGCCTTCGGCATTGAAACTGTAGAGTTCGTCGGTGAGGCGCGGGGCGATGGCCTCGACCCGGCTTGTCAGTGGCCCGCCACCGATTACCAGGGCGCCCTCCACCGGGCGCAGGCGGCCGGCCTGCCAGCGCTCCAGCGGGGCCGGGTGTGGCAGGCCAAGGGCATCCACAAGGCGGCGGCCGAGGTTGGAGTTGGCAAAGCCGAGGTAGCGATCGCTCATGAGTGGGTCTCCCTGAAGGCAAGCTTGAAAGTGTGGACCAACTTTGTGGCAAGGTCGTTCGAATGCGGTAAAAACACCTAGGCTGTACGGTTTAAATTGTTTCAGGAGGAACATGCGCATGCGTTCACCTCGCCGGGTCGCGATCCTGGGCGGCAACCGAATCCCGTTCGCCCGCTCCAATGGCGCCTACGCCACCGCCAGCAACCAGGCGATGCTGACCGTCGCCCTCGAGGGCCTGATCGAGCGCTACCGCTTGCATGGGCTTCAGCTGGGCGAAGTGGTGGCAGGCGCGGTGCTCAAGCATTCGCGTGACATGAACCTGACCCGCGAATGCGTGCTCGGTTCACGCTTGTCACCGCGCACACCGGCCTACGACATCCAGCAGGCCTGCGGCACGGGGCTGGAGGCTGCACTGCTGGTGGCCAACAAGATTGCCCTGGGGCAGATCGACAGCGGCATTGCGGGCGGCGTGGATACCACCTCCGATGCGCCCATTGCCGTCAACGAAGGGTTGCGCCACATCCTGCTGGAGGCCAACCGCGGCAAAAGCCTGGCTGAACGGCTCAAACCTTTTCTCAAATTGCGCCCTGGCCACCTGAAACCTGAGTTACCCCGCAATGGCGAGCCGCGCACAGGCCTGTCGATGGGCGAGCATTGCGAGCGAATGGCACAGGCCTGGCGGATTGAGCGCAGTGCACAGGACGAACTGACCTTGCTCAGCCATCAACGGTTGGCAGCTTCTTATGCCGAAGGTTGGCAGGATGACCTGCTCACGCCATTTCTGGCGTTGGGCCGTGACAACAACCTGCGCCCGGACCTGACCCTGGAACAACTGGCCAAGCTCAGGCCAGCCTTCGACCGCAGCGGCCTGGGCACGCTGACGGCAGGCAATTCCACGCCGTTGACCGACGGTGCTTCGCTGGTGCTGCTGGGCAGCGAAGCATGGGCGCAGGAACAGGGGCTCTCGGTGCTGGCCTATCTGGTGGACGGCGAAACCGCTGCGGTGGATTTCGTCAACGGCCGCGAAGGCCTGTTGATGGCGCCGGTGTATGCGGTGCCGCGCTTGTTGGCGCGCAATGGCCTGACCCTGCAAGACTTTGACTACTACGAAATCCACGAAGCGTTCGCTGCCCAGGTGTTGTGTACGCTCAAGGCCTGGGAGGACGCGGACTATTGCCGTGAGCGGCTGGGGCTGGACGCAGCGCTTGGCGCGATCGATCGCAGCAAGCTCAACGTCAAGGGCAGTTCGTTGGCGGCGGGGCATCCGTTCGCGGCGACGGGTGGGCGGGTGCTGGCCAACCTGGCCAAGCTGCTGGCGACGGCGGGCAAGGGGCGCGGGTTGATCTCGATCTGTGCGGCGGGCGGGCAGGGGGTGACGGTTATCGTCGAGCGGTGATCTTGCGGGATGGCGCCACAGTCATCCCCCCAGCTGTTAGGCTTGTCCGATCAGAACTACAAGAAACCGCCATGCCGATCATCGGACACCCCCGGCCCATCCCCGCATTGGACCATCTGCCCAGGCCGCTGTATGCCCGCGCCGAAAGCCTCGGTGCCGGCTCCTGGACCACCCGCCATCAGCACGATTGGGTGCAGTTCTCCTACGCCATCAGCGGCGTGCTGGGTGTATACACCCGCGAAGGCAGCTATTTCGCGCCCCCCCAGTGGGGCGTGTGGGTGCCTGCCGATGCCGAACACGAGGTGGTGACATCGATGCAGGCCGAAATGCGCAGCCTGTACGTTCGCCGCGATGCCTGCCCGTGGGCACCGGAGCACTGCCGGGTGCTGGAGGTGACGCCGTTGGCGCGGGAGCTGATCAAGCAGTTCTGCCTGCTCCCGGCAGACTACCCGGAAGGTGACAGCGCTGAGGCGCGATTGGTCGCGGTGCTGCTCGACCAGTTGCGCACGTTGCCAGAGGTGGGCTTCTCGTTGCCGCTGCCACGCCATCCAGGGTTGCTGGCGCTGTGCAATGGCCTGATCGCCGCGCCAGACCAGCCACAGACCCTGCAGCAATGGGCGCAGCAATTGGCATGTTCGGAAAAGACGCTGATGCGGCTGTTTCAGCGGGAGACCGGGTTGAGTTTTCGCAATTGGCGGCAGCGTATGCGGCTGTTGTCATCGCTGGCGTTGCTGGAGGCGGGGGATAACGTGACGGAGGCGGCGTTGGGCTGCGGTTATGACTCGACCTCGGCTTACATCGCAGCGTTCAAGCAATTGTTCGGGGCGACGCCGGGGGAGCTGAAGTTTTAACCTCCAGCGCCCTGTACCGGCCTAGGTGAACCCCAGAGGCCGGTAACAGAGGCCGGTTGGCCGATCAGGTGCGGAAACGTCGCACCAGTGCATCCAGTTCGTTGGACAGCCCTGCCAGGCTTTGTGAGTCCTGCCGCGCAGCCTGGGCAAGTTCGGCCACCAATTGCGCATCGCCGTGGATCTGGCTGATGTGCCGGTTGATGTCCTCGGCTACCTGGTGCTGCTCTTCGGCGGCCGTGGCGATCTGCGTGTTCATGTCGCGAATCACATCCACCGACTCACGGATCTGGCCAAAGCTGTCGCGGGCCAGGCCAATGCGGCTGACCGACTGCTGCGACACTTCCAGGCTGGCGTGCATCTGCTCGGCGACTTCGGCAGTGCGGCTGGCCAGGTTGCCCAGCAGGCCGTCGATCTCGGCGGTGGAGTCGGCAGTACGCTTGGCCAGCGCCCGCACTTCGTCGGCAACCACGGCGAAGCCGCGGCCCTGTTCACCGGCGCGGGCGGCCTCGATCGCGGCGTTGAGCGCCAGCAGGTTGGTTTGCTCGGCAATCGAGCGGATGGTGCCGAGGATCGACTGGATGGCGTTGCTGTCGCGCTCCAGCTGCTGGATCGACTGGGCCGACTGCTCGATTTCCTGGCTCAGGCGATCGACGCTGTGCACCGCCGCATCGATTTGCTGCTGGCCCTCACGGGCCTGCTGCTGGCCGCTGTCGGCTGACTGCGCCGCCTGGCTGCAGGAGCGGGCGACTTCGTTGGCGGTGGCGACCATTTCGTGGAAAGCGGTGGAAACCATGTCCACGGCTTCACGCTGGCGCCCGGCAGCCTCGGCCATGTCGTTGGACACCTGGGTCGAGCTGGTGGAGGTGCTGAGGATCTTGCTGGCTGCAGCACCGATGTGCTGGATCAGGCTGCGAATCGCGCCGAGGAACTGGTTGAACCAGTTGGCAAGCTGGGCGGTTTCGTCACGGCCGCGTACTTCCAGGTTGCGGGTCAGGTCGCCTTCGCCCTGGGCAATGTCTTCCAGGCCGCTGGTAACGCTGTTGATCGGGCGCACGATCAGCTTGGCGAAGGCCGCACCCACCACGGCGAACAGTGCTGCCAGCACCAGGGCGATGGTGCCGATCAGCCAAGTCAGGCGGGTGGTGGTCTGCATCACCTCGCTCTGCTCGATCAGGCCGATGAAGGTCCAGCCCAGTTGTTCGTCGGGGTAGATGTTGGCCATGTAGCGCACGCCGTTCAGCTCGACCTCGACCAGGCCTTTACCTGCCTTGGCCAGGGCGGCATAGCCGTCGCCGAAGCTGCCCAGTTGCTTGAAGTTGTGGCTGGCATCGCGCGGGTCGACCATCACGTTGCCGTTGTTTTCCACCAGCATCAGGTAGCCGCTTTCGCCCAGCTTGATCTGCTGGACGATCTGCGTCAGGCCCTTGAGCGAAACGTCGATGTTGACCACGCCGCCCGGGTTGCCAAGCTGGTTGGCCACGGCGCGCACGGTGCTCACCAGCACGGCGTCGTCGGCAGCCCAGTAGTAGGCGCCGGTACGCAGGGTCTTGCCTGGGTTGGCCATGGCCAGCTGGTACCAGGGGCGAGGGCGCGGGTCGTAGTTGACGAACTTCTGCCCCGCCGGCCAGCCGACATAGCCGCCGTCACTCACACCGTAGGAAAGGTAGGCGTAACCCGGGTGCGAATCGGCCAGGCGGGTGAAGAATTCGAGCACTTGCTTGTCCTGATCGCCCAGTTCATATGACGGGTTGGCGCTCATGAACTTGTTCAGGTTGTTGCCTGTGGCCGCGATCATCGGTTGCGAGGCCAGGTATTCGACGTTCTGGTTGATGCCCTGGAAGAAGATGTTCATCGCGTTGCTGACCTGGCGAATTTCCCGGCTGCTGCTGTCGAGGAATCCATCGCGGGCTTCGCCGCGCAGGTTGAGGACCACCAAGGTGGCCACGAGAACGATGGGCAAGCCGGCGATGACCGCGAATGCCCAGGTCAGTTTCTGTTTGATGCTCATCGACGCTCCCGGAATTTTTATATTGTCGACACACGAGGCAGGTAGTTACTGCATCGGCAGCGCCCGGGATTAGATGAAGGCAAATGCCCGTATTTATTAGGGAATGTCGCAGCAGGCGATGATTCGGTCGTGTTTAGGCGAATATGGCATACCAAAGCCTCGCCGCGCGGCTCAGCGGCAACATTCGCTCACCTTGCCGTTGGCCAGATCCTTGAGGATCGGACAGTCCGGCCGCTCATCCCCCTGGCAGTGGGAAACCAGATCGCCGAGGGTATCGCGCAGGCTCACCAGCTCTTCGATGCGCCGGTTCAGCTCGTCCATATGCTGCATGGCCAGCGCCTTGACGTCGGCACTGGCGCGCTGGCGGTCTTGCCAGAGCGTCAGCAGTTTGCCGACCTCTTCCAGGGAAAACCCCAGATCGCGCGAGCGCTTGATGAACGCCAGGCTGTGCAGGTCTTCTGGCTGGTACAGGCGGTAGCCGCTGTCGCTGCGGGTGGCCGGTTTGAGCAGGCCGATGGACTCGTAATAGCGGATCATCTTGGTGCTGAGCCCGCTGCGGCGGGCTGCCTGGCCGATGTTCATGGAGCCTCCTGGGCGCTGCTGGTGGGTTTCCAGGTCTTCAGCCATAGCGCATTGCTGACCACACTGACGCTGGACAGGGCCATGGCGGCGCCGGCCAGCACCGGGTTGAGGTAACCCAGCGCGGCCAAGGGGATACCGACCAGGTTGTAGATGAACGCCCAGAACAGGTTCTGGCGGATCTTCGCGTAGGTCTTGCGGCTGATCTCCAGGGCGGCCGGTACCAGGCGGGGGTCACCGCGCATCAGGGTGATGCCGGCGGCCTGCATGGCCACATCTGTGCCACCGCCCATGGCGATGCCGATGTCGGCCGCGGCAAGGGCCGGGGCATCGTTGATGCCGTCGCCTACCATCGCCACCACGCCGTCCTGTTTGAGCGCCGTCACCGTGGCGGCCTTGTCGGCTGGCAGCACTTCGGCGTGCACGTCGTCGATGCCGAGGGCGTCGGCAACCACCTTGGCGCTGCCGCGGTTGTCGCCGGTCAGCAGGTGGCTGCTGATGTGTTGTGCGTGCAGGGTATCGATAGCCTGCGCAGCACCCGGCTTGAGGCTGTCGCCGAAGGCGAACAGGCCCAGCACCCGGGGTTGTGCGCCGCGCTCGACAAGCCACGACAGCGTACGGCCTTCGGCTTCCCAGGCGTGGGCCTTGGCGGCCAGGCCACCGGGTTGCAACATGCTTTCATCAAGCAGGCGGCGATTGCCCAGGGCCAGATCACGGCCTTCCACTTGCCCGGCGATACCCCGCCCGGTCAGCGACTGGCTGTCGACCACCGCAGGCACCTCCAACTGCTGTTCGGCGCACGCATCCAGCACGGCCTTGGCCAACGGGTGCTCACTGCCGCGCTGAAGGGCGCCGGCCAAGCGGTGCAGCTCGGCGGTGCTGCCGACCAGCGCCTGGCTGTGGACCACCCGGGGGCTGCCGGAGGTGAGGGTACCGGTCTTGTCGAAGACCACCCGGTTGACCGCATGGGCACGCTCCAGGGCCTCGGCGTCCTTGATCAGGATGCCGTGGCGGGCGGCCACGCCGGTGCCGGCCATGATCGCCGCCGGCGTGGCCAGGCCGAGCGCACAGGGGCAGGCGATCACCAGCACGGCGACCGCATTGATCAGCGCGGTTTCCAGCGGGGCGCCGGCCAGCCACCAGCCAACCAGGGTGACCAGCGCGATCACCAGCACGGCCGGGACAAAGACCTGGCTGACCCGGTCCACCAGCTTCTGAATGGGCGCCTTGGCCGCCTGGGCATCTTCGACCAGGCGGATGATGCGGGCCAGCACGGTTTCGGTACCCAGTGCCTGGGTGCGCACCAGCAGCCGACCTTCGCCATTGATGGCGCCACCGGTAACGGGGTCGCCAGGTTGTTTGGGCACCGGCAGGCTCTCGCCGCTGATCAGGGCCTCGTCGGCGTGGCTGCTGCCTTCCTCGACTTGGCCATCGACCGGGAACCGTTCACCGGGTTTGACCGCTACCAGGTCACCGAGCCGCAACTGGGCGATCGCCACATCTTCCTCACGGCCATCTATCACGCGCACCGCGCGTTCGGGGCGCAGGGCTTCAAGGGCGCGGATGGCGCTGGCGGTCTGGCGCTTGGCGCGGCTTTCGAGGTATTTGCCCAGCAAGACCAGGGCAATGACCACGGCCGAGGCTTCGAAGTACAGGTGTGGCGCCATGCCGGCCGGGGCTTGTGCCCATTGGTACAGGCTCAGGCCGTAGCCGGCACTGGTGCCCAGGGCCACCAGCAGGTCCATGTTGCCGGCACCGGCACGCACGGCCTTCCAGGCCGCCACATAGAAGCGCGCACCGAGAATGAACTGCACGGGCGTTGCCAGCACAAACTGCGCCCAGGCGGGCAGCATCCAGTGCAGGCCGAAGGGCTGCACCAGCATCGGCAACACCAGCGGCAGGGCCAGCAGCAGGGCAGCAGCGACGGCCAGGCGTTCGTTGCGCAGGCGGCGCTGGGCATCGCCCTGCTCATTCTTGCCCGCATGCGGCAGGCTGGCGCTATAGCCGGCCTTTTCCACGGTGTTGATCAAAAGGCTGTCGTCGAGGGCCGCGAGCACCTCGAGGTGCGCGCGTTCGCTGGCCAGGTTGACGCTGACCTGCTCGACCCCGGGCAGTTTGCCGAGCGCGCGTTCGACACGGCCGACGCAGCTGGCGCAGGTCATGCCGCCGATCTGCAGCTCGACGGTGCGGGTGGGGACGCCGTAGCCGGCTTCACGCACGGCGTCGAGCAAGGCCGGCAGGCTGCTGGCCGGAGCCTGGACCCGGGCCTGTTCGGTGGCAAGGTTGACGCTGACCTGTTCAGCGCCGTCGACCTTTCGCAGGGCGCGCTCGACCCGGCCGGCACAGCTGGCGCAGGTCATGCCGGAAATCGGCAGGTCGAACGTGGTGGATGCGGGCATGGCTGTCCTCCTTGGATTGGCCTCCAGCATCAACCTTGCCACGTAGGCAAGGTCAATAGCCGAGGCCGGCGCGCTTCAATTCCAGCCCATTGTGGCCCATGGCAATCCGGTAATTGTTGATCTGGCCCGCCTGCAGGTTCAAACGCGTGCTGCGCTGGTCTTCGATACCCGCAGCGCAACCGGGCGCTTGCCCTGGCAGTAGGCGCAGGCGCACATCCACTGGGCCGGGTGGCAGGTTGAAGGAGGTGGACTGCTCCTGGAACACGCGCCCGGAAAGCTGGTCGTTGAGGTAGACGCCAATTTCGCAACTGGTGGCCACTTCCAGGCGCTCCCGGGAGATGATCAATACGCTGTAGTCCGAGTTGCCCTCGGCGCTGGCCGGTGGCACCGCAGCCAGCGCGCTCAAAAGCCCGACGACGCCCAATGCTGCCCTGAACATGAAAAATCTCCTGCTTGCCTGATCGTCAAAGGCGCAGCTTGGCCGACGTGAGCGCGGATTTCCAGCCCAGGCGCTTGCAAGGGCTTGACCTTGACCCGATGGCAAGCTTGAAACTGCGTCAAAACCTGAAGGAGGTAACCCCATGCAAGTGTTCAATGTACAAGGCATGACCTGTGGCCATTGTGTCAAAGCGGTGACCCGGGCAGTGCAGGCGCAAGATGCCGCGGCTCAGGTCGAGGTCGACCTGGCGGGCAAGCAGGTGCGGGTGCAGAGTGCGATGGCGGTGGAGCAGATCCTCACGGCGATCCGTGACGAGGGTTATCAAGCCGAAGTGGCCTGATGCCCAGGGGCGCTTGGTGCCCCTTTTGTTGCAAATGTTTTCATGCTGATGGAGCCCTTAGCAGGTAGACTTACGCACTTGCTTAGCCTGCTATGGATTCCTGATGAACCTGCGAATGGTGCTGATCCTGGGCGCATTGAGTGCGTTCGGGCCTTTGGCGATCGACTTTTACCTGCCCGCCTTCCCGGCCATGGCGCAGGCTTTCGCCACCGATGAAAAACACGTCCAGACCACCTTGGCCGCCTACTTCCTTGGCCTGTCCATCGGCCAGTTGGCGTATGGCCCGGTGGCCGACCGCTTCGGGCGGCGCAAGCCTCTGCTGTTTGGCGTGACACTGTTTACCCTGGCCTCGCTGGCGTGCGCCTATGCCCCCAACCTCGATACCCTGGTGTTGGCGCGGTTCGTCCAGGCGCTGGGCGGCTGCGCCGGGATGGTGCTGTCGCGGGCGATCGTCAGTGACAAGTGCGACCCGGTGGCGTCGGCCAAAGTGTTTTCGCAACTGATGCTGGTGATGGGCCTGGCGCCGATCCTCGCGCCGATGCTGGGCGGGGTGTTGGTGAACCTGGCGGGCTGGCAGTCGATCTTCCTGGTGCTGAGCCTGTTCAGTGCCGCCTGCCTGCTGGCGGTCAGCCTGGGCCTGCCGGAGAGCCTGCCGGCGGACATGCCGCGCCAACCGCTGTCGGGGGCGTTGCGCCAGTACCTGCGCCTGCTCAATGACCGGGTGTTCCTCGGCCATGCCTTGACCGGTGGTATTGCCATTGCCGGTATGTTTGCCTACATCGCCGGCTCGCCTTTCGTCTTCATCAAGCTGTATGGCGTGCCTGCCGAGCATTACGGCTGGTTGTTCGGCACCAATGCGGCGGGTTTTATCCTCGTGGCGCAGGTCAATGCACGCTTGCTGGCCAAGCGTGGCCCGGCTTTCTTGCTGGTGCGCGCAGTGTGGATGTACCTGGCCGCAGGTTTGCTGTTGCTTGGCGTTGCCGCGCTGCGGCCGAGCCAATTGTGGCCGCTGCTGGTGCCGTTGTTCGTGTGCATCGCAAGCCTGGGCTGCATCATCCCCAATGCCTCGGCCTGCGCCATGAGTGGGCAGGGCGCACGGGCAGGCAGCGCCTCGGCATTGATGGGCTGCCTGCAGTTCAGCGTCGCCGCGGGCGCAGCGGCATTGGTCGGGTTGTTGCACGATGGCAGTGCGGTGCCGATGACACTGGTGATCAGCCTGTGCGGGGCACTGGTGGTCAGTGTCGCGCTGCTGACCCGGCGCTTGCAGGCCAGGCGGCCTGCGTAAGCGGGTGGGGCGCCTGCAGGCGGGTTTCCAAGGTGGCGACGAAGGCACGTGCTTCGGCCTCGCTGCGGAAACTGACCACGTGTTGGTCGAGCTGAACCTGCCAGGGGCAGATCGGGTTGCGGCTCGACGCACTGACGACAATTTTCATCGCGGCATACCTCCAATGGTGTTGAGAGCGGATGAAGTGTAGCGCTGTGCCCTGTGCATGCCATGACCGGTATCTGCGTTCTGACTGACGGTCAGTGGCGCTGTTATTTCCCACATTACTTCATGCTGCCCGGGTGTAATGCCTGGAAGCATGTAGAAGCTTCGCTTTTGTTTGCGCTATTTATGGTAGCCCGCTGTCGGTCGCATCCGAATGTACTCCGGGCGATTATTCCTCATGCGCTGTCTGTGCCCCGCAAAGTTCTGGGGCATTGTTCATCTGCGCGGTTTCGGCGCGTTCCACGAACCTGCACATCATCTCGCATGGGTAGGCATACCCAATGGACTTCAGACAGGCGGGCCGCATCCGCTGGCTGCCTGAGTGGGGTTTTCTGCGGCTTATACTGGCCCCCAGAGCCAGTGTCAGCGAGAGGGGTTTCCCTGTCGGTGCTGGCAATTATCAGGCAGGCGATCCGCGTTGCCAGGGTTGGCCATTGCATCCACATGTGAACGTGCAGGGAGTTACAGGGATATGAACGCAGTCAGCAGTATCAGCCAGATCGCCAGCCTGATGGCCGACCCCAAGCGCAGTGCCATGCTCTGGGCGTTGATCGACGGCACGCCGCGCCTGGCGAACGAACTCGCGATGATGACCGGGTTGACGTCATCCTCCGCTTGCGCCCACCTTTCGTTGCTGTCTTCGGCCGGTTTGCTCAGGCACGAAGCGCGCGGGCGTAAACGCTACTTCCGCTTGGCGACCCCGCAGGTGGGGGCTGCGGTGGAGGCATTGGCCAGCGTGCAGTTGTGCAGCGCCAAAGCGCACCCGCCCGAGGCGACTGCCACGCAACTGCCCATGTCGCTACGCAGGGCGCGGCGTTGCGGGGACCATCTGGGTGGGGAGCTTGCCGGCGAGTTGTACCACCGCCTGGTGGCGGCCGGCTGGCTGGAGGGCACCGACCGTCAACTGGTGGTCAGTGAGCGAGGGCGGGCCGAGCTGGCGCTGGTGGGCGTTTACATCGACGCCCTGGCGCCACACCAGCAACGGGGTTGCGTGATCTGCCGCTGCACCGACTGGAACAACCAGGGCCCTCACCTGGGGGGCGTGCTCGGGCAGGCCCTGTTCAGGCTGTTTCTTCAGTCTGGCTGGATGCGCGAGTCCGAGGATACGCGGGCATTGCATATCTCGGCGCTGGGCATCCAGCACATCAATCGCATTGCCCGCGTCACGACGTTGCAGGTCGGCTGACCGCAACGCCACCCGCCAATCAGACCAGCCGCGCGTCCAGGCTGTTTTGCGCCAGGCGGCGGGCCTGGTCTTCGGTCATGCCCAGGTGGGTGTGCAGGGCATGGAAGTTTTCGGTGACGTAGCCGCCGAAGTAGGCTGGGTCGTCCGAGTTGACCGTGACCTTCACCCCGCGTTCGAGCATGTCCAGGATGTTGTGCTGGCGCATGTGGTCGAACACGCAGAGCTTGGTGTTCGACAGGGGGCAGACGGTCAGGGGGATCTGCTCGTCGATGATGCGTTGCATCAGGCGCTCGTCTTCGATGGCGCGCACGCCATGGTCGATGCGTTTGATCTTCAACAGGTCCAGGGCTTCCCAGATGTATTCGGGCGGGCCTTCTTCACCGGCGTGGGCAACGGCGACGAAGCCTTCGCTGCGGGCGCGGTCGAACACACGCTGGAACTTGCTAGGCGGGTGGCCCATTTCAGAGCTGTCCAGGCCTACGGCGATGAACGCATCGCGGAAGGGCAGGGCCTGGTCGAGTGTCTTGTGCGCTTCTTCTTCGCTGAGGTGGCGCAGGAAGCTCAAGATCAGGCCACTGCTGATGCCCAATTGTTCACGGCCATCCTTGAGCGCCTGGTTGATGCCGTTGAGCACCACTTCAAAAGGGATGCCGCGGTCGGTATGGGTTTGCGGGTCGAAGAACGGTTCGGTGTGGATGACGTTCTGCGCCTTGCAGCGTTGCAGGTAGGCCCAGGTCAGGTCGTAGAAGTCCTGCTCGGTACGCAATACATCCGCGCCCTGGTAATAAAGGTCGAGGAATTCCTGCAGGTTGTTGAAGGCATAGGCGCCACGCAGTGCCTCTACATCGGCCCAGGGCAGGGCGATCTTGTTGCGCTCGGCCAGGGCAAACAGCAGCTCGGGCTCCAGCGAGCCTTCCAGGTGCAGGTGCAGTTCGGCCTTGGGCAGGGCGTTCAACCAGTCATACATAGGTGGTTATCTCGATCAGGTACGGTTGTCGCCATTCTACAGGGCCTGGCCAGGCAATGCGCCCGGCCAGGCCCTGTGTTGGCTCAACCGGCGATCAGTTGCGCGGCGGCCTGGCGGTGGTTGGCGATCAGGCCCTGGATATCCAGGCCTTCGATCTGGCCGTCGACCACCCGCCACTGGCCACCGACCATGACCCGGTCGGCCCGGTCGGCTCCGCACAGCAGCAGCGCCGACAGCGGGTCATGGCTGCCCGAGAAGCGCAGCTCGTCGAGTTTGAACATCGCCAGGTCGGCTTGC
The DNA here is from genome assembly GCF_900187555.1 of Pseudomonas sp. Irchel s3f19. Taxonomy (NCBI): domain Bacteria; kingdom Pseudomonadati; phylum Pseudomonadota; class Gammaproteobacteria; order Pseudomonadales; family Pseudomonadaceae; genus Pseudomonas; species Pseudomonas sp. Irchel s3f19. The sequence goes on along the minus strand of NZ_FYDW01000016.1, from coordinate 8,093 downwards.
TTGCCAACGGCCAGCTCACCAATGTCCTGGCGCCCGAGCAGGCGTGCCGAACCCCGTGTCGCCCAACCCAGGGCACGCTCCGGGGTGATCTGCTCGGCGCCATAGCGCAGGCGCTGCAGGTACAGGGCCTGACGGGCTTCGAGGATCATGTTGGAGGCATCGTTGGAGGCCGACCCGTCGACGCCCAGGCCCAGCGGGGCGCCGGCGGCTTCAAGGTCCACGGTCGGGCAGATGCCCGAGGCCAGGCGCATGTTCGAGCTCGGGCAGTGGCAGATGCCGGTGCCGGCCGCGCCCAGGCGGGCGATTTCGTCGGCATTGAAGTGAATGCCGTGAGCCAGCCAGGTGCGTGGGCCGAGCCAGCCGACGCTGTCCAGGTAGTCCACTGTGCGCAGGCCGAAGCGTTGCAGGCAGAAGTCTTCCTCATCGAGGGTTTCCGCCAGGTGGGTGTGCAGGCGCACGTCCAGTTCTTCGGCGAGCGTGGCACTGGCCCGCATGATTTCAGGCGTGACCGAGAAGGGCGAGCAGGGCGCCAGGGCAATCTGGATCTGCGCACCGTCACCGCGTTCATGGTAGCTGTGGATAAGCCGCTGGCTGTCGGCCAGAATCACCTCGCCCTGTTGCACCGTTTGCTGCGGGGGCAGGCCGCCGTCGTCTTCGCCCAGGCTCATCGAGCCGCGGGTCAGCATCGCGCGCATGCCCAGCTGGCGCACCACGTCGACTTGCACGTCGATGGCATTGTCCAGGCCTTGGGGGAACAGGTAATGGTGATCGGCGGCGGTCGTGCAACCCGACAGCAGCAGTTCGGCCAGTGCTACCTGGCTGGCCAGCGCCAGTTTCGCGGGGGTCAGGCGTGCCCACACCGGGTACAGCGTCTTCAACCAAGGGAACAGCGGCTGGTTGACCACAGGTGCCCAGGCCCGGGTGAGGGTCTGGTAGAAGTGGTGGTGGGTGTTGATCAGGCCCGGGGTGACCACATGCTCGCGGGCATCGAACACTTGGTCGCAGGGTTGGCTGGGGCTTTCGCCGAGGGCCAGAAGCTGTGTGATACGGCCGTCTTCGATGACCAGCCCGCCACGGGCGTCGGTGTCGTTGGCGGTGAAGATGGCAAGCGGGGATTTCAACCAGATGCGGGTCGCAGGCATGGTGCCGGCTCCTCTGAAAGTGGGTTCAGGTTAGCCAGCTCAGTGTTGCCCTGTCTGCTGATCCAGGTCCGCCGCGGGGGCGAGGCATCGAGTCTACTGCCTCGCCACGCAGCTTTCAATTCACCAGGTCAGGGGCTCACCTTTGTAGTTGATGAAGCGCAGGCCGCCCTTGCCGCTTTGCGCCTTGATCTGCTCGAGCATGCCGCGGGTGCTGGTGAGTACGTCGATCTCGGCGTTCTCGCCGCCCATGTCGGTCTTCACCCAGCCAGGGTGCATGGCCAGTACGCAAAGGCCGGGGCGCTGCTGTTCGACAACGAAGCTGTTGATCATCGAGTTCAGCGCCGCCTTGCTGGCTTTGTACAGGCAGACTTCACCGCCGTCCGGCACGGTCACGCTGCCCAGGATCGAGCTCATGAAGGCCAGCACGCCGCTGCCCTCGCGAACCTGGCCGACCAGGCGCCGGGCGACGCGGATGGGCGCCACTGCGTTGGTCATGAACAGGTCGCCGATGTCCTGGTTGCGGACGGTTTCCAGGTCTTGTGGCAGCGGGCCCATGACGCCGGCGTTGACGAACAGCAGGTCGAACACTTCGCCTTGCAGGCGTTGCTTCAGCCCGTCGAGCTGCGCGGTATCATTCATCTCCAGCTGCTCGATGCGCACACCGGGGACACTGGCCAAGGCGCCGGCCTTTTGCGGGTCGCGCACCGTGGCGATGACGTTCCAGCCGTCCTCTTGCAGGCGTTGCACCAAGCCCAGGCCAAGCCCACGGGAGGCGCCGATGATGAGTGCGGTTTTTGCGGTGGCCATGTGGACGCGCTCCTTGATCGATTGCAAAAGAAAGGTATTGAGGATACTGCAGACTGGCAGTTGCCGCCTTGCCCGCCTTTGGTTAATTAATGATCAGTTGCGCCAGGCCTTGTGTGGCTGGGCGTTTGGCCTATTGGCTAACGGGTTATCCACAGGCTGTTCCACAGTTATTGTGTGCAAGCTACACGGGTTGCCGGGGCTGCCTTGTGAATCGGGTTTGGGGATAACTCTCAGGGTTTCAGTCATTTGCAGCTGTCATCAAATAGTGATCAAAATATGATCAAAGCTCTGCAGGCCTTGAAAAACCTAGCCTGCAAGAGAGTGCCCCAAGCTTATCCACAGGCAGGCCCACAGTTCATGTGCGTAATGTTCAGCGTGCTTCGAGCAGTATGCGCCCACGGCTCAGGTCGGCCAGCTGCTGTTGCAGCGCGGCCAGCTGGGCTTCACCCACCGCAATGTGCAGGTCTACACCATTGGCGGTGAACTGTTCATCCAGCACCAGGCCGTCAGCCTCTGCCAGGCGCAGTTTCAGCAACGCCAGCTCGCTGAAGCTGCAACTGCAGGTGAATTCGCTGCGTTGCACCAACAACCGCTTGGGAGCCTGTTGCAGGCATTTGTTGGCGCCGCCGCCATAGGCCCTGGCCAGGCCTCCGGTGCCCAGCTGGATGCCGCCGTACCAGCGGATCACCAGCACCACCACCTGATCGCAGTCTTGCGCTTCGATAGCCGCCAGGATCGGGCGACCGGCGGTGCCACCCGGCTCGCCATCGTCATTGCTGCGATACTGGCCGCCCAGCTTCCAGGCCCAGCAGTTGTGGGTAGCGGCCAGGTCGCTGTGGCGTTCGATGAAGCTCATCGCCTCGGCAGCACTGGTAATCGGGCCGGCGAGGGTGATGAAACGGCTTTTGCGGATTTCTTCACGAAACTCGCAGAGGTCGAGCAGGGTAGAAGGCATAAATGGCTGTCAGGCACTCGGCTTGATGCCGCACCCCTTGAGAATGATGTGGATAAGGTTGTTGCTGGCGTCTTCCATGTCTTGCTTGGTCAGGCGGCTGCGGCCGGTGACCTGGCAGATCTGCGTGGCGAAGTCGGCGTAGTGCTGGGTGCTGCCCCAGAGCAGGAAGATCAGGTGCACCGGGTCGACCGGGTCCATCTTGCCCGCTTCGATCCAGGCCTGGAACACCGCTGCCCGGCCGCGGAACCACTCGCGGTAGTCGGCGCTGAAGTACTCGTTCAGGCAACTGCCGCCGCTGATCACTTCCATGGCGAAGATCCGCGAGGCCTGCGGGTTGCGCCGCGAAAACTCCATCTTGGTGCGGATGTAATGGCTCAGCGCTTGGCCCGGGTCGTCCTCGACGCTCAAGGCGTTGAAGGTGCTGTCCCACAACTCGATGATGTTGCTCAGCACGGCAATGTACAGGCCCAGCTTGTTGGTGAAGTAATAATGCAGGTTGGCCTTGGGCAAACCGGCCTTCAGGGCAATGGTGTTCATGCTGGTGCCCTTGAAGCCATGGCGGGCGAATTCGTCTTCGGCGGCCTGGATGATGGCCTGTTCGTTCTTCTGGCGGATGCGGCCGGCGGGCTTGCCCGAGGCGGAGAGGCGATGCGCTGGGACTTCAAGGGTCATGGACGATTCCGTACGGGTCAGTGGCAGCGGCTGTCGGACAAGATTACCTGCCTACGCCGAAGTGACAAGCGTTTGCGTCAGAGACTGGCATCAGCGTGTCGCAGCCAGGCTATCCAGGAAGCTCTCCAGCACCAGGTTCGGCCGCCGCCCTTTGCGTGTCACCCAACTCAGGCTCAGGTCATAGAAGCGCTGGCGGGGCTTGAGGGCCCGCAGCCGGCCTTGCTGCACCCAGAAGCTGGCGTAGTGGTCTGGCAGGTAGCCGATGTAGCGCCCGGTGAGGATGAGAAACGCCATGCCTTCGCGGTCCGACGCGCTGGCCGTGCAGTGCAGCGCCTGGTAGTGAGCCTGGACATCGGCTGGCAGGCGGAAGGTTGGGGTGATGGCCTCCTGGCTGTTGAGCCTGTCGTCGTCTATCTGGTGATCGTCGGCGTAGAACAGCGGGTGGCCGACCGCGCAATACAGCAGCGAGCGCTCGCTATACAGCGGTTGGTATTCAAGGCCTGACAGGGCGATGGTCTGTGGCACCACGCCAACATGCAGACTGCCGTCGAGCACGCCGTGCTCGACCTGGCTGGGGGCGATCATGCGGATGTTGATGCGCACGTCAGGGCCGCGGTCCTTGAGCTCGGCAAGCGCATGGGTGATGCGCATATGCGGCAGGGTCACCAGGTTATCGGTCAGGCCGATGTTCAGCTCGCCGCGCAGGTGCTGGTGCAGCCCGTTGACCTCGGTACGGAAGCTCTCCAGGGCACTGAGCAACTGCAAGGCCGAATGGTAGACCTCGCGGCCTTCCTCGGTCAGCGAAAAACCGGCACGGCCGCGCTGGCACAGGCGCAGGCCCAGGCGCTGCTCCAGGTCGTTCATTTGCTGGCTGATGGCCGAGCGGCCGATCCCGAGTACGTTCTCGGCTGCCGAGAAGCCGCCGCACTCGACGACGCTGCGGTAGATCTTCAACAGGCGAATGTCAAAATCGCTGACTTGAGCGAGTGGGTCGGGGCGTCGGCTCATTAGTTTAGTGTTGCCCTATCTGAAGATTAGAAATGCAGGCTTTTTCAGACTTTATCGCCGTGCCAATTTAGCTGCAACAACATCCATCGTTGCCTAATCGTCTTCCGAGGAACCGCCGATGAACATGCCCGAAACCGCCCCCACCGGTATCGCCAGCCAGCTCAAGCTGGATGCGCACTGGATGCCCTACACCGCCAACCGCAATTTCCATCGCGACCCACGCCTGATCGTGGCGGCGCAAGGCAACTACCTTGTGGATGACAAGGGGCGCAAGATTTTCGACGCCTTGTCTGGCTTGTGGACCTGCGGTGCCGGGCATACCCGCAAGGAAATCACCGAGGCGGTAACCCGTCAGCTTGGCACCCTGGATTACTCCCCAGCCTTCCAGTTCGGCCACCCGCTGTCGTTCCAGCTGGCTGAAAAGATCACCGAGCTGACTCCGGGTGATCTGAACCACGTCTTCTATACCAACTCCGGATCCGAGTGCGCCGATACAGCGTTGAAGATGGTGCGTGCCTACTGGCGCCTGAAAGGCCAGGCGAGCAAGGCCAAGATCATCGGCCGTGCCCGCGGTTACCATGGCGTCAACATCGCCGGTACCAGCCTGGGTGGCGTGAACGGCAACCGCAAGATGTTCGGCCAGTTGCTGGACGTCGACCATTTGCCGCACACCGTGCTGCCGGTAAACGCCTTCTCCAAGGGCATGCCGGAAGAGGGCGGCATCGCCCTGGCCGACGAGATGCTCAAACTGATCGAGCTGCACGATGCCTCGAACATCGCGGCGGTGATTGTCGAGCCACTGGCCGGGTCGGCAGGTGTTCTGCCGCCACCGAAGGGCTACCTCAAGCGCCTGCGCGAGATCTGCACCCAGCACAACATCCTGCTGATCTTCGACGAAGTGATCACCGGTTTCGGCCGCATGGGCGCGATGACCGGTGCTGAAGCTTTCGGCGTAACGCCAGACCTGATGTGCATCGCCAAGCAGGTGACCAACGGCGCGATCCCGATGGGTGCGGTAATTGCCAGCACCGAGATCTATCAGACCTTCATGAACCAGCCCACCCCGGAATACGCGGTGGAGTTCCCCCACGGCTATACCTACTCGGCCCACCCTGTAGCCTGCGCCGCCGGCCTCGCCGCGCTGGACCTGCTGCAGAAGGAAAGCCTGGTGCAGGCCGCTGCCGAACTGTCGCCGCACTTCGAGAAGCTGCTGCACGGTGTCAAAGGCACGAAGAACGTCGTCGACATCCGCAACTACGGCCTGGCCGGCGCGATCCAGATCGCTGCCCGCGATGGCGATGCGATCGTGCGCCCTTATGAAGTAGCGATGAAGCTGTGGAAGGCGGGCTTCTATGTTCGCTTCGGTGGCGACACCCTGCAGTTCGGCCCAACCTTCAACACCCAGCCGCAGGAACTGGACCGCCTGTTCGACGCAGTGGGCGAGACCCTGAACCTGATCGATTGATCTTCGCGAATATGACGACAGGCGCGTGAGGTGATCACGCGCTTGTAATACCCTCTTTATCTGGAGTTATGCATGAGCATTGTTCAGCACCTGATCAACGGCGAGCTGGTTACCAAGGGTGAGCGCACCGCCGATGTCTTCAATCCGTCGACCGGCCAGGCCGTGCGCAAGGTCGAACTGGCCAGCCGTGCGACCGTGCAGGAGGCCATCGACTCGGCCAAAGCGGCGTTCCCGGCCTGGCGCAACACACCGCCGGCCAAACGTGCCCAGGTGATGTTCCGTTTCAAGCAACTGCTGGAGCAGAACGAAGCACGCATCTCGCAGATGATCAGCGAAGAGCACGGCAAGACTGTGGAAGACGCTGCGGGCGAGCTGAAGCGCGGTATCGAGAACGTCGAGTTTGCATGTGCGGCGCCGGAAGTGCTCAAAGGCGAGTACAGCCGCAACGTGGGCCCGAACATTGACGCCTGGTCCGACTTCCAGCCGCTGGGTGTGGTTGCCGGTATCACGCCGTTCAACTTCCCGGCCATGGTTCCGCTGTGGATGTACCCGCTGGCCATTGCCTGCGGTAACGCGTTCATCCTCAAGCCTTCCGAGCGTGATCCGAGTTCGACCCTGTTCATTGCGCAACTGCTGCTGGAGGCTGGCCTGCCGAAGGGCATCCTCAACGTGGTGCACGGTGACAAGGAAGCGGTGGATGCACTGATCGAGGCCCCAGAGGTAAAAGCCCTGAGCTTCGTAGGTTCGACGCCAATTGCCGAGTACATCTATGCCGAAGGCACCAAGCGCGGCAAACGCGTCCAGGCGCTGGGTGGTGCGAAGAACCACGCCGTGCTGATGCCTGATGCTGACCTGGACAACGCCGTCAGCGCCCTGATGGGGGCTGCCTACGGTTCGTGCGGTGAGCGTTGCATGGCTATTTCCGTGGCGGTGTGCGTGGGTGACCAGGTTGCAGATGCCCTGATCGCCAAGCTGGAGCCCCAGATCAAAGCCTTGAAGATCGGTGCGGGTACGTCTTGTGGCCTGGACATGGGCCCGCTGGTAACGGCTGCTGCCCGTGACAAGGTGGTTGGCTATATCGACGACGGTGTGGCTGCTGGCGCCAAGCTGGTGGTAGACGGCCGTGGCTTCCGTGTGGCGGGTAATGAGGATGGTTACTTCGTGGGTGGCACCTTGTTCGACAAGGTGACCCCGGAGATGCGCATCTATAAAGAAGAGATCTTCGGCCCTGTGCTGTGCGTGGTGCGGGTGAACAGCCTGGAGCAGGCCATGCAACTGATCAACGATCACGAGTATGGCAACGGCACTTGCATCTTCACCCGTGATGGTGAGGCGGCGCGCCTGTTCTGTGACGAGATCGAAGTGGGCATGGTTGGTGTGAACGTGCCGCTGCCGGTACCGGTGGCTTATCACAGCTTTGGTGGCTGGAAGCGTTCGCTGTTTGGTGACCTGCATGCTTATGGGCCGGATGGTGTGCGCTTCTATACCCGCCGCAAGGCGATCACCCAGCGCTGGCCGCAGCGGGCTAGCCATGAGGCGTCGCAGTTTGCGTTCCCTAGCCTTTAAGGCGTGACGTGAAGCGGGGAGGCCGGAAGGCCTCCCCGTTTTCTATATCGAGACAGGCACCAAGGCGCCGCGCGCCTATCCCTCAGGAATAACTGGCCCGAAACAAATGTAGGAGCGGCCTTGCGTCGCGATGCGCCGCGCGGGCGGCGCTCGATCTCATAGGCGCCGAAAGGGTAATGGCGGGCACCTGTCAGCCTTGATGCGGCCCTTTTCCCTTTATATGTCACTTTCTTGAAATTAAGGGTTGACGCGATTTCGAATCCCCTTATAATGCGCCCCACTTCCAGCGTAGTCGGAACGAAAAACTCCTTGAGATTCAATGAGTTGATCGAGCCAGGTAGTGGTGGAAGTGCTCCGATCGAAAGATCGTCAGCGGTTAAGATGGTGGTTGACAGCGCTTCTAAACGCTGTATGATTCGCCTCCCGCTACGAGAGATCGCAGCGAGTCAAGTGTTTGAAGCTAAACGAGTTTCTCGCA
>NZ_FYDW01000021.1:44231-47615 GCF_900187555.1 Pseudomonas sp. Irchel s3f19 | reverse complement strand
AGTGAAACGATGCATCGCCGATGGTAGTGTGGGGTCTCCCCATGTGAGAGTAGGTCATCGTCAAGATTCATTTCGCAAAACCCCTATCTGCGCGAGCAGGTAGGGGTTTTGTCTTTGCGGCTGGAAACTCCCTGTTGGTAGCGTCTGCGGGCGGCCCTTTTCCTATGCAAGGCCACTACCCATAGCTATCATGCCAGCCTTATTCCAAGTCGAGACTGGCATGCTGAAGTTGTTGAATCTCCTCAAGGATGGCCGGTTCCATTCCGGAGAAGCCTTGGGGGCAGCCCTCGGGGTGAGTCGCAGCGCCGTTTGGAAGCAGCTGCAGCACCTGGAGACTGAGTTGAACCTCACCATTCACAAGGTTCGTGGCCGCGGCTACCAGTTAGCGGCGCCTCTGGCCCTGCTCGAAGCGAAGGCGATCGCCGAGTTTGCCGAGGGCGAGCAGTGGCCAGTTTTCATCCACGAAACCATTGATTCGACCAACGCCGAAGGGCTGCGGCTTGCGGGTGAGGGGCAGGCTGCTCCTTTTCTGGTGCTGGCCGAGCGCCAGAATGCCGGGCGTGGCCGCCGCGGTCGTCAATGGGTAAGCCCCTTTGCAGAAAACCTCTATTACAGCCTCGTCTTGCGGGTCGAAGGCGGCATGCGCCAGCTCGAAGGGCTGAGCCTGGTGGTGGGGTTGGCGGTAATGCGTACGCTGCAAGGTTTCGGTGTAAAGGATGTGGGGCTCAAATGGCCCAATGATGTGCTTGTGCGTGGGCAGAAGATCACGGGCATCTTGCTTGAGCTGGTCGGCGACCCGGCAGACGTCTGTCACGTGGTGCTTGGTATTGGCATTAATGTGAACATGCAGACCAATGACCAGGTCGACCAGGCGTGGACCTCGATGCGACGTGAGGTTGGCGCCGCAATTGATCGCAATCACTTGGTGGCGATGCTCAGCCAGCAACTGCAACATGAATTGGCGCGTCACCGCCGCTATGGTTTTGCCGCATTCCAGGAGGAATGGGAGCAAGCGCATCTATGGCAGGGGCGTACCGTATCGCTGGTTGCCGGCAGCACCCGGATCGATGGGGTGGTGCTTGGTGTGGACGGGCAGGGCGGCTTGCGCCTTGAGGTCGACGGTGTGGAAAAGAGCTTCAGCGGTGGTGAGCTCAGTTTGAGGTTGCGTAATGATTCTTGAGCTCGATTGCGGTAACAGCTTTATCAAGTGGCGGGTCATTCATGCTGGCGACGCTACGATCGTGGGCGGCGGTATTGTCGATTCGGACCAGTCGCTGGTGGCCGAGGTCAGTACCTTGGCGTCGCTGCGTTTGTCGGGTTGCCGTATTGTCAGTGTGCGCAGCGAGGAAGAAACTGCTGCACTTTGTGCGCTGATCGGCCAGGCATTCCGTGTGGTGGCGCAAGTCGCAGAGCCTGCGCAGCAAGCAGCGGGGGTGCGTAACGGCTATGAAGACTATCAACGCCTGGGCATGGATCGCTGGCTCGCAGCGTTGGGTGCGTTTCACCTGGCCAAGGGTGCTTGCCTGGTGATCGACCTGGGGACCGCCGCCAAGGCTGACTTCATCGCCGCCGATGGCGAGCACCTGGGTGGTTATATCTGTCCGGGGATGCCGCTGATGCGTAGTCAGTTGCGTACACATACCCGGCGTATCCGCTATGACGATGCTTCGGCAGCGCGTGCATTGACCAGCCTTGCCCCGGGGCGCTCAACCGTCGAGGCTGTGGAGCGTGGTTGCGTATTAATGCTGCAAGGCTTTGCTCGGACTCAGCTCGAACAGGCGCGTGCGCTGTGGGGGGAGGATTTTACCGTGTTCCTTACCGGCGGGGATGCGCCGTTGGTGCGTGAAGCTGCGCCGCAGGCGCGGGTGGTCCCTGACCTGGTATTCGTTGGCCTGGCAATGGCCTGCCCATTGGACTGAGGTGCTTATGCGTTGGTTGTTTCTGCTGTTGCTGGTGCTCAACGTCTTCTATTACGTCTGGCATCAACAGGAAGCCCCGCTCAAGGTCAAGGATGTCGCCCCGCTATCGTTGTACAAAGGTAACCAACAAGAGATCCGCCTGCTGCGTGAAACAGGCGTGTCCACACCGGCCCGACGTCGCGATGAGTGCCTGGTTGTCGGTGGCCTGGCGGGTAAAGAGCAGCTTGATGCACTGCGTCAGCGCTTGCTGAGCCTGGATATCAATGCATTGCCGGTGTTGGGTCAGCTGCCGGGGGCCGATGGTCTCTGGCTTAAGGTTTCCCCGGAAAGCGAGCGGTTGCTGGACCAAACCGTACTCGCCGCACTTTCCAGTGATTTCAAAGACTTAAAACATAAAATTATTTTCTGCCAGGGTATTGCAACTGGCGAATAGCTTGATAGAATGGCGCCCGCTTCACAGGGAACACCACTCAGGTGGCGGAACTGGAAGCGGTGTCAACGCAGCTAAGTTTCAGATTTGATTGAAAAAATTTGAAAAATAGCTTGACACTAGGGCGGCAGCCAAATAGAATGCCGGCCACATCTGGAGGGATTCCCGAGCGGTCAAAGGGGACGGACTGTAAATCCGTTGCGAGAGCTTCGAAGGTTCGAATCCTTCTCCCTCCACCAGTTTTAGCGAGAGCCGCAAGCTCCGCGGGTATAGTTTAGTGGTAGAACCTCAGCCTTCCAAGCTGATGATGCGGGTTCGATTCCCGCTACCCGCTCCAAGTTTGCTGGGTTTTGCGCAAAGTGTTTCGCTCTTGTAGCTCAGTTGGTAGAGCACACCCTTGGTAAGGGTGAGGTCAGCGGTTCAAGTCCGCTCAAGAGCTCCATATAAACAAGGCAGATATGAAAATATCTGCCTTTGTTTTATCAGCGTAAGACTATTTCTTCTGCGGAGGATTGTATCGATGGCTAAGGAAAAGTTTGATCGTTCCCTACCACACGTGAACGTTGGCACTATCGGCCACGTTGACCATGGTAAAACCACTCTGACTGCAGCTCTGACTCGCGTCTGCTCCGAGGTTTTCGGTTCGGCAGTCGTTGAGTTCGATAAGATCGACTCGGCTCCAGAAGAAAAAGCGCGTGGTATCACCATCAACACCGCTCATGTCGAGTACAACTCGAACATTCGTCACTATGCTCACGTCGACTGCCCAGGTCACGCTGACTACGTGAAGAACATGATCACCGGTGCCGCCCAGATGGATGGCGCGATCCTGGTTTGCTCGGCCGCCGATGGCCCGATGCCGCAAACCCGTGAGCACATCCTGCTGTCCCGTCAGGTTGGCGTTCCCTACATCGTGGTCTTCCTGAACAAGGCTGACCTGGTAGACGACGCTGAGCTGCTGGAACTGGTCGAGATGGAAGTTCGCGACCTGCTGTCCACCTATGACTTCCCAGGCGACGACACCCCGATCATCAT
>NZ_FYDW01000021.1:0-44133 GCF_900187555.1 Pseudomonas sp. Irchel s3f19 | reverse complement strand
CTACATCGTGGTCTTCCTGAACAAGGCTGACCTGGTAGACGACGCTGAGCTGCTGGAACTGGTCGAGATGGAAGTTCGCGACCTGCTGTCCACCTATGACTTCCCAGGCGACGACACCCCGATCATCATCGGTTCGGCTCGTATGGCGCTGGAAGGCAAAGACGACAACGAGATGGGCACCACTGCCGTCAAGAAGCTGGTTGAAACTCTGGACAGCTACATCCCAGAGCCAGAGCGTGCTATCGACAAGCCGTTCCTGATGCCAATCGAAGACGTATTCTCGATCTCGGGTCGTGGTACCGTTGTTACCGGTCGTATCGAGCGTGGTATCGTCCGCGTTCAGGATCCGCTGGAAATCGTTGGTCTGCGTGACACCACCACCACCACCTGCACTGGTGTTGAGATGTTCCGCAAGCTGCTGGACGAAGGTCGTGCTGGCGAGAACTGCGGCGTTCTGCTGCGTGGTACCAAGCGTGACGACGTTGAGCGTGGCCAGGTTCTGGTCAAGCCAGGTTCGGTCAAGCCGCACACCAAGTTCACCGCAGAAGTCTACGTCCTGTCGAAGGAAGAAGGCGGCCGTCACACTCCGTTCTTCAAAGGCTACCGTCCTCAGTTCTACTTCCGTACCACTGACGTGACCGGTAACTGCGAACTGCCGGAAGGCGTTGAAATGGTAATGCCAGGTGACAACATTCAGATGACTGTCACGCTGATCAAGACCATCGCAATGGAAGACGGTCTGCGCTTCGCTATCCGTGAAGGCGGTCGTACCGTCGGCGCAGGCGTCGTAGCAAAAATTATCGAATAAGTAGTTGATTTACTTGATCAGGCCGGTATAATGGCCGGCCTGATACAGCGTTACAGGTCAGTAGCTCAATTGGCAGAGCGACGGTCTCCAAAACCGTAGGTTGGGGGTTCGATTCCCTCCTGACCTGCCATTCACCTCGGTGTGATTGGCTTTCTTCTCACAGGATCCTCCCCGATGACTCCCAAAACTGAAGCCCAAGAATCGCGTTTTGATCTGTTCAAGTGGCTGGCTGTAGTTGCTTTGGTGGTTGTTGGCGTCGTGGGTAATCAATATTACTCCGCCTCCCCAATCCTGTATCGCGTCCTTGCATTGCTCGCCCTGGCTGCGGCTGCTGGCTTTGTTGCCCTGCAGACTGCGAAGGGTAAGTCGTTCTTTGCGTTGGCGAAGGAAGCTCGTACCGAGATCCGTAAAGTCGTGTGGCCGACCCGCCAAGAAACCACTCAGACCACGCTGATTGTCGTGGCTGTAGTTCTGGTTATGGCGCTGCTGTTGTGGGGTCTTGATTCCCTGCTCGGCTGGGCGGTCTCCTTGATTGTTGGCTAAGGGTGTCCCGTGGCTAAGCGTTGGTACGTAGTGCATGCTTACTCGGGTTACGAGAAGCATGTGATGCGCTCGCTGATCGAGCGCGTCAAGCTGGCTGGCATGGAAGACGGTTTCGGCGAAATTCTGGTTCCGACCGAAGAAGTCGTTGAAATGCGTAACGGCCAGAAGCGCAAGAGTGAGCGCAAATTCTTCCCTGGCTATGTACTGGTCCAGATGGAGATGAACGAAGGGACTTGGCACTTGGTCAAGGATACCCCTCGTGTGATGGGCTTCATCGGTGGTACCGCAGACAAACCTGCGCCAATCACTGATAAAGAAGCTGAGGCTATCCTGCGTCGCGTTGCCGACGGTAGCGACAAGCCGAAGCCGAAGACGCTGTTCGAGCCAGGTGAAGTGGTTCGAGTCATTGATGGTCCGTTCGCAGACTTCAATGGCAGTGTCGAAGAGGTTAACTACGAAAAGAGTCGCCTCCAGGTGGCGGTGCTCATTTTCGGCCGCTCTACCCCGGTAGAGCTCGAGTTCAGCCAGGTCGAAAAGGTCTAGGCGGACGAAGCATCCCATACCCCGCAGCCCTGTGTGCTGCGGGGTTTTGTCGTCACTGGGATAAAACGCAAGTCATCCGGGGAGCCTTCTGGCGTTCGTACCCGATTTTGGAGTAGCTCATGGCTAAGAAGATTCAGGCTTACATCAAGCTGCAAGTTAAGGCCGGCCAGGCCAACCCAAGCCCACCCGTTGGTCCAGCACTGGGCCAACACGGTGTGAACATCATGGAATTCTGCAAGGCCTTCAACGCCCGTACTCAGGGTCAAGAAGCCGGCCTGCCGACTCCTGTGATCATCACTGTCTACAGCGACCGTAGCTTCACTTTCGAGACCAAGAGCACCCCTGCCTCGGTTCTGCTGAAGAAAGCTGCTGGCCTGACCAGTGGTTCGGCTCGTCCGAACACCGTCAAAGTCGGTACCGTGACCCGTGCTCAGCTCGAAGAGATCGCCAAGACTAAACAGGCTGATCTGACCTCTGCTGACCTGGACGCTGCTGTGCGCACCATCGCTGGCTCTGCCCGCAGCATGGGCCTGAACGTGGAGGGTGTGTAATGGCTAAGCTGACCAAGCGCCAAAAGGCTATTGCTTCGAAAATCGAAGCTGGCAAAGTCTACAACTTCGAAGAAGCAGCCGTGCTGCTGGCCGAACTGTCCACCGTGAAGTTCAGCGAATCCTTCGACGTTGCTGTCAACCTCGGCGTTGACCCGCGTAAATCCGACCAGGTCGTTCGTAGCGCTACTGTGCTGCCACACGGCACTGGCAAGACCGTACGCGTTGCCGTCTTCACCCAGGGTCCAGCTGCTGAGGCCGCTCTGGCTGCCGGCGCTGACCGTGTAGGTATGGACGATCTGGCTGCTGAAATGAAAGCCGGCGACCTGAACTATGACGTTGTTATCGCATCGCCAGATGCTATGCGCGTTGTAGGTCAACTGGGTCAGGTTCTGGGTCCTCGCGGCCTGATGCCTAACCCGAAAGTTGGTACCGTGACTCCAGACGTAGCCGGCGCTGTCAAAAACGCCAAGGCTGGTCAGGTTCGCTACCGTACCGACAAGAACGGTATCATTCACACCTCCGTTGGCAAAGTCGGCTTCGAAGCCGTCAAGCTGAAGGAAAACGTTGAAGCCCTGATCGCTGATCTGAAGCGTATCAAGCCAGCTTCTTCGAAAGGTATTTACGTCAAGCGCGTTACCCTGAGCACCACCATGGGCCCAGGCCTGGTCATCGACCAAGGTTCGCTGAACGCGTAAGACCATGGCGGCACGACGTGTCGTGCTGCCAGCAAAAATTGGGGTCCCTGCCTGGCGGGGGCTATCCAAGACCGTAGGCGACGCAAGTCTTAAACCACCAGCCTACGCAGATGGTGCTCCCGATTCGTTATCGAATCAGACACCAAAACGACATCCGGCTTCGGCCAGATGAAACGGTAGAAACCAGGAGTAAACCCGTGGCAATTAAACTCGAAGACAAGAAGGCCATCGTCGCTGAAGTCAACGAGGCTGCCAAAGTCGCTCTGTCCGCTGTCGTGGCTGATGCCCGTGGTGTGACTGTAGGCGCAATGACCGGACTCCGTAAAGAGGCTCGTGAAGCTGGCGTTTACGTACGTGTCGTACGTAACACCCTGCTCAAGCGCGCTGTTGCTGATACTGAATTCAGTGTCCTCAACGACGCCTTCACTGGCCCGACCCTGATCGCTTTCTCCAACGAACACCCGGGCGCTGCTGCTCGTCTGTTCAAAGAGTTCGCCAAGGGTCAGGACAAGTTCGAGATCAAGGCAGCTGCGTTTGACGGCAAGTTCATTGCCGCCAACCAGATCGATGTACTGGCTACCTTGCCGACCCGTGACGAAGCTATCGCACGTCTGATGAGCGTGATTCAAGGCGCTACCAGCAAGCTGGCTCGTACTCTGGCGGCCGTTCGCGACCAGAAAGAAGCTGCTGCTGCCTAAGGCGGCGTAACCTCTTTCAAAATCATTTGTTTAATTTGATGGCTGCGAAGGCTGTCACCCCAATACAGGATTTAAGTCATGTCCCTGACTAACGAGCAAATCATCGAAGCAATCGGCCAGAAAACCGTTCTGGAAGTTGTTGAGCTGATCAAAGCTATGGAAGAAACCTTCGGCGTTACCGCTGCTGTTGCCGCTGCTGGCCCAGCTGCTGCTGCTGCCGTTGTTGAAGAGCAAACCGAATTCAACGTTGTTCTGCTTGAAGCCGGTGAGAAGAAAGTAAACGTGATCAAGGCCGTTCGTGAACTGACCGGTCTGGGCCTGAAAGAAGCCAAAGAGAAAGTCGACGGCGCTCCTCAGGTCGTAGCTGAAGGCGTTTCGAAAGAAGCCGCTGAAGACGCTAAGAAGAAGCTGGAAGAAGCAGGCGCTAAAGTCGAGCTGAAGTAATTTCGACTTTGCGATGCCAGCCTGAGCGTTGAGCACAAGGCTGATGGCTGGTGGCTTATGCCACCGGCCTTTTTCCGTTATTGGTGGCCGATCAGATCGGCCCCGATAGCGAGCTGCAAGACACCCATGTGGGTGGCGCAAACCAAGGGGTTTGCACGATTTTCTGGCTGCTCCCGCCGGGAGAAGCCAAACAAGCAGGTGACCAAGCTGGGGAACGCTGATGGCTTACTCATACACTGAGAAAAAACGTATCCGCAAGGACTTTAGCAAGTTGCCGGACGTCATGGATGTGCCTTACCTCCTGGCCATCCAGCTGGATTCGTATCGCGAATTCCTGCAAGCGGGAGCATCCAAGGATCAGTTCCGCGACGTCGGCCTGCACGCGGCCTTCAAATCGGTATTTCCGATCATCAGCTACTCCGGCAATGCTGCCCTGGAGTACGTAGGCTATCGCCTGGGCGAACCCGCCTTCGATGTGAAGGAATGTGTCCTGCGTGGCGTGACCTTCGCGGTCCCACTGCGGGTCAAGGTGCGCCTGATCATCTTCGACAAGGAATCGTCGAACAAAGCGATCAAGGACATCAAAGAGCAAGAAGTCTACATGGGTGAAATCCCCCTGATGACTGAGAACGGTACCTTCGTAATCAACGGTACCGAGCGTGTGATCGTTTCCCAGCTGCACCGTTCGCCTGGTGTGTTCTTCGACCACGACCGTGGCAAGACGCACAGCTCCGGCAAGCTGCTGTACTCCGCTCGCATCATTCCTTACCGTGGTTCCTGGCTGGACTTCGAGTTCGACCCGAAGGACTGCGTGTTCGTGCGTATCGACCGTCGCCGCAAACTGCCGGCATCGGTACTGCTGCGCGCGCTGGGTTACAGCACCGAAGAGGTTCTGAACACCTTCTACACCACCAACGTGTTCCACGTTTCCGGCGAAAAACTGAGCCTGGAACTGGTACCGCAGCGTCTGCGTGGTGAAGTCGCGGTCATGGACATCCATGACGAAACCGGCAAGGTCATTGTCGAGCAGGGTCGCCGTATCACTGCGCGCCACATCAACCAGCTCGAGAAAGCCGGCGTCAAGCAGCTCGACGTTCCTATGGAATACGTCCTGGGCCGCACCACTGCCAAGGCTATCGTGCATCCGGCTACCGGCGAGATCCTCGCCGAGTG
Organism: Pseudomonas sp. Irchel s3f19; assembly: GCF_900187555.1. NCBI lineage: Bacteria > Pseudomonadati > Pseudomonadota > Gammaproteobacteria > Pseudomonadales > Pseudomonadaceae > Pseudomonas > Pseudomonas sp. Irchel s3f19. The sequence goes on along the minus strand of NZ_FYDW01000021.1, from coordinate 38,678 downwards.
CAACACCGAGATGACCACCGAGCTGCTGATCAAGGTCGCCAAGGCGCAGGTTGTCCGTATCGAGACCCTGTACACCAACGACATCGATTGCGGTCCGTTCATCTCCGACACCCTGAAGATCGACACCACCAGCAACCAGCTGGAAGCCTTGGTCGAAATCTATCGCATGATGCGTCCAGGCGAGCCGCCAACCAAGGATGCTGCCGAGACCCTGTTCAACAACCTGTTCTTCAGCGCCGAGCGTTACGACCTGTCCGCCGTAGGCCGCATGAAGTTCAACCGTCGTATCGGTCGTACCGAGATCGAAGGTTCGGGCGTGCTGAGCAAGGAAGACATCGTCGAGGTCCTCAAGACCCTGGTCGACATCCGTAACGGCAAAGGTATCGTCGACGACATCGACCACCTGGGTAACCGTCGCGTTCGTTGCGTTGGCGAGATGGCCGAGAACCAGTTCCGTGTTGGCTTGGTGCGCGTCGAGCGTGCGGTCAAGGAACGTCTGTCGATGGCTGAAAGCGAAGGCCTGATGCCGCAAGACCTGATCAACGCCAAGCCGGTAGCGGCGGCGGTGAAAGAGTTCTTCGGTTCCAGCCAGCTGTCGCAGTTCATGGACCAGAACAACCCGCTCTCCGAGATCACCCACAAGCGCCGTGTTTCTGCACTCGGCCCTGGCGGTCTGACCCGTGAGCGTGCTGGCTTCGAAGTCCGTGACGTACACCCGACCCACTACGGCCGCGTGTGCCCGATCGAGACCCCTGAAGGTCCGAACATCGGTCTGATCAACTCCCTGGCGGCCTATGCCCGCACCAACCAGTACGGCTTCCTGGAAAGCCCGTACCGCGTGGTGAAGGAAGGCGTGGTCAGCGACGACATCGTGTTCCTGTCGGCCATTGAAGAAGCGGATCACGTCATCGCCCAGGCTTCGGCCGCGATGAACGAGAAGAAGCAACTGATCGATGAGCTGGTAGCGGTTCGTCACCTGAACGAATTCACCGTCAAGGCGCCGGAAGACGTCACCTTGATGGACGTTTCGCCGAAGCAGGTTGTCTCGGTCGCAGCGTCGCTGATTCCGTTCCTCGAACACGACGACGCCAACCGTGCACTGATGGGTTCGAACATGCAGCGTCAGGCTGTACCGACCCTGCGCGCTGACAAGCCGCTGGTAGGTACCGGCATGGAGCGCAACGTTGCCCGTGACTCCGGCGTCTGCGTCGTAGCCCGTCGTGGCGGCGTGATCGACTCGGTCGATGCCAGCCGTATCGTCGTGCGTGTTGCCGATGACGAAGTCGAGACCGGTGAAGCAGGTGTAGATATCTACAACCTGACCAAGTACACCCGCTCGAACCAGAACACCTGCATCAACCAGCGTCCGCTGGTCAGCAAAGGTGATGTGGTCAAGCGTCACGACATCATGGCCGACGGTCCATCCACCGATATGGGTGAACTGGCACTGGGTCAGAACATGCGCATCGCGTTCATGGCGTGGAACGGCTTCAACTTCGAAGACTCCATCTGCCTGTCCGAGCGTGTGGTTCAGGAAGACCGCTTCACCACGATCCACATCCAGGAACTGACCTGTGTGGCGCGTGACACCAAGCTTGGCCCAGAGGAAATCACCGCAGACATCCCGAACGTGGGTGAAGCTGCGCTGAACAAGCTGGACGAAGCCGGTATCGTCTACGTGGGTGCCGAAGTCGGCGCTGGCGACATCCTGGTCGGCAAGGTCACTCCGAAAGGCGAGACCCAGCTGACTCCGGAAGAGAAGCTGCTGCGCGCAATCTTCGGTGAGAAGGCAAGCGACGTCAAAGACACCTCCCTGCGTGTGCCAACCGGCACCAAAGGTACTGTCATCGACGTTCAGGTCTTCACCCGTGACGGCGTTGAGCGCGACAGCCGCGCCCTGGCCATCGAGAAGATGCAGCTGGACGAGATCCGCAAGGACCTCAACGAAGAGTTCCGCATCGTCGAAGGTGCAACCTTCGAGCGTCTGCGTTCCGCCCTGAACGGCCAAGTGGTCGACGGTGGTGCGGGCCTGAAGAAAGGCACCGTGATCGCTGACGAAGTACTGGACGGTCTGGAGCACGGCCAGTGGTTCAAACTGCGCATGGCCGAAGATGCTCTGAACGAGCAGCTGGAAAAAGCCCAGGCTTACATCGTCGATCGCCGTCGTCTGCTGGATGACAAGTTCGAAGACAAGAAGCGCAAGCTGCAGCAAGGCGATGACCTGGCACCGGGCGTACTGAAGATCGTCAAGGTCTACCTGGCTATCCGCCGCCGCATCCAGCCGGGCGACAAGATGGCTGGTCGTCACGGTAACAAAGGTGTGGTCTCGGTGATCATGCCGGTCGAAGACATGCCGCACGACGCCAACGGTACTCCGGTCGACGTCGTACTGAACCCGCTGGGCGTACCTTCGCGTATGAACGTCGGTCAGATCCTTGAAACCCACCTGGGCCTCGCGGCCAAAGGCCTGGGCGAGAAGATCGACCGGATGATCGAAGAGCAACGCAAAGCTGCTGAGCTGCGCGTGTTCCTTACCGAGATCTACAACGAGATCGGCGGTCGTCAGGAAAGCCTGGAAGAGTTCACCGACGAAGAGATCCTCGCCCTGGCGCACAACTTGAAGAAGGGCGTGCCTATGGCTACCCCGGTATTCGACGGTGCCAAGGAAAGCGAGATCAAGGCCATGCTGAAACTGGCAGACATGCCAGAAAGCGGCCAGATGGTGCTGTTCGACGGCCGTACCGGCAACAAATTCGAGCGTCCTGTGACCGTTGGTTACATGTACATGCTCAAGCTGAACCACTTGGTGGACGACAAGATGCACGCGCGTTCCACTGGTTCCTATAGCCTGGTTACTCAGCAGCCGCTGGGTGGTAAGGCGCAGTTCGGTGGTCAGCGTTTCGGGGAGATGGAAGTGTGGGCGCTGGAAGCATACGGCGCGGCATACACCCTGCAAGAAATGCTCACAGTGAAGTCGGACGACGTGAACGGCCGTACCAAGATGTACAAGAACATCGTGGATGGCGATCACCGTATGGAGCCGGGCATGCCCGAGTCCTTCAACGTGTTGATCAAAGAGATCCGTTCGCTCGGTATCGATATCGATCTGGAAACCGAATAACACGTGACGCGAAGGGGAGCGGGGCTGGCACAGCCCGCTTCCTGCTCCGCCAGGAGGAAAGGCCTTGAAAGACCTACTGAATTTGCTGAAAAACCAGGGTCAAGTCGAAGAGTTCGACGCCATCCGCATCGGTCTGGCGTCGCCTGAAATGATCCGTTCGTGGTCGTTCGGTGAAGTTAAGAAGCCGGAAACCATCAACTACCGTACGTTCAAGCCTGAGCGTGACGGCCTGTTCTGCGCCAAGATCTTTGGCCCAGTCAAGGACTACGAGTGCCTGTGCGGCAAGTACAAGCGCCTCAAGCACCGCGGTGTGATCTGCGAGAAGTGCGGCGTTGAAGTTGCCCTGGCCAAGGTTCGTCGTGAGCGCATGGCGCACATCGAACTGGCCTCGCCGGTTGCCCACATCTGGTTCCTGAAGTCGCTGCCGTCCCGTATCGGCTTGCTGATGGACATGACCCTGCGTGATATCGAGCGCGTTCTCTACTTCGAGAGCTACGTCGTTATCGACCCAGGCATGACCACCCTTGAAAAGGGTCAGCTGCTGAACGACGAGCAGTACTTCGAAGCGCTGGAAGAGTTCGGTGACGACTTCGACGCCCGCATGGGTGCCGAGGCTGTCCGCGAGCTGCTGCACGCTATCGACCTGGAGCACGAGATTGGCCGCCTGCGCGAAGAGATTCCGCAGACCAACTCGGAAACCAAGATCAAGAAGCTGTCCAAGCGCCTGAAGCTGATGGAAGCTTTCCAGGGCTCGGGCAACCTGCCTGAGTGGATGGTCCTGACCGTCCTGCCAGTACTGCCGCCGGACCTGCGTCCGCTGGTTCCGCTGGATGGTGGCCGCTTTGCGACCTCCGACCTGAACGACCTGTATCGTCGGGTGATCAACCGTAACAACCGTCTGAAGCGCCTGCTTGATCTGTCGGCGCCGGACATCATCGTGCGCAACGAAAAGCGCATGCTGCAGGAAGCGGTCGACGCCCTGCTGGACAACGGCCGTCGCGGTCGCGCCATCACTGGCTCGAACAAGCGTCCGCTGAAGTCCCTGGCTGACATGATCAAAGGTAAGCAAGGTCGTTTCCGTCAGAACTTGCTCGGTAAGCGTGTGGACTACTCCGGCCGTTCGGTAATTACCGTTGGCCCGACCCTGCGTCTGCACCAGTGCGGTCTGCCGAAGAAGATGGCCCTCGAGCTGTTCAAGCCGTTCATTTTCGGCAAGCTGGAAATGCGTGGTCTGGCGACCACCATCAAGGCTGCCAAGAAGATGGTCGAGCGCGAGCTGCCAGAGGTATGGGACGTGCTCGCCGAGGTCATCCGCGAACACCCCGTGCTGCTCAACCGTGCACCGACCCTTCACCGTCTGGGTATCCAGGCGTTCGAGCCTGTGCTCATCGAAGGTAAGGCGATCCAGCTGCACCCGTTGGTCTGTGCGGCGTACAACGCCGACTTCGACGGTGACCAGATGGCCGTTCACGTGCCGCTGACGCTGGAAGCCCAGCTCGAAGCGCGCGCGCTGATGATGTCGACCAACAACATTCTGTCGCCAGCCAACGGTGAGCCAATCATCGTTCCGTCGCAGGACGTTGTACTGGGTCTGTACTACATGACCCGTGAAGCCATCAACGCCAAGGGCGAAGGTCGCGTATTCGCCGACCTGCAGGAAGTCGACCGCGTATTCCGCGCCGGCGAAGCCGCCCTGCACGCGAAAATCAAGGTCCGTATCAACGAGACCGTGAACGACCGCGATGGTAGCGTCACCAAGAACACCCGCATCGTCGACACCACTGTCGGCCGTGCGCTGCTGTTCCAGGTTGTGCCGGCAGGTCTGCCGTACGACGTGGTCAACCAGCCGATGAAGAAGAAGGCGATCTCCAAGCTGATCAACCAGTGCTACCGCGTGGTTGGTCTGAAAGAGACCGTTATCTTCGCTGACCAGCTGATGTACACCGGTTTTGCCTACTCGACCATTTCCGGCGTTTCGATCGGTGTTAACGACTTCGTTATCCCGGACGAAAAAGCCCGCATCATCGGTACCGCTACCGACGAAGTGAAGGAAATCGAGAGTCAGTACGCCTCCGGCCTGGTAACCCAGGGCGAGAAGTACAACAAGGTCATCGACTTGTGGTCCAAGGCGAACGACGAAGTGTCCAAGGCGATGATGGCCAACCTCTCGAAAGAGAAAGTCATCGACCGCGAAGGCAACGAAGTCGAGCAAGAGTCCTTCAACTCGATGTACATGATGGCTGACTCCGGTGCGCGGGGTTCCGCTGCACAGATCCGTCAGCTGGCAGGTATGCGTGGTCTGATGGCCAAGCCGGACGGCTCGATCATCGAGACGCCGATCACCGCGAACTTCCGTGAAGGTCTGAGCGTACTGCAGTACTTCATCTCGACTCACGGTGCTCGTAAGGGTCTGGCGGATACCGCACTGAAGACTGCGAACTCCGGTTACCTGACTCGTCGTCTGGTAGACGTTGCGCAGGATCTGGTCGTGACCGAGATCGACTGTGGCACCGACCACGGCTTGCTGATGACGCCGCACATCGAAGGCGGTGACGTTGTCGAGCCGCTGGGTGAGCGCGTATTGGGCCGTGTCATTGCCCGTGACGTGTTCAAGCCAGGCACCGAGGACGTCATCGTTCCGGCCGGTACCTTGGTCGACGAGCAGTGGGTCGAGTTCATCGAGCTGAACAGCATCGACGAAGTTATCGTGCGTTCGCCGATCAACTGCGAAACTCGCTACGGCATCTGCGCCAAGTGCTACGGTCGTGACCTGGCTCGCGGTCACCAGGTCAACATCGGTGAAGCTGTCGGCGTTATCGCTGCACAGTCGATCGGTGAGCCGGGTACCCAGCTGACCATGCGTACGTTCCACATCGGTGGTGCTGCAAGCCGGACCTCGGCTGCCGACAGCGTCCAGGTGAAGAACGGCGGTATGGTGCGTCTGCACAACCTGAAGCATGTCGTGCGCGCCGATGGCAACCTGGTTGCCGTATCGCGTTCCGGCGAGCTGGCCATTGCCGACGAATTCGGTCGTGAGCGCGAGCGTTACAAGCTGCCTTACGGTGCGGTGATTTCGGTCAAGGAAGGTGACAAGGTCGAAGCTGGCGCCATCGTCGCCAAGTGGGACCCGCACACCCACCCGATCGTTACCGAGCTGAAAGGTACCGTGACCTTCGTGGGCATGGAAGAAAACATCACCATCAAGCGTCAGACCGACGAATTGACGGGTTTGACCAACATCGAAGTTCTGGACGTCAAGGATCGCCCTGCCGCAGGCAAGGAAATCCGTCCGGCAATCAAGATGGTCGATGCCAACGGCAAGGACCTGTACCTGCCAGGTACCGACGTACCGGCTCAGTACTTCCTGCCGGCCAACGCCCTCGTCGGCGTGGCTGACGGTGCTCAGATCGGTGTGGGTGACGTTATCGCGCGTATCCCGCAAGAAACGTCGAAAACCCGTGACATCACCGGTGGTCTGCCGCGCGTTGCCGACTTGTTTGAAGCGCGCCGTCCGAAAGAAGCCTCGATTCTGGCTGAAGTCAGCGGCACCATCGCGTTCGGTAAAGAGACCAAGGGCAAGCGTCGTCTGGTCATTACTCCGACCGACGGTAGCGATCCGTACGAAGAGCTGATTCCGAAGTGGCGCCACCTGAACGTCTTCGAAGGCGAACAGGTAAACCGCGGCGAAGTTATCTCCGACGGCCCGAGCGATCCGCACGACATCCTGCGTCTGCTGGGTGTGAGCGCGCTGGCGAAGTACATCGTCAACGAGATTCAGGACGTTTACCGTCTGCAAGGCGTTAAGATCAACGACAAGCACATCGAGACCATCCTGCGTCAGATGCTGCGTAAGGTCGAGATTGCCGAGTCGGGTGATTCCAGCTTCATCAAGGGCGACCAGATGGAACTGACTCACGTACTGGTCGAGAACGAGCGTCTGGCCAGCGAAGACAAGTTCATCTCGAAGTTCTCGCGCGTGCTGCTGGGTATCACCAAGGCGTCGCTGTCGACCGAATCGTTCATCTCCGCGGCTTCCTTCCAGGAAACCACCCGCGTACTGACCGAAGCGGCCGTCACCGGCAAGCGCGATTACCTGCGCGGCCTGAAAGAGAACGTGGTCGTGGGTCGTCTGATCCCGGCCGGTACCGGTCTGGCCTACCACAGCGAGCGCAAGCGTCGCCGTGAAGCCGACAAACCGCTGCGTGTGAGCGCCAGTGAGGTTGAAGCCGCACTGACCGAAGCGCTGAATTCCAGCGGTAACTAAGTACAGGGCAGGGCCCCGGCAAGCCCCGAACGGCCGTCGGCGACATAAATTGTTGCCGATGACCGGGCGGGGATGGCCGGGGCCTCGTCTTGACTGGGTGCAAGATCCTCCGTAGACTTTTGTACCCTTAAATTTGGTGAGGCTCCGTCTCGCCAATTTTTGGCTTTCTTGCAAGACAATAGAGTCGCAAGACAATCAGTGGAGCTAGTAGATGGCAACTATCAACCAGCTGGTACGTCAGCCGCGTAAGCGTTCGGTCGAGAAGTCCGACGTTCCTGCGCTGCAGAACTGCCCGCAACGTCGTGGCGTGTGCACCCGCGTGTACACCACCACGCCGAAAAAACCTAACTCGGCACTGCGTAAGGTTTGCCGTGTTCGCCTGACCAACGGTTTCGAGGTTTCCTCGTACATCGGCGGTGAAGGCCACAACCTGCAAGAGCACAGCGTCGTCCTGATCCGTGGCGGCCGTGTAAAAGACTTGCCAGGTGTTCGTTACCACACCGTTCGCGGCTCTCTGGATACTTCGGGCGTTAAAGGCCGTAACCAGGGTCGTTCGAAGTACGGTACCAAGCGTCCGAAGTAATCGGCCGTTTGCACACATCCATTTTTTTGAGTCGATAAGAGTAAGGTCGGGCAGGGGTCGAAGACCCACGTCCCGGGCTAACCTGAAGACCGTTTGAGGGCTTATCATGCCAAGACGTCGTGTAGCAGCAAAACGTGAGATTCTGGACGATCCTAAATACGGATCCCAAATCCTCGCCAAGTTCATGAACCACGTGATGGAAAGCGGCAAAAAGGCCGTGGCCGAGCGCATCGTTTACGGTGCACTGGACAAGGTCAAAGAGCGCAAGAACAGCGACCCCCTGGAAATCTTCGAGAAAGCTCTCGACGCCATCGCTCCGCTGGTCGAAGTAAAGTCCCGTCGTGTCGGCGGTGCCACTTACCAGGTCCCGGTTGAAGTTCGTCCATCCCGTCGTAATGCTCTGGCAATGCGCTGGCTCGTAGACTACGCCCGCAAGCGCGGCGAGAAGTCGATGGCTCTGCGCCTGGCTGGCGAGCTGCTGGATGCTGCTGAAGGCAAAGGTGCTGCAGTCAAGAAGCGTGAAGACGTTCACCGTATGGCCGAAGCCAACAAAGCGTTCTCGCACTACCGCTTCTAATTCAAGCATCAATCATTTTGCGAGGGCTTTATGGCTCGTACTACAGCAATTAACCGCTACCGTAACATTGGTATCTGTGCCCACGTTGACGCGGGCAAGACCACCACTACCGAGCGGATCCTGTTCTATACAGGCCTGAGCCACAAGATGGGCGAGGTGCACGACGGCGCCGCGACCACCGACTGGATGGTGCAGGAGCAGGAGCGGGGTATCACCATTACCTCCGCTGCCGTTACCACCTTCTGGAAAGGTTCTGTTGGTCAGTATGACAACTACCGCGTAAACGTCATCGATACCCCTGGCCACGTCGACTTCACCATCGAAGTAGAGCGTTCGCTGCGTGTGCTCGACGGCGCGGTCGTTGTGTTCTGCGGTACCTCCGGCGTTGAGCCTCAGTCCGAAACCGTATGGCGTCAGGCCAACAAGTACGGCGTTCCACGTGTTGTTTACGTGAACAAGATGGACCGTGCCGGTGCAAACTTCCTGCGCGTCGTAGGTCAGATCAAGAACCGTCTGGGTCACACCCCGGTTCCTGTTCAGCTGGCCATCGGTTCGGAAGATAACTTCCAGGGTCAGGTCGACCTGATCAAGATGAAGGCTATCTACTGGAACGACGACGACAAAGGCACCACCTATCGCGAGGAAGAAATTCCTGCCGATATGCTGGAGCTGGCTGAAGAGTGGCGCTCCAACATGGTTGAGGCGGCTGCCGAGGCCAGCGAAGAGCTGATGAACAAGTACCTGGAAGGCGAAGAGCTGACCGTCGACGAAATCAAAGCCGGTCTGCGCGCGCGCACCCTGGCCAGCGAAATCGTACCGGCCGTCTGTGGTTCGTCGTTCAAGAACAAGGGCGTTCCCCTGGTTCTCGACGCCGTCATCGACTACCTGCCTGCTCCGACCGAGATTCCTGCAATCCAGGGTATCAACCCGGACGACAAGGATCTGGACAAAGACGATCCGGCTGTTCGTAAAGACGAGCGTCACGCTGACGACGACGAGCCGTTCTCGGCTCTGGCGTTCAAGATCGCGACTGACCCGTTCGTGGGTACTCTGACCTTCGTTCGCGTCTACTCGGGTGTTCTGACCTCCGGTGACTCCGTCATCAACTCGGTCAAGGGCAAGAAAGAGCGCGTTGGTCGTATGGTGCAGATGCACGCCAACCAGCGTGAAGAGATCAAGGAAGTACGCGCTGGCGACATCGCGGCCCTGATCGGCATGAAGGACGTGACCACTGGCGAAACCCTGTGCAACGCCGACAAGCCAATCATCCTTGAGCGTATGGACTTCCCTGAGCCGGTTATTTCGCTCTCCGTAGAGCCGAAAACCAAGGCTGACCAGGAGAAGATGGGTATCGCTCTGGGCAAGCTGGCCCAGGAAGACCCGTCGTTCCGCGTCAAGACCGACGAAGAGACTGGTCAGACCATCATCTCGGGCATGGGTGAGTTGCACCTGGATATCCTCGTTGACCGCATGAAGCGCGAGTTCAACGTCGAAGCCAACATCGGTAAGCCTCAGGTTTCGTACCGCGAGAAGATCACCAAGTCCAACGTCGAGATCGAAGGCAAGTTCGTTCGTCAGTCGGGCGGTCGTGGTCAGTTCGGTCACTGCTGGATCCGTTTCTCGGAGCCGGACGTCGACGAGAAGGGCAACATCACCGAAGGTCTGGTGTTCACCAACGAAGTCGTTGGTGGTGTGATTCCTAAGGAATTCATCGCCCCGATCCAGAAGGGTATCGAAGAGCAGATGAAAAACGGCGTTGTTGCCGGCTATCCGCTGCTCGGCCTGAAGGCTACGGTATTCGACGGTTCGTACCACGACGTCGACTCCAACGAAATGGCGTTCAAGATCGCCGCTTCGATGGCGACCAAGCAACTGGCCCAGAAGGGTGGTGGCGTGGTGCTTGAGCCGATCATGAAGGTCGAAGTTGTAACTCCGGAAGACTACCTGGGTGACGTGATGGGTGACCTGAGCCGTCGTCGCGGGATGATCCAGGGTAATGAAGACTCGGTGTCCGGCAAGGTAATCACTGCTGAGGTACCGCTCGGAGAGATGTTCGGTTATGCGACCGACGTTCGTTCCATGTCTCAGGGTCGCGCAAGCTACTCCATGGAATTCTCCAAATACGCCGAAGCTCCGTCGAACATCGTCGAAGCACTCGTTAAAAAACAAGGCTAATCCCCTTTAGGCAAGAGGTTCACTGTCGTGGCTAAAGAAAAATTTGATCGTTCCCTTCCCCACGTTAACGTCGGCACTATCGGCCACGTTGACCACGGTAAGACCACTCTGACCGCAGCTCTGACTCGCGTCTGCTCCGAAGTTTTCGGTTCGGCAGTCGTTGAGTTCGACAAGATCGACTCGGCTCCGGAAGAAAAAGCGCGCGGTATCACCATCAACACCGCTCACGTCGAGTACAACTCGAACATTCGTCACTACGCTCACGTCGACTGCCCAGGTCACGCTGACTACGTGAAGAACATGATCACCGGTGCTGCCCAGATGGACGGCGCGATCCTGGTTTGCTCGGCCGCTGATGGCCCGATGCCACAAACCCGTGAGCACATCCTGCTGTCCCGTCAGGTTGGCGTTCCGTACATCGTGGTCTTCCTGAACAAGGCTGACCTGGTAGACGACGCTGAGCTGCTGGAACTGGTCGAGATGGAAGTTCGCGACCTGCTGTCCACCTATGACTTCCCAGGCGACGACACTCCGATCATCATCGGTTCGGCTCGTATGGCGCTGGAAGGCAAAGACGACAACGAGATGGGCACCACTGCCGTCAAGAAGCTGGTTGAAACTCTGGACAGCTACATCCCAGAGCCAGAGCGTGCTATCGACAAGCCGTTCCTGATGCCAATCGAAGACGTATTCTCGATCTCGGGTCGTGGTACCGTTGTTACCGGCCGTATCGAGCGTGGTATCGTCCGCGTTCAAGATCCGCTGGAAATCGTTGGTCTGCGTGACACCACCACCACCACCTGCACCGGTGTTGAGATGTTCCGCAAGCTGCTGGACGAAGGTCGTGCTGGCGAGAACTGCGGCGTTCTGCTGCGTGGTACCAAGCGTGACGACGTTGAGCGTGGCCAGGTTCTGGTCAAGCCAGGTTCGGTCAAGCCGCACACCAAGTTCACCGCAGAAGTCTACGTCCTGTCGAAGGAAGAAGGCGGCCGTCACACTCCGTTCTTCAAAGGCTACCGTCCTCAGTTCTACTTCCGTACCACTGACGTGACCGGTAACTGCGAACTGCCGGAAGGCGTTGAAATGGTAATGCCAGGTGACAACATTCAGATGACTGTCACGCTGATCAAGACCATCGCAATGGAAGACGGTCTGCGCTTCGCTATCCGTGAAGGCGGTCGTACCGTCGGCGCCGGCGTCGTAGCCAAAATCATCGAGTAATCACTCGATCGATTGAAAAAACCCCCGCTCAGCGGGGGTTTTTTTTTATTGGGTTGACACTAAATTGAGCCGTCTATAGAATCACGCCTCCTTTTAGCGGGCGTAGTGCGTCCGTTGGGAACAGCCTGGAGTCTGAAATCCAATGCAAAATCAGCAAATCCGTATCAGGTTGAAGGCTTTCGACCATCGCCTGATCGACCAATCCACCCAGGAAATCGTGGAAACCGCGAAACGTACTGGTGCACAAGTGCGTGGTCCAATTCCACTGCCTACCCGCAAAGAGCGTTTCACCGTTCTGGTCTCCCCGCACGTCAACAAAGACGCGCGTGACCAGTACGAGATTCGCACTCATAAGCGCGTTCTGGACATCGTCCAGCCAACGGATAAAACCGTTGATGCGCTGATGAAGCTTGATCTCGCGGCAGGTGTGGAAGTGCAGATCAGCCTCGGCTAAGACTTCGGTCTTGTCCGTGTAACGCTCTGAAATGGGCGGCCATAGCGGGTGAAAGCCCCGTACACTCATGAGGTTACAACATGACTATTGGTGTAGTCGGTCGTAAATGCGGTATGACCCGCGTTTTCACCGAAGAAGGTGTCTCCATTCCGGTCACGGTCATTGAGATCGAGCCGAATCGCGTCACCCAGTTCAAGACTGAAGAAACCGATGGCTACCGTGCAGTGCAAGTCACTGTCGGCGAGCGTCGTGCTTCGCGTGTGACTGCTGCTCAAGCAGGTCACTTCGCTAAAGCGAACGTTGCCGCTGGTCGCGGTGTCTGGGAGTTCCGCCTTGAAGAAGGCGAGTTCCAGGCTGGCGACTCGATCAAAGCTGAACTCTTCACTGCAGGCCAGCTGGTAGACGTTACTGGTCAGTCCAAAGGTAAAGGCTTCGCCGGTACCATCAAGCGCTGGAACTTCCGTGGTCAGGACAACACCCACGGTAACTCCGTGTCGCACCGTGTCCCAGGCTCCATCGGCCAGTGCCAGACTCCTGGTCGTGTGTTCAAGGGCAAGAAAATGTCCGGCCACATGGGCGCCGAGCGCGTGACTGTTCAGTCCCTGGAAGTAGTACGCGTAGACGCTGAACGCAACCTGCTGCTGATCAAGGGTGCCGTTCCTGGCGCTACTGGCGGCGACGTGGTTGTACGTCCGGCTGTCAAGGCTCGCGGTTAAGGGGAAACTGACATGCAACTTAATGTAAATGACGCTCAGGCGATCGAAGTTTCCGAACTGACTTTCGGTGGCGAATTCAACGAGACGCTGGTTCACCAAGCAGTCGTGGCCTACATGGCCGGCGGCCGTCAGGGCACCAAGCAGCAAAAGACCCGTTCCGACGTGGCTGGTGGCGGTAAGCGCCCATGGCGTCAGAAGGGTACTGGCCGTGCTCGTGCTGGTACCACTCGTGGTCCGATCTGGCGTGGCGGTGGTGTTACCTTCGCAGCTCGCCCTCAAGATCACTCGCAAAAGCTCAACAAGAAGATGTATCGCGCAGCACTGCGCTCCATCCTCGCTGAGCTGGTGCGTAGCGACCGTCTGGTCGTGGTTCAGGACTTCGCTGTTGAAGCACCGAAAACCAAAGATCTGCTGAACAAGCTGAACGGCATGGGTCTGAGCGACGTTCTGATCGTTTCGGACGCTGTTGATCAGAACCTGTACCTGGCTGCTCGCAACCTGCCGCACGTCGATGTACGTGACGTTCAAGGTTCCGACCCGGTCAGTCTGATCGCATACGAGAAAGTGTTGATCACTGTCTCGGCCGTGAAGAAATTCGAGGAGCTGCTGGGATGAACCAGGAACGCGTATTCAAAGTCCTCCTTGGCCCGCACGTTTCCGAGAAGGCTACCGTTCTGGCTGAGAAGAAAGGCCAGTTCGTATTCAAGGTTGCTACCGACGCAACCAAGCTGGAAATCAAGAAAGCTGTCGAAGGCCTGTTCAACGTAAAAGTTGAAAACGTGTCGACCGTTAACGTTCTGGGTAAAACCAAGCGTACCGCACGTGGTCTGGGCAAGCGTAATGACTGGAAGAAGGCAATTGTCTCCCTTCAGCCAGGCCAAGATCTCGATTTCAGCAGCAGTGCTGAGTAAGGAAGGGGTGCATCATGGCAATCGTTAAATGCAAACCGACTTCCCCTGGCCGCCGTTTCGTGGTCAAGGTGGTCAACAAGGAGCTCCATAAAGGCGCTCCTCACGCACCGCTGCTCGAGAAGAAGTCGAAGTCTGGTGGTCGTAACAACAATGGCCGCATTACCACTCGTCACGTTGGTGGTGGTCACAAGCAGCATTACCGTCTGGTCGACTTCCGTCGCAACGACAAAGATGGCATCCCAGCCACTGTCGAGCGTATCGAATACGATCCAAACCGTACTGCTCACATCGCCCTGCTGTGCTACGCAGACGGTGAGCGTCGCTACATCATCGCCCCTAAAGGCGTGAGCGCTGGCGACCAGCTGATCGCAGGTGCCCTGGCCCCAATCAAGGCCGGTAACTCCCTGCAGCTGCGCAACATCCCAGTAGGTAGCACCATTCACGGCGTCGAACTGAAGCCGGGTAAAGGTGCTCAGATCGCTCGTTCCGCTGGTGCTTCGGCTCAGCTGATCGCTCGTGATGGCGTCTACGTGACTCTGCGTCTGCGCTCCGGTGAGATGCGTAAAGTACTGGCTGAGTGCCGTGCGACCCTGGGCGAAGTCTCGAACTCCGAGCACAGCCTGCGTTCGCTGGGTAAAGCAGGTGCCAAACGCTGGCGCGGCGTTCGCCCAACCGTTCGTGGTGTTGCCATGAACCCGGTTGACCACCCACATGGTGGTGGTGAAGGTCGTACCTCTGGTGGTCGTCATCCGGTATCGCCATGGGGCTTCCCAACCAAGGGTGCTAAAACCCGTGGTAATAAGCGTACCGACAACATGATCGTCCGTCGTCGCAAGTAACTAGAGGGATACGACAGTGCCACGTTCTCTGAAAAAAGGTCCTTTTATCGATCTTCACCTGTTGAAGAAGGTCGAAGTGGCGGTGGAGAAGAACGATCGCAAGCCAGTTAAAACCTGGTCGCGTCGCTCGATGATCCTGCCACAAATGGTCGGTCTGACCATCGCGGTTCATAACGGTCGCCAGCATGTCCCAGTTCTCGTGAACGAAGACATGGTCGGCCACAAACTGGGCGAGTTCGCCGGTACCCGCACCTATCGCGGGCACGTGGCTGACAAGAAAGCCAAGCGTTAAGGGGTAAGGAAATGGAAGTAGCCGCTAAGTTGTCGGGCGCTCGCATCTCCGCCCAGAAAGCCCGCTTGGTCGCCGACCAGATCCGCGGGAAGAAGGTGGGCGAAGCGCTCAACCTGTTGGCCTTCAGCAGCAAAAAAGCCGCTGAAATCATGAAGAAAGTCCTCGAGTCGGCCGTTGCCAACGCCGAACACAACGAAGGCGCAGACGTTGATGACCTGAAGGTCTCCACCGTCTTCGTCAACGAAGGGCGTTCGCTGAAGCGCATCATGCCACGTGCCAAAGGCCGTGCTGATCGCATCGTCAAGCGGTCTTGCCATATCACTGTCAAGGTTGCGGACAAGTAACGGAGTCGATCAGATGGGTCAGAAAGTACATCCCACTGGCATTCGCCTGGGAATCGTCAAGGAGCACACCTCCGTCTGGTACGCAGACGGTGCTACTTACGCAGATTACCTGTTGAAGGATCTGAAAACACGTGAGTACCTCCAAGACAAACTAAAAAGCGCGTCCGTAAGCCGTATCGATATTCATCGTCCGGCTCAAACTGCACGCATCACCATCCACACTGCTCGTCCCGGTATCGTTATCGGTAAGAAAGGTGAGGATGTCGAGAAGCTGCGTCAGGACCTGACCAAGCAGATGGGTGTGCCTGTGCACATCAACATCGAAGAGATCCGCAAGCCGGAGCTCGACGCTATGCTGGTTGCGCAGAGCGTAGCTCAGCAGCTGGAACGCCGCGTAATGTTCCGTCGCGCCATGAAGCGCGCCGTACAGAACGCCATGCGTATTGGTGCCAAGGGCATCAAGATCCAGGTGAGCGGTCGTCTCGGCGGCGCCGAGATTGCTCGTACCGAGTGGTATCGCGAAGGTCGTGTGCCTCTGCACACCCTGCGTGCCGATATCGACTACAACACCTACGAAGCTCACACCACTTATGGTGTGATCGGTGTGAAGGTTTGGATCTTCAAAGGCGAAGTTATTGGTGGTCGCCAAGAAGAACTGAAACCACAAGCACCAGCGCCTCGTAAAAAAGCTGCTAAGTAAGGGGTACGCCAAATGTTGCAACCAAAGCGTACAAAATTCCGCAAGCAGATGACTGGCCACAACCGTGGTCTGGCACTGCGCGGTAGCAAAGTCAGCTTCGGCGAATTCGCCCTGAAAGCTGTTGCTCGCGGTCGCCTCACCGCCCGCCAGATCGAGTCGGCACGTCGTGCTCTGACCCGTCACGTTAAACGTGGCGGCAAGATCTGGATCCGTGTGTTCCCGGACAAGCCGATCTCCAAGAAGCCTCTCGAGGTTCGTATGGGTAAAGGTAAGGGCTCCGTGGAATACTGGGTTGCCCAGATCCAGCCAGGCAAAGTCCTGTACGAGATCGAGGGTGTTTCTGAAGAGCTGGCGCGCGAAGCTTTCGCCCTGGCTGCTGCAAAGCTGCCTCTCGCCACCTCCTTTGTTAAGCGGACGGTGATGTGATGAAAGCGAATGAACTTCGTGAAAAATCGGCACAGCAGCTGAACGAGCAACTGCTCGGCTTGCTGCGCGACCAGTTCAATCTGCGCATGCAGAAAGCAACTGGCCAGTTGGGGCAGTCGCACCTGCTCTCGCAAGTTAAGCGTGACATCGCTCGCGTGAAAACTGTGCTCAACCAGCAGGCAGGTAAGTGATCATGGCTGAAGCTGAAAAAACCGTCCGTACGCTGACTGGCCGTGTCGTCAGCGACAAAATGGACAAGACCATCACCGTTCTGATCGAGCGTCGCGTAAAGCACCCGATCTACGGTAAATACGTTAAGCGTTCGACTAAGCTGCACGCGCACGACGAAACCAACCAGTGCAAGATCGGCGACAAAGTTTCGATTACCGAAACCCGTCCGCTGGCCAAGACCAAGTCCTGGGCACTGGTTGAAGTCCTCGAACGCGCTGTTGAAGTCTAAGGGCTAGGGGTCGGAGAAATTTTATGATTCAGACTCAATCCATGCTCGATGTGGCCGATAACAGCGGCGCTCGTCGCGTCATGTGCATCAAGGTACTCGGCGGTTCGCACCGTCGTTACGCTGGCATCGGTGACATCATCAAAGTAACCGTCAAGGAAGCAATTCCGCGCGGTAAGGTCAAAAAAGGCCAGGTGATGACCGCTGTTGTCGTCCGTACCCGTCACGGTGTACGTCGCGCTGACGGTTCCATCATTCGTTTCGACGGCAACGCTGCTGTTCTGCTGAACAACAAGCAAGAGCCGATCGGCACTCGCATCTTCGGGCCAGTGACCCGTGAACTTCGTACTGAGAAGTTCATGAAGATCGTCTCGCTCGCCCCTGAAGTGCTGTAAGGAGATCCGACATGCAAAAGATTCGTCGTGACGACGAGATCATCGTGATCGCCGGCAAAGACAAAGGTAAGCGCGGTAAGGTGCTGAAGGTTCTTGCTGATGACCGTCTGGTTATCGGTGGTGTGAACCTGGTCAAGCGTCATACCAAGCCTAACCCGATGGCGGGCGTTCAGGGCGGTATCGTCGAGAAAGAAGCGCCTCTGCACGCTTCCAACGTTGCCATCTTCAACGGCGAAACCAACAAGGCTGACCGCGTTGGTTTCAAAGTAGAAGACGGTAAGAAAATTCGTGTCTTCAAGTCGACCCAAAAAGCGGTTGATGCTTGAACACTGCTAGGTAGAAGACCATGGCACGACTGAAAGAGATTTACCGGAACGAAATCGCTCCCAAGCTTAAGGAAGAACTTAAGCTGTCGAACGTGATGGAAGTTCCGCGCGTTACCAAAATCACCCTGAACATGGGTCTGGGCGAAGCGATCGGCGACAAAAAAGTCATCGAGCACGCTGTTGCCGACCTGGAAAAGATCACCGGTCAAAAGCCGGTCGTGACTTTCGCTCGTAAATCCATCGCGGGCTTCAAAGTCCGTGAAGGATGGCCGATCGGCGTCAAGGTGACCCTGCGTAGCGACAAGATGTACGAATTCCTGGACCGCCTGCTGGCGATCTCCCTGCCTCGGGTTCGCGACTTCCGCGGCCTGAATGCCAAGTCCTTCGATGGCCGTGGCAACTACAGCATGGGCGTGAAAGAGCAGATCATCTTCCCGGAAATCGATTACGACAAGATCGATGCTCTGCGCGGTTTGGACATCACCCTGACCACCACTGCTCGTTCGGATGACGAAGGCCGCGCTCTGCTGCGTGCTTTCAAATTCCCGTTCCGCAACTGATTGGAGTAGGAAAATGGCCAAGAAGAGCATGAAAAACCGCGAGCTGAAGCGTCAGCTCACGGTAGCCAAGTTCGCCAAAAAGCGTGCTGAGCTGAAAGCGACCATCGTCAACCTGAACGCCTCTCCTGAAGAGCGTTTCGCTGCCGTTGTCGCTCTGCAGAAGCAGCCACGTGATGCCAGCGCTGCGCGTCTGCGCAACCGTTGCCGCCTGACCGGTCGTCCTCACGGTGTATACCGTAAGTTCGGCCTGGGCCGTAACATGCTGCGTCAAGCGGCAATGCGTGGTGACGTACCAGGTCTGGTCAAGGCCTCCTGGTAATCGCTGCAGGTGTGATCCCGGCGGAAGGGGAGCAATCTTCCGACCGCCGGTGACCTCGCCAACAAACAAGCCCCTATATGGGGCTTGTTTCGTTTCTGCCTTGTGTCTAGAATGACCGGCTCACCTGAGCCTGGGTTTTTTACCCAACCCGCTCGGGTGGTTGTGATAGCCGCAAGGCTAATAATTCTTGTATCAGGAGCATCTAGCCCATGAGTATGCAGGACCCGTTAGCGGACATGCTAACTCGCATCCGTAATGCCCAGATGGCTGAAAAGTCCGTCGTGAGCATGCCTTCCTCTACGCTGAAGGTTGCGGTTGCCAAAGTTCTGAAGGATGAAGGTTACATCGCTGGCTACCAAGTCAGTGGCGAAGCCAAGCCCTCCCTGTCGATCGAACTGAAGTACTTCGAAGGCCGTCCGGTCATCGAGGAACTGAAGCGCTCCAGCCGTCCAGGCCTGCGCCAGTACAAGGCCGTCACCGATCTGCCGAAAGTACGTGGCGGTCTGGGCGTGTCTATTGTCTCCACCAACAAAGGTGTGATGACTGATCGCGCTGCGCGCGCTGCCGGCGTCGGCGGCGAAGTTCTCTGCACAGTGTTCTAAGGGGGGATAGACATGTCTCGCGTCGCTAAGAACCCCGTTAAGCTGCCATCTGGTGTCGAAGTCAAATTCGCCGGCCAGCAGCTTTCGGTGAAGGGTGCCAAAGGCACTCTCGAACTGAACGTTCACTCGTCTGTTGAAGTTACCGAAGAGTCTGGTGAGCTGCGTTTCGTCGCTCGCAATGGTGACCAGCAAGCTCGCGCCATGGCCGGTACTACCCGCGCTCTGGTCAACAACATGGTCCAAGGCGTAAGCCAAGGCTTCGAGCGTAAGCTCCAGCTGGTCGGTGTTGGTTACAAGGCTCAGGCCAAGGGCACCGTCCTGAACCTGGCCCTGGGCTTCTCGCACCCAGTGGACTACGAACTGCCAGCCGGTATCACCGCTGAAACACCTAGCCAGACCGACATCCTGATCAAGGGTATCGACAAGCAGCTGGTAGGTCAGGTGGCCGCTGAAATCCGCGACTTCCGTCCGCCAGAGCCTTACAAAGGTAAAGGTGTGCGTTACGCGGACGAAGTAGTCCGTCGTAAAGAAGCCAAGAAGAAGTAGGGCCTAGCAAATGACCGACAAAAAAGTTACTCGACTGCGTCGCGCTCGCAAAGCACGCCTCAAGATGCACGAACTCGAAGTCGTGCGCCTGTGCGTGTTCCGCTCCTCGCAGCACATCTATGCCCAGGTCATTTCGGCCGACGGCAGCAAGGTTCTGGCAAGCGCCTCGACCTTGGACAAAGACCTGCGTGATGGCGCCACTGGCAACATCGACGCGGCCACTAAGGTTGGCAAGCTGGTAGCTGAGCGTGCGAAAGCCGCCGGTGTATCTCAAGTTGCCTTTGACCGTTCCGGCTTCAAGTACCATGGCCGCGTCAAAGCGCTGGCTGATGCTGCTCGTGAAGGCGGGCTGGAGTTCTAAGTTATGGCAAATAACGATCAAAAGCGCGACGAAGGCTACATCGAGAAGCTGGTTCAAGTTAACCGCGTTGCCAAGACCGTAAAAGGCGGCCGTATCTTCACCTTCACCGCGTTGACCGTGGTAGGTGATGGTAAAGGTCGTGTTGGCTTCGGCCGTGGCAAGTCGCGCGAAGTACCAGCCGCGATCCAGAAAGCCATGGAAGCTGCTCGTCGCAATATGATCCAGGTTGACCTGAAGGGCACTACCCTGCAGTACGCCACCAAGGCTGCCCACGGCGCCTCGAAGGTTTACATGCAGCCTGCTTCGGAAGGTACCGGTATCATCGCCGGCGGCGCAATGCGTGCTGTCCTGGAAGTTGCTGGTGTTCAGAACGTTCTGGCCAAGTGCTACGGTTCGACCAACCCAGTGAACGTGGTTTACGCCACCTTCAAGGGTCTGAAAGCCATGCAATCTCCTGAATCCATTGCTGCCAAGCGCGGCAAGAGCGTCGAGGAGATCTTCTGATCATGGCAACCGTTAAAGTAACGCTGATCAAGAGCGTCTCGGGCCGTATTCCTAACCACAAACTGTGCGTTAAGGGTCTGGGTCTGCGTCGCATCGGTCACACTGTAGAAGTCCAGGATACTCCCGAGAATCGCGGGATGATCAACAAGGCTTACTACATGCTGCGCGTCGAGGGTTAATCGATGAAACTCAATGATCTGAGTCCAGCGCCGGGTTCCCGTCGCGAAAAACATCGTCCGGGTCGTGGTATCGGTAGCGGTCTGGGTAAGACCGGCGGCCGTGGCCACAAAGGTCAGACCTCCCGTTCGGGTGGTTCGATCGCTCCGGGCTTCGAAGGCGGTCAACAGCCGCTGCACCGTCGTCTGCCGAAATTCGGCTTCGTTTCGCTGAAAGCCATGGACCGCGCAGAAGTGCGTCTGTCCGAGCTGGCCAAAGTGGAAGGCGACGTGATCTCCGTGCAATCCCTGAAGGATGCCAACGTGATCAACCAGCACATTCAGCGTGTGAAAATCATGCTGTCTGGCGAAGTTACTCGCGCAGTCACCATCAAGGGCATCGCAGCCACCAAGGGTGCGCGTGCGGCTATCGAAGCAGCTGGCGGCAAATTCGAGGAATAAATGGCTAAGCAAGGTGCTCTCTCTTCGCTCGGTAAGGGCGGGATGTCGGAACTCTGGGCTCGTCTGCGCTTTCTGTTCATGGCGATCATCGTCTATCGGATAGGTGCGCATATCCCGGTTCCAGGCATCAATCCGGACCGTTTGGCGGATCTGTTTCGGCAGAATGAGGGGACCATTCTTAGCTTGTTCAACATGTTTTCCGGTGGTGCGCTTGAGCGCATGAGCATCTTTGCACTGGGGATCATGCCGTACATTTCGGCATCGATCATCATGCAGTTGATGACGGCGGTCAGCCCGCAACTGGAGCAGTTGAAGAAGGAAGGTGAAGCTGGCCGTCGCAAGATCAGCCAGTACACCCGCTACGGCACCGTTATTCTGGCGCTGGTCCAAGCCATTGGCATGTCCATTGGCCTGGCCAACCAGGGCGTGGCGTTTTCTGCCGGTCTAGGCTTCCATGTCGTCGCGGTTTCCACGTTTGTGGCAGGCGCGATGTTCATGATGTGGCTGGGCGAGCAGATCACCGAGCGCGGTGTGGGCAACGGTATCTCGATGTTGATCTTCGCGGGTATCGTTGCCGGTCTTCCGAGAGCAATCGGGCAGTCTTTCGAGTCTGCGCGCACAGGCGATATCAACATTTTCGCCCTGGTCGCTATCGGTTTGCTGGCAGTAGCGATTATCGGTTTCGTGGTGTTCATTGAGCGTGGTCAGCGTCGTATCGCCGTTCACTACGCCAAGCGTCAGCAGGGCCGCAAGGTCTTCGCTGCGCAGACCAGCCACTTGCCGTTGAAGGTGAACATGGCAGGGGTTATCCCGGCCATTTTCGCCAGCAGCATTTTGCTGTTCCCGGCTTCGCTGGGTGCCTGGTTCGGTCAGTCCGAAGGTATGGGCTGGCTGCAGGACATCTCGCAGTCGATCGCTCCTGGTCAGCCGTTGAACATTTTGCTGTTTAGTGCAGGGATCATTTTCTTCTGCTTCTTCTACACAGCGTTGATGTTCAATCCGAAAGACGTAGCGGAAAACCTGAAGAAGTCCGGTGCCTTTATTCCGGGTATCCGTCCTGGTGAGCAGTCGGCGCGCTACATTGATGGCGTTCTGACCCGTTTGACCATGTTCGGTGCTCTATACATGATGGCCGTCTGCCTTCTGCCCCAGTTCCTGGTGGTGGCAGCAAATGTGCCGTTCTACCTTGGCGGGACCTCGTTGCTGATTGTGGTAGTGGTTGTGATGGACTTCATGTCCCAAGTACAATCGCACCTCGTTTCGCACCAGTACGAATCCCTGATGAAGAAAGCCAACCTGAAAGGCTACGGTGGCAGCGGTTTGCTGCGCTGATACGCCCCTAAGGTTCGAGGAGTCGGTAATGAAAGTTCGTGCATCGGTGAAAAAGCTGTGCCGTAACTGCAAGATCATCCGTCGCGAAGGCGTCGTACGAGTGATCTGCAGCGCGGAACCGCGTCACAAACAGCGCCAAGGCTGATTGTGATCGTCGCTTCAAACCCAGCAGCTAGTGTGCTGCTGGGTTGATTATTCGTTTCTACAGCGATATTATCTCGCGCCCTATTTCTTGGCTTCCGGGGCGTAGGTAGCTGTCAATTGGAGTCCCACTGAATGGCCCGTATTGCAGGCGTCAACATTCCAGATAACAAGCATACTGTTATCTCGCTGACCTACATCTATGGTGTCGGTCGCACAACTGCGCAGAAGATCTGTGCAGACGCTGGTGTAAACCCAGCCGCTAAGATCAAGGATCTGAGCGACGAGCAAATCGAAACCCTGCGTGGCGAAGTCGCGAAGTTCACCACCGAAGGTGACCTGCGTCGTGACATCAACATGAAGATCAAGCGCTTGATGGACCTGGGTTGCTACCGCGGCCTGCGTCATCGTAAAGGTCTGCCGGTTCGCGGTCAGCGCACCAAGACCAACGCACGCACCCGTAAGGGCCCGCGTAAGCCGATCCGCAAGTAACCGCCCAGGAATATAGACATGGCAAAACCTGCTGCTCGTCCTCGTAAGAAAGTCAAAAAGACAGTGGTTGATGGCATCGCCCACATCCACGCTTCTTTTAACAACACCATCGTGACCATCACCGACCGTCAGGGCAATGCTTTGTCCTGGGCGACCTCCGGTGGTTCGGGTTTCCGTGGTTCGCGCAAATCCACCCCGTTCGCAGCTCAGATTGCTGCTGAGCGTGCTGGTCAAGCTGCGCTGGAATACGGTCTGAAGAACCTCGACGTTAACGTCAAGGGTCCAGGTCCAGGTCGTGAGTCCGCCGTTCGTGCATTGAACAGCTGCGGCTACAAGATCGCCAGCATCACCGACGTGACGCCAATCCCGCATAACGGGTGCCGTCCGCCGAAGAAGCGTCGCGTGTAATCAGGAGACAGAAGAATGGCACGTTACATTGGTCCAAAATGCAAACTGTCTCGTCGTGAAGGCACCGATCTGTTCCTGAAGAGCGGCGTTCGCGCTCTGGAATCGAAGTGCAACATCGAAGCAGCCCCAGGTATCCACGGCCAGCGCCGTGGCCGTCAGTCCGACTACGGTACCCAGCTGCGCGAGAAACAAAAAGTCCGTCGTATCTACGGTGTTCTGGAGCGTCAGTTCCGCGGTTACTACCAAGCTGCTGCCTCGAAAAAAGGCGCAACCGGTGAGAACCTGCTGCAACTGCTCGAGTGCCGTCTGGATAACGTCGTTTACCGTATGGGCTTCGGCTCGACTCGTTCCGAGTCCCGTCAGCTGGTTTCGCACAAAGCGATCAGCGTCAACGGTAAGACTGTAAACATTCCATCCTACCAAGTTCGTCCGGGTGACGTGGTCGCGGTTCGCGAGAAGTCGCTGAGCCAGCTGCGCATTGTTCAAGCCCTTGAACTGTGCGCCCAGCGTGGCCGCGTTGAGTGGGTTGATGTGGATGCTGCTAAAAAGTCGGGCGTTTTCAAGAACGTTCCTGCTCGCAGCGACCTGTCCGCCGACATCAACGAGAACCTGATTGTCGAGCTCTACTCCAAGTAAGGGCTAGAAAATAGGTGCATCCATGCAGATTTCGGTAAATGAGTTCCTGACTCCCCGCCACATTGATGTGCAGGTAGTCAGTCCGACCCGCGCCAAGATCACGCTCGAGCCTCTCGAGCGTGGCTTCGGCCATACCCTGGGCAACGCGCTGCGCCGCATCCTGTTGTCCTCCATGCCTGGCTGTGCAGTAGTCGAGGCCGAGATCGATGGCGTACTCCATGAGTACTCCGCGATCGAAGGTGTTCAGGAAGACGTCATTGAAATCCTGTTGAACCTGAAAGGCCTGGCTATCAAACTGCACGGTCGTGACGAAGTTACGCTGACCTTGTCGAAAAAGGGTTCGGGGGTGGTTACCGCTGCCGATATTCAGCTGGATCACGATGTCGAGATCGTCAACCCCGATCACGTAATCGCGAACCTGGCGTCGAATGGCGCCCTGAACATGAAGCTCACCGTAGCTCGTGGTCGTGGTTACGAGCCGGCCGACTCCCGTCAGACCGACGAAGACGAAAGCCGTAGCATTGGCCGTCTGCAGTTGGACGCTTCGTTCAGCCCGGTGCGTCGTATCGCCTATGTGGTCGAAAACGCCCGTGTTGAGCAGCGTACCAACTTGGACAAGCTGGTCATTGATCTGGAAACCAACGGCACCCTGGATCCTGAAGAGGCTATCCGCCGCGCTGCGACCATCCTGCAACAGCAGCTGGCCGCGTTCGTCGACCTCAAAGGTGACAGTGAGCCGGTTGTTGTCGAGCAGGAAGACGAGATCGATCCGATCCTGCTGCGTCCGGTTGACGACCTGGAACTGACTGTACGTTCGGCCAACTGCCTCAAGGCGGAGAACATCTACTACATCGGCGACCTGATTCAGCGTACCGAAGTAGAGCTGTTGAAGACTCCTAACCTGGGCAAGAAGTCCCTGACTGAAATCAAGGACGTCCTGGCCTCTCGTGGTCTGTCTCTCGGCATGCGCCTCGACAACTGGCCGCCTGCAAGTCTTAAGAAAGACGACAAGGCGACCGCCTGATCGTCGTAATCACCGAACGTAGTGTTTGGTAAGGAATGAATCATGCGTCATCGTAAAAGTGGACGTCACCTGAGCCGTACCAGCTCTCACCGCAAAGCTATGTTCCAGAACATGGCAGTGTCGCTGATCGAGCACGAGCTGATCAAAACCACCCTGCCGAAAGCCAAGGAACTGCGCCGCGTTGCCGAGCCGCTGATCACCCTGGCCAAGGAAGACAGCGTTGCTAACCGTCGTCTGGCCTTCGACCGTACCCGTTCGAAGTCCGCTGTTGGCAAACTGTTCAACGATCTGGGCAAGCGTTACGCCTCCCGTCAGGGCGGCTACCTGCGCATCCTGAAGTGCGGTTTCCGCGCTGGCGACAACGCGCCTATGGCGTACGTCGAGCTGGTTGATCGTCCAGTCGGTGGTGCTGTAGAAGCTGCCGAGTAAGACGTTCTGTCTGCTACAAAAAACCGGGCCTAGTGCCCGGTTTTTTGTTTCTGTACGTATTGTTAATTTCTATTGATACAAGTCATGTAATGAATTTGTCCTGAAACAACCGCTCGTCAATACTCCTATCCAAGCCGATTAGCCGGCACTTCAAGACCGATAAGGAGAGCCCATGAGCAAGATTCTCACCACCGCCAGCGGTGCACCTGTAGCTGACAACCAGAATTCCCGCTCTGCCGGCCCACGCGGTCCGCTGCTGCTCGACGATTTCCACCTGATCGAGAAGCTCGCCCACTTCAACCGCGAGAACATCCCCGAGCGTCGTGTTCACGCCAAGGGTTCGGGCGCCTATGGCACGTTTACCGTCACCCGCGACATCACCGCATACACCAGCGCCAAGTTGTTCGAGCAGGTCGGCAAACAGACTGAAACCTTCCTGCGTTTCTCCACCGTCGGTGGCGAACGGGGTTCGGCCGACACCGAGCGTGACCCGCGAGGTTTTGCGCTGAAGTTCTATACCGAGGAAGGCAACTGGGACATCGTTGGCAATAACACCCCGGTGTTCTTCATCCGTGACCCGCTCAAGTTCCCGGACTTTATCCACACCCAGAAGCGCCACCCGCAATCCAACCTGAAGAACGCCCAGATGATGTGGGACTTCTGGTCGCACTCACCCGAGGCACTGCACCAGGTCACCATCCTGTTCTCCGACCGCGGCATTCCGGACGGCTATCGTCACATGCACGGTTTCGGCAGCCACACCTACAGCCTGATCAGTGCGGCAGGCGAGCGCACCTGGGTCAAATGGCACTTCAAGACCCAGCAAGGCATCAAGAACCTCGCCCCAGCCGACGCTGCACGCCTGGCCGGCACAGACCCGGACTACGCCCAGCGCGACCTGTTCGAGGCCATCGAGCGTGGCGACTACCCGCGCTGGACAGTGTGCATTCAGGTGATGAGTGAAGCCGAGGCGGCCAGCCGCGACGAGAACCCGTTCGACGTGACCAAGACCTGGTCGCAAAAGGACTACCCGCTGATCGAGGTGGGTGTGCTGGAGCTCAACCGCAACCCGCTCAACTACTTCGCCGAAGTCGAGCAGGCCGCGTTCGGCCCTAGCAACATGGTCCCTGGCGTGGGGCTGTCGCCAGACCGCATGCTGCAAGGTCGCGTGTTCGCCTACGCTGATGCCCACCGCTACCGCGTGGGTACCAACCACCAGCACCTGCCGGTCAATGCACCGCGCTGCACGGTCAACAGCTACCAGCGTGACGGCTCGATGGCCACGGGCAGCTACGGTAGCGCGCCGAACTACGAGCCCAACAGCTACGGCGATGCGCCCAAGCAGTCCCCACGCCATGCCGAGCCTGCACTGGCCCTCAATGGTTCGGCTGATCGCTACGATCACCGCGAGGACAACGACTACTACAGCCACGCCGGTGCGTTGTTCCGCCTGATGAACGAACAGCAGAAGGCCTTGCTGATCAGTAACATCGCCGGTGCCATGGCAGGGGTGAGCGAGGATGTGATCCAGCGTCAGCTCCAGTACTTCTACAAGGCTGACGCCGCCTACGGCGAAGGCATTGCCAAGGCGTTGGGCGTGAACCTCGCTTAACTCGAAGTGATAAGAAGAACCGCCCTCATTTGGGCGGTTTTTCAATGAATATCACTACTGTTTAGCCGATTTTTTGCCTGTTATTGCGCGTTTATCCGTGACCGCGAGCAAAACCTGGTTCACACTATGTCCATTGATGTTTTCACATGGAGAAGCAGGGCGATGCAAGGTCACCCGGACGTAATCAACTACCTCGTCACGTTGCTGAAGGGCGAACTGGCAGCACGCGACCAGTACTTCATTCACTCGCGTATGTATGAAGACTGGGGCCTGTCCAAGCTCTACGAGCGCATCAACCACGAGATGGAAGAAGAGACGCAGCACGCCGATGCGCTGATGCGCCGCATCCTCATGCTCGAAGGTACGCCCGACATGCGTGCCGATGACCTCGAAGTGGGCAGCACAGTGCCGGAAATGATCGAGGCTGACCTCAAGCTCGAATACAAGGTGCGTGCCGCGCTGTGCAAAGGCATCGAGCTGTGCGAGCTGCACAAGGACTACATCAGCCGCGACATCCTGCGCGCACAGCTGGCTGACACCGAAGAAGATCACACCTACTGGCTGGAGAAGCAGCAGGGCCTGATCAAGGTGATCGGCCTGGAGAACTACCTGCAGTCGCAGATGTAAGTTATCCACAGCCCACGAAAAAGCCCCTGGCACCTACGGTATCAGGGGCTTTTTTATGCACAGGCGGATCAGGCCCGGTCACGCTCCAACAGCGGCTTGAGGTAATGCCCGGTGTAGGACTGCTTCATCTTGGCCAGCTCTTCCGGCGTACCGGTGGCAATGATCTGCCCACCCTTGGAGCCACCCTCCGGCCCCAGGTCCACCAGCCAGTCGGCCGTCTTGATCACGTCCAGGTTGTGCTCGATCACCACCACGGTGTTGCCGTGGTCGCGCAGGCGGTGCAGCACATCGAGCAACTGCTGGATATCGGCAAAGTGCAGGCCGGTGGTCGGCTCGTCGAGGATGTACAGGGTCTTGCCGGTGTCGCGCTTGGACAGCTCGCGCGACAGCTTCACCCGCTGCGCCTCACCGCCGGACAAGGTCGTCGCCGACTGCCCCAGCTTGATGTATGACAGGCCCACGTCCATCAGCGTTTGCAGCTTGCGCGCCAGCGCCGGCACCGCATCGAAGAACTCGCGGGCATCCTCGATGGTCATTTCCAGCACCTCGTGGATGTTCTTGCCCTTGTACTTGATCTCCAGGGTTTCGCGGTTATAGCGCTTGCTCTTGCACACATCGCACGGCACGTAGATGTCTGGCAGGAAGTGCATCTCGACCTTGATCAGGCCGTCGCCCTGGCACGCCTCACAACGCCCCCCCTTGACGTTGAACGAGAAGCGACCGGGGCCATAGCCACGCGAGCGCGACTCGGGCACGCCCGAGAACAGTTCGCGGATAGGCGTGAAGATACCGGTGTAGGTTGCCGGGTTGGAGCGCGGTGTGCGGCCAATCGGGCTCTGGTCGATATCGACTACCTTGTCCAGGTGCTGCATGCCGTCCATGCTGCTGTGCGGCGCGGCTTCCAGGCTGCTGGCACCGTTCAGCGCGGTCGCTGCGAGCGGGTACAAGGTGTTGTTGATCAGCGTCGACTTGCCCGAACCCGATACCCCTGTCACGCAGGTCAGCAGGCCGATCGGGATTTCCAGGTCGACGTTCTGCAGGTTGTTGCCGCGGGCACCCTTGAGTTTCAGCGAGAGCTTCTTGTCGCGCGGTGTGCGTTTGGCTGGCACGGCGATCTTCTTGCGCCCGGACAGGTATTTGCCGGTCAGCGAGTCAGGGTGCGCCATGACCTCTTCAGGCGTGCCCTCGGCGACGATCTGGCCGCCATGCACCCCGGCCCCCGGGCCGATGTCCACCACGTAGTCAGCCAGGCGGATAGCGTCCTCGTCGTGCTCCACCACGATCACCGTGTTGCCAAGGTCGCGCAGGTGGTTGAGGGTGGCCAGCAGGCGGTCGTTGTCGCGTTGATGAAGACCGATGGACGGTTCGTCGAGGATGTACATCACCCCGACCAGGCCCGCGCCGATCTGGCTGGCAAGGCGGATGCGCTGGGCTTCACCGCCCGACAGGGTGTCGGCGCTGCGGTCCAGTGTCAGGTAGTCCAGGCCGACGTTGACCAGAAATTGCAGGCGCTCGCAGATTTCCTTGAGGATCTTCGAAGCAATTTCGCCTCGGCGCCCGGTCAGGGTCAGCTCGCCGAAGTAGTTGCTGGCTTCACCGATGGGCAGGTTGGTAACTGCCGGCAGGGTTTTCTCGCCAACCCACACGTGGCGGGCCTCGCGCCGCAGGCGGGTACCGCGGCAGTCGGGGCAGGGCTGGGTGCCGAGCAGCTTGGCCAGCTCTTCACGCACCGTGGCCGACTCGGTTTCGCGGTAGCGCCGCTCCAGGTTCGGCACGATGCCTTCGAACGGGTGCGAGCGCTTGACGATGTCGCCCCGGTCGTTGAGGTACTTGAAGTCCACGCTCTGCTTGCCGCTGCCTTGCAGGATCACCTTCTGGTGCTCGGCCGACAGCTCGCCGAACGGCGCCTCCAGGCTGAACCCGTAATGCGCGGACAGCGAGCCGAGCATCTGGAAGTAATAGACGTTGCGCCGGTCCCAGCCACGTATCGCGCCCTCGGCCAAGGTCAGCTCGGTATTGACCAGGCGCTTGGTGTCGAAGAACTGCTTGACGCCCAGGCCGTCACAGGTCGGGCAGGCACCGGCCGGGTTGTTGAACGAGAACAGCTTGGGTTCCAGCTCGCTGATCGCATGGCCGCAGACCGGGCAGGCGAAGCGGGCGGAGAAGATCATCTCTTCGCCTTCCTCATCGTCCATCGGCGCCACCAGCGCGATGCCGTCGGCCAGCTTGAGCGCAGTCTCGAACGACTCGGCCAGGCGCTGCTGCAGGTCGGCGCGGACCTTGAAGCGGTCTACCACCACATCGATGCTGTGCTTCTTCTGCTTGTCCAGCTTGGGCAGTTCATCGAGCTCGTAGAGCTTGCCGTTGACCCGTGCGCGGACGAAGCCTTGGGCGCGCAGCTCGTCGAACACCGCCAGGTGCTCGCCCTTGCGCTCGCGGATTACCGGGGCCAGCAGCATCAGCTTGCTGCCTTCTGGGCGCTCCAGTACCAGGTCGACCATCTGGCTGATGGTCTGCGCTTCCAGCGGGATGTCGTGGTCCGGGCAGCGCGGGGTGCCGACGCGGGCATAAAGCAGGCGCAGGTAGTCGTAGATCTCGGTGATCGTGCCCACGGTAGAGCGCGGGTTGTGCGACGTCGACTTCTGCTCGATGGAGATGGCCGGGGAGAGCCCTTCAATGGTGTCGACGTCGGGCTTTTCCATCATCGACAGGAACTGCCGGGCATAGGCCGACAGCGATTCGACATAGCGGCGCTGGCCTTCGGCGTACAGCGTGTCGAACGCCAGTGAGGACTTGCCGGATCCGGACAGGCCGGTGATCACGATCAGCTTGTCCCGCGGCAGGGTCAGGTCGATGTTCTTCAGGTTGTGGGTACGTGCCCCACGAATCAGGATCTTGTCCACTGCGGCCTCGCTCGGCGGGCATAAACAAGGAAGTATACGGCGCGCTGCCATTACGCGGCAAAGCGTCGCGTATATGCCGTCTAGCTGTCGGACTGATAGAATCGCCGCCGGTTCACACGAGGTTAATCCATGCACGACACCCACAACGAGCGCATGAGTGGCAGCGAAACCCGCGCCGCAAGCGGCCTGGCCCTGGTCTTTGCCTTTCGTATGCTGGGCATGTTCATGGTCTTGCCGGTGCTGGCCACCTACGGCATGGACCTGGCTGGCGCCACGCCCGCGCTGATCGGCCTGGCCATTGGCGCCTATGGCCTGACCCAGGCGGTACTGCAGATCCCGTTCGGCATGGTGTCCGACCGCATCGGGCGGCGTCCGGTGATCTACCTGGGGCTGGTGATCTTCGCCCTGGGCAGCATTTTGGCGGCCCAGGCCGACTCTATCTGGGGCGTGATCGCCGGGCGCATTCTGCAGGGCGCGGGGGCGATTTCTGCGGCGGTCATGGCGCTGCTGTCCGACCTTACCCGCGAGCAACACCGCACCAAGGCCATGGCCATGATCGGCATGAGCATCGGCCTGTCATTCGCCGTCGCCATGGTCGTCGGGCCACTGTTGACCAGTGCCTTCGGCTTGTCAGGATTGTTCCTTGCCACGGCGGGGCTTGCCTTGGTCGGTATCCTGCTGATTGCCTTCGTCGTGCCCAATTCCCACAGCACCCTGCAGCACCGCGAGTCGGGTGTCGCGCGCCAGGCACTCGGCCCGACCCTGCGCCATGCGGACCTTCTGCGCCTGGACGTCGGTATCTTCATCCTGCATGCCATCCTCATGGCCAGCTTCGTCGCCCTGCCTCTTGCCTTCGTCGAACGGGGCGGCCTGCCGAAGGAAGAACACTGGTGGGTGTACCTGACCGCGCTGTTCATCTCATTTTTTGCAATGGTGCCGTTCATCATCTACGGCGAGAAGAAGCGCAAGATGAAACGCGTGCTGGCCGGAGCGGTCAGTGTGTTGCTGCTGGTGGAGGTGTTCTTCTGGCAGTGGGCTGACAACTTGCG
This sequence comes from Pseudomonas sp. Irchel s3f19, assembly GCF_900187555.1. Lineage (NCBI taxonomy): Bacteria > Pseudomonadati > Pseudomonadota > Gammaproteobacteria > Pseudomonadales > Pseudomonadaceae > Pseudomonas > Pseudomonas sp. Irchel s3f19. Next base: position 6,715 of record NZ_FYDW01000021.1, on the reverse strand, counting down.
CGGACTGGTGATTGGCACCGTGGTATTCTTTACTGCATTCAACCTGCTGGAAGCCTCGCTGCCTTCGCTGGTGAGCAAGGTGTCGCCTGCGGGTGGCAAGGGAACGGCGATGGGGGTGTATTCCACCAGCCAGTTCCTGGGTGCCGCCCTAGGCGGAATCCTCGGTGGCTGGTTGTTCCAGCACGGTGGGCTGAACATGGTGTTTCTGGGTTGTGCGGCGCTGTGTGCCGTGTGGCTGGTCGTTGCCTTGCGCATGAACGAGCCGCCGTATGTGACCAGCCTGCGCATGCCGTTGACGCCCGAGGCAGTCCGGGAAGCCGGGTTGACCGAACGCCTGATGGCCGTGCCGGGTGTAACCGACGCCGTTGTGGTGGCAGAAGAAGCCGCCATCTATATCAAACTGGATACGAAAATTTTGGACCGTACGACCCTCGAGCGTCTGGTGAACCCAGCCTCTTCGGCGTGCGAAGCCTAGGAGAACGTTATGGCCCGTGGGGTTAACAAAGTCATTCTGGTCGGCACCTGTGGCCAGGATCCCGAAGTCCGCTACCTGCCCAACGGTAACGCCGTGACCAACCTGAGCCTGGCTACCAGCGAGCAGTGGACCGACAAGCAGTCGGGCCAGAAGGTCGAGCGTACCGAGTGGCACCGCGTGTCGATGTTCGGCAAGGTTGCCGAAATCGCCGGCGAATACCTGCGCAAGGGTTCGCAGGTGTACATCGAAGGCAAGCTGCAGACCCGTGAGTGGGAAAAAGACGGCATCAAGCGCTACACCACCGAAATCATCGTCGACATGCAGGGCACCATGCAGCTGCTGGGCGGCCGTCCGCAGAACCAGCAAGGTGGCGGCGACCAGTACAACCAGGGTGGTGGTAACAACTACAACCAGGGCGGCCAGCAGCAACAGTACAACCAGGCGCCGCCACGTCAGCAGGCCCAACGCCCGCAGCAGGCGCCACAGCGTCCTGCACCGCAGCAGCCAGCGCCGCAGCCGGCCGCTGACTTTGACAGCTTTGATGACGATATTCCGTTCTGATCAGAGCGGTTAGGCGTCGCGCTACATCGAAAGCCCAGGGCATTTGCCCTGGGTTTTTTTATGTGCGAGGAAACTTCACGGGCGCAAATGAAAGGTAAGCCTCGAGAGTCAGGCATCGCCATCCAGCGCCGCCTGGGCAAACTGCACATCCAGCTCCGGCGTAGCCCCGCTGATACCGATGCCGCCGATATGCTGGCCATTCGCATCCATGATTGGCAGGCCACCCCCCAGTAGTGTGAAGCCAGGCAGTGACGCATAGGGATTCGCTGGCAGGGCAGCACTGCGCTCTGCAAGTGTTCTGGAGGCAAGCGGGAAACGGGCGGAAGTCGCGGCCTTGAGCTTTGCGACCTGGATGCTGCCGCTGCTGGTGCCGTCCATGCGGTGGAAGTGCTTGAGGTTGCCATGGTTGTCGACAATGCTGATGACGATGGCAAAGCCCTCGGCCTGGGCAGCGCGTTCGGCGGCTGAGGCCATTGCCCGGGCGGCTTCGGCAGTGATCGAGGCGGAGGGAGGCGGGGCGGCTGTCAGGGGATCAGCCAGCGAGGGTGCCGCCAGCAACAGCGAGCACATGAGGAGACTGGCACGGCCGTAGTAGGTTTTCATGCAAGCATTACCCTTAGGATTTTTCGGGCAACCTAGCAGGCGACTGGCGTTTGTTGATGTAGTCCGTTTCAGAAACCGATGTCGGCCTGTCTCAAAAGGACGGCAGCGAGCCGTCCAGGGTCATTCGCCTAGTAGAAAAGCCGCGGCTCTGGTGAATCCAGCAGGCTGACCAGTTTGGTCAGGGCAAAGCCCAGTTCCGAACGGCTCGGCGTCATCAGGGCGATACGCACGCCGCAGGTGGCAGCGCTGCGCTCAGGCAGGAACTGGCTGCCGCTGACCACGGTGACGCCATTGTTGCGCGCCAGGTTGGCAAATTCGTCGCTGGTCCAGGGTTCGGGCAGCTCCAGCCAGATATGAAAACTGTAGGGCTGGCTGCGGATCTTGTACTTGCCGAGGATTTCACGGGCCATCTGCTGGCGCGTGGCCGCTTCGTCCTGCTGCACCTGCACCAGTTGCTCGGCCATGCCGCTGTTGATCAGGTTGCTGGCCAGTTGTGCCATCAACGGCGATGGCATCCACACGCTGCTGCGCACCATCGACGACAGCCGCGACAGGGTTTGCGGCGGGGCATACAGGTAGCCGATACGCAGCGCTGGCAGCACGCTCTTGGACAAGCTGGTGAGGTATACCGAGCGTTCGGGTGCATAGGCGGCCAAGGGCTTGTAGCCAGGTGCTGGCTCCAGGAAACCGTAGATATCGTCATCGACGATGAACAGGTCGAACTCGCGGGCAATGGCGGCGATGGCTTCGCGGCGCGCGTGGGGCATGATCGAGTTGGTCGGGTTCTGGTGGGTGGTGACGCACACCAGCAGGGAAGGGCGGTGCTCCATGCACGCTGTGCGCAAGGCCTCGGGAATCAGGCCGTGTTCGTCCATGGCCACACCGCGTAGGCGGCGCCCCATGCTATGGGCCAGCGAAATGATGCCTGGGTAGCAGAACGACTCGCACAGTATGACGTCGTCGCCTTTGGACAGGCTGCTGATGGCCACCAGCAGGCCATGCTGGGCACCCGAGGTCAGCACTACCTGCTGCCAGTTGGCTTCAGGCATCCAGCGCTGGATCCAGGCCGCACCGGCCTGCTTGTGCGTCGCATGGCCACCCTCGGTGACGTAATCGAGCACCTGGGCCAGGTCGGGTGACGCGGCCAGTTCGTTTATTGCCCCGCGCAGCCAGTCGGTCATGTGCGCGTCATTGGGCTTGATGATCGAAAGGTCGATCTGCCCGCTCTCGCGTTCGGCTGGCGGCATCAAGGGGCGTGCTGCCGGGGCCTGCGCCTGGCGTTGCTGCAGCACGAAGGTGCCGCGCCCCACCTCGCCCACCACCAGGCCACGTTTGGCCGCTTCGTCATAGGCTCGGCCGATGGTGCCAGGCGTCACGTTCAGTGATTCGGCCAGGTCCTTGAGTGTCGGCAAGCGTTCGCCAGCGGTCAGCCGGCCGCTACCGATGTCCTGTTCAAGGGCGTCGGCGATCATCAGATAGACCGGCTGTGCCAGGTCGCTGTAGTGAGGAACCCACATGGAAATGGCACCAGAAGCTGCAAGAACGCGAAAGCCTAGCACGAAAGGTCTGATAGGAGTAATTGTGTTTTTGTCTAGGTAAATTGCACCGATTGAGGTGGTTTCGCTAAACAAAAACGGAGGAAGGGGCGAATCGCGTTCCGGCTGTACTCGGCACCAGGCACGCGTGTCTACGGCGGTTTTTCCAGAAATCTTTTGAAATCAATGAGTTGATTGAATCGATTCAATCGGTGTTCTTTGTTGATGATGAAATAAATTGAGTCGATTCTATTTTTGTAATTACAATGATTGAGTCGATGCAATTGACGGGTGCCCTTTCTGCCTCCGCCACCCCCATCGCACAGCTGTGAACGGCTTCAAAAAAAAGACAATGTCTGCCGCCTCTGCCCGGCTTAGCACGACACCGAATGGCCACAAGCTAGCTCAATGGACTAACACTCGAAATGGAAAGCGCACACCTGCAACAAGCAGCCGAGCCTCAGACTTCACTGGAGATTCGCCTGCCTTGGGTGACTTCAAGTGCCTGGCAAACCGTACTGAACAATACCCCCCTCGATTTCGAAACCAGCAAAGAGCTCTATCCGCAGCTCAAGGACCAGGCACAGGAGGTGCTGGGCAAAGCACTCTGCCAACAGATTCGTGGCTTCGTCGAAGACCCGCAGCTGACCTGCATGATCGTGCGCAACTGCCCACGCGACCGCGACGTCCCCCCTACGCCGTACTCCGGGGTACTCAGCCCGCGCAGCACGCCGATAGCCTGCCTGGTCAGCCTGACCATGCAGAGCCTGATGGGGATCAACCCGATCGTTTATGAAGGGGAGAACGACGGGCGCCTGTTCCGCCATGTCATCCCGGCGCGTACCTCGTCCAGCCACAAAAGCTCCCACGGCTCGCGCCTGCGCTTTTCCTACCACGTCGACAACCCCGACTTGCCGTTGTCGTCCGAGCCACTGGGCAGCGCTTCGTGCTGCCCGGAGTACCTGTCGTTCTTCGGCATGCGCTGTGACCCGCGTATCAGCACAACCCTGGTCAACCTCGATGCCGTAGTGGCGGCGCTGCCCGCGGCCAGCGTGCGCGAGCTTTGCCAGCCACAGTTCGAAATTCGCCGCCCCGACTCGTTCACCGCCAATCGGCGCTGCACCGCGGAGCTGCCCGTGCTGGCACGTGGCAACGCGGGGGAGTGGTTGTGCCGTTTCGACAGCGAAAACACCCACGGGCTGAACCTGCGTGCCGAGCAAGCCCTGGCCAGCCTGCGCGGCGTGCTGGAAACCCGCCGCTTCGATGAGCCGCACCTGCTGCTGCCGGGTGACTTCATGGTGTTCAAGAACCAGCGCGTATTGCATGCCCGTGATGGCTTCGAGCCGCAAAACGACGGTGCCGACCGCTGGCTGATGCGCCTGTTCGCAGTCAACGACCTGAACCGTGTGCATTTCACCCGCGCCGATCACCTCTACGAAGTGCGCTCCTGATCTCACTCAACCACTCGATGGAAGTAATGCTATGGAACTGTTAGGCGCTTTCTGGGCGGAACACTGGCTGCTGGCGATCCTGATGCTGGGGGCGATCGCGTTCATTGCCGGCTTCGTCGACAGCATTGCCGGCGGTGGCGGGCTGTTTCTGGTCCCTGGGTTTTTGCTGGTGGGCATGCCGCCGCAAGTGGCCCTGGGGCAAGAAAAACTGGTCAGCACCCTGGGCACGCTGGCGGCCATTCGCAACTTTCTGGCCAACAGCAAGATGGTCTGGAAGGTGGCGCTGGTCGGCGTGCCGTTCTCGTTGCTCGGGGCCTACCTGGGGGCGCACCTGATTGTGTCGATCTCCCAGGAGACCGTGGGCAAGATCATCCTGGCGCTGATCCCGGTCGGCATCCTGATTTTCCTCACCCCTAAGGACCGCCCGGTCGAGGAACGCGAGCTGTCACCGCGGGTGCTGTACACCGTGGTGCCATTGACCTGCCTGACCATCGGCTTTTATGACGGTTTCTTCGGCCCCGGCACCGGCAGCATGTTCATCATCGCCTTCCACTACCTGCTGCGCATGGACCTGGTGTCCAGCTCGGCCAACTCCAAGACCTTCAACTTCGCCTCCAACATCGGCGCACTGGTGGCGTTCATCATGGCCGGCAAGGTTGTGTACCTGCTGGCCCTGCCACTGGTGGCCTGCAACATCCTCGGCAACCACATGGGCAGTGCCCTGGCCTTGCGCAAAGGCAATGACGTGGTGCGCAAGGTGTTGGTGTTCTCGATGCTGTGCCTGTTCACCAGCCTGGGCGTGAAGTACCTGGTCTGACTTACCCAACCGGAGATAACTGATGAAAACCGCATTCGTAACCGGCGCCTCCTCGGGGTTCGGCCGTGCCATCTGTCGTACCTTGGTTGCCAAGGGCTACCGCGTGATCGGTGGCGCCCGGCGCATGGATAAACTGCAGGCATTGGAGGGTGAATTGGGGGTCAATTTCATCCCGCTGGCCCTGGATGTCACCGACCCGGTGTCGCTTGAAGCGGCAGTCGAACAGATCCGTGATGCGTCGCTGCAGATCGACCTGCTGGTGAACAACGCCGGGCTGGCGCTGGGCGTCGATCGCGCCCAGGCCAGCAGCGCCGAAAACTGGCAGCGGATGATCGACACCAATGTCACCGGGCTGGCCATGGTCACCCACAAGATCCTGCCGCAGATGGTGGCGGCGGACAGCGGGATGATTATCAACATCGGCTCCATTGCCGGCACTTACCCCTACCCAGGCGGCAACGTGTATGGCGCCAGCAAGGCATTCGTTCGCCAGTTCAGCCTCAATCTGCGTGCCGACCTGGCCGGTACGTGTGTTCGGGTGAGCAACATTGAACCGGGCCTGTGCTCGGGTACCGATTTTTCGCTGGTGCGCCTGAAGGGCGATGTGGAGGCCGTGCAGGCTCTGTACCGTGATGTGGAGGCGATTCTGCCGGAGGATATCGCGGCCACGGTGGCCTGGATTGCGGACCAGCCCGCGCATGTGAATATCAATACCATCGAGATCATGCCGGTGGCGCAGAGCAGTGCGGCGCTTAATGTGGTGCGCGATCTGCCTAGGCCGTTGGGCGCTGCTTGATTGCCCCGTTATCGTTTGGGCCAACTGGCGCCATGGCGGCTGATGGCCTCTTCGCGGGATCTTGTGGGGTTTACCGCGAAGAGGCCAGTGAGATCAATGCAACCTCCTAAGTGGCTGGAACCTGTAGCATTTGGTTTCAGGTTCAGAAATGTCTTACGGCGGATGGGTTTGTTGGCTGTGAGGTGCATGTCGGGAGAAAAGGGTGGGCACGGGGTGTTCGCCACAACAGCTTCAGCGCCTATGAGATCGAGCGCCGCCCGCGCGGCGCTTCGCGGGGCAAGTCGGATCGCCGCACCGCCGCTCCCACATCTGTTTCGGGCCAGTTATGCCTGATGCATTGGCGCGCGGCACTTTGGTGCCCGCCACAATATCGCGTCGGACAAACAAGGCGGTCGCGCGCAAATGGCACAGGCCTCACTGGCCCGAAACAGATGTGGGAGCGGCGGTGCGGCGATCCGACTTGCCCCGCGAAGCGCC
>NZ_FYDW01000018.1:0-93555 GCF_900187555.1 Pseudomonas sp. Irchel s3f19 | reverse complement strand
TGCGAGAAACTCGTTTAGCTTCAAACACTTGACTCGCTGCGATCTCTCGTAGCGGGAGGCGAATCATACAGCGTTTAGAAGCGCTGTCAACCACCATCTTAACCGCTGACGATCTTTCGATCGGAGCACTTCAAACTTCATCTTGACTATTTAACTCATTGAATCTCAAGGAGTTTTTCGTTCCGACTACGCTGGAAGTGGGGCGCATTATAAGGGGATTCGAAACCGCGTCAACCCTTAATTCCAATAAACTTTGATATCGCCGAAAAGCAAAGCGGGGAGGCCTTCGGCCTCCCCGCTATTTCGTTGCTTTATATAGCCTTAAAGCACCCCGGCACTGCGCAAGCGGTGTACCGCCTCGGCATCCAGCCCCAATACATCACTCAATACCGCCTCGGTATGCTCACCCAGCAGCGGTGGCGCCCGTCGGTACTCTACCGGTGTCTCCGACAGCCGAATCGGGCTGGCCACCTGCGGCACGCTCCCAGCCAGCGGGTGCGCGATACTCACCGCCAAGCCACGCGCCACTACCTGCGGGTCCTGGAACATCTGCGCCAGGTCATTGATAGGCCCGCAGGGCACACCAGCCGTCTCCAGCTGGCTCACCCATTCTGCAGTGGTCTTGAATACCGTTGCCTGACGAATCAACGGAATCAGCTCACCACGATTGGCAACCCGCAGCTTGTTGGTAGCGAAGCGCGGGTCATCCGCCCATTGCGGCTGCCCCGCCACCTCGGCGAACTTGCGAAACTGACTGTCGTTACCCACGGTAAGAATGAAATCGCCATCGGCCGTGGGGAAGTCCTGGTAGGGCACGATGTTGGGATGCGCATTGCCCAGGCGCCGGGGCGGGTTGCCCGTAGTCAGGTAGTTCATGGCCTGGTTGGCCAGGCATGCCACCTGCACATCGAGCAATGCCATGTCGACATGCTGACCGATGCCGGTTTGATCCCGATGGGCGAGGGCGGCCAAGATAGCCACCGTCGAATACAGCCCAGTGAGGATGTCAGTCAGCGCCACGCCAACTTTCACCGGCCCCGCACCTTCCTCGCCCTCAGGCCGCCCGGTCAGGCTCATCAGCCCGCCCAGGCCCTGGATCATGAAGTCATAGCCTGCGCGCTTGGCATAAGGCCCCGTCTGACCGAAGCCAGTAATGGAGCAATAGATAAGCTTCGGGTTGAGTGCCTTCAGGCTTTGGTAATCCAGCCCGTAGGCCGCCAGGCCACCTACCTTGAAGTTCTCGATGACGATATCCGACTTGGCCGCTAGCTCACGCACCAGGCGCTGGCCTTCAGGCTGAGTGAAGTCGATCGTCACCGAACGCTTGTTGCGGTTGGCCGAAAGGTAATAAGCCGCCTCGCTGGTGTTCTCACCCTGGGCGTCCCGGAGAAAGGGCGGGCCCCACGAACGGGTATCATCGCCACTGCCCGGGCGCTCGACCTTGATCACGTCAGCACCAAGGTCAGCCAGAATCTGGCCAGACCAGGGGCCGGCCAACACGCGCGAAAGGTCCAGCACCCGCAGATGTGATAGCGCGCCCATGGGCTGGCTCCTTATTAATAGAAGGCCTGGATGCCGGTCTGTGCACGCCCCAGGATCAGCGCATGCACGTCATGGGTACCCTCATAGGTGTTGACCACCTCGAGGTTAACCAGGTGGCGGGCCACACCGAACTCGTCGGAAATGCCATTACCCCCGAGCATGTCGCGCGCCATGCGGGCGATATCCAGGGCCTTACCGCACGAGTTGCGCTTCATGATCGAAGTGATCTCGACAGCCGCCGTGCCTTCATCCTTCATACGCCCCAGGCGCAGGCAGCCCTGCAGTGCCAAGGTGATTTCGGTCTGCATGTCGGCGAGCTTTTTCTGGATCAACTGGTTGGCTGCAAGCGGGCGGCCGAACTGCTGACGGTCCAGGGTGTATTGACGCGCGGTATGCCAGCAGGCCTCGGCGGCGCCCAATGCCCCCCAGGAAATGCCATAGCGCGCCGAGTTCAAGCAGGTGAACGGGCCCTTGAGGCCACGCACGTCCGGGAAGATGTTCTCTTCAGGCACGAATACGTTGTCCATCACGATTTCGCCGGTGATCGAGGCGCGCAGGCCGACCTTGCCATGGATCGCCGGGGCACTGAGGCCTTCCCAGCCCTTTTCCAGCACGAAGCCGCGGATGTCGCCCGCGTCATCCTTGCCCCAGACCACGAACACATCGGCGATCGGGCTGTTGGTAATCCACATCTTGCTGCCGGTCAGGCGGTAGCCACCGTCGACCTTCCGGGCACGGGTGATCATCGAACCCGGGTCGGATCCATGGTTAGGCTCGGTCAGGCCAAAGCAGCCGATCCATTCACCACTGGCCAGTTTGGGGAGGTACTTCTGCTTCTGCGCCTCGGTGCCAAATTCGTTGATCGGCACCATCACCAGGGAAGACTGCACGCTCATCATTGAGCGATAGCCCGAGTCGATGCGCTCTACCTCGCGTGCAATCAACCCGTAGCACACATAATTCAGGCCGCTGCCGCCGTACTGTTCGGGAATGGTCGCACCCAGCAAACCGATTTCGCCCATCTCGCGGAAGATTGCTGGGTCGGTCCGCTCATGGCGGAAGGCCTCGAGCACGCGCGGCGCCAGCTTGTCCTGGGCAAACTGATAAGCGCTGTCACGCACCATGCGCTCTTCTTCAGTGAGCTGCTGATCCAGCAACAGCGGATCGATCCAGTGGAAGCTTGCTTTACCGGCCATGAGCGAAATCCTCGATATAGAGAGAGCAAATTCTTGTGCCCTTGAGCCTAGGCCTGATCGGCTGCCGGGACAAACGAGGATTGCGCACGGATTAGTGATAATTTATCACTCCGTAAATCGGCAAAACGCCACATTGACAGCCTTACAAGTGAGGTTGACGTACATGCGCCGCAAGATCCCCAGTACCGCCGCCTTGGTCTGCTTCGAGGCGGCGGCGCGTAACGAGAGCTTTACCAAGGCTGCGCAAGAGCTTGCGCTGACCCAGGGCGCCGTTTGTCGGCAGATCGGTGGCCTGGAGGCCTTCCTTAATGTCGAACTGTTTCGTCGCTCACGGCGTGGGGTAAAGCTGACCGAGGCGGGCCTGTCTTATAGTCGCCAGGTCGCCGCGCAGCTGGATGCCGTTGAGCGCGACACCCTGTCGGTGATGCGCCAGCAAGGCGCCAACGTGATCGAACTGGCCGTGGTGCCGACCTTTGGCACCCAATGGCTGCTGCCCAGGCTCAAGGACTTCCAGCAGGGCCACCCGGACGTCACCGTCAACCTGACCAACCGCACCCGCCCGTTCCTATTCGCCGACACCGCCTTTGATGCCGCCATCTATTTCGGTGATGCCGATTGGTCAGGCACCCAATCACACCGGCTGATGGGCGAGAACCCTGTACCCGTGTGCAGCCCGGCCATGCTGGACGGGCAGGGCATGCTCGACGCCCGGCGCATTGCGCAACTGCCCTTGCTGCAGCAGACCACACGCCCGTATGCCTGGCGACAGTGGTTCGCCAGCCTGGGCATGAACGTGGAGCGCGACATGACAGGCCCACGCTATGAACTATTCTCCATGCTCGCGCAGGCGGCGATGCACGACATGGGCGTCGCGCTGATCCCACCCTTCCTGATCCAGCGTGAGTTGCAGGAGGGTAGGTTGGTGGTCGCTAACAGGCATGCCCTGAGCAGCGACAAGGCCTACTATCTGATGATTCCCGAGCGCAAGGTTGAGTCCGCTTCGCTGCGCGCCTTCCGCGACTGGCTGGTGGCACAAGCCAAGCAATACACGGCGTCAACGTAGGAATACGGTGCAACCTGACCCCGTAGTCAATTATTTTAAACACCTACAGATATATGTATTTGTCGCATATACGTAAACAGTTATGCAAGCCTGAAAATCCCCTTTAACCCTGCTGACTACGCGGCTTTCAGGGCGAAATTGCGACATTCACCAAGTCGTAAGCGAATTAGGGCCATTTTTTTTGATTTTTTCTCCTAATCTCCCAATAGCCCATGTTTGACGGGCTGCGACGGTAGGCTTGCGACATACGGTCACAGGGTGACTTGTAGTTTTAACTTCGTTTCGCTCCATAACCGGTTGTAGGCCCCCGGGTTCATCTGCAAAATGCCTGGCCCGCCTAGGACTCGGCGGGTTGACGCTCAACGACCGCACCAGCGCACCACCCGAAGTACGCTGGCTTCCACAAAGACAAAAGGTCACCGCAGGAGATAAAGTCGTGCACATTGGTGTTCCTCTCGAGACGCAGACGGGTGAGACAAGGGTCGCCGCGACCCCTGAAACCATCAAAAAACTGGTTGCTCAAGGCCATCAGGTCACCGTCCAACGGGGGGCAGGGCTAAACGCCAGCATTCCGGACAGTGCCTATGAGGCCGTGGGCGCCTCCCTGGGAAGCGCCGCCGACGCCTATGGCGCGCAACTCGTACTCAAAGTGGTCGCGCCCAATGATCAGGAGCTCGCGCTGATCAGCAGTGGCAGCCTGCTGGTGGGGATGCTCAACCCGTTCAACGGCGAACTGATCGGCAAGATGGCCGACCGCGGCATCACTGCCTTCGCCCTGGAAGCAGCGCCACGTACCTCACGTGCGCAAAGCCTCGACGTACTGTCGTCGCAGGCCAACATCGCCGGTTACAAGGCAGTGCTGCTGGCCGCTCACTACTACCCGCGCTTCATGCCCATGCTGATGACCGCTGCCGGCACCGTTAAGGCTGCCCGCGTGCTGATTCTGGGCGCCGGCGTTGCAGGGCTGCAGGCCATTGCCACGGCCAAGCGCATGGGCGCCGTGATCGAGGCCTCGGATGTGCGCCCCGCCGTCAAGGAGCAGATCGAGTCGCTGGGCGCCAAGTTCATCGATGTGCCTTACGAAACCGACGAGGAGCGTGAGTGCGCCGAAGGCGTGGGTGGCTATGCGCGGCCGATGCCGGCCAGCTGGATGCAGCGCCAGGCCCAGGCCGTACACGAGCGCGCCAAGCAGGCCGATATCGTCATCACCACGGCACTGATCCCGGGCCGCAAGGCGCCGACCCTGCTCAGCGCTGAAACCGTCGCGCAAATGAAGCCGGGCTCGGTGGTCATCGACCTGGCGGCAGCCCAAGGCGGCAACTGCCCGCTGACCGTTGCCGACCAGGTGGTGCTGGAAAACGGCGTGACCATCGTCGGCCCCACCAACCTGCCAGCCCAGGTGGGGGCCGATGCGTCGGCGCTGTACGCACGCAACCTGCTGGACTTCATGAAGCTGTTGTTCGACAAGGACAACGCGCTGGTCATCAACCTCGAAGACGATATCGTCGCGGCCTGCCTCATGTGCCGCGACGGGCAAGTCGTCCGCAAGAACGGCTAAGGAGCACGACAATGGAAGACATGCTGATTTCCCATGGCATCTACAACCTGATCATCTTCGTGCTGGCCATCTATGTGGGCTACCACGTCGTGTGGAACGTTACCCCGGCATTGCACACGCCGCTGATGGCGGTCACCAACGCCATCTCCGCCATCGTCATCGTCGGCGCCATGCTGGCCGCCGCGCTGACCGTGACACCGGCCGGCAAGGTGATGGGTACGCTCGCCGTGGCCTTGGCCGCAGTCAACGTGTTCGGTGGCTTCCTGGTCACCCGTCGCATGCTTGAGATGTTCAAGAAGAAAGCCAAGAACGAGGCGAAGAAGTAAGCATGAGCATGAATCTGGTAACGCTTCTCTACCTGGTCGCCTCGATCTGCTTCATCCAGGCGCTCAAGGGCCTTTCGCACCCGACCACGTCACGCCGCGGCAACCTGTTCGGCATGATCGGCATGGGCTTGGCCATCATCACCACCGTTGGCCTCATCTATAAGCTGGGCGCAGAGCTTGCCACCGCCGGCATCGGCTATGTGATCGTCGGCCTGCTGGTCGGCGGCACCGCTGGCTCGGTCATGGCCAAGCGAGTCGAGATGACCAAGATGCCGGAGCTGGTCGCCTTCATGCACAGCATGATCGGCCTGGCTGCGGTATTCATCGCCATTGCCGCCGTGCTTGAGCCCCAGTCGATGGGCATCGTCGCCGCCATCAGCGACCCGATCCCCACCGGCAACCGCCTGGAGCTGTTCCTCGGTGCAGCCATTGGTGCCATCACCTTCTCGGGTTCGGTAATCGCCTTCGGCAAGCTGTCGGGCAAGTACAAGTTCCGCCTGTTCCAGGGCGCACCGGTACAGTTCGCCGGCCAGCACAAGCTGAACCTGATCCTTGGCCTGACCACCATCGCCCTTGGCCTGCTGTTCACCTTCACCGGCCATTACAGTGCCTTCACCCTGATGCTGGCCCTGGCCTTCATCATGGGCGTACTGATCATTATCCCGATCGGTGGCGCGGACATGCCGGTGGTGGTGTCGATGCTCAACAGCTATTCGGGCTGGGCCGCTGCAGGTATCGGCTTCTCGCTGAACAACTCGATGCTGATCATTGCAGGCTCACTGGTCGGCTCCAGCGGTGCGATCCTCTCGTACATCATGTGCAAGGCGATGAACCGTTCGTTCTTCAACGTCATCCTCGGCGGCTTCGGTGGCGCGACGGATGTTGCAGGCCCAGCGGGCGCCCAGGAAGCTCGCCCGGTAAAATCCGGCTCGGCCGACGACGCCACCTTCCTGCTCAGCAATGCCGACACGGTGATCATCGTGCCTGGCTACGGCCTGGCGGTTGCCCGTGCCCAGCACGCGTTGAAGGAGCTGACCGAGAAGCTGACCCACAACGGCGTGACTGTGAAGTACGCGATCCACCCGGTGGCAGGCCGTATGCCAGGGCACATGAACGTGCTGCTGGCCGAAGCCGAAGTGCCTTACGACCAGGTGTTCGAGATGGACGACATCAACGCCGAGTTTGGCCAGGCCGATGTGGTACTGGTGCTGGGCGCCAACGACGTGGTCAACCCGGCAGCGAAGAACGACCCCAAATCGCCGATTGCCGGCATGCCGATCCTTGAGGCGTTCAAGGCCAAGACCATCATCGTCAACAAGCGCTCCATGGCCAGTGGCTATGCAGGCCTGGACAACGAACTGTTCTACCTGGACAAGACCATGATGGTATTCGGTGATGCCAAGAAGGTAATCGAGGATATGGTCAAAGCAGTGGAATAACCCCACCGCGGTAAACCGTGCGCTATATAAGAAGCCCCGCCGAGAAATCTGCGGGGCTTTTTGCATTTGCCTGATCCAGATCAACGGCTCTACTTCCGGGCTTCTCATACGACCATGGTCGTGGGACGGCAACCGGCGAAATCTCTAGACTGCGCTCCAGTAGCTTCAGTAGCCTGAGATAACAATCCATGTACCGTGATCGTATCCGCTTGTCCTCCCTGCACAGCAAGGTAATGAGTGCGGCTGATGCCGCTGGTCTGATCGAGGACGGCATGACCGTCGGCATGAGCGGTTTCACCCGCGCCGGCGAAGCCAAAGCCGTACCCCATGCCCTGGCCGAACGTGCCAAGCAGTCGCCACTGAAAATCAGCCTGATGACCGGCGCCAGCCTGGGTAATGACCTGGACAAGCAGCTGACCGAGGCCGGCGTGCTGGCCCGCCGCATGCCCTTCCAGGTCGACAGCACCTTGCGCAAGGCCATCAACGATGGCCAGGTGATGTTCATCGACCAGCACCTTTCGGAAACCGTCGAACAATTGCGCAACCAGCAGCTCAAGCTGCCGGACATCGCGGTTATCGAAGCAGTGGCCATTACCGAGCAAGGCCACATCGTGCCGACCACCTCGGTGGGCAACTCGGCCAGCTTCGCGATCTTCGCCAAGCAAGTGATCGTCGAGATCAACCTGTCGCACAACGCCAACCTCGAAGGCCTGCACGACATCTATATCCCGACCTACCGCCCGACCCGCACACCGATCCCGTTGGTCAAGGTCGATGATCGCATCGGCAGCATGGCCATCCCGATCGACCCGGCCAAGATTGTCGGTATCGTCATCAGCGACCAGCCGGACTCGCCGTCCACCGTATTGCCGCCTGACCACGAGACCCAAGGCATCGCCGACCACCTGATCAACTTCCTCAAGAAGGAAGTCGACGCCGGCCGTATGACCAACAAGCTCGGCCCGCTGCAGGCCGGTATCGGCAGCATCGCCAACGCGGTGATGTGCGGTTTGATCGATTCGCCGTTCGAAGACCTGACCATGTACTCCGAAGTACTGCAGGACTCGACCTTCGACCTGATCGACGCTGGCAAGCTGAGCTTCGCCTCGGGCAGCTCGATTACCTTGTCGTCCCGCCGCAATGCGGATGTGTTCGGCAACCTGGAGCGTTACAAGGACAAGCTGGTGCTGCGTCCGCAAGAGATCTCCAACCACCCCGAGGTGGTACGTCGCCTAGGCATCATCGGTATCAACACCGCACTGGAGTTCGATATCTACGGCAACGTCAACTCCACCCACGTCTGCGGCACGCGGATGATGAACGGCATCGGCGGTTCTGGCGATTTCGCCCGTAACGCCCACCTGGCGGTGTTCGTCACCAAGTCGATTGCCAAGGGTGGTGCGATTTCCAGCGTGGTGCCGATGGTCAGCCACGTTGACCACACCGAGCACGATGTCGACATCCTGGTCACCGAGCAGGGCCTGGCAGACTTGCGCGGCCTGGCGCCACGCGAGCGCGCCCGGGCGATCATCGACAACTGTGTGCACCCGGATTACCGCGCAGCGCTTAACGATTACTTCGAGCGTGCGTGCCAACGGGGTGGCCATACCCCGCACATTCTGCGCGAGGCGCTGAGCTGGCACGAAAACCTGGAAGAAACTGGGCGCATGCTCGCCAGTTGATCGGTTGGGAGGGGGCTGCTGCACAGCAGCCCTTTCGCGACGCAAGGTCGCCCCACTAGCAGCCCTAATAAACTGTACTACTGTACTGGTCATCACGCTTCAAGCCCGCCTTCACAAACCTCTCTCTACTCATTAACGCACCATAAAAGTGCAGACCAGTACAGTTGCGCCTATTTCGAGTGCAACAGTAGGATTACACAGTTAACTGAACCATCGTAATGCAACAGAACTGTATCTACTGTTATGGACAAGAGAGGAGGATCATTGGCATCAGTTAAATCACTACCTAATCCCGCCATAAGCGGAAGGATGAAACATCATGGAACGTACACTCAGTTCCGGTCTGGTTTTTGAAAGCAACGCCCAGCAATCCAACGCTTCAATGCCTCTGCGCGCTCTGTCCACCCTGCTGCTGTGGCAGCGTCGCATGGCCAGCCGCCGTCAACTGGCTCGCCTGGACTCCCGCCTGCTGGCCGACGCTGGTATCAGCGAGTCGCAGCGTTACGAAGAGCTGAGCAAGCCTTTCTGGCGCTAAGCTCCGGCTTGCCGGCTGCGGCCGGCACCGCAAATTCCAAACCCGTTGCAGGTGACTGCAACGGGTTTTTTGTGTCTGACCCTCGTGCTAGAGCACTTGGCAGCACAACAGGTACAGTTTATTTAAAATCATAAACACACCAGCACAGTTTTTGAGCGCGCCGTTCATTAACATCCAGAAACACCGGCGCGTGATACGCTTGGCTTAACAGTCTGGTAGAACCGGATGTTGAAAAGTACCGAGGCGCGCAGTGCGAGCGTCCGATTAGCAGAATCCCCAGGAGTCCACGATCATGTCCCGTAAACATCTGATTGGCGCCGCCCTGATGCTGAGCCTGGCAGGCACCGCCAGCGCCACCAGCTTCGTCGTCACCACCGACGCAGTCGTGGGCGCTGTAGCCGCCTCGACCGACGCCACTTCCGACGTGTCTTCGTCGTTCCGCGACGACAAGATCGTCCAGGCCGCCCGTGACGACGCCGCCAGCTTCGTCGGCAGCCAAGGCGCTATTCGCGGCGCCAAGCTGGAAAGCGCCTTCCTGCACATTCGTGGGCAGATGCCAACCCTGCAGGCCAGCGACGCACAGTTGGCACAGGCCATCCTGGCGCTCTGACCTGCAACTGAGCCGTGCGGCTCGTGGGGTTCGCCCGCACAGCCGCACGCGCCTTCACGCCCACGTTTCAAGCCTTTAGAAGCCCATGCGTTATCTTTTGCCGTTTTTGTTCGCCGCCGTTGGCGTGCCCCTGAGCATGGCAAGTGCCCATGCCATGGACACCACCACACAAAGCCTGGTCATCACCGGCTATGTCACCAGCCAAGTCACCACCGCGCCGTTTGACCGCAAGCTGGTCAGCCAGGCCCGTGACGATGCAGCAGCATTCGTCGCCAGCGATGGCATGATTCGCGGTGCGCGCCTGGAAGCGGCTCTCGATTCACTGCGCCACCACTGTGCACGGCAGGCTGTCGGCGACCTGGAACTGGCGCAGGCAATTCTCGTCCAATGACTACACCTGACTCCCTGTATTTTTCGGAGATGCTCCATGCGTAAACCGCTGATCGCCGCTACCCTCGGCATGCTGCTGCTGGCCGACCTGGCCCAGGCACAGACTCTGGTGGCCACCAGCAATATCATCGTGCGCGCCTTCGGCCGCTCGATCGATTTCACCTCAGACACCACTACATCGATCCGTGACTCCAAAGTCGTGCGTGAAGCGCACGACGATGCTGCCAGCTTCGTCGCCAGCAACGGTGACATCCGTGGCGCCCAACTCGAGGCTGCCTTCAACACCCTGCGCGAGCGCCTGCCTGAAGCGCGTGGCGCCAGCGACCAGGTACTGGCCGAAGCCATCCTGGCACTGTGAACCAGGTGCGTGCCTGGCTGCTCGGCTGCGCCCTGACGCTGCTCGGTACGCCCGCCCTGGCCGACCTGCAGCTGGTGCTGCAGGCTTCCGGCCTCGACCCTCAACAAACTCAAGCCAGCCAGGCACTGCTCGACGAAGCGCTGGGCAAGCTGCCGCCGCGCTTCAAACAGCAACTGGACCGGCGTGTGCTGGTCAGCTGGAGCGCGCGCATGCCTGCCGACGCGTATGGCCAGGCATCGCTGGTTTCCACCCTGGAGCTCAACAGCCGCCTGTTGCCAGGGCTGGCTGATGGCAGCGCCGCCCACGAACGTACCGACCGCCCGCATGGCACCGTGCGGGAGGAGCTGTTGGCCACTGTGCTGCATGAGCTGACCCACATTTACGACCGCGCACGGCTATGGCCCGCTACCGAGCGCTCGCTGATCGCCCGCTGCAAGCGCCAGCAGGGCACCGTGGGCAAAGTCGGCCTGCCAGAGGTGTGCCGCGGCCAGGCCGAGCGGCGCTTCACCTTGAGCGATGACCCGCGCCTGCTCGACCTTGCCGGCTGGCAGCAGTATGTCGGCCGCCGTGGCGAACGCGAGCAGCACAACGGCCAGTTCGTGCGCAGCCCCGACAGCTATGAGCTGAGCAGCCCCAAGGAATTCATCGCGGTCAACATGGAGTACTTCCTCCTCGACCCGAGCTATGCCTGCCGGCGCCCAGCCTTGAACCAGTACCTGCGCGACCACTTCGGCTGGGCCCCCGAGCAACAAGCCTGTGCCAAAGGCCTGCCGTTCCTCAATGCCGGCAGCGACTTCGCCCGCCAGCCGCTGGGCGAGATCGACCCCGAGCGCGTCTATGAAGTCGACTACCTGCTGGCCGAAGCCAATCAGAACTGGGTCAGCCGCTGGGGCCACAGCATGCTGCGCCTGGTCATCTGCAAGCCTGGCCGGCCGCGCGGCCCGGATTGCCGCCTGGACCTCGACCAGCACCTGGTGCTGTCGTACCGCGCCTTCGTCAACGATGTGCAGCTGTCCAGTTGGGACGGCCTGGTCGGCGCTTACCCGTCGCGGCTGTTCGTGCTGCCCTTGGGCCAGGTGATCGACGAATACACCAAGACCGAGCTGCGCAGCCTGGCCTCGATCCCGCTCAGGCTCGACCGCCAGGAAGTCGAGAGCCTGGTGCGCCAGGCTGCAGAAATGCACTGGAGCTACGACGGCAATTACTACTTCCTGTCCAACAACTGCGCGGTCGAGTCGCTGAAACTGCTACGCAGCGGCACGGCTAACCCACGCCTGAACGACCTGGACAGCATCATGCCCAACGGCTTGCTGGAGGTGCTCAAAGGGCGGGGCATTGCCGATACCCGTGTGCTCGATGACCCGCGCGAAGCGCTGCGCCTGGGTTACCGCTTCGACTCCTACCGCGACCGCTACCAGGCCATGTTCGACGTGCTGAAAAAACAGCTGCCGATCAAGCAGGACAAGGTCGAGGACTGGCTGGCCCTGGATGCCGAGCAGCGCCGCAGCTGGTTCGCCCAGGCCGACCTACGCACCAGCGCCGCCTTGCTGCTGCTGGAACAGGCCAGCTTGCGGCGCCAGCTGTTGCTGGCCCAGGACGAAGTCAAGCAGCGCTACCTGAACGCTGCTGCACTGAAGGATGGCAGCATCGACAAGGCCAACCAGACGCTGCAGCAGATGCTCGCCAACAGCGGTTTTCTCAGCCGCCCGGCAGAACTGCTCGATGCCAAAGGCTACGGCCTACCGCAGCCTGATGAGCGCAAGCACCTGGAGAAGGTCAGCAGCGAGCGGCAGGCCCAGTTGCTGCGGCTGAGCACCGACCTGGACAAAGAGGTGAGGGCGCTGCTGGACCCGTCGCGGGCCAAGGAAATTGCTGCGATCGAGGCCAACGTGAAGCAAGTGGGCGAGCATTTGCGGGCATTGCACAAGGCCGCAGGTGGGCTGCAGTTGTAGGAGAGGCCTACAAGCTTTCCTCAGCCTCGCCCGGCAAGTCCTCATCCAGGTGCAACCAGGGCAACCGGCTACCAATCCAGATATGCCGGTTGGCCCGTACCCGTTCCGGGTGGTCCAGCGTCGCCACCGTCACATCGATGCTGTGCGGGCTGTGCGCAGTGACCAGTGCCACATGCGCCCCGCAATGCCCACAGAAGTACCGGCTGCAACTGGCCGGTGCCACGTAGCAGTTCGGCTCGCCCGCCAACCATTGAAAACCCGATCGGGGCAGAGTCAGCCAGGTCACCACCAAACCACCACTGACCCGCCGACAAATCGTGCAATGGCAGTGGGCAACATCCGTCAGCGCGCCCTCCAACCGATAACGCAAGGCGCCACAATGGCAGCCACCCTCGGTCACATCCTGCATCACCTACCTCCTGTCGCCTTTGTCTCAGCGAAAGCTGGCTGAAAGCTTGCCCTCATAGGATAGCGCCCACTACCGGCACAAGACCGGTCAGCCAGGGCATCCGGAATTTTCCGCGCCCGGCCCAATCAACAACAACAATGGTGATTCTGATGTATTCCTGTGCCCGCCTTCTCGTAGTGCCCCTTCGCAAGCTCCCTGCGCAGCGCCCGACGCGCTGATCCGCCCGAATCGACTGTCCTTTCGCCGCGCCACGCCTGGAGTATTGCCATGCTGACCTTCCTCGGCTTTGCCATGGTCATCACCTTCATGTACCTGATCATGACCAAGCGCCTGTCGGCCTTGATCGCGCTGATCCTGGTACCGATCCTGTTCGCCCTGTTCGGTGGTTTTTCCGCCAAGATCGGCCCGATGATGCTCGAAGGCATCAGCAAACTCGCGCCCACCGGCGTGATGTTGATGTTCGCCATTCTCTATTTCGCCCTGATGATCGACTCTGGCCTGTTCGACCCGGCCGTGCGCAAGATCCTCAAGCTGGTCAAAGGTGACCCGCTGAAAGTCTCGGTGGGCACCGCCGTGCTGGCCCTGGTGGTCTCGCTCGACGGTGACGGCGCCACCACCTACATGATCTGCTGCGCCGCCATGTTGCCGATGTACAGCCGCTTGGGCATGAGCCCGCGGATCATGGCCGGGCTGATCATTCTCGCCGGCGGTGTGATGAACATGACCCCGTGGGGTGGCCCGACCGCCCGCGCCGCCAGCGCCCTGCACGTGGACCCATCGGACATTTTCGTGCCGATGATCCCGGCGATGCTGTTCGGCGTGCTGGCGATCCTGGCCATTGCCTATATGTACGGCAAACGCGAGCGCGCTCGTCTGGGTGAACTGCACCTGCCGACCGACGACATCGACCACAGCGAAATCACCGTTTCGCAGTACCCGGATGCGCGTCGCCCCAAGCTCCTGTACTTCAACGGCGCCCTCACCGCAGCCCTGATGGTTGCCCTGATCGCAGGCGTACTGCCACTGCCGGTGCTGTTCATGATCGCCTTCAGCATCGCCATGATCGTCAACTACCCCTGCCTGCAACAGCAGAAAGATCGCATTGCCGCCCATGCCGGCAGCGTGCTGGCCGTCACCGGGCTGATCTTCGCCGCAGGTATCTTCACCGGCATCCTGTCGGGCACCGGCATGGTCGATGCCATGTCCAAGAGCCTGCTGGCGGTCATCCCCGATGCAATGGGTCCGTACCTGGCGGTGATCACTGCGATCGTGAGCATGCCGTTCACCTTCTTCATGTCCAACGACGCCTTCTACTACGGCGTGTTGCCGGTGCTTGCCGAAGCGGCCAGCCACTATGGCATCAGCCCGGTCGAGATGGCCCGTGCGTCGATCGTCGGCCAGCCGGTACACCTGCTCAGCCCCCTGGTACCCTCCACCTACCTGCTGGTGGCCCTGGCCGGCATCGAATTCGGCGACCACCAGCGCTTCACCTTGAAGTGGGCAGTTCTGGTGTGCCTGTGCATAATGCTCGCCGCATTGCTGATGGGCATTTTCCCGCTGTTCAGTAGTCTTTAATAAACACGTATTACCCTACCGCGACGCGCCCCTTGTCCGGGCGCGTCGCCTTTATCGCTCGAAGGAATACACATGGAATGGCTGACCAGCCCGGAAATCTGGGTTGCCTTTTTCACCCTCACCGCGCTTGAGATCGTGCTCGGGATCGACAACATCATCATGATCTCGATCCTGGTCAGCCGCATGCCCAAGCACATGCAGCCACGTACCCGGATCTTCGGCCTGGCCCTGGCCATGGTCACGCGCATCCTCTTGCTGCTGTCGATCACCTGGGTCATGCGCCTGACTGCCGACCTGTTCGAGGTCTTCGGCCATGGCATCTCCGGGCGCGACCTGATCCTGTTCTTCGGTGGCCTGTTCCTGCTGTGGAAGAGCTCGCAGGAGATCTACCACGGCCTGGAAGGCGAAGACGAAAGCAGCGACGAGCCCAAAGGCGCGGGCGGCAAGTTCTTCTACACCATCATCCAGATCGCCATCATCGACATCGTGTTCTCGCTGGACTCGGTGATCACCGCAGTGGGCATGGTGTCCCATGTGCCGGTGATGATCGCCGCCATCGTCGTCGCCGTGCTGGTGATGATGCTGTGCGCCGGTGCCATCAGCAACTTCATCGACAAGCACCCTTCGCTGAAGATGCTCGCGCTGTCGTTCCTGATCGTGGTCGGTACCGTACTGATCGCCGAATCGTTCGACGTGCATGTGCCAAAAGGCTACGTCTACTTCGCCATGGCGTTCTCGCTGGCGGTGGAAGCGATCAACATCCGTATGCGCACTGCCTTGTCGCGCAAGGATGGCAAAGAGAATGATCCGGTGAAACTGCGCAAGGACATTCCGGGTCAATAAACCCAGGAAGCGTTTTGCAGAAAAGGGCCCTTCGGGGCTCTTTTTCGTTTATGCGGCCACAGAAATACAGGGCAATCATTCATGCGCGGTGTGTTTCAAATGAGTGACAGCCATGCGAAGCTGGCAACAGCTGCGCAAAACAACTAAAGCTTTGAGTGGGCACTGAAATTTCTCAAGCGCCCACGCTCCACTTCTTGGCCCGCATGGGCCATCGGCAACAGGGGGCTTCGCCATGCTGACCCTGCTCAACCTGCTCTCGGCCGTGACGCTATTGGTCTGGGGTACACATATCGTGCGTACTGGCATCCTGCGGGTATTCGGGTCCGACCTGCGCCGCATCATCAGCCAGAACATGAACAAGCGCCCCCTGGCGTTCATCGCCGGGATCCTCGTCACCGCTATGGTGCAGAGCAGCAACGCCACCGCCATGCTGGTCACATCCTTCGTCGGCCAGGGCCTGATGGCCATGACGCCAGCCCTGGCGATCATGCTCGGCGCCGATGTCGGCACCGCGCTCATGGCCAGGGTGCTGACCTTCGACCTGTCGTGGCTGTCACCGCTGCTGATTTTTCTGGGGGTGATCTTCTTCCTTTCCCGCAAGCAGACCCGGGTCGGCCAATTGGGCCGGGTAGGGATCGGGCTTGGCTTGATCATCCTGGCCCTGGAGCTGATCGTGCAGGCCGCTGCACCCATCACGCATGCCCAGGGGGTGAAAGTGCTGTTCGCCTCGCTGACCGGCGACATCTTGCTCGATGCCCTGGTCGGCGCGCTGTTTGCCATGATTTCCTATTCCAGCCTGGCGGCCGTGCTGCTCACCGCGACGCTGGCCGGCGCCGAACTGATCAGCCTGCCGGTGGCCATCGGCCTGGTGGTCGGTGCCAACATCGGTAGTGGCTTGCTCGCATTCATCAGCACCAGCATGCAGAACGCCGCCGGGCGGCGTGTTGCCCTGGGCAGCTTGCTGTACAAGCTGATCGGCCTGGTGCTGATCATTCCGGTGCTGCACCCACTGGTGACGTGGATGGACACACTGAGCTTCAGCCCTCAGGAGCTAGTGATCGGCTTCCACCTGCTCTACAACACCTTGCGCTGCCTGATCATGCTGCCCACCGTCAAACCTATGGGCCGGCTGTGCAACAGCTTGCTGCCCGAACGCGAAAACGGCAACGGCCAAGTGCGCCCGCGCCACCTCGATGCCTCGGCGCTCGACACCCCCAGCCTGGCACTGGCCAATGCCGCCCGCGAGACCCTGCGCCTGGGCGATATTGTCGACAGCCTGCTCGAAGCCATGCTCGGCGCCCTGCGCGGCACCCAAGCAGCCCTGCCACAGCAGGTGCGTGCCTTGGGCGAGGACGCCGAGGCCTTGTACAGCGCCATCAAACTGTACCTGGCGCAAATGACGCGGGAGGACCTCAGCGAGCGCGACAACCGGCGCTGGGCCGAAATCATCGAACTGGCGATCAACCTCAAGCTGGCCTGCGACCTGGTCGAGCGCATGCTGCGCAAGGTCCAGCAGCAGAAAACCAGCCAACGCCGGGCGTTTTCCCAGGTCGGCCTAGAGGAACTGACCGGCCTGCAAGAACAGCTGTTGTCGAACCTGCGCCTCGGCCTGTCGGTGTTTCTCAGCGCAGACCCCGAGAGCGCGCAGCTGCTGCTGCGCGAGAAACGCCGTTTCCGTGCGCAGGAAAGGCGCCTTGCCCACGCGCATGTCAGCCGCCTGCAACGCAAGGTGTTGCAAAGTATCGAGACCAGTTCGCTACACTTGGAGCTGATTGCCGACATGAAGCGGTTGAACTCTTTGTTCTGCAGCAGTGCCTATGTGGTACTAGGCGGCTCGGACACCGGCGGGCTGATGCTCGACACTGTGCCGGACGAAGCCCGCTTGCCGTGATTTCGCCTACCAGGAGAGCCAAGCTCGCCCATGCGTTGCCTGATGTTCGTTTGCCTGCTGATCTGCAGCCTGCCCACCCTGGCCCTCGACCGCTCGCGGGTAGAGGGGTACCTGTTGCCCAACGGTCTGCAGGTCATCCTCAAGGACGGCTATGAACGTGACCACGTGGCCATCCGCCTGGTGGTCGGGGTTGGCCTGGATGACTTCGACTGTGAGCAGAAGGAGCTGCCACACCTGCTCGAGCACCTGCTGTTCAGCGGTATCGACGAAACCGGCGAGGGCGGACTGGAAGAGCGCCTGCAAGCCTTGGGTGGCGAGTGGAACGCCTATACCAGCAGCGCCGACACCACGTTCGTGATCGAGGCACCTGCGCGTAACCAGCGTAAAGTGCTCGACCTGCTGCTGGCGGTGATCCGCGACACCCCTATCGACGCCAAGGCCCTGGCCACGGCGAAAAGGATCATCGAGCGCGAGGACGGCGGCCACTATGGCCACCTGCAACGCTGGTTGGACCGCCAGGACATCGGCCACCCCGCCAGTGACCAACTGGCGACCGAACTGGGCCTCAAGTGTGCCGAGCGCTCGAACATCGACGACATGACCCTGGAGCAGGTGCAGGCCTTGCGCGACCGCTGGTACGCGGCCAACAACATGACCCTGATCATGGTCGGCGGCCTCGACCGCCTGCTGCCGGCGTACCTGGAGCGCACCTTTGGCGAGCTGCCTGCCACCGAGCCGGAAGAGCGCCGCAACCTCGAAAGCATCAGCCAGCAGGCCGAGCAACGCCGCGACCTGACCCGCGGCTGGCTGGGCGACAGCGTCAAGCTGCACTGGCTGTTCATCGAGCCGGTGCTGGACAACGACCATCAGCCGACCCTCGACCTGCTGTCGCGCTACCTGGATTGGGCGCTGTACGACCAACTGCGCCTGCGCAATGGCTTGTCCTACGGGCCGTCGGTACAGCGCGAGAGCTTCGGTGACAGCGGCATGCTCAGCCTCAACGCCGACCTGGAACGCGACGACGTCGACCAGGCGGTCAAGGTGATGCAGGGGTTGTTCGACCACCTGCGCAAGGAAGGCCTCGACCCGGATACCTTCGCCCGCATCAAGGGCGCCAGCATGGCCCGGGAAAGCTGGAGCACCCAGGGCAACAGCGCCTTGGCCGACTACTACTGGGGGGCGTTGAACGACTACAACGACGGGCGCTTTGCCAACCCGGTGCGAAAGTTGCGGCAGGTCAGCCTTGCGCAGGCCAACGAAGCGTTGCAGGCACTGCTCAAGGACCAGGGCTACCTGCGCATCGAGAAGCCCCTGCTGGGTTATGACGAGCTGTACGGGTTGCTCGCCTTGCTGCTGGGGCTGATCCTGGCGGCCGGGTTGCTGCGTTGGCGCCGGCATACCCCGCAACCACCGAGCGGTGCTACACGCAAAGCGTGATTCGGCGGTATCCTTTAGCCAGTACCGGCCTCTTCACGGGGTTGCCCGAAAAGAGGCCGGCACAGCCACCCTATCTCTCCCTGTTGTAGACCCATGCCCCCAATTCCCCGCATCGTCCAGCGCGTCATCGAACTGCTTAAACGCTACCCCGGCATCATCGCGCTCGGAGGCTTCCTCTCCGGCATCGGCAGCTTCATCCTGGTCGACCGCCAGGCCGGCCTGGCCAGCTGGGTGGCGATCCTGATGCTGGTCAGCTGGGTCTGGCTGATGCTGGAAAACACCCTCACCGGCCTGTTCGCCCGCACCTTCAACCGAGAGATCCCGCAACCGTTGCTGCGCTACGCGACGCAGATGATCCACCAGGAAACACTGTTCTTCGTCTTGCCGTTCTTCTTCATCACCACCACCTGGAACAGCGGCCAACTGGTATTCACCGGCCTGCTCGCCGCCGCCGGGCTGATCTCGATCGTCGACCCGCTGTACTACAAGTGGTTGGCGCCGCGGCGCTGGCTGTTCCTCGCGCTGCACACGCTGACCTTGTTCGCGGCGCTGCTCACCGCGCTGCCGATCATTCTTCACCTGACCACCGCGCAAAGCTTCAAGCTGGCGTTGATAATTGCCATGGCCCTGTCGTTCCCGAGCCTGGCCAGCAGCTTCCCGGTCAATACCTGGCGGCGCGGCGTGGCGCTGGTTCTGGTGACCCTGTCGGTGGGCGGCGGGGGGTGGTTGCTGCGCTCGTGGGTACCACCGGCGACGTTGTGGATGACCGAAGTGGCCGTCAGCACCGAAGTGCTCAATCGCCAGCCCGGCGAGTCACTGGACGAGATTGCCGCCAGCCGCATCAAGACCAGCGGGCTGTATGCGTACACCTCGGTCAACGCACCCCGGGGCCTGAACGAGCGCATTTACCACGTGTGGCAAAAAGACGGCAAGGAAGTAGACCGGATTGCGCTAGATATTCATGGCGGGCGCAAGGAAGGCTACCGGGCCTGGACCCACAAGCAGAACTTCCCGCCTAACCCGGTCGGTAAATGGCAGGTGAGGGTGCTGACCGAGGACGGCCAGGTGATCGGGGTGCTGCGGTTCAAAGTGCTCGACGATGCGCCGAGCCCATAGCTTCCTGGTTTGAGCACACAATCAATAAACCGCCCCATGCCCTCTGCGCTATGATCAGCCCCTAAGCCTTAGCGCCGAGTCAGTTGCATGGAGCCTATGACACCCCCCAGCGCCACCTTGGACACCAGCCACCAACCGCCCTGCCTGCGTATTACCGGTGACTGGACCCTGGCTCACTATGCCAGCCTCAAGCGCGACAGCGAACGCCTGCGCACGCTATGCAGCAACGACGCCGTTGCCGACCTCAGCCAACTGGGCCGCCTCGACACCGCCGGCGCCTCGCTGCTGGCCGAACTGCTCGGCGCCGAACGCCTGTCGCACTGCACCGATGGCCTGCCCGACGCCAGCCGTGCCCTGCTCAAGACCGTGTACTGCTCGGTGCAGGACTACTGCATTCCGGTCAAGGAGGCCGAACGCCCGGTGCTGCTGTTGCTGCTCGAGCGTATCGGCCGTGCCGTCAGCACCGTCTGGCAAGACACCCGGCAGTTGCTCGGCTTCGTCGGCCTGATTCTCGAAACCTTGCTGCGCCGGGCATTCCAGCCCCACCGCTGGCGGCTTACGCCGGTCGTGGCGCACATCGAACAGACCGGCCTGGATGCTGCGCCCATCGTCGCCTTGCTGACCTTTCTGGTGGGCGCGGTGGTGGCGTTTCTGGGCGCAACGGTGCTGGCCGCGTTCGGCGCGACCCTCTTCACCGTCGACCTGGTGGCGTTCTCGTTCTTGCGTGAGTTTGCCGTGCTGTTGACCGCCATCCTCATGGCCGGCCGCACGGCCAGTGCCTTCACCGCGCAGATCGGCTCGATGAAGGCCAACGAAGAAATCGACGCCATCCGCACCCTGGGCCTCAACCCCATGGAGCTGCTGGTGGTGCCACGGGTATTGGCACTATTGATTTCGTTGCCGCTGCTGACCTTCCTCGCGATGATCTGCGGCATCGTCGGCGGCGCGGTGGTGTGTGCCCTGTCGCTGGATATCTCACCCGCCATGTTCCTGTCGCTGCTGCAGACCGACATCGGTGTGCAGCACTTCCTCGTCGGCCTGGCCAAAGCACCGTTTTTTGCCTTCCTGATCGCCGCCATCGGCTGCCTGGAAGGCTTCAAGGTCAGCGGCAGCGCGGAGTCCGTGGGCGCCCACACCACCTCGGCAGTGGTGCAGTCGATTTTCGTGGTCATCGTGCTGGATGCGGTGGCGGCACTGTTCTTCATGGAGATGGGCTGGTGAGTGGCCGGGAAACCGTGATCGAGGCACGGGGCATCTGTAACCGCTTCGGCAGCCAGAGCGTGCATGAAAACCTCGACCTGGACCTGTACCGGGGCGAGATCCTTGCCGTGGTCGGTGGCTCGGGTAGCGGCAAATCGGTGCTGTTGCGCAGCATCATCGGCCTGCGACGGCCTAACGAGGGGCAGATCAAGGTATTTGGCCAGGACCTGGCCGAGTTGCGTGAAGAACAGCGTTCGTTGGTCGAGCGACGCTTCGGCGTGCTGTTCCAGAAGGGCGCGCTGTTCTCGTCGCTGACCATCACCGAAAACGTCGCCTTGCCGCTGATCGAACACGCCGGCTTGTCCCGCGCCGACGCCGAGCACCTGGCCGGGGTCAAGCTGGCCCTGGCCGGCCTGCCCATCTCGGCTGCCGACAAATACCCCGCCTCGCTATCCGGCGGCATGATCAAACGCGCAGCGCTGGCACGTGCCCTGGCACTGGACCCGGACATCCTGTTCCTCGACGAGCCCACCGCAGGCCTCGACCCGATCGGCGCCGCCGCGTTCGACCAGTTGATCCTGACCCTGCGCGACGCACTCGGCCTGTCGGTGTTTCTCATCACCCACGACCTGGACACCCTCTACACCATCACTGACCGGGTGGCGGTGCTGTCGCAGAAAAAGGTCCTGGTGGCCGGCCCCCTGGCCGAGGTCGAGCAAGCCGACGACGCCTGGATTCAAGAATACTTTCACGGCCCACGCGGGCGCGCAGCCGAACAGGCCGCCGCCCGCCCGGGCCAGGAGCGCTGAACGATGGAAACCCGAGCACATCACGTCCTCATCGGCCTGGTCACCGTCCTGGTGGTGGCCGGTGCCATGCTGTTTGGCCTGTGGCTGACCAAGTCCAGTGTCGACGATGCCTTCAAGGATTACGAAGTGGTGTTCAACGAAGCCGTCTCGGGCCTGTCCCGCGGCAGCCCGGTGCAGTACAACGGCATCAAGGTGGGCGACGTGTCGACCCTGCGCCTGGACCCGAAGGACCCTCGCCGCGTGCTGGCCCGGGTACGGCTGAGCGGCGACACGCCGGTCAAGGAGGATACCCAGGCCAAGCTGACCCTGGCCGGGGTCACCGGCAACGCGTTCATCCAGCTCAGCGGCGGCACGCCGCATAGCCCCGAGCTCAAGGGCAAGGATGGCAAGCTGCCGGTGATCATCGCCTCGCCTTCGCCAATCTCGCGCCTGCTCAACGACAGCAGCGACTTGGTGACCAACATCAACCTGCTGCTGCACAACGCCAACCTGATGTTCTCGGAAGACAACATCGGCCACCTCAGCAGCACCCTGGCCAATCTCGACAAGACCACCGGTGCCTTCGCCGGCCAGCACGGCAGTATTGCCGAGGCCATCACGCAGCTGGTGCAGGTCGGCAAACAGGCCAGCGCCACCCTGGCCGAAACCCAGGCGCTGATGCGCAACGCCAACAGCCTGCTCGGCAGCGAGGGCAAACAGGCCATCGGCAGCGCCGAGCAGGCCATGCAGTCGCTGGCCGAAAGCACGGCGACCATCAATGCGCTGCTCAAGAACAACAGCGAGGCCATCGGTGACGGTGCCCAGGGCCTGAACCAGCTAACCCCCGCCATCCGCGAGCTGCGCGAAACCCTCAACGCACTCAAGGGCATTTCCCGGCAGCTGGAGGCCGACCCGAGCGGCTACCTGCTCGGACGCGACAACAACAAGGAGTTCCAGCCATGAAAGCATCGCTGCGCCTGTTGGCCCTGGCGGCCGCGGTGAGCCTGGCCAGTGCCTGCTCGATCCTGCCGCAAAGCGAACCCGTGGACCTGTATCGCCTGCCGGTGAACCAACCCAGCCGCGTTGCCGCGCCGCTGGACTGGTCGCTGCGGCTTAACAAACCGCTGGCCAGCGAAGTACTGGCCGGCCCACGGATCGCGGTGATCCCACAGGGAGACGTGGTCAGCAGCTACAAGGGCGCACGCTGGAGCGACGCCGCGCCAGTACTGCTACGCAACCGCCTGCTCGATGGCTTCCAGCGTGACGGCCAGGTTCAACGCCTTAGCGCCGATGACAGCAACCTGCAGGCCGACTACGAGCTGGCCGGCGAGCTGCAGGCGTTTCAGAGTGAGTACCGCCCGGACGGGGCAGTGGAGGTGGTGATTCGCTACGATGCGCGTCTGGTCCAAGGGCGCAGTCAGCGTATCCTCGCCAGCAAACGCTTCGAGATCCGCCAACCGCTGGCCGCCAGGGAGGTTTCGGCAGTGGTGGCAGGCTTCGGCGGCGCCAGCGACCAACTGGTCGGGCAGGTGGTCAGCTGGACCGTCGCCCAGGCCACGCAGGCCCAAGCTCAGGTCCAGGCTCAGCCGAAGAACCAGTAGCAGACCAAGATCGCCGCGACCACGCCGGAAAATTCGGCCAGCAGGGCGCAACCGACCGCGTGGCGTACCCGCTGGATGCCCACGGCACCGAAGTACACCGCCAGCACATAGAAGGTGGTCTCGGTACTGCCCTGAACGGTCGCCGCGACCAGTGCCGGGAAGCTGTCCACACCGTGGGTCTGCATGGTCTCGATCAACATGGCCCGCGCCGCACTGCCCGAGAATGGCTTGACCAGCGCGGTGGGCAGGCCTTCGACGAAGCGGGTATCCATGCCCATCCAGTTCACCGCATGGCGAATGCCGTCCAACGCCAGCTCCAGCGCGCCCGAAGCGCGCAGTACGCCGACTGCTACGAGCATGGCCACCAGGTAGGGAAGCAGGCTCTTGGCCACATCAAAGCCTTCCTTGGCGCCTTCGACAAAGGCTTCGTACACCTTGACCCGCTTCAGCGCACCAATCACCAGGAACAGGATGATCACACCGAACAGCGTGAGGTTGCCAAGGATAGACGACAGGCCCGCCAGCGCAGCGGCCGACAAGGTGCCGAGAAAGGCCATGAAGCAGCCCAACAGCAACGCACCGGGGATCAGGTAGGCCAGCACCACCGGATCCCACAGGCGCAGGCGCTGCATCACCGCCACCGACAGCAGGCCCACCAGGGTCGACACGCTGGTAGCCAGCAGGATCGGCAAAAACACCAGCGTCGGGTCGGTCGCGCCTTGCTGCGCGCGGTACATGAAGATGGTCACCGGCAACAGGGTCAGCGACGACGCATTGAGTACCAGGAACAGGATCTGTGCGTTGCTTGCGGTGCTGCTGCTGGGGTTCAGCTCCTGCAGCGCGCGCATGGCCTTAAGGCCAATCGGCGTGGCCGCGTTGTCCAGCCCCAGGCCGTTGGCCGCGAAGTTCATGGTGATCAGGCCCAGGGCC
This sequence comes from Pseudomonas sp. Irchel s3f19, assembly GCF_900187555.1. Taxonomy (NCBI): domain Bacteria; kingdom Pseudomonadati; phylum Pseudomonadota; class Gammaproteobacteria; order Pseudomonadales; family Pseudomonadaceae; genus Pseudomonas; species Pseudomonas sp. Irchel s3f19. The sequence continues at coordinate 69,114 of NZ_FYDW01000018.1, read as the reverse complement.
GGGTGCCCCGGCGGTACCTCAGGCATCAGCCTGGCAAACAGAGGGCCGAGGACCTTGGCCAGCCACTCGACGATACCGGCCTTCTCGGCGATTTTCAGAAAGCCCAGCCACAGGGTCAGGGTACCGAACAACAGGACCATCACCTCCACCGACAGCTTGGCCATGGCGAAGATGCTCTCGACCATGGCGGCGAAGATGCCGGCGTTGCCGCCGATCAGCCACTGGGCCAGGGCGGAGACGGCCGCCACCAGGAAAAAGCCGAGCCAAAGGCCGTTGAGCATCCGATTGTTCCCCCTGAAATGTGCCCGAATGATAACGGAGATTGCAGGCGCCCACACAAGACGCAGTCCCTAGAAAGGGGCGCAACGCGCCCCCCACAATCCCCCACACAACAAAAAGCCCCGACAAGTCGGGGCTTTTTGTTTAACGCATCAGCTTCAGCGCTTGGCGGCTTCGCCAACCACCACAGCTTCCTGCTTGTCGGCCATCAGCGAGGCATAGTACTGCTCGCCCTTGGCAGCGTCGTACATGCCTTCCCAGCGTGCGATGACCAGCGCGGCCAGGGCGTTGCCGACCACGTTCAGCGCGGTACGGGCCATGTCCATGATGCGGTCGACACCGGCGATGAAGGCCAGGCCTTCCAGCGGGATGCCCACGCTGCCCAGGGTCGCCAGCAACACCACGAACGATACGCCCGGTACGCCGGCAATACCCTTGGAGGTGACCATCAGGGTCAGCACCAGCAGCAGCTGCTGGCTCCACGACAGGTCGATGCCGTACAGCTGGGCGATGAAGATTGCCGCGATGCTCTGGTACAGGGTCGAACCGTCGAGGTTGAACGAATAGCCGGTCGGCACCACGAACGAGCAGATCGACTTCGGCGCGCCGTACTTCTCCATCTTCTCGATCACCCGCGGCAGCACGGTTTCGGAGCTGGAGGTGGAGTAGGCCAGGATCAGCTCATCTTTCATGATGCGCATGATCTTGATCACCGAGAAGCCAAACACGCGTGCCACCAGGCCCAGCACCATGAAGGCGAAGAAGGCGATGGCGAAGTACACCAGCAGCACCAGCTTGGCCAGCGGCAGCAGCGAGCTGAAGCCGAAGTTGGCGACGGTGACGGCGATCAGGGCGAACACGCCGATCGGGGCGTAGTTCATGATCATGTGGGTGACCTTGAACATGGTCTCCGACACGGCCTGGAAGGTACGCACCAGCGGGTCGCGCAGCTCTGCCTGAAGGCTCGATAGGCCCAGGCCGAACATCACCGAGAAGAAGATGATCGGCAGCATTTCGCCACGCATCAGCGCCGCGAAGATGTTCGACGGGATCAGGTTGAGCAGGGTTTCGATGAATGCATGCTCATGCTGCACTTCGGCCGCAGTGGCCTGGTACTTGGAGATGTCCACGGTACCCAGGGTGCTCATGTCGATGCCGGCGCCCGGGTGGAACAGGTTGGCCAACACCAGGCCGACGACGATGGCGATGGTGGTCACCACCTCGAAGTAGACGATGGTCTTGAGGCCGATGCTGCCCAGTTTCTTCGCGTCGCCAACTCCGGCGATGCCCACGATCAGCGACGAGATCACGATCGGGACGACGATCATCTTGATCAGGCGAATGAAGATGTCACCAGCGGGCTGGAGGACGTTGCTGATCCACCATGCCTTTTCCGCACTGAAATGATTCAGTAGCGCGCCGATTGCAACGCCCAGGACCAGACCGATCACGATCTGCCAGGCGAGGCTCAGTTTTGCCTTCTTCATGTCTTTACCCTTTGTTCTAGTGGTCATGGGCGCCGGACGAAAACGCGCGTAACAGAGCCGTTGGCAACGTCACGGTGAGCGAAAAGCTTCCGTCCGGTGGCCTCATGTAAGGACACCGCGAGCGAGCGACTGGGCGCTCGGGCCAGCGAAAAGGCGGCAACTATTGCGATGGGGAAGGGGGAAATCTAATGCCTGAAACGCATACCCCATGCCGATACTGCATAATGATTTACGCTAAAAATGGCATGTCGCAAGTGCTTGATTTATAACGTTCGGAATCCCGAACAAGACCAAAGCGCCATTTTTAGGCAGATTTGGCAGCGTGTTCGGAGAGGGGTAGATGGCTTGTTCGACAATCCGAATGGCCGAAATGCCACTTGCGAAGGGACCCTGGCGGGCGAAAAAAAGTTGATGTACGGTCGAGACAAAATGTGTCTTTGAGGGAAAAACACGCAAGAAGGGTAATTTGCCTGATTGCCTTGACGGTTCCTCGTTGGCTCCTCGGAAGTCAGGTCGGCACCTGGTATCCCTGATGACACCACCGACCTGAGGCTTCCGATTCCGCCTCTCCTGACCCGGCCCATTGCTGGAGGTACTCCCTGTACCCCTAGGCCACTCCGACCCTGCAACAGTCAGAACAGCCCGGCCCCTTGGTCATGTGCTGCCCCTCCTCGGGGCGGCGCATCATAGAAGGCTGAAATATAAAAAGGTTCAGCTTCTATTACGTGACAGTGCATAACCGTTCATCGGTAACGGCTTATAAAAGCTCAGTACCACTTCGGGTCACGCTTGAGTTGCTCGCGCAACATCGCCTGCATGCCATCATCCGGTTCGCCAATAAAGCGGTATTGCGCATGACGGGTAGGCGACTTGTCGCTCGGCAAGCCTTCGGGCACCTCTACGAGCATCCCGTAGGCTTGGTCCTTGTCCCAGCTAAACGCCACGATCAGACGCTTGTAGGTGCAGTTTTGCGCCGTTTCACACAAGGGCCCGACCAGGTACTGGTCGCCGTCCTCGGTGACTGCCGACATCTGCTCCTGGGCACTGCCGGTGAGGTTGACTACCCAATCGGGCAAGCGCTCCTCGCCCTTGATCGTGTCCTGCCAGGTTTCCCGGTATTCAGGGTCCGAGCCGAGCAACTGATCGACCCGGACCTGGCCGTCATTGGCCGCCATCGCCGCTGCACTGCCGCCCAGCAAGCAGGCGGCAGCCAGGGCTGTGCAAAGCTTCCTGCGCATCTTCAACCTCGACCACGTCCAAAGAAGAAGGAGGCTACGAACAGGACCAGGAAGACGATGAACAGGATCTTCGCGATACCCGTGGCGGCGCCAGCGATACCACCGAAGCCCAGTACGGCGGCGACAATGGCGATGATGAGGAAAGTGATAGCCCAACTCAGCATGGTGGTTCTCCTTTCTTTTTTGAAATCAATCCGGCTTTGGGGTACAGCACAGGCTCAGAACACCCAGCGATCCTGTGGTACGACGTTTTCCAAGGTGGCCGGTGAAGCGGTGGCATTGCTCGATGGCAGCGGGTCGGCCGCCTTCACGAGGCTGGTGGCACGGGTTGCCTGAATCTGCGTCAGAAGCGCGGTCTGTGCCGCCACTTGCTCCGCCAGACGCGCGGTCTGCCAGCTGTAGTAGAAGAGGCCAGCGGCCAAGGTCAGCAGCAGCGCCATCCCCAGTAACAGGAACTGGCGCAAAGGCAGTGCGACGTTCTGCGAGCGGTTGACGGATTGGCGGTTCATGCCGGCTCCTCCTGCTGTAATTGTTGTTCAAACCTGAACAGGTAATTGCAGCCTGCATGCCAGCCTTTGCATCAATAAAAAATCCTTTTAAATCAAACACTTAAAACAATCACACATTGCACCGAAGGACGTATCCTGCACGATGGCCCCTGGGGCGTCGTGCGAATTGCACGATCAGCCCTCGACCTTGGTCGCCACCTTGAGCAGATCGGCGTCCACACCGCGCACGCCAATGATCTGCCGGGCAATCTCGACAGCAATGGTCTTCTGCTCGCTGCTGACCACTTCGCCCGACAGCCGCACCAGGCCCTCCTCGCTGGCGACCTTGAGGTTCAGGCCATCGAGGTTGCGGCTGAAACGGAAGCTGTTCTGGATCTTGTCGACGATCCAGCTGTCGCTAGGCTGCGGCCCGGTCGGCGCGCCTACCGGGTTGTCGCGCGCCTTGGCCATGGCGGCGGTGTCCAGGCTGACCAGGTTGTTGACCAGGTGCACACCGTCGGTGGTGCGCGCCACTACGCCGGCCAACTCCTTGGCCTCTGTGCTGTCGACCCTGCCGCGCAGGGTCACTACGCCTTCGCTGCTTTGCACTTCTATAGGCGCCTTCTCGGTGGTGCGGCTCCACAGCAGCCGTGCACGTATCACCGCCGCCAACGTTGCGTCCTCCAGCCGCTGGGCATAGGCCCGCAGCTCGAGCGGGCGTTCCACCAGTTGAGCATTGACCTGCAACTGGTTGTCGACCTGTTCGATGCCGCGGGTGGCCAAGGCGACATGCTCGGCCAACTGGCGCTCGACAGTGTTTTCGACCTCACCCGATAGCCGCGCCTGCTTGCCGTCTACCACCACATCGATACGAAAGGGGTTGAGCATGCGGTTGAGCGACAGGGCGGTTTGCAGTGAGCCCTCCAGGCGGGCGTCCTGCACAGGGTCAGCGAATGCCGGGTTCATAACCGGCAGCAAAGTGGCCGCCAACACGGCCAGTCGTGGGAAAAAGGGCATGGCTGTGCCTCCTTTGTTGGCAAAAACAGAAAATAGTCGCAACCAATGTGCCATCGCGCACCTCTAAGCAAATCATCGAGATATCGCGGCTCAAGGGCATTGTTTGGCCATTGGCTAGCATGCAAAGGACAGAATCCTTCAGAATTGACCATGCAACTTGCCCGATTTTTCCCACACTAATTGAAGATCTATCCTAAGGAGCGCAGGAAATGGAATCAGCCCAGGACAAGCAAGGCCGCATTCTGCTGGTGGATGACGAGTCCGCGATCCTGCGCACCTTCCGCTACTGCCTCGAAGACGAAGGCTATAGCGTGGCCACCGCCAACAGCGCCGCGCAGGCCGATACCCTGCTGCAACGCCAGGTGTTCGACCTGTGCTTCCTCGACCTGCGCCTGGGCGAGGACAACGGCCTCGACGTGCTGGCCCAGATGCGTATCCAAGCCCCGTGGATGCGGGTGGTGATCGTGACCGCGCATTCGGCGATCGACACGGCGGTGGATGCCATCCAGGCCGGTGCCGCCGACTATCTGGTCAAACCCTGCAGCCCCGATCAACTGCGCCTGGCGACTGCCAAGCAGCTGGAAGTGCGCCAACTGTCGGCGCGCCTCGAAGCCCTTGAAGGCGAGGTGCGCAAGCCCAAGGACGGCCTCGACTCGCACAGCCCGGCCATGATGGCGGTGCTGGAAACCGCGCGTCAGGTGGCCACCACCGACGCCAACATCCTCATCCTGGGCGAGTCCGGCACCGGCAAGGGTGAACTGGCCCGTGCCATTCATGGCTGGAGCAAGCGAGCGCGCAAAGCCTGCGTCACCATCAACTGCCCGTCGCTGAATGCCGAGCTCATGGAAAGCGAGCTGTTCGGCCATACCCGCGGCGCCTTCACCGGCGCCAGCGAGAGCACCCTTGGCCGCGTCAGCCAGGCCGACGGGGGCACGCTCTTCCTCGATGAAATCGGCGACTTCCCGCTGACCTTGCAGCCAAAGTTGCTGCGCTTCATCCAGGACAAGGAGTACGAGCGTGTCGGCGACCCGGTCACCCGCCGGGCCGATGTGCGCATTCTCGCCGCCACCAACCTCAACCTTGAAGAGATGGTGCGCGAAAGCCGCTTCCGCGAAGACCTGCTGTACCGCCTCAACGTCATCACCTTGCACCTGCCGCCCCTGCGCGAACGCAGCGAAGACATCCTGACCCTGGCCGATCGTTTCCTGGCCCGCTTCGTCAAGGAATACTCCAGGCCGGCCCGTGGTTTCAGCGATGAGGCCAGGGCTGCCCTGCTCAACTACCGCTGGCCCGGCAACATTCGTGAACTGCGCAACGTCGTGGAGCGCGCCAGCATCATCTGCCCGCAGGAACGCGTGGAGATCAGCCACCTGGGCATGGGCGAACAACCGGCAGGCAACGCGCCCCGCGTGGGCGCGGCATTGAGCCTGGATGAGCTGGAGCGCGCGCACATCGGCGCCGTGCTGGCCGCCAGCGATACCCTCGACCAGGCCGCCAAGACCCTGGGCATCGATGCCTCGACCCTGTATCGCAAACGCAAGCAGTACAACCTATGAAGTGGCAGATGAAGCTGCGTACGCGGCTTTTCCTCAGCATTTCGGCGCTGGTCACAGTGGCCCTGCTGGGCCTGATGCTGGGGCTGGTCAGCGTGCTGCAGATGGCCACGGTGCAACAGCAGCTGGTACGGGACACCACCCACGCGCTGGAAGTGGGACTGAAACTGCGGCAAAACCTCGGCGAACAGCTGACCCTGATACTCGATGAGAACACCGCGCCGCAGAACCTGCGGCTGTTACAGGACAACTTCCAGGCGCTGCTCGACCAAGGGCTCGAACAAGGCGGTGAACGCACCGGTTTCAGTAAGGCCAGCAGCAATTACCAGACCTTCCTCCGGGCCTACCGCGACAGCCCAGCACCTGCGCGCAGCATGGGCAGCGACGAGCCACTGGGTGCAGCTTTCAACCAGCTACGCACCGACCTCATCGATTCGCACAAACAGGCGCTGGAACACATCACCCGCAGTGAAGAACGTACCCGTGATCGCGCCTTGCTGGTCAGCGGCGTGCTCGGCCTGATGGGCTTGGCGATACTGGTATTGGGCTTTGTCACCGCGCACAACATCGCGCGACGCTTCGGCCAACCGATCGAAGCCTTGGCCAAAGCGGCCGACCAACTCGGCAAGGGCAACTTCGACGTCACCCTGCCAGTCACCCAGGCCAGCGAGCTCAACCAGCTGACCCGTCGCTTCGGGCTGATGGCCGACGCCTTGCGCAAGCACCAGGCCACCAACGTCGATGAGCTGCTGGCCGGCCAGCAACGCCTGCAGGCCGTGCTCGACAGCATCGACGATGGCCTGCTGATCATTGACCGGCAGGGCCGCCTGGAACACCTCAACCCCGTGGCCCAACGCCAGCTGGGCTGGAACGACAGCCGCCTTGGCAGCACTCTGGCCGAAGCCTTGCAGCGCCCGGAGCTGGAGCAGCAACTGCGCCAAGTGCTGCGCGGTGGCAGCCTCGATCGCCCGCCAGACGACCTGAACATCGACGTCGATGAAGAAACCCGCCTGCTGACCTATAGCCTGACACCGGTCAGCCACCCTCAGGGGCCGATTCTGGGCGCGGTGATGGTGCTGCACGATGTGACCGAGCAGCGGGCCTTCGAGCGCGTGCGCAGCGAGTTCGTTCTGCGTGCCTCGCACGAACTGCGCACGCCGGTCACAGGCATGCACATGGCGTTCGGTCTGCTGCGTGAGCGGGTGAAGTTTCCACCCGAGGCGCGCGAGTACGACCTGCTTGAAACCATCGGCGAAGAAATGCAGCGCCTGACCCAGCTGATCAACGACCTGCTGAACTTCTCTCGTTACCAGAGCGGCTTGCAGAAACTCGAACTCGCCCCTTGCGCCATCGATGAGCTGCTGGAGCGCGCGCAGCTGCGTTTTGCCGAACAGGCCGCACACAAGCAGATCGAGCTGATCAAGGAACTGGAGCTGCCGCTATCTCGCATCCAGGCCGATGTCGCCCAGCTCGACCGGGTACTGGACAACCTGCTGCACAACGCCGTGCGCCATACCCCCAGTGGTGGCCGCATACGCCTGCACGCAAGGCGCCATGCCGAGCGTGTGATCATCAGCGTCGAGGACAACGGCGAGGGCATCGCCTATGGGCAGCAGGGGCGTATCTTCGAGCCCTTTGTGCAGGTGGGGCGCAAGAAGGGCGGTGCAGGGCTGGGCCTGGCGTTGTGCAAGGAGATCGTGCAACTGCACGGCGGCCGAATGGGCGTGTTTTCCCGCCCGGGGCAGGGCACCCAGTTCTACATGGCATTGCCGGTGTAGCCAGCGGGGCGGGCCTCAGGACTCATCGTTGGCCCGCCGCCCAGCCCCCTCGCGCCGGCCGCGGGTGACCAGTTCGGCAAACTGGCGGGCATTCAACGGGCGGGCGAACAACCAGCCCTGCCCATAGTTGACCCCTTCGCTGTAGAGCAGCACCGCCTGGTCTTCGCATTCGATGCCTTCGGCAATCACTCGCAGGTGCAGGTCATGCGCCATGCGGATGATGTGCGGGGCCACGCCACTGCTGGCGGCGTCATGCCCCAAGGCATCAATGAAGGCCTTGTCGATCTTCAGGCAGTCGACGGGCAAGGTCTGCAGATAGGCCAGGCTGCAATAACCCGTGCCGAAATCGTCGATCAACACCTGATGGCCCAACGCACGCAGGGCCTGCAGGTTGTCACGGGCTACCACCACGTCGATCAGGCCGCGCTCGGTGACCTCGAAAGCGATCTGGCTGGCCGAGACCCGGTGCTGAGCCAGCAACCGCGCCGCGACCCGGCCGATACGAGGGACCATCACGTCGCACGCTGCAAGGTTCACCGAGATGTACAGGTTGCGGTGCGAACGCAGCAACTGGCCAAGCTGTTCGAGCACACGTTGCAGGACAAAATCGGTGATCTGGCGGATTTGCCCGGTATTTTCGGCCAGGGGTATGAACAGGTCCGGGCTGGTCAGGGTGCCGTCAGGGCGGCGCCAGCGCACCAGGGCTTCGGCGCCGACACAGCGCCGGGTGTCGAGCTCGATGATCGGTTGGTACAGCACCTGCAACTCGCCTCGGCGCAGCGCGTTCTGCAACTCCGAGCTCATCGACCGGCGCTGCAGAATCAACTGCAGCACCAGCCAGCCGATGCAACAGGCGGCCAGCACGCTGCCGGGGAACAACAGCCAGAGCATGCCGTTCATGCGCAGGGGCAGGCTGGCACGCGGCGCGATCAGCACCAGTTGATAGTCCGGAGATTTGGTTGGCATGCGGTAGATGAGGCGGTCGCTCAGCTCCAGCAGCGACTTGTGGCTGGCCGTCCAGGCCGAGGGCGGGGGCCAGACCTGCGGTGGGCCCAGTACCGGGATTGCCCGGGTACCGTTGTCCAGCACAACCACCAGGCTGCCGCCGGGCGGCAGGTGGACCACATCGGTCAGGTGCCCGCGCGAGGTGGACACCACGAAATTGCCACGCCCTAGCATCAAGGCCGCCAGGTTTTCGTTGGGTTCGGTAGTGGTATTGAGCCAATAGCTGTAGGTCGGGCCCTTGATGTCGGGCGCCCGCAGGGGTTCGAACGCCCGCTCATCACCCCGGTTGGAGCAGGCGACATTGGCGTCCACGTAGGCCGCCTCATAAATGAAGCGCGAACTCAGGCCAACCTGCTGCAACGCCGCCAGCATCTGCGGGCTGCAACCTCGCAAGGGCTGCGCCTGCAAGATATCCACCCCTTCACGCAACTGGCCGAACACCTGTTCGAGGCGTTCGAGAAAGCGCTCTCCCCGGGCATTCATCTGTGCGCTCTCGCTTTGCTTCATCTGCTGCAGGGCAATGCCGATGCTGGCGGTTAGCAACAGCGCGGCGCTGGCCAGCGCCGCCAGTGAGGCCAGCATCCAGGGACGGTAAAAAATTTGGCGCAGCGTGGAGATGAGGGCTGACATCAAGGGCATCCAGTTGATTACTAAGGTATAGCAACTGGATCAGGAATCGCCCTCGCCGTTGGGCGCCTCAGCTCAACGCATGCGGTTGAGCACCTGCAGCATGGCGGCCGTTTGCGCGTCGGGCATGCCATCGAAGCGTTGTGGCCGGAAACGCATCTGGAACGCGGCGATCACATGCCGCGTGGCAACGTCCAGCTCACCGGTTTGCGCGATGGCGTAGCCGAACCGCGCCAGTTCCTGCTGATACCAGCCCACGCTGGGCGGGTTGACGCTGAAGAAGGCTTGTTGACGGGCGACGGCGTTAGCCTCGGGCCAGATACCGATGCCGGCATCAGCCAAACGCTTCCACGGGAACAACGGGCCCGGGTCGAGCTTGCGCAAAGGTGCGATATCGCTGTGGCCAACGATGTGCCGGGGGTCGATCTTGTTGCGCGTGACGATGTCCTTGAGCAGTGCGATCAAGGACTGCACCTGGGCTTCGCTGTAGGGGTGCCAGACCCGGCCATTGGGAGTGTCGGTGAACCCTGGGTTGACGATTTCGATGCCAATAGAGGTGGAGTTCAACCAAGTGCGCCCCTGCCATTGGCTGTCACCGGCATGCCAGGCACGGCGGCTTTCATCCACCAGCTGATAGACCGTGGCCGGGCCGTCGCCAATCAGGTAATGGCTGCTGACCTCGCCGTGGGTCAACAGCGCCAATGAGCGCTCAAGCGAGGCATTGGTGTAGTGCAGGACGATGAACTGGATACGGTTGTCCTGGTTGACCGAAGGGTGGCTGCGGTCGATGCGCAGGCCCGTCGAACAGCCGGTCAATATCATCAGTAAAAGCGTTGCTAAAAGGGTCTTCATCGAAAGGGCACGTCAACGTGAATAGATAAGTTAGCCACAGTATAACGAGCCCCTTTCAGACGGCGCGGCTCAAGCAGCCTCAACGCATGCACATCAGCATGAACGCCAGCGAATTGTCTCCACTGGCGCCGTTGACGTCTATCAGCTGGGTGTTAATGGTAACGCCCCCGTCAACACTCGGCATACCAACAACTTTGGCGTGGCCATGCAACAAGCGGGTCTGCGTGCTCCCATCAATCGGCGAAACAGAACAAAACCTGGGGTCCTGCTGAACGATGTGCTTGTTGAGGTGCATCTTGTACTGCGTGAAGTAGTTGGATTGCGGTGTCTTTTCTACTTTTTCGATCCATTTCGGCCAAGATCGCAGCACTTCACCCTCGGCGCTGATATGCGCCGTCCAGTGATCATCTGCGGCCATGGCACTGACATGGAATGTCAGGCTCACTATCAGTGGCAGCGTCCATCTGGTCATTTTCGACTCCTGAGTAAGTAGTTCAATCGACCGCTGCTGGTGATTCAGCATCACGGCAAGCCAGTCTCGAACACTTCTCAGCCCGCAACGCGGTACATATTTACCCCTGCTCCACTCGATTTCGCCCCAAATCCTTGGCCCGGTACAACGCGGTGTCGGCGCGCTTGAGCACCTGGTCGCCGCGCTCGCCCGAACGAAACGCGCCCAGCCCGATAGAGGCGGTGATCACCACGCGTTCACCCTTGAAGTGGAACGGGCACGCTTCGATGGTCGCACGCAGTACCTCGGCCATCTGGGCGGCGGCCGCTGGCGAGGTCTGCGGGAACAGCAGCACGAACTCCTCACCGCCGAAGCGCGCAATGAAATCGCGCCCTCGCAGGCGTTTGCGCAGCTGGTCGGCGACGATCTTCAACACCTTGTCCCCCGCCAGGTGCCCATAGTTGTCGTTGATGCGCTTGAAGTGGTCCAGGTCGAGGATCGCCATGGCCAGATGGCCGCCACTTTCATGCCAGTCGAGCATCTCGCGTTCCAGGTGCTCGCTCCAGGCCGCGCGATTGGGCAGGCCGGTCAGCGGGTCCAGCAACGCCTTTTGCCGCTGCTCTTCGAGGTGCTCGCGATAACCGAGCGCCTCGTGTTCCATGTTCGCCACCCGCTCGGACAGGCCTTGCAGGCGCCCGGCGAGCTCCTGCTCGCGACGATCACGCTCGTGCTTGTGTTCGTCCATGGTTACCAACAGGCCTTCGAGGCGGTTTTCCAGGATGTGCTTGAGGCTGTCCACATCGGCGGCACCTTGCACACTGCTCTGCAGCCCATCGACCTGCTTGCGCAGCTGGGTATCGAGCGCCTGGGCGGCGCTGCTGTTGTCGGCATGCCCGGCACTGGCTTCGTGCAGGTGACTCTGGAAGCTTTCCAGGCGCTCGTTGATCTGTTGCAGGTAGGTCTCGAATTCGTGCTGGCCGCTGTCGGTTATCGCCAACATCAGCACCGCTAGGTCATCCAGCACCGGGATCAGCTCATACCAATTCAGCCCACGCGCCACCCGCTCGCGCATTTCCTGGGCCTGCGCCTTGTGCCGTTCGGGCAGGCTGAGGTCGTCGAGCAGGCCGATAAGGGTCTGTTCGATGTGTGCGGCCACTTGGCTGTAGGGCGGCTCTACCGCATAGGGCAGGGCATAGGGGCCGTCTTCGCCGAAGGTGTCTTCGAGCGCCTGCGCAGGTTCTGCCTCAGCTGCGGGAGAGATGAGGGTAGTAGCCAGCTCGGGCGCCTCGTCCGGCAAGGACTCAGGTTGTGGCGTGGCCGGCGTGTCTGTGGTTTCGATCAGCGCCGGGCCCTCGGGCGCCTGTGCCTCAGTCAGCGGGGCTGGCAACGGCAGCAGGGCGTCCACATCGTCGGGCTGCGGGTCCTCGGCTGTGCGCTGTACGGGGGCTGCTGCCGGCTGCGGCACTGCGTCTGCCATCACGCCCGCAGGCGCTGCTGCCAGCGTAGCCTCGGCGTCGGCGTCAGCTTCGCCGGGTTGCTCGTTCTCGCGCCCGCCAAACAAACGCTGCAAAAAGCCCGGTCGCTCTTCCTCGGGCTTGCCCAGGGCAGAGAGTGCGCGGCCTTGCAGGCCACTCAGCTCGCCCAGCAGCGGGGGCAGTTCACGTGACTGGGCGACCCCACCATCGAGCTTCTTCGCCAGCTTTTTCAGCGGCCGCAAGATGTCGCTCGGCAACGGCAGGCCTTGCAGCTGGCTCACCAGCGATGTCAGCGCATCGCTGACCTGGTTCATGCGGGTTTCCCGGCGCTGCTCGGAGTCCAGCACCGCCTTTTCCAGGCGCGGGATCAGCCCGGCAAGGCCCGCGTCCATATTGTCGCTGCGGATGACCTCGCGCATTTCCTTCATGCACGCGTCCACCACCTTGTCGCTACCTTCGGCGGCCAGGGTGCTGCGCACGAGCCCGCGACGCAGCAGGTCGAGACGTGCGTCCCAACGGCGCTCAAGCTTCTCTTGCTGCTCGATGCTCTTAAGGTATTTCTCTTTCCAGCGCTCAGCGTCGTCAGTCATGCCCAGGTCCGCAAACGGTGATGGCAATTAGCTCAAAACCGGCAGCGTATCCACAGTCAATGCATCAGGCAATCGAATCTCGACGGCAACGGGAAGGTGATCGGAAATTGGCTGCGCCAACACCTCGACACGCTCAAGCGTAAGGGTTGGGCTGAGCAGGATATGGTCCAGGCAACGCTGCGGTCGCCAGCTGGGGAAGGTGGCCTCGACCTGAGGGGCAACCAGGCCCAGATCGCGCAGGGGCGAACGCTCCAGCAGGTCGGTGGCATGGGTGTTCATGTCACCCATCAACACCTGATGGCGGTAGCCGCCGATCAGCTCGCGAATATAGCTGAGCTGCAGGGCACGGGTCTTGGCGCCGAGTGCCAGGTGCATCATCACCACGATCAGCGCATCTTCACCTTCGCCGAAACGCACCAGGATTGCACCGCGACCGGACGGGCCGGGCAAAGGGTGGTCTTCAAGGTGTTGCGGCTTGAGACGGCTGAGCACGCCGTTGCTGTGCTGGGCAAAGCGCCCAAGGTTGCGATTGAGCTGCTGGTACCAATAGGGGAAGGCACCCAGGTGAGCCAGGTGTTCGACCTGGTTGATGTAGCCTGAGCGCAGGCTGCCACCATCGGCTTCTTGCAGGGCCACCAGGTCGAAGTCACCGAGCAGTTGGCCGATCTTCTGCAGGTTGCCGGCACGCCCGGTATGCGGCAGCAGGTGCTGCCAGCTGCGGGTCAGGTAGTGCCGGTAGCGCTCGGTGCTGATGCCGACCTGAATGTTGAAACTGAGCAGCCGCAGGCGACCATCCTCTGGCAGGCCCGGAGCCTGCAGGTGATGCTCGTTGACCTGCGGCTGGTGCAGGCCAATGCCACGCGTGGTTCTGAAGCGGGGCATGGGTACGCCGCTTACTTAGCGGCGCGCTCCTTGTCGATCAGCTGGTCGGCCACTTTCAGCACGCCTTCAGGCCCGCCTGCAGTGCCCAGGTCGAAGCGGTACTTGCCGTTGACGACCAAGCTCGGTACGCCGGTGATTTCGTACTTCTTCGACAGTTCTTTGGCCTGGTTGACCTGGCCTTTGATGGCGAAGGAGTTGAAGGTGGCGAGGAACTTGTCCTTGTCCACGCCTTGAGTGGCGAGGAAGTCGGCCATGTCCTCTGGGTCGGTCAGGCGTTTTTTCTGGTTCTGAATGGCATCGAACACTGCCGCGTGAACCTTGTGCTCGACGCCCATGGCTTCGAGGGTCAGGAACATCTGGCCGTGTGCGTCCCACGGGCCACCGAACATGGCGGGTACGCGCTTGAAGTTGACGTCCGCTGGCAGCTTTTCGGCCCACGGGTTGATGGTCGGCTCGAAGTGGTAGCAGTGAGGGCAGCCGTACCAGAACAGCTCGACCACTTCGATCTTGCCGGGCACGGAAACCGGAACAGGGTTGCTCAGCTCGATATAGGGCTTGCCGGCATCAGGCTCGGTGGCCTGAACGGCGGTCATACCGAATACGCTGGCGGCGACCAACGCAGCGCTGAGAATCAGTTTACGCATGCTTTACTCCTGAGCATTCATGGGTCGCCTCGACGCGACCTGTACCTGAGACAGGTCGGGCCAGGCCCGAGTTCTGTAGTGTAACGGCTGCGGACGCAAAAAAGGGCGGTCCGGCCGCCCTTTCATCTTTGCCTTACAACATTAACCGAATGTTAATGCGCCAATTTCTTCGCGGGTTCAGCCGCGAAGAAATCGACAACCACCTCAGTGCAGGCCCTGGATGTAGCTGGCCAACGCTTCGATATCGTGGTTGCTCAGCTTGCCCGCGATGGTGCGCATGGTCGTGGCGTCGCCATCGTTGGTACGCACGCCTTCACGGAACTCGGTCAGCTGCTTGGTCACGTACTGCGCGTGCTGCCCGCTCAGGTGCGGGAAGCCGGCCAAGGCGATACCTGCGCCGTTGGGCGAGTGGCAGCCGGTACAGGCAGGCAGGCCTTTTTCCAGGTCGCCGCCGTTGAACAGGGCACGGCCACGCTCGACCAGCTTGGGGTCGGCCGCCCCGACGCTGCCCTTCTGGCTGGCAAAGTACGCGGCGATATCGGCCAGGTCCTGGTCACTGAAGGCGGCCAGCATGCCGGTCATCTCCAGCACGGTGCGCTTGCCGGACTTGATATCGTGCAGTTGTTTTTCGAGGTAGCGCTGGCCCTGGCCTGCCAGTTTCGGGAAGTTCGGTGCCAGGCTATTGCCGTCGGGGTTGTGGCAGGCACCACAGACGGCCGTCTTGGCCTGGCCGGCGGCGGCATCGCCTTTGATAGGTTGCGCAGCAGTGGCCGCACCTGCGACACCCATGGTCAACAGCAGACTCACGACTAGTTTGTTCATCAGCTAATCCAACACGGCTAAGGGTGAAATGTTATGTATCGGGACTGCCGCTCATCCAAAGGATGACCAAACGGTAGTCCTCGGCACTGCAGTCCATGCACAATCCACGCGGCGGCATAGCCTTGAAACCCTGGGTCACATGCCTCACGAGTACATCCACACCTTGCGCCAGCCTTGGCTCCCACGCTGCCCGGTTACCCCGCTGGGGGGCCTGGGGCAACTGCCCGGCGTGACAGGCCGCACACGTGCGGTTGTACAACACCTCGGGATCCTGTGTAGCCTGTGCGCTGAAAAACGGCAGGAACATACCGACAGCAAGCAGCCATTTCGCCATGCGGAACGACCTTCAGGGTTGGGGGCCGCGCTGCGTTCTGATGCGCGAGCTATTGTTCGACACCCCATGCTCGCTCTCCTTCGCTGGGAGAATGAGCACACAAAAACTGGGGCATTATATACTTCCGCCATCCAAACGGAAACGACACCGCTTGCCAGGCTCGAGCCTTCAGAGTCAGGCAACACCCACATCGGATATCCCATGCAAGTCAAGAACCCCATCCTCGGCCTCTGCCAGAAAGCCACATTCGCCCTCAGCGCTGCCAAGGTCGAACAATGCCCGGACGACCAGGGTTACGAGGTGGCTTTCGCCGGCCGCTCCAACGCCGGCAAATCCAGCGCCCTCAATACCCTGACTCATGCCAGCCTGGCGCGCACCTCGAAAACCCCGGGGCGCACCCAGCTGTTGAATTTCTTCAGTCTGGACGATGAACGGCGTTTGGTCGACCTGCCGGGCTACGGTTATGCAAAAGTACCGATTCCGCTCAAGCAGCACTGGCAGCGCCACCTGGAAGCCTACCTGGGCAGCCGCGAGTGTCTGCGCGGGGTGATCTTGATGATGGACGTGCGCCATCCGATGACCGACTTCGACAAGATGATGCTCGACTGGGCCAAGGCCAGCGGCATGCCGATGCACATTCTACTGACCAAGGCCGACAAGCTGACCCACGGCGCGGGCAAGAACACCTTGCTCAAGGTGCAGTCCGAGATCCGCAAGGGGTGGGGCGACGCGGTGACCATCCAGTTGTTCTCGGCGCCCAAGCGCCTGGGGCTCGAAGAGGCCTACCGCGTACTGGCGGGCTGGATGGAACTGGAAGACAAGCCTGCGGAATAAAGGCTGATCACTGATCCTGGAGCCTTGCCGCAAGGCCGCTCCAGGGATCGTAGGGTGGTCAAATCCCAGGCAAAAAAAACCCCGGACTTCGTATGGGGAGGGGGAAGTTCGGGGTCCAAGTCCGGACCGCTAGGGCGGGGTCCAGATATCTGCCAACACTTAACACAACATAGGAGCATCGAAGGGCTTCACCAGCCATTCAGTTACTCTGAGTTCCGCTTCACCGGTTTAGTTCCGAAGCCTTGAAAACTATTTGCGATAGTTTCATGAAACCCCAGCACTAATGGCATCTAGCTATGCCAGGATCCGCGTCACTACGTCGCAGATCCTACACAGCTTTGCAGGCTCAATCAGTGAGCTTCGTCCCAATTCGCGCCAATTCCTGCTTCGACCAGCAACGGCACATCCAGCTGTGCGGCACGGCTCATGTGCAGGCGGATTTCATCTTTCACCTGCTCGACCAACTCCTCACGCACCTCCAGCACCAGTTCATCGTGCACCTGAAGGATCACCCGGGCATCCAGGCCGCTCTCGGTCAGCCAGTTGTCCACGTTGACCATCGCCCGCTTGATGATATCGGCCGCAGTACCCTGCATCGGGGCGTTGATCGCCGTCCGCTCGGCGCCTTTGCGCAGGGCCGGGTTCTTGGCGTTGATATCCGGCAAGTACAGCCGGCGGCCGAACAGGGTTTCGACGAAACCTTGCTCGGCCGCCTGGGCGCGGGTGCGCTCCATGTAAGCCAGCACGCCTGGGTAACGGGCGAAGTAACGGTCGATGTAGTCCTGGGATTGCTTGCGGTCGACGCCAATCTGCTTGGCCAGGCCAAAGGCACTCATGCCGTAGATCAGGCCGAAGTTGATGGCCTTGGCGCTGCGGCGCTGGTCGGTGGTGACATTTTCCAGCGCCACACCGAACACTTCGGCAGCAGTGGCGCGGTGCACGTCGAGGTTGTTGCGGAAGGCATGCAGCAAACCTTCGTCCTTGGCCAGGTGGGCCATGATGCGCAGTTCGATCTGCGAATAGTCCGCCGCCAGCAGCTTGTAACCGGGGCTGGCCACGAAGGCCTGACGGATACGCCGACCTTCGGCGGTGCGGATCGGGATGTTCTGCAGGTTCGGGTCGCTGGACGACAGGCGCCCGGTGGCGGCCACTGCCTGCTGATAAGAGGTGTGAATGCGCCCGGTGCGCGGGTTGATCTGCCCCGGCAGCTTGTCGGTGTAGGTGCTCTTGAGCTTGCTCAGGCTGCGGTACTGCATCAGTACCTCGGGCAGCGGGTAGCCTTGCTCGGCCAGCTCGTCGAGTACCGCCTCGGCGGTGGACGGCTGGCCCTTGGCAGTCTTGCTCAGCACCGGCATGCCCAGCTTGTCGTAGAGGATCGCCCCCAACTGCTTGGGCGAGCCGAGGTTGAACGTCTCGCCAGCCAGCTCATAGGCCTGGCGCTCCAGTTCAGCCATTTTCACGCCCAGTTCGCCGCTTTGCACGTGGAGCAGTTCGGCATCCACCAACGCGCCTTGGCGCTCGATTTTCGCCAGCACCGGCACCAGCGGCATCTCGATGTCCATCAGCACCGGTTGCACGCTTGGGGTCTTGGCCAGGCGCAGCTGCAGTGCCTGGTGCAGGCGCAGAGTGATGTCGGCATCTTCGGCAGCGTACGGGCCGGCCTTGTCCAGCGGGATCTGGTTGAAGGTCAGCTGTTTCGCGCCCTTGCCGGCAATCTGCTCGAAGGTGATGGTGGTGTGGTCGAGGTACTTCTGCGCCAGGCTGTCCATGTCGTGACGGGTGGCCGTGGAGTCCAGCACATAGGACTCGAGCATGGTGTCGTAGGCCACGCCGCGCATCTGGATGGCCGGGGCGCCGTTGGCCAGGATGTTGATATCGTACTTGGCGTTCTGCCCGACCTTGGCTTTGGCCGGGTCTTCCAGCAGGGGTTTGAGCGCCAGCAGCACGGCCTCGCGGTCCAGCTGGACCGGGGCGCCTTCGTAGTCGTGGGTCAGCGGTACATACGCCGCCTCATGCGGCTCGACCGCAAACGACAGGCCGACCAGCTGCGCCTGCTGGGCATCGAGGCCGGTGGTTTCGGTGTCGAACGCGAACAGCGGGGCCTGGCGCAGCTTGTCCAGCCAGGCATCGAAACGGGCCTGGTCGAGCACCGTCTCGTACTTGGGTTCGACCTTGGCCGCCGGCGCGTCCTCCGGCACGGTCACGGTCGCCCCGGCCCTGGCGGCTTCGCGCTGAACGTCGGCGACCCAGCTTTTGAATTCCATCTCGGTGTACAAGGCCAGCAGTGCATCACGGTCTGGCTCGCCGCAGACCAGCGCCTCGACTTCGATATCCAGCGGCACGTCGAGCTTGATGGTGGCCAGCTCATAGGACAGGAACGCCGCCTCACGGTGCTCTTCAAGCTTGGCCGGCAGGGTCTTGGCGCCGCGGATGCTCAGGGTCGGCACCTTGTCGAGGTTGTCGTAGACGTCGCGCAGGCCGCCACCAATACCTGTCAGCAGGCCGGCAGCGGTCTTCTCGCCCACGCCCGGCACGCCGGGGATGTTGTCGACCTTGTCGCCCATCAGGGCGAGGAAATCGATGATGTGCTCAGGGCCGACACCAAACTTTTCGTGCACCCCGGCAACATCCATCACGCTACCGGTCATGGTGTTGACCAGGGTGACATGCCCGTCCACCAGCTGCGCCATGTCCTTGTCGCCGGTCGAAATGATGACCGAGCGGCCCTGCGCCGCACTGCTGCGCGCCAAGGTGCCGATCACATCGTCGGCCTCCACGCCCTCGACGCACAGCAGCGGGTAGCCCAAGGCCTTGACGCTGGCATGCAACGGTTCGATCTGCACCCGCAGGTCGTCAGGCATGCTCGGGCGGTTGGCCTTGTACTCGGCGAACATGGCATCGCGGAAGGTACCGCCCTTGGCGTCGAACACCACCGCAAACAAGCTGTCGGGGTATTGCTTGCGCAGGCTCTTGAGCATGTTCAGCACACCCTTCACCGCGCCGGTAGGCATGCCCTTGGAGGTGGTCAGCGGCGGCAATGCGTGGAAAGCGCGGTAGAGGTAGGAGGAACCGTCCACCAGGACGAGGGGCGCTTGGCTCATGAGCAGAATCAACCTTTTCGGCGGGTCCGGAGCTAGAATAGCCGGATCAATGACGACAAAGGGACAAGGTTATCATGCGTACACTCAATCGCCTGTTACTGCTCGGTCTGTTGGCAACCATGCCAGTCGTCACCCTGGCGGCGGACGACGCCCCCTCGGCCGATCCCGAGGTGACCATTCGCACGGAAGGCGATAAAACCATCCAGGAATACCGCCAGAACGGCTTCCTGTATGCGATCAAGATCACGCCGAAAAACGGCAAGCCTTATTTTCTGGTACGCGCCGATGGCACTGATGCCAATTTCATTCGTTCCGACCAGCCGGACATGCTGATTCCGTCCTGGAAGATCTTCGAGTGGTAAGCTGACGCGTATCGTTCACATCAACCCGGCACTTCCCGGCGGAAGTGCCCGTATGGGCATTTTTTCATCATGTCAGTCTTCACCCCTGTGACCCGGCCTGAGCTGGAAACCTTTCTGGCGCCGTACCAGCTGGGCCGTCTGCTCGATTTCCAGGGCATCGCCGCCGGCACCGAAAACAGCAACTTCTTCGTCAGCCTGGAACAGGGTGAGTTCGTCCTGACGCTGATCGAACGTGGCCCGAGCGAAGACATGCCGTTCTTCATCGAGCTGCTCGACGTGCTGCACGCCGCCGACATGCCGGTGCCCTACGCCCTGCGTGACCGCGACGGCAATGGCCTGCGCGAACTGTGCGGCAAGCCTGCACTGCTGCAGCCGCGCTTGTCGGGCAAGCACATCAAGGTGCCGAACAACCAGCACTGCGCGCAGGTAGGCGAATTGCTCGCGCACATTCACCTGGCTACCCGTCACCACGTCATCGAGCGCAAGACCGACCGCGGCCTGGACTGGATGCTGGCCTCGGGGGCCGAGCTGATGCCGCGCCTCACGGCCGAACAGGTTGCGCTGCTGCAGCCTGCGCTGGACGAAATCAACGCGCACAAGGCGCAGATCCTGGCCTTGCCACGGGCCAACCTGCACGCCGACCTGTTCCGCGACAACGTGATGTTCGAAGGTACCCACCTGAGCGGGGTGATCGACTTCTACAACGCCTGTTCGGGCCCAATGCTGTATGACATCGCCATCACCGTGAACGACTGGTGCATCGATGAGCAGGGCGCGCTCGATGTGCCACGGGCCCAGGCGCTGCTGGCGGCCTATGCGGCGCTGCGGCCGTTCACCGCAGCCGAGGCCGAATTGTGGCCGGAAATGTTGCGGGTCGGCTGCGTGCGCTTCTGGCTGTCGCGCCTGATCGCGGCGGAGTCGTTTGCCGGGATGGATGTGATGATCCATGACCCGAGCGAGTTCGAGGTGCGCCTGGCGCAGCGCCAGCAAGTGGCGTTGCACCTGCCGTTCGCGCTCTAGAACCTCGCCGGCTTCTTCGCGGGGCAAGCCCGCGAAGAAGCCGCTACAGGGTTACAACTGCTCCAGGCACCCGGCCAGATCACCCCCCAGCTTCTCCAGCAAGCGCTCATAGCCCTTGCCGTCCACTGGGTCGGTGCCGCCCAGGGCATCCAGCTCGGCCAGGCGCACCGGCAGCCCGGCGGTCAACGTCTCGGCCAAGCGCGGGCGCAGCGGCGGTTCGCTGAACACACAGGTCTTGCCCACTTCCTGCAGGCGTTTGCGCATGGCCGCCACATGCTGGGCGCCCGGCTGCACCTCCGAAGCCACGCTGAATACCCCGGCGTGCTTCAGGCCATAGGCGGCCTCGAAGTAGTCAAAGGCTTCGTGGAACACGAAGTACGGCTTGTCGGCGATGCCGGCCACACGTGCCTTGATGCGCCCATCCAGAGCATCCAGGCGCTCGACGAATGCCTTCAGGTTGCTTTGATAGCGCGTGGCATTGGCCGGGTCGACCTCGGCCAGGTCCGCCGCCATCTTCGCCGCGATCACCCGGGCATTGACCGACGACAACCACAGATGCGCATCCAGGCTACCGGGGCGGTGGTCGTGATCATGGTCGTCCTGGTCGGTTTCTTCATGCGAGTGGCTGTCTTCGCCAAAATGGCGCAGCTGCATGCCGGTCAGCGACTGAACCGCGATGGTGGCCTTGTCTCGGCCTTTGAGCACCCTGGGCAGGAAGTTCTCCATGTCCGGGCCGATCCAGTACAGCAGGTCGGCGTCCGCGACGCGCCGTACGTCGGAGGGGCGCAGGGCGTAATGGTGCGGCGAGGCGCCAGGCGGCAGCAGCACATCCGGGCTGCCGACCCCGTCCTGAACGGCGGCGGCGATCTGCTGCAGCGGTTTGATGCTGGTCAGCACACGCACGTCGGCCTGGGCTGAAAATGCGATGAAAGCGACAAAAAGGGCTAGGAATCGGGACACGGTGAATACTCGGCTCGCCAGAAACAGGTAACATAATAACGTCTCCATCCAGAACCGTCGCTGCCCATGTCCATCACGCCGCTGGCCAACCGCCCCCACGATCACTCCCATTGCGTACACAGCGCACTGGCCGAAGCCGATGCCTTGTGCACCCGCCAAGGGTTGCGCCTGACCGCGCTGCGCCGCCGTGTGCTGGAGCTGGTATGGCAAAGCCACAAACCGCTGGGCGCCTACGACATTCTTGCCGTGCTCAGCGAGCAGGATGGCCGCCGCGCCGCACCGCCAACCGTGTACCGCGCTCTGGACTTCCTACTCGACAACGGCCTGGTGCACCGCATCGCCTCACTCAATGCGTTCATTGGCTGCAGCCACCCCGAGCACGTGCACCAGGGCCAGTTCCTGATCTGCCGCGCCTGCCATGTGGCCATCGAGCTGGAGCAGGCCAGCATCAGCGACGCCATCATCAACAGCGCCAAGGGCGTCGGCTTCAGCGTCGAAACCCAGACCGTGGAAGTGGTAGGCCTGTGCGGCAGCTGCCGGAGCGCGGCATGAGCGACGCGCTGATCCGCCTGGAGCAGGTCGGTGTGACCTTCGCCGGCGAAGCGGTGCTCGACAGCATCGACTTGTCGGTGGCGCCGGGCCAGATCGTCACCCTGATCGGCCCCAACGGGGCAGGCAAGACTACCCTGGTACGCGCCGTGCTGGGGCTGCTCAAGCCGCACCGGGGCAAGGTATGGCGTAAACCGCGCCTGCGCATCGGCTACATGCCGCAAAAAATCCAGGTCGACGCCACGCTGCCGCTGTCGGTGCTGCGTTTCTTGCGCCTGGTGCCTGGCGTCGACCGGGCAGCGGCGCTGTCGGCATTGCAGGAAGTGGGCGCCGAGCACGTTATCGACAACCCGATCCAGACCGTTTCCGGCGGCGAAATGCAGCGCGTGCTGCTGGCCCGGGCCCTGCTGCGCGAGCCGCAACTGCTGGTGCTCGACGAACCGGTACAAGGCGTCGATGTGGTCGGCCAGACCGAGCTGTACAACCTCATCACCCGCCTGCGCGACCGCCACGGCTGCGGCGTGCTGATGGTCTCCCACGACCTGCACCTGGTCATGAGCACCACCGATCAGGTGGTCTGCCTCAACCGCCACGTGTGCTGTTCCGGCCACCCGGAGCAAGTCAGCGGCGACCCGGCCTTCGTCGAGCTGTTCGGCCAGAACGCGAAAAGCCTGGCCATCTATCACCACCATCACGACCACAGCCACGACCTGCATGGCTCGGTGGTCGCCCCTGGCACCCATGTTCACGGAGAGCACTGCAAGCATGGCTGATTTTCTTCTCTACGCCCTGCTTGCCGGTCTGTCCCTGGCGCTGGTGGCCGGCCCACTAGGGTCTTTCGTGGTGTGGCGGCGCATGGCCTATTTTGGCGACACCCTGTCCCACGCCGCCTTGCTCGGCGTCGCCCTGGGTTTCGCCCTGGACGTCAGCCCAGCCCTGGCAGTGACCGTGGGCTGCCTGCTGCTGGCGATCCTGCTGGTGACTTTGCAGCAACGCCAACCGCTGGCCTCCGACACCCTGCTCGGCATCCTTGCCCCCAGCACGCTTTCCTTGGGCCTGGTGGTGCTGAGCTTCATGCACGACGTGCGCATCGACCTGATGGCCTATCTGTTCGGCGACCTGCTGGCCATCAGCACCACGGACCTTGCCTGGATCCTCGGTGGCAGCGCACTGGTGCTGCTGTTGCTCGCCGCACTGTGGCGGCCCTTGCTGGCGGTGACCGTGCACGAGGAACTGGCCATGGTCGAGGGCCTGCCCGTGGCGGGCCTGCGCCTGGCATTGATGCTGTTGATTGCGGTGGTGATTGCCGTGGCGATGAAGATCGTCGGCGTGCTGCTGATCACCTCGTTGCTGATCATCCCGGCCGCTGCGGCGCAGCGCCACGCCCGCTCGCCCGAACAGATGGCCCTGGGTGCCAGCCTACTGGGGGTGACCGCGGTTTGTGGCGGCCTGGCCATGTCCTGGTTCAAGGACACCCCAGCCGGCCCTTCGATCGTGGTCTGCGCGGCAGTGCTATTCTTGCTGAGCCTGGCCTTGCCGAAACGCTGAAAGCCAGGGCGCCCGAAGGCGCGCCCTGCAACCTTTTCACGGGTAAAGGGTCTGTAAGACTTGTTTTCGAGCGTGCGCACCTGGGTGTAGACTTGCTCGCTTTTTGCGCAAATAGAGAGTCGCAGGAATGAAGCCGTTCGCCTCCCGTTATCTGCTTGTAGCCGCGTTTTCCCTGTTCCTGGCTGCCTGTTCCAGCGCACCGGTCGAACAGGCCGATGCACCTGCTCAAGCCGATGCCTGGCAGCAGTTGCAACAAAACATTGCCAGCAATGAGCTGGCCACCGCCGAAGACCAGCTGGCTGCATTGCAGGCACAGTCGCCGGTAGACCCGCGCCTGGAGCAATACCAGCGGCAGTTGGCCGAGGCGTATCTGCAGCGTAGCCAGATCGTCCTGCAGAAGGGCGATGTCAACGCTGCGGCCACCGCCCTGGCCCGCGCCCGCGCCCTGATGCCGCAAGCCCCGGCAGTAACCGGTGGTGATGCCGTCAGCCAGGCGCGCAAAGCCGAGCTGGAGAAAGCCGAGGCGGCGTTGAAAGCTGCCGAGGCCAAGCCCCAGGCGCGGGTCATCGACCCGACTGCGCCAAGTACGGTGATTGCGCTGAAGACTACGGACATGGCTGCCATGCGCCGTCAGCTCGATGAGATTGCCAAGGACGTGGTCAATTACCAGTGCGAGGTGGTGTTTCAGGTACCACGCACCGAGGACGCACCTTGGCTGAAGACCCTGCTGGAAAAGCGCGTTCACAAGCTCGACAGCAGCTTTGCGCTGAAGCAGAAGCATGAAATCCAGCGCAAATTGCCGGCGCAGGTGGTACTGGTCCCGCACCAGCGCTGAATGCTTCGCGGGGCAAGTCGGATTGCCCCGCGAAGCGGCCCTGTCAGGCTGGTACTGCTTCAGCAGCCGCCTCCCGCGCCCACACCCGATGCCCTTCAACCGCTTTCACAAAGGCATCCACGGTCTTCTGGTCATCCCCCAGCAGCAGGCCCTTGTCTTCCTTGAGCCCCAAGCTATCCAGCAACGCCTTGCCTTCCTTGGCCAGCGCGATCGCCTTCAGATGCTTGTAACCCTCTAGCAGGAAGTGCTTGGCCAGCCCACTGGCACCCAACGCATCCAACGACGCCTTGCCAGCCGGCACCACAATGCCGTCGAACATGATCGATGGCATGCCCTCCATCGACGCATCCACCGGCAGTGGCTTGCCTTGGGCGGTTTTAACCGGCGCCGACGTAGGCCCGAGCACCATGATGCGAGCACTGTGCGCTTCCAGCGCCTTGACCTGTTGATCGACGCTGGCACCGTCCACGCCGTCAGCCACCAGCACGGCAATCTTGCGGCCCTTGATGCCTACATCGCCGGGGTGGTTCATCTGGCTCAAGGCGGGCGATTTTGCGAGCTTGCTGCCTTTGACCTGAACCGTGCCGGCCTTGGGCGCAGGCAGGCCGAGGTTTGCCGCCACGGCCGCAGCCAGTTTCAGGTCGATGTTGGCCAGAATCTCATTTACCTCACGCACCCGGATATGCTCACGCTCAACCTTGCCCAGCTCGAAGCTGTAGGCCTTGATGATGTGCTGCTGCTCATTCGGGCTCATGCTCTGGAAGAACAACCGCGCCTGCGAGAAGTGATCACCGAACGACTCGCTGCGTTGGCGTATCTTCACCGCATCGATACGCTCCTGGTAGCTCTCGAAGCCGCCATCCTGGGCTGCGGCAGGGGTTTCTTTCGGCCAGCCGCCATCGATCGAGTTCGGCTCGTACGAGGCGCGGCCCTTGTGGATAGTCTGCCGGTGCAGCGCGTCACGTTGGTTGTTATGGTTCGGCGCAACCGGGCGGTTGATCGGGATTTCATGGAAGTTAGGCCCGCCCAGGCGGCTCAGCTGGGTGTCGGTATAGGAGAACAACCGGCCCTGCAGCAGGGGGTCGTTGGAGAAGTCGATTCCAGGCACGATATGCCCAGGGCAGAAGGCAACCTGCTCCACTTCGGCAAAGAAGTTGTCGGGGTTGCGGTTGAGCACCATCTTGCCCAGCGGCGTGACCGGCACCAGTTCTTCGGGGATGATCTTGGTGGGGTCGAGCAGGTCGAATTCGAACTTATGCTCGTCGGCTTCGGGCACGATCTGCACGCCCAACTCCCACTCTGGGTAGTCACCCATCTCAATCGCTTCGCTCAGGTCGCGGCGGTGGAAGTCGGTGTCCTTACCCGCCAGTTTCTGCGCCTCATCCCACAATACCGAGTGAACCCCTTGGCGTGGTTTCCAATGGAACTTGACGAAGCTGGCCACCCCTTCGGCATTGATCAGGCGGAAGGTGTGGATGCCAAAGCCTTCCATCATCCGCAGGCTGCGGGGGATGGCACGGTCGGACATGGCCCACATGACCATGTGCGCAGACTCCGGCACCAGCGAAACGAAGTCCCAGAACGTATCGTGGGCCGAGCCGCCCGTAGGCATCTCGTTGTGTGGCTCGGGTTTGACCGCATGCACGAAGTCGGGGAACTTGATCGCGTCCTGGATGAAGAACACCGGCATGTTGTTGCCAACCAAGTCGAAATTGCCCTCATCGGTGTAGAACTTCACCGCGAAGCCACGTACATCTCGCACGGTGTCGCCCGAGCCGCGTGGGCCCTGCACGGTTGAAAAACGCACGAATACCGGGGTGATCTTCTCTGGGTCCTGCAGGAAACCGGCCTTGGTCAGGGCAGCATGGTTGCCGTAGCTCTGGAAGTAGCCATGGGCACCGGTGCCGCGTGCGTGGACAATCCGCTCCGGGATGCGCTCATGGTCGAAGTGGGTGATCTTCTCGCGCATGATGAAGTCTTCGAGCAGCGAAGGCCCGCGGTCACCGGCCTTGAGCGTGTTCTGGTTGTCGGCGATGCGCACGCCTTGGTTGGTCCGCAAAGCCTGGCCCGTCGCATCGCTGCGCACAGCCTCGAGGCTCTGCAGTTTGGCATTGGTATTGGCCTTGTCGGGCGTCTGGGTACCGGCGGCCTGGCTCTCTTTGGGCGCGTCCGTTTTCTTGCTGGGCATGGTCGGCTTTCCTCATCAGTCTTCAGGCTTGCCCGTGTGGGCTTGTTCTAGTAGTGACTGGAGCCCGATTGGCTACGTTCAATAAGCTTTACCGGTTGTCGCGTTATGCCCGCTGGGTTGGTGCATGACGAAATAAATGCTAAGAACAGCTATGGGAAAAGGCTAAAATGCGCGACCCCAGCTAACCGCTGACCCAAAATTCCATGCGCCCCACAAGGTTCGCTACGTGATCGAGTTCCAACATGTCCATAAGACCTACCGCGTCGCCGGTAGGGAAATCCCCGCCCTCAACCCGACCAGCCTGACCATCGAAGACGGCCAGGTGTTCGGCCTGATCGGCCATTCCGGCGCCGGCAAAAGCACCATGCTGCGCCTGATCAACCGCCTCGAAGAGCCCTCGGGCGGCACGATCATCGTCGATGGCGAGGACGTCACCGCGTTCAACGCCAACCAACTGCGCGGCTTCCGCCAGCAGGTCGGGATGATTTTCCAGCACTTCAACTTGCTGGCATCCAAGACCGTGGCCGACAACGTCGCCCTGCCGCTGACCCTGGCCGGCGGGCTGTCGCGCAGCGAGATCGACAAGCGCGTCACCGAGCTGCTGGCCCGCGTCGGGCTTTCCGACCACGCCAAGAAGTACCCGGCGCAGCTGTCCGGCGGCCAGAAGCAGCGCGTGGGCATCGCCCGTGCCCTGTCCACCAACCCGAAGATACTGCTGTGCGACGAGGCCACCAGCGCCCTCGACCCGCAGACCACCGCGTCGGTGCTGCAACTGCTGGCCGAGATCAACCGTGAGCTGAAGCTGACCATCGTCCTGATCACCCACGAAATGGACGTGATCCGCCGGGTCTGCGACCGCGTGGCGGTCATGGACGCCGGGCAGATCGTCGAGCAGGGCTCGGTGGCCGATGTGTTCCTGCACCCGCAGCACCCGACCACCAAGCGTTTCGTCCAGGAGGACGAACAGGTCGATGAAGGCGAACAGCGCGACGACTTCGCCCACGTACCGGGGCGCATCGTGCGCCTGACCTTCCAGGGCGAGGCCACCTACGCACCGCTGCTGGGCACCGTGGCCCGCGAGACCGGCGTCGACTACAGCATCCTGGCCGGGCGTATCGACCGCATCAAGGATGTCCCCTATGGGCAGCTGACCCTGGCCGTCACCGGCGGCGACATGGAAGCGGCGTTCGACCGCTTCAAGGCAGCTGACGTACATATGGAGGTACTGCGTTGATGGACGCCCTGAATTTCTTCGCCAACGTCGACTGGGCCGAAATCTGGCTGGCCACCGTCGACACCATGGTCATGCTGTTCGGCTCGTTGTTCTTCACCGTGCTGCTGGGCCTGCCGCTGGGCGTGCTGCTGTTCCTTTGCGGCCCACGCCAGATGTTCGAACAGAAAGGCGTGTACGCGCTGCTGTCGCTGGTGGTCAACATCCTGCGCTCGCTGCCGTTCATCATCCTGCTGATCGTGATGATCCCGTTCACCGTGCTGATCACCGGCACCTCGCTGGGCGTCGCCGGGGCCATTCCGCCGCTGGTGGTAGGGGCCACGCCGTTCTTCGCGCGCCTGGTCGAAACCGCCCTGCGCGAGGTCGACCGCGGCATCATCGAGGCCACCCAGGCGATGGGCGCGACGACGCGCCAGATCATCACCAGTGCCTTGCTGCCGGAAGCCCGCCCGGGCATCTTCGCAGCCATCACTGTCACCGCCATCACCCTGGTTTCGTACACCGCGATGGCCGGTGTGGTGGGCGCGGGCGGCCTGGGCGACCTGGCCATCCGCTTCGGCTACCAGCGCTTCCAGACCGATGTCATGGTCGTGACCGTGGTGCTGCTGCTGGTGCTGGTTCAAGTCCTGCAAAGTGTGGGCGACAAACTGGTCGTGCATTTTTCCCGTAAGTAACCCCAATGGGGTCGGCCTGGCCGACCCGTTCGGGGGCCGTCGCGGCCCTCACAAGGAGTGATTCATGAAGAAGCTGCTTGCTGTCGCTGCCGCTGTCGCGGCCTTTTCGGCCCACGCCGATACCCTGACCGTTGCCGCCACCCCGGTGCCGCACGCCGAGATCCTCGAGTTCGTCAAACCACAACTGGCTAAAGAAGGCGTGGACCTGAAGGTCAAGGTATTCACCGACTACATCCAGCCGAACGTGCAGGTCGCCGAAAAGCGCCTGGACGCCAACTTCTTCCAGCACCAGCCGTACCTGGATGAGTTCAACAAGGCCAAGGGCACCGCCCTGGTCAGCGTTGCCGGCGTGCACATCGAGCCGCTGGGCGTGTACTCGTCCAAGTACAAGAAGCTCGCCGAGCTGCCTTCGGGCGCCACCGTGGTCATTCCCAACGACGCCACCAACGGCGGCCGTGCTTTGCTGCTGCTGGCCAAGGCCGGCGTGATCACGCTCAAGGACAACAGCAATATCCTGTCGACCGTGAAGGACGTTGCCGAGAACCCGAAGAACATCAAGTTCCGTGAGCTGGAAGCGGCCACCATCCCGCGCGTGCTGACCCAGGTCGATGCTGCCCTGATCAACACCAATTACGCGCTGGAAGCCAAGCTGAACCCTGCGAAGGACGCGCTGGCCATTGAAGGCAGCGACTCGCCTTATGTGAACATCCTGGTTGCCCGCCCGGACAACAAAGACTCGGATGACATGAAGAAACTGGCGGCTGCACTGCACTCGCCAGAGGTGAAGCAGTTCATCAACGAGAAGTACAAGGGCGCTGTAGTACCTGCTTTCTGATCCGAAATCCATGGGGCCGCTTCTACAAGGGATCGCATTCCCCTGTAGGAGCGGCCTTGCCGGGGCGCCGGACCGGTCGGAAAGGCCTGCGCAGCAGGCCCAAAATCTCAATCCCGCTTCACCAGCCCGGGCAACTGCGCCACCAGCTTCTGGTTGTTGAACGGCGCACGAATGAACCCGCGCTGACGCCCATCCGGCCCCACAATCGCCAGGTTGCCGCTGTGATCCACGGTATACCCAGGCTTGCTGGTATCCGCCGGAATGAACGGAATGCTCAAGGCATTGGCCAGTTTCTGGGTGTCTTCGATCGACCCCGCCACCCCGACAAAATCCTTGTCGAAGTAACCCAGGTACTGCTTGAGCTGGTTCGGCGTGTCGCGGTTCGGGTCCACGCTCACCAGCACCACCTGCAAGCGGTCCACGGCCTCCTTGGGCAGTTCGCTCTTCACCTGACGCAACTGGGCCAACGTGGTTGGGCAGATGTCCGGGCAGTAGGTGTAGCCGAAGAACAGCAACGACCACTTGCCCTTCAGATCATCCAGCGCCACGGGCTGGCCGTCCTGGTTGGTCATGGTCACGTTCGCCACCGTACGGCTCTGCGGCAAGAGGATGATGCCGGCATCGATCAGCTCCGTCGGGTTGGGCTGGTCGCGGCCATTGAGCACCTTGTTGACGGTCAGGCCCAGGATCAACGCGACCAGGGCGACGAGGATGAAGACGGTTTTCTGGGTTCGGGTCATAGATTCAGCAACAGGTAGTGGTCAAGGAGCAACGCGACGAACAGCGCGAACAGGTAGCCGATAGAGTACTTGAAGGTGCCGATTGCCGCGTGCGGGCGGCTGCCACGGTACAACACCCAGGCCCAATGCAGGAAGCGCAGGCCCAGGGCCAGGGCACAGGCCAGGTACAACGGGCCGCTCATGTGGATGGCATAGGGCAGCAGGGTGACGGCCAACAGTATCAGGGTGTAGAGCAGGATGTGCAGCTTGGTGTAGCGCTCGCCGTGGGTCACCGGCAGCATCGGGATATCGGCCTTGGCGTATTCCTCCTTGCGGTGGATGGCCAGGGCCCAGAAGTGCGGTGGGGTCCAGGCGAAGATGATCAGCACCAGCAACAAAGGCTCGGCGCTGACATGGCCGCTGACCGCCACCCAGCCAAGCAGCGGCGGCGCCGCGCCGGCCAGGCCACCAATCACGATGTTCTGTGGTGTTGCACGCTTCAGAAAGCCGGTGTAGAGCACCGCATAGCCCAGCAGCGAAGCCAGGGTCAGCCAGGCGGTGAGGGCGTTGGTGAACACCAGCAACAGCGCCATGCCCAGCAACGCCAGGGCCAAGGCAAAGGCCAGCGCCGGCAGCGGCGCGACCCGGCCTGCAGCCAATGGCCTTTTGTGGGTGCGCGCCATCAAGGCGTCGATACGCCGGTCCACCACATGGTTGACCACCGCAGCGCCACCCGCGCACAAGCCAATGCCCAGGTTGCCGAACAGCAGCACGCTCCAGGCAACGCCTGCGCGGCTGGCGAGGAACATCCCTGCAAGGGAAGTGATCAGCATCAGCACCACCACCTTGGGCTTGGTCAGCTCCAGATAGTCGCGCCAGCCTGCCCGTTGTGCGCCTAGAAGCGTCGCCACGAATCGTTCCTCATTGGGTGCGAGATATCCACGCCCACCACCGGCGTCAGGCGCCAGCCGTGGCCGACGCGCACTTTGTCGACCACGCGGATGCGGTAGTTCACCAGCACCATGCTCAGTAACAGCATGGCCCCGCCGGCGTTATGGGCCACTGCCACGCCAAGCGGCAGGTGGAACAGCACGTTGCTGATGCCTAGCCCGACCTGTACCGCCAGGGCCAACAGCACCAGCCGCGCCAGGCCAGCGAGGCCACAGCGGTAAAGCTTGAAGCTCAGCATCAGCAGCACGGCACTGACCAGCAACGCACCCAACCGGTGGCTGATGTGGATGGCCGTGCGCGCATCGCTGTCCAGTTGCCCGCCTAGGTAGTTGGGGCCGACGTGCTGGGTCAGGTGGAAGCCGTTGCTGAAGTCCGCCGCCGGCCACCACTGGCCATGGCAAGTGGGCAAGTCGATACAGGCGACCGCCGCATAATTGGCGCTGACCCAACCGCCCAGGGCGATCTGGCCGACCACCACCAGCAGCGCCAGAGCCGCAATGCGGCGTAGGCTCAGCGGTAGCTTAGGCAGCGGCGCAAAGGCCCGGGACAGCCGCAGGCACAGCAGAAACAGCAGGCTCAAGGTGGTGAACCCACCCAGCAGATGCGCGGTGACGACTTGCGGCCAGAGTTTCAGCGTCACTGTCCACATGCCAAACGCCGCCTGGGCCAGCACCACCGCCAGCAAGAGCACGGGCAAGCGGTAGGGCTGGCCATCACGCGCATGGCGGCGTACGGCCTGCAAGGCCAGCCAGGCGATCACCAGCGCCAGGGTGCCGGCGAAGTAGCGATGGACCATTTCGGCCCAGCCCTTGGCGGCCTCCACCGGGTGTTCGGGGAAGTGCACTTCGGCGTGGGCCAGCTGAGCGTCGGTCTTGGGCACACTGATAAACCCATAACAGCCTGGCCAATCAGGGCAGCCCAGGCCGGCATGGGTCAGGCGGGTATAGGCACCGAGCAACACGACCAGCAGTGCCAGCAGGGTGGCGAACACAGCGAGGCGCAATCCGGGTCTGGCCATGGCAGGCTCCTAGCCGATGTTGGAGAGCTTGAGCAGGTGGCGCAGGTCGTCCAGCACGTGCTTACCGTTGGCCTTGCTGTCGTAACGCAGCACCAGGTTGCCGTGGGGGTCGACGATCCACAGTTGCGGGCCAGGCTCGCCTACCTGCTGCAGGTAGCGCGGAGCATCCAGTGGGTAGCGTTGCAACTGCGGGTACTCGCGACCAAGCAGTGCCTGGTAGTCGGCGGTCAGCGGTTGGGCGGTTGCCAGCGCATGGCTTGCGCGGCTGGCATCGCGGCCCAGGCCGACCTGGATTTGCCGGGCCAGATACACCAGGCGCTGGCAGTCCTCGGTACAGGCTTCGGGCGCACTGACCAGCAACTGCCAACGCTCGTCCTGGCCTGCCACGCCGATATCCGTGCGGCTTTCACCATTGCCGATCATCGCGCCGTGATAGCTGCGGCCTTCCGGCACCCAGAACTTGAGCTTGTACATGCTGGTGGCCAGGATCATCGGGCCGAGCACAACCAGCAGTATCAGGACCAGCTGCAAACGCCCGCGGGCTCTGGGCTTGCGGCGATCAGGCACTTCCAGTGGGCTGGTGGTGGCGACCATGGTGGTTCTCCTTCTTGTTGTTGTGCCAGCCAAAGTAGAGGTAAAGCAGCACCAGCGCGGCGGCCAGGGCAAACCACTGCACGGCGTAGCCCAGGTGCTTTTCCGGGCCCATCGCGACCACTGGCCAGTCCAGGCGATAGGCGGCCGGGCCGGGTTGCATCCGCAGTTCATGGGCGAAGCCTTCACGGCTCAGCTGCTGCCACAGCTGCGCGGCATCGATGGCGGTCAGCAGGTGCGGCCATTGGCCCCCGGCCGGGTCGGGGTGCAGTTGGAAGGTGCTGCCGGGCGCCACATAGACCGAAGCATCCAGCGCCAACGCCTGCGCCGGGGTCTCGAAGTGCACCGGCACGCGGCGGTCCGGCCAGGCTAACCAGCCACGATTGACCAGCAGCCACAGCCCGCTGGGCTGGTCATGGAAGGGCTGCAGCAGCTCGACACCGGCCTGGCCGTCGCGCATGCGGTTGTCCAGCAGCAGGCTGTGTTCGGCATCGAAACGGCCGTACAGGTGCACGCGGCGAAAAGCGCTATCGTCGCGTTGCTGCAGTTGGGCAGTAGAGAGGGGCGCATCAATGCTGCGCTCGGCATAGGTCGCCAGCAGCGCGCGCTTTTGCTCGGCGCGGCCCAGTTGCCAGCAGCCAAGCGCGATCAAGCCCGGCAGCAGCGCGAGCACCACCAGGGTCGGTAGCCAACCTGGGCGAAACGGCCTCACGGGCGCCTCGCTATACTTATCCACATCACTGCATCCCCCCGGAGAAGCGCCATGCTCAAGGCCGCAATTGTCCTGATGCTGTTGGCCACGGTTGCCAGCCTGTTCAGTGGGCTGGTGTTTCTGGTCAAGGACGATGAAAACTCGACGCGCTTACTGAAAGCGCTGACCGTACGTGTGACCCTGGCCGCCTTGACCATCGGGCTGGTGGCTTACGGCTTGATCAGTGGCCAGCTGGTCTCTCACGCGCCCTTCTGAATCACCCCACACTCGCTTTTTGTAGGAGCGGCCTTGCGTCGCGAAAGGGGCGCGAAGCGGCCCCAGGTTTTATGTGGTGACATAAATCGCCGGGGCCGCTTCGCTGCCCTTTCGCGACGCAAGGCCGCTCCTACACAAAGCAGTTGCAGGCCAGGTTTCAAAGCACGTACACAAAGATGAACAGCCCGACCCACACCACATCGACGAAGTGCCAGTACCAGCTGGCCGCTTCGAAGCCGAAGTGCTTGTCGGCATTGAAATGCCCGCGCAGGATGCGCACGAACATGACGATCAGAATGATCGTGCCCAAGGTCACGTGGGCACCATGGAAGCCGGTGAGCATGAAGAAGGTCGCGCCGTAGATCCCCGACCCCAGCGTCAGCCCCAGCTCGGTATAGGCCTCGTGGTACTCGAAGGCCTGCAGTGCGATGAAGCTCAGGCCCAGCACGATGGTCAGCGCCATCCACAGCTTCAGCGGCCCACGGTGGTCACGCCGCAGGGCGTGGTGAGCAATCGTGATGGTCACGCTCGAACTGACCAGCAAAATGGTGTTGATCAGCGGCAGGTGCCAAGGGTCGATGACTTCCTTGGGCGGCGGGAACAGTTTCGGGTCCGGGGTATGCAACAGCGGCCAGGTGAATTCGAACGTCGGCCACAGCATGTGCGCGACGCCCTTGGCACCTTCGCCACCGAGCCAAGGCCCGGCCAGCACCCGCACGTAGAACAGCGCACCGAAGAAGGCCAGGAAGAACATCACTTCCGAGAAGATGAACCAGCTCATGCCCCAGCGGAACGAGCGGTCCAGCTGCGCGCTGTAGAGCCCGGCGCGGCTCTCTTTCACCACCGCGCCAAACCAGCCGAACAGCATGTAGGCCAGGAACAACGCACCGACGAAGAAGATCAGCGGCCCATGCGAGTCGGGGTGCCCGGCCTTCATGTCGTTGAACCAGGTACCCAGGCCGAACACCGTGATGAACATGCCGATGGTGGCGATGATCGGCCACTTGCTCTGCGCCGGAACGTAATAGTGCTCATGACTTGCCATTGCTGTTCTCCTTCCCTTAACGGGCGCCCTGGACGTCCTGGGCCGCAACATGCGCGACCGGCGGGTGGCGAGCGGTGATGTCGAACAAGGTGTAGGCCAGTGTCAGGTGCTTCACGTTGGCCGGCAGGTCGCGGTCAACGATGAAGCGCACCGGCATCTCGATACGTTCGCCGGGCTGCAGCACCTGCTGGGTAAAGCAGAAGCACTCGGTCTTGTGGAAATACGCCGCGGCCTCGGCCGGGGTGATGCTGGGTATCGCCTGGGCGCTCATGGGCCGGTCGGTCGGGTTGCGCGCCACGAAGATCATCTGGTTGACCGCACCGGGGTTCACGTCGATCTGGTCGGCCGTGGAGTAGAAGTCCCAGACCATGTCACTGGCGTTGGTCGACATGAACTGCACCCGCACCGAGCGCGAGGGGTCGCTGACCTGGCTGCCCTCGTACTGGCCGCCAGTCTTGCCATTGATGCCGAAGGCCTTGCACATCACGTCATAGATCGGCACCAGGGCGAAACCGAAGGCGAACATCACCACCGTCAGCATCAGCAGGCGCAAGACCAGGCGTTTGAGCGACAGGCCGTTCATGGGCGCTCCTCTACTTCACGTCCGGTGGGGTCTGGAAGGTGTGGTAAGGCGCAGGCGAGGGGACCGACCACTCCAGGCCTTCGGCGCCATCCCAGGGTTTTGCCGGCGCTGGAGCACCGCCACGGATGCACTTGATGACGATGAACAGGAAGAAGATCTGCGTGGCGCCGAACATGAAGGCGCCGATCGAGGAGACCATGTTGAAATCGGCGAACTGCAGGTTGTAGTCCGGAATGCGCCGCGGCATGCCCGCCAGGCCGACGAAGTGCATGGGGAAGAAGGCCATGTTCATGCCGATGAACGACAGCCAGAAGTGCAGCTTGCCGAGGGTTTCGTCATACATGTGCCCGGTCCATTTCGGCAGCCAGTAGTAGGCCGAGGCGAAGATGCCGAAGATCGCCCCGGGCACCAGCACGTAGTGGAAGTGCGCGACCACGAAGTAAGTGTCGTGGTACTGGAAGTCCGCGGGCGCGATGGCCAGCATCAACCCCGAGAAACCGCCGATGGTGAACAGGATGACGAAGGCGATGGCGAACAGCATCGGCGTTTCGAAGGTCAGCGACCCTTCCCACATGGTGCTGACCCAGTTGAACACCTTCACCCCGGTGGGCACGGCGATGAGCATGGTGGCATACATGAAGAACAGCTCGCCCACCACCGGGATACCGACCACGAACATGTGGTGCGCCCAGACGATGAACGACAGGAAGGCGATCGCCCCGGTGGCATACACCATCGAGGTGTAGCCAAACAGCGGCTTGCGCGAGAACGCCGGGATGATCGAGCTGACCGCGCCGAACGCCGGCAGGATCATGATGTACACCTCGGGGTGGCCGAAGAACCAGAACACATGCTGGAACAGCACCGGGTCGCCACCGCCGGCGGCGCTGAAGAAGCTGGTGCCGAAGTGGATGTCCATCAGCATCATGGTCACCACGCCGGCCAGTACCGGCATCACCGCAATCAGCAGGAACGCGGTGATCAGCCAGGTCCAGACGAACAGCGGCATTTTCATCAAGGTCATGCCCGGCGCACGCAGGTTGAGGATGGTGGCGATCACGTTGATCGCGCCCATGATCGAACTGATGCCCATCAGGTGGATGGCAAAGATGAAGAAGGTCACGCTGGCCGGGGCATAGGTGGTCGACAGCGGGGCGTAGAACGTCCAGCCGAAGTTGGGCCCGCCGCCGGGGCTGAACAGGGTCGAGACCAGCAGCAGGAAGGCCGCCGGCAGCAACCAGAAGCTGAAGTTGTTCATCCGTGGCAGGGCCATGTCTGGCGCGCCGATCATCAGCGGGATCATCCAGTTGGCCAGGCCGACGAACGCCGGCATCACGGCGCCGAACACCATGATCAGCCCATGCATGGTGGTCATCTGGTTGAAGAACGCAGGCTCGACGATCTGCAGCCCGGGCTGGAACAGCTCGGCGCGGATCACCATGGCGAACGAGCCACCGAGCAGGAACATGATGAAGGCGAACCACAGGTACATCGTGCCGATGTCTTTGTGGTTGGTGGTCAGCACCCAGCGCATCAGGCCCTTGGCCGGGCCGTGGGCGTGCTCATGGCCGTGGCCGTGGTCGTCGATCACTGCACTCATGTCCTGTCTCCTGCAATCCATTGATTGCCGCGAGTAACCCGGTTCATTGCGCTTCTGCCTGCTTGAGCGCCAGCACATCCTTCGGCGTGACCATGTCGCCCTTGTTATTGCCCCAGGCGTTGCGCTCGTAGGTGACCACGGCGGCGATATCCACTTCCGAGAGCTGCTTGCCGAACGCGGCCATGGCCGTGCCGGGCTTGCCGTGGAAGACGATGCCGAGGTGGTCTTCCTTCGGACCGGTAGCGATTTTCGAGCCCTTGAGTGCAGGGAACATCGGCGGCAGGCCCTGGCCTTCGGCCTGGTGACAGGCCACGCAGGTGGTGTGGTAGACCTTGTCGCCACGCTCGACCAGCTCTTCGAGGGTCCACTCCTTGCTGGTCAGCTCCTTGAGCTTGGCGGCCTCGGCCTGGCGCTCGCCGAGCCAGGTGTCGTAGTCGGCCTTGGACTTGACCTCGACCACCACCGGCATGAAGCCGTGGTCCTTGCCACACAGCTCGGTGCACTGGCCGCGGTAGATGCCGGGCTTCTCGATACGCGTCCAGGCCTCGTTGACGAAGCCGGGGATGGCATCACGCTTGACCGCGAAGGCCGGCACCCACCAGGAATGGATCACGTCGGCGGCGGTCACCAGAAAGCGCACTTTCGCACCCACCGGCAGCACCAGCGGCTGGTCGACTTCGAGCAGGTAGTGCTCGTCCTTGGGGGCCTTGTTATGGATCTGGTCGGCGGGGGTGGCCAGGTTGCTGAAAAACTCCACGTCCTGGCCCAGGTATTTGTAGTGCCACTTCCACTGGTAGCCGGTGACCTGTATGTCGATGTCCGATTCACTGGCGTCGTAGATGTCGATCAGGGTCTTGGTGGCGGGGATGGCCATGACCACCAGAATCAGGAACGGCACCACGGTCCACATGATTTCGACCCAGGTGTGCTCGTGAAAATGCGCAGCTTGCTGGCCGGTTGAACGGCGGTGCACGACCATGGACCAGAACATCGCGCCAAACACCACGATGCCGATGATCACGCAGATCCAGAAAATGGTCATGTGCAGGTCGAAGACGGCGTTGGAGACTTCCGTCGCCCCTGGCGCCATGTTCACGGTCCAGGCGGCGTTGGCCTGACCGAAAACTGTCCACAACAGGAGGCCCATCCAGACAGGTGGATGTCGCATCATTGCGGGTTCCCCTTCTAATTCTTGTTGTCCCGGAGGCGTGGCCTGCGGCAAGAGGGAACGGCGGTCAAGACTGCCTGGCTTCGACGACCGAGCCCCTGCAAAAGCAGTCGGGCCTCATCAACGAATCACGTTCAACGGGAGTATAGACAGCGACCAATGGCACGCAATGACACCAGTGAAATGAACTTCATGAATTTGCCGAATGCCTTGAAAGCCGCGTGCTTGATAGGATGTGGCCCAATAATGGCATTCCGATATGCCACAGCGTGCACACGTTTGCGCGGGTTATAACAAATGCGTCTTAGGTATTCTGTATACCGAGCTAATTTAGTGTCTTCCGTTTGAAACGTAATGTCCCTGGAGTTGTCATGAACATCGCTGCTGTACGCGAGCAGATTAGCCAAGCCCATCAACACGAGCGCCAGACCAACCAACTGAAAGCGCGCCTCGAGCAACAACTGCCGCATTTGCACCCTTCGATCCACCTGCCTGAGCAGGACGCCCAGGGTACTTTGGCGCGTTTCGTCAGCGCCTACATCGACCAGGTGCCAGAGCTGCTGGAGGCTGCCCACGAGGTGGCCCGCGAAGCAGGCATCGAATCGCAGATCAAGCCGGTGCTGAAAATTGCCGAAGCTTATTTCATGCAGCCGCCCAGCGTGATGCAAGGGCACGTGGGCCTGGACTGCCTGCTGGATGAAGCGTACCTGGCGCATCGCCTGGTGGAAGAGGTCAACGACCTGTATATCCAGCACTTCAAGCAGCCGCTGATTCCGTTCGATACCACCATGGCCAACCTGATTGCCCATCAGCTGATCGGCGAGACGTTCGCCAACCAGCTCGATGAAGTGGTGCACCATTCGGTTGACGAAATGCTCAATGAAGCGAGCTTTGCCAAGGAATCGGTAGAGGCCTATCGCGATACCTTGTGCAGCGCCGAGACGGGCGCTGCCTGGAAACGTTGGCCATGCCTGTCGCGCCAGCTGGGTGTGGAGCTGGGCCAGCCGGCCTGAATCCAGCATTGATGCAGTCTGATCTGGCCTCTTCGCGGGGCAAGCCCGCTCCCACAAGGTGGATTGCTACCCACTGTGGGAGCGGGCTTGCCCCGCGAAGAGGCCCGCTCAGGCAACACAACAGCTGAATACTAAGCGCCCACCCCCGCCGTCGTCCGCAAGCGCCCCTCGATGCGCCGCTTCAACCGCCGCTGCTCGATCAGCAACCGCGAGCCATTGGCTGCATTGCTGCGGCTCCAGTCCTCAAGCAGTTCCAGGCACGAGTGGTCGATGTAGCTGAGGTTGCCCAACGGCACATGCAAGGTGGTCCCCGCCGGCACCGTATCCAGCACCTGGGTCAATGCCGGCACCTTGAGGAAGGTTGCTGCGCCACTCAGGCGCAATTCCATGTGCCCAGGCTTGGCCAGGCTCACCAGGTTGATCTTCAGCCGCGCCGCCTTGAACGCCAGCTTCAGCAGGGTCAAGGCAAAGCCCAGCAGCACGCCGGTCAGCAGGTCGGTAAAAATGATCGCCAAGGCGGTCGCTGCATAGGTGAACATCGGCATCCGGCCGTACCTGCCCAACCCACGAAACGCCTTGAAGTCCACCAGCTTGACGCCGGTAAATACCAACACGCCCGCCAGGCTGGCCACCGGGATCTGCTGCAGCACGCTGCTCAACACCACGACGAACGCCAACAGCCACAGGCCGTGGAAGATCGCCGAGGCACGGGTTTGTGCGCCGGCCTGGACATTCGCCGAACTGCGCACGATCACCCCGGTCATCGGCAAGGCGCCCAGCACACCGCAGAGCATGTTGCCGATGCCCTGGGCCGACAGCTCACGGTCGAAGTCCGAGCGCTGGCCGCTGTGCATGCGGTCAACCGCGGCAGCCGACAGCAAGGTCTCGGCACTGGCGATGAAGGCCAGGGCGAATGCAGCTACCAGCAGGGTAGGGTCGGCCAGTTTCATCAGGTCATCCAGGCGGATCCAGTCGATGGCCTCGGAAAGGTCTGCCGGTACCTGCACCCGATTCACCGGCAGGGCCAGCCACATGCTGATGGCCGTCATTGCCGCCACGCCCAGCAAGGCACCGGGGATAAAGCGCAGCTTCTGTGGCCGCAAGCGCTCCCAGCCCCACATCACCGCAATGGTGCCCAGGCCAAGCGCACCGGCTTGCCAGCCCGCGCCTGCGCTTTCCATCGGCAGGGCAGCCGCCAGCGTCGAAGGAAACGCCAATAGGTTCTGCAGGCCCGAAGGCTGCGGCGATGTGTCGAACATCACATGCACCTGTGACAACACGATCAGCACGCCGATACCCGCCAGCATGCCGTACACCACTGCCGGTGCAGTGACGCGGAACCAGCAGCCCAGGCGAAAGCGCCCGGCCAACAACTGCAGCAGCCCGGCCAGCAGCAGGATCGGCCCGAGCATGGCCACGCCGTGCTGGCGCACCAGCTCGAACACCAGCACCGCCAGGCCCGCGGCCGGGCCACTGACCTGCAGCGGCGAACCCGCCAGAAAGCCCACCACCAGCCCGCCGATGATGCCGGTGATCAGGCCTTTGGCGGGCGGCATGCCCGATGCGATGGCGATGCCCATGCACAAGGGCAGGGCAACCAGAAATACCACCACCGACGCTAACAACTCTCGCGGCAAGGCCGCTTTCAACTGTGTAATGTTCACCCTGTTTCTCCATTTTCTGTTGCACGGCCATTCCTCTGGCCGTGGGCACGTTGGCCCCTGAAAGGCGCGCAGGCGCGGGCCGCCAGCGAGCATGCCGGCAGGGCAGTCAGGGATTTCAAGGCAGCCGAAGGCCGCGCCACACCCCAGAGGGTGCAGCCGGCTATCAAGGTTTTGACGGTGTCAGGGTCGCTTAGTAGCGGCCTCTCGGAGTAGCGCAGGGCACCGGCTCGCCCGCCGCCAGGGGCAGGAAGCTGTCGCTGGCAGCATCATAGGCTTCGATCTTGCTGGTCTCGATGTCGTAGACCCAACCGTGGATGTACAGCTCACCGGCCGCCAGGCGCGAGGCAACCGATGGGTGCGTGCGCAGGTGATGCAGCTGGGCGATGACGTTTTCCTTGGTCAGCACCTGCATGGTCTCGTGCTCGCTGCCGCAAGAGCAGTTGTTCTCGACCACGGTGCGTGCCACTTCAGCGTGGCGCAGCCAGGCGGAAACGGTCGGCATCTTGGTCAGCGATTGCGGGTTGAGTACCGCACGCATCGCGCCGCAGTCGGAGTGGCCGCAGACAATGATGTGGTGCACGCCCAAAGCCAGTACGGCGTATTCGATGGCGCTGGAAACGCCGCCGTTCATCTGGCCATACGGGGGCACTACGTTACCGACGTTACGGGTCACGAACAGGTCGCCGGGCGAGCTTTGGGTAATCAGCTCGGGGACGATACGCGAGTCGGCGCAGGTGATGAACATCGCGCGTGGCGTTTGCGCGGTGGCGAGCTTCTTGAACAGCTCTTGCTGCTCGGGGAAGACGTCATGATGAAAGCGCAGGAAGCCGTCGACGATGTGCTTCAGAGCGGCATCGGCGCCCTCGGCGGGTACATCCGGAGCGACCTTGGATGGGTCCTTGACGGGCATGATTCATCCTCTTGGCGGTGTGTAGGTAAGTCCATTTTACCGGTGAAAGATTCTGGCTATGCAGGGATTTAGATGACACGCACAGGCCACAAATCACAGTCTTCGTTGACTGATTGCCTACGCTAACGGGGAAAACTTAACTGAAACTTAATTCGGAGGCTCTAGAACAGGCGTTCCAGATAGATAAGGCGGGGTCTGAATAATAGCAAAAAAACATCAGTTGCCTAGTACCATTACTGTAATTATTCACTTGGATTAGTGGTACTAGGGTTAGCTGAAGGAGCAGCCTTGTGCTGCCCCTACAACGGCCCGACCGAGCTACTGGATTACAACGGCGTTTTTCGCCACCAGCCAAGGTTCGACCACTTCGCCCAATTGCCCTTGCGGCACGGCCCAGAAATAACGGCCATCAAACGACAAGCGGCTGTAATCGGAGAGCATCA
Source organism: Pseudomonas sp. Irchel s3f19 (assembly GCF_900187555.1). Classification (NCBI taxonomy): domain Bacteria; kingdom Pseudomonadati; phylum Pseudomonadota; class Gammaproteobacteria; order Pseudomonadales; family Pseudomonadaceae; genus Pseudomonas; species Pseudomonas sp. Irchel s3f19. Next base: position 26,783 of record NZ_FYDW01000018.1, on the reverse strand, counting down.
GCACCTCGTCGCTGCCTACACCGTAAAACGCATTGCATCGCTCATTTCATATCCCTATGGATCATCCCGCCGCCAGGACAGGACGAACACTCCGAGACATTCTCGAACCCGTATCAGGCACCCGGTTTGTTTAGGGTCACGATCAGATCGTGCACACCATCACCGGCGCTTCGGGTGTAGCGTTCGAAGAATGCTTCGCCCATGTTCAAGAGTGGGGACCCTCGCAGCGACTGCCCTGCAGCACGGATCGCCAAAGCACCAAAGCTCTCGCCCATGGCGGCAACACTCTTGGTGCGGTCAGCGGGATTGTCGTAAGGCTTCTGGTACCAGGTCGAAATCTGATACTCGACGTTCTGCGCCTCCAGTGCCTCATTGAGGTGTTTGGCCAGGGCGAAGAGCGATTCCTTGATCAGGGTGGGGTCTATTCCCTCAGCCTTCATCACCGCTTCTACGGGTAGGGCAGCAGCGCCAATCAAGTCCTCATGGGTATAACCCTTCATCGGCGGGAACACGCCTTCGGGAAGTTTCATGCCCGGGGTGTAGGGCTGGTACTGGCCTTGATTGTCTTGCATGGAAAGCTCCTTGGCTTGAAGTTCAGAAGAGGCGGCAGGCAGGAGCATGCAGGCTCCCAGCACGAGGGGTACGAGCGCGCCAAGGCGCAGCCGCGGCCAGAGGCGGCAGGGGCGGCGCGATGCCTTGTCGGTAACGGCAGTGCCCATACCGAGAGGGGGTAGGTTCAATCTTTCTCTCCTTGCATCCGCCTCGCGGCGGGTCCCTGTATCGTTTCGAGATGCGGCTACTGTGACCAGCGAATCCATCATTTGCTCCCCATCACCAGCCCCCGGGGCACATAGCCTGACGTGGGCGCAGGTTGCTGTGTGACCGGCTGGTGCACGATTTCCGCCTTCACCGCCGGCGCAGTTTCGACCGCAACCACGGAGGCATTTACCGGCGCGTCGGAGAATACCGCACTCTGCGCTACCTGCTGCGTGGCAAAACGTGCGTCCAGCCAATCGGCCCAGTAGGCGGCGCGGCGCATGATCTGTTGGCGGCGTGCATTGATGGCGGGAGTGCGCGAGTGGTAATTCGCTACTCGCGTCCACAAGTCGCCGCGGTCATTGCGTCCTGTGCATGTGGGGCAAGCTGAAGGGGGCGGGTGTGGTCGATAACTGCAGCGACCCGGTCAATGACTACTTCAGCATCGTCAAGAAGAGGAAGGGCAAGATCAACTGAGCCAGACCTCGGACGCCCGCCAGTCCTTCCTCGACCAATGCGAGGCCGCTGACCCGGGACGACCGGGTGTCCAAGTTTGAACGGCGGGTGGAACCGGGTTCGAAAACTTCCATGGCAACCCGCCCGGCGAGGGAATTGTCGATGCGTGACTGCACCGCCCGCCCCATCCCCGACATGAGGTTGGCGCCCATTTGCAGGGCTATGCGACCTGCGGTGCCTGCCCTGCTGGAGGTTGAGTTGCCAGCCCCTTCGGCATTACCACCTTTGGCACCCGTGCCACCCTGCGAACCCGAACTGCCGCTGGTTGAGCCACCGCCACTGGCTGAGGTCTCGGCAGACCCCGTCTCACCACCACCTCCTGCAGAGGCACCTGAGGCACCCGCTGCACCGGATGACCCGCTGGATGAGTCAGATTGAGCGCCGCTGGGCGCTGCACCTGCAGACTCACCGCCAGAAGATGACTCGGACGAACCGCCACCCGAAGAGATCGTTAAGCGCATCGATGATGAGGGGGCCGGCATCACGCTCCAGTTTCTTTTTGGCGCGCTCTTTCAGGCTGGCAGTTTCTGCAATGTCCACACTTGATCGTCCATGAAATATTAATTTGATATTTAATTGCCACTATGTTTGCCAGTATGAAATGGCGCGCAAAATTAGACACAGTTCACACTCGCACGCGACGTATTCTTACCTAAACTCCAGCAGCTGGAAGTAGGATAAACCTGTATTTCGCCCTGCCTGCGTCGACACTTCACTGCACGCGCTGAAGTATCACTGAGTGATGGCAATTGGATGTCATATTGATATACCCCGTGCCACCTTTGCATCTTCAAAACACATTTCAGAACAATGCCAACTGGCCACCAGGCGGGCAGAACCTGGAGCAATCGAGCGCCTGTGCTTCACGCCCTTCGAATGCCAGTTTGCGCGCGGCCTTGGCGAAGCGCTGAGCCAGCAGCTCGGCAAAAATGCCCTCGCCACGCATCCGTTTACCAAAGCGGCTGTCATACAGCTCACCGCCGCGGCTCTGGCGAATCAGGCTCAACACATGGGCCGCACGCTGGGGATAATGGTCCTGCAACCATTGCTCGAACAGCGGCGCCACTTCCAGCGGCAGGCGCAACATCATGTAGGCTGCGCTCTGGGCACCCGCTTCCTTGGCGGCCTCGAGCAAGCGCTCCAGTTCGCTGTCGTTGATCATCGGAATCATCGGCGAACACAAGACCCCCACCGGCACCCCCGCCTCGCGCAGCACCCGGATCGCCCGCAACCGCGCCTTGGGCGAAGCCGCCCGCGGTTCCAGCACCCGCTTCAAGTCGTCATCCAGTGTCGTCAGGCTGATCATCACCCACGCCAGGCGCTGGCTGGCCATCTCGGCCAACAAGTCCAGATCACGCAGTACCAGCGAACCCTTGGTGACGATGGTCACCGGGTGCCGGAAGCGCAGGAGTACCTCCAGCAAGCGACGGGTCAGCAGGTGATCACGCTCGATGGGCTGGTAGGGGTCGGTATTGGAGCCCAGGTTGATGGGCGCGCAGACGTAACCCGGCTTGCTCAGCTGTTGTTCGAGCACTTCGGCCGCGTTGGTCTTGGCGATCAGCTTGGTTTCGAAATCCAGCCCTGGGGAAAGGTCCCAATACGCGTGTGAGGGGCGGGCGTAGCAGTAGATGCAGCCATGCTCGCAACCTCGGTAGGGGTTGATGGAGCGGTCGAATGGCAGATCGGGCGAGGTGTTGCGGCTGATGACCGTCTTTGCCGTCTCGATTCGCACCTCGGTGCCTTGGCTGATCGGCACCTCCTGGTACCAGCCGTCATCCTCCACCACCGAGCGGTTGGGGGCGAAGCGGTTGTGCGGATTGTGCGCCGTACCACGGCCTTTTTGCGGTGCTGGAGGTAACATGGCGCGCCCCTGTACTGTGTTTATACACAGTACAAAGAAGCGGGCATCCATGCCAGCACCTCTGGTCAGTACAGGCTCAAATCAGGCCATGCCAGCGCAGGAAAGGTTCGTGACTCACCGCGCGGCCCAAAAATGCGTGCATACCTTCAAGCAATGGTCGGGAAGCGCCAGGCTCAAGCAACGCCATTTGCAAATCACGCCCCGTTGCCCGGTCTAGCAGGCCGCTGGCTTGAAAACGCGAGAACAGATCGAATGCGAGCACATCAGACCACAGGTAGGCGTAGTAGCCAGCGTCGTAGTAATCCAGCAGGTAATCGAATGCATGGGCCGGATGCTCGTATGCTTCCAGCGGCCAGTACCCACACTGCGCCCGGGCATCCTCCAGGCGCTGCCGCACGCGCCTGCCGTCATTCGGCGTGGCATGCAAATCCAGATCGAACAGCGCCATCGCCAGGGTCTCGGCAGTGTCCGTGACAGCCCCTTGGCGAAGGCCATCCAGGCAGGCGGCCAACTGCTGCGCGTCCAGCTGTCCAGCCTCTGCGTTCGCAGAAATGCCAGCCAGGTAGCCAGCATCCCACGCCCAGCGCTCGAACAGCTTGCCGAACACCTCGACACCATCGGCGCCAAGCGCGCTGACATTGGAAAGCACCTGATTGTTGGTGCGCACCAGCAGATGGTGCAAGGCATGCCCGAACTCATGGAACAGCTTGCGCAGCGCCATGTGGTCCAGCAAGGGCGGGGTACCATCAATGGTCGAGGGAATATCGCTGAAGACCGCCACGGTGGCCGGGTGGAAACGCCCTTCGGCATCGACCCGACGGTTACGGATGTAACGGGTTTCGACCTGGCCCGGCTGCTTGCCTGGGTATTGCACGACATCCAAGTAAAGGAAGCCAGTCAGTGCATTGTCCAGCCAGACTTCGTACGCCTGGACGCTGGCATGCCATGTCGCCAGTGACTTGCGGACCAAGACCAGGCCAAACAGCCGTTGCGCAAGCGTCAGCAACGCCTCGATCACGTTGTCCAGGGCAAAGTACGCTCGCAAGCTGTCCATGGAGAGCGCCTGCCCAGCCGGGTTTTCGAGCCGATGCAGGTAGCGCCTGTCCCATGGCTGCGCCGTGTCCAGGCCGTGCTTGTCAGCAAGCGCTTGCACGTGCACACGGTGCTTTTCCATGACCGGTTTGACGCGCGCTGCCAGGCCGTGCAGAAAGCGCAGAACCTGGGCAAGGCCGCCGGCACTTTTCGAGTGCAGGCTTAGTGACGGGTAGTCGGCATAGCCCAGCAGATGTGCCTTCTGTTCACGCGCCTGGGCCAACTGCAGCAAGAGCTGACCATTGTCATGCTGCACCTCGGCGCTGACCCCACGGCTGTGCTGGTGGCGGTAGATCTGCTCCCGAAGGCTACGGTTCGCGGCATGTTCAAGGACCGTGTTGGTCACGTATTGGTCTGCGGGTATCAACCAGCCGGCTTGCCCAACCTGCAGCGCTTGGGCTTGCAGCTCGCCCAACAACCGTGGAGCAAGGCCTTGCAATTGCCCGGCGTCGAGGATGAGCGTGCCCGGGCGCGCCATGTTCTGGGCAAACCGCCCGGCAAGCTCGCGTACCTGGGCATTGATGGCCGCAAGTTGCATGCGGCCTGGGGCATCGAGCAAGGCACCGTGCAAGGCGAAGTTGTGACGGTACCAGCGCAGGGTCGCTTGCTTGTGCGCGTCCAAATGCTTGCCAATGGCGCTGTTGGCCAGGCGCTCATACAACGCTTGCAAGGTAGGGTCGGCCATCTTCTGCTCGAAGCGCTCAAGCATGGCGCCGTACAACTCTTCAACCAGTTCGACCCATGGCGCACCCTTGTACATCAGCGGTGAAGCCGCATACAGCACCGCCAGCAGTTGTGCATCCAGGTCATCGATCGCCATGACCAGGTCATCCCAGGTCGGCATGGACTGCTGAGCCAGGAGGGCTTGGGCGATACCTTGTTGATGAGCCGATAGCGCGTAGTCGAACGCTGCACGCAGGTTATCCAGCGTCACCGCGTCGTAATCGACAGGTACGTTGCTGGGTTGCAGAAGGGGGTTGCGGGTGTCCATCGCTGTTTACCTTGCTCTGATTGGAGCAAGCGAGCATGCGCCACCAGCGGGCAGGCGCTGGCCTGACTATCTAACACCCAGGGTCGAGCTGGAACCTGCCACCCAGGCCAAGGCCCGGGTGGCAAGACGGCTTCACTCAGACGGTTTCTTCAATTTGGGGTTGGGGAAGAACTGCACCGTCTGCACCTTGGCCGGCGCCGCCTTGGGCGCCAGGTGGTTGACCCGGGTACCGAGCTCCGACGGTACCGACAGGCCTTGTTCATTCAAGGTATCGGTGAAACCACAGGCCACGCACTCACGGTGCGGTACACCGTCCTCGTTCCACATCATCAACTTGTCCGGCTCGCTGCACGCCGGGCACACGGCCCCGGCGATGAAGCGTTTCTTGGTCTTGTTCACAGCTACCTCACTCATGCCGCTGCGTCCTCGCTCAGCCCGCAATGGCGCAGCAATGCATCGATGGAAGGTTCACGGCCACGGAAGTCGACGAACAGCACCATAGGCTCACGCGATCCGCCTCGGGCCAGGATCGCCTCGCGGAAGGCACGGCCAGTGTCGGCATTGAGCACGCCTTCTTCTTCGAAGCGGGAGAAGGCGTCAGCCGACAATACCTCGGCCCATTTGTAGCTGTAGTAGCCCGCCGCGTAACCGCCCGCGAAGATGTGCGCGAAGCTGTTGGGGAAGCGGTTGTACGCCGGTGGGCGCATGACCGTCACCTCGTCGCGCACGCCTTCGAGCACCTGCAGCACGCTGCGGCCATCGCCATGGGTGGCGTGCAGCTCGAAGTCGAACAGCGAGAACTCCAGCTGGCGCACCATCATCATGCCGGACTGGAAGTTCTTGGCGGCCAGCATCTTGTCCAGCAGGTCCTGGGGCAGGGCAGCGCCGCTTTCGTAATGGCCGGAGATCAGCGCCAGGCCTTCCGGCTCCCAGCACCAGTTTTCCATGAACTGGCTCGGCAGCTCGACTGCATCCCAGGCTACGCCGTTGATGCCAGACACACCCGCGTGTTCGATGCGGGTCAGCAGGTGGTGCAGGCCGTGGCCGAACTCGTGAAACAGGGTGGTGACTTCATCGTGGGTCAACAGCGCAGGCTTGCCTGGCGCGGCCGGGTTGAAGTTGCACACCAGGTTGGCCACCGGGCTCTGCAGCACGCCATCGACGGTACGGCGACGGTCGCGCGCACCGTCCATCCAGGCGCCGCCACGCTTGTTGGCGCGGGCATAGAGGTCGAAGAAGAAACGGCCGACGTGCTGGCCGTTTTCCTTGATTTCGAACAGGCGCACGTCCGGGTGCCAGCTGTCGAAGCCTTTGAGTTCGGCGATTTCGATGCCATATAGGCGCTGGACGATGCTGAACAGGCCAGACAACACCTTGTCGATCGGGAAGTAGGCACGCAGGGCTTCCTGCGACACGCTGTAGCGTTGCTCGCGCAGCTTCTCGCCGAAGTAACCGGCATCCCAGCTGGCCAGTTGCGGGCAGCCCTGCTCGGCGGCATAGGCCTTGAGCTGCTCCAGGTCCTGGGCAGCGAACGGCTTGGAACGCTTGGCCAGGTCACGCAGGAAGCTCAGCACCTGGTCGCTGGACTCGGCCATCTTGGTGGCCAGGCTCAACTCGGCGTAGTTCGGGTAGCCCAGCAGTGTGGCCAGCTCTTGGCGCAGGTCGAGGATTTCCTGCATCACCGGGCCATTGTCGAACTGGCCGGCATTGGGGCCTTGGTCCGAAGCGCGGGTGCAGTAGGCGGCATACAGCTCTTCGCGCAGGGCGCGATCGGTGGCGTAGGTCATCACCGCGTAGTAGCTGGGGAACTCCAGGGTGATCAGCCAGCCGTCGAGCGCTTTTGCCTGGGCGGCGGCGGCCATCTGCGCCTTGGCCGAGTCAGTCAAGCCGTCCAGCGCGGCTTCGTCGGTGACGTGCTTGGTCCAGGCCTGGGTGGCATCGAGCAGCTGGTTGGAGAAGCGGCTGCCCAGTTCGCTGAGCTTGCTCTGCACTTCGGCGTAGCGCTGCTGCTTGTCGGCAGGCAGGTCGATGCCCGAAAGGCGGAAATCACGCAGGGCATGTTCGAGGATGGTCTTTTGCGCCACATCGAAGCCAGCCGCCTCCGGGCTGTTGGCCAGGGCCTGGTAGGCGTCGAACAGCGCACGGTTCTGGCCCAGTTCGGTAGAGTAGGCACTCAGCGCCGGCAGGCAAGACTCGTAGGCCTCGCGCAGTTCCTTGCTGTTGCACACGGCATTGAGGTGGCTGACCGGGCTCCAGGCAGCGCCCAGGCGGTCATTGAGTTCGTCCATGGCCAGCACCAGGCCTGCCCAGGAAGGGGTCTTGCCTTGCTGTTCGAGAATCTCGGCAATGGCTTTGCGGTTGTCGGCCAGGATCTCTTCGATGGCCGGCAGCACGTGTTCGGCACGGATCGCCGAGAAGGGCGGCAGATCGTAGGGCTGCAGAAGCGGGTTGTTCGCACTCACGGTTTGGATACCTTGGCAGAAGAAACACTGGACCATCTTAATTACAATCGACGCCGACCGCAGCAGGCAGCCTGCCTATCGGCACAGATGAGAGACCCTATCATGGCCATCCGAAGCTTCCAGCAACACACTCCGAAAGTTGGACCACGGGCCTTCATCGACCGCTCGGCGGTAGTGCTGGGCGATGTAGAGATTGGTGAAGACAGCTCGGTCTGGCCTTTGACTGTAGTACGCGGCGACATGCACCGCATCCGCATCGGCGCCCGCACCAGCGTGCAGGACGGTAGCGTGCTGCACATCACCCATGCCGGCCCTTTCAACCCCGACGGCTTCCCGCTGATCATCGGTGATGAGGTGACCATCGGCCACAAGGTGATGCTGCACGGCTGTACCCTGGGCAATCGCATCCTGGTCGGCATGGGCAGCACAATCATGGATGGCGCCATCGTCGAGGACGAGGTGATCATCGGCGCCGGCAGCCTGGTACCGCCCGGCAAGCGCCTGCTCAGCGGCTTCCTGTATGTTGGCAGCCCGGTGAAACAGGCCCGGCCGCTGACCGACAAGGAGCGCGCGTTCTTCCCCTACAGCGCCGGCAACTACGTCAAGCTCAAGGACCAGCACTTGGCCGAAGGCTACGACCAACCCGAATGACTTGAGTGGAACCGCTTACATGCACCAGCAGAACATCCTCTTCGACCTCGACGGCACCCTGACCGACCCACGGCTGGGCATCACCCGCTCCATCCAGTATGCGTTGGCCAAACTGGGTATCGACGAGCCGGACCTGACCCGCCTCGAACACTTCATCGGCCCGCCCTTGCTGCAGGCGTTCATGCAGTTTTACAGCTTTGACGAAGCCAAGGCGTGGGAGGCGGTGAATTTCTATCGCGAGCGCTTCCGCGTCACCGGCCTTTATGAAAACCAGGTGTTCGAAGGGGTGCCGGCGTTGCTCGAAGCCCTCACTGGCCAGGGGCGCACGCTGTATGTGGCAACGTCCAAGCCTTGGGAGTTCGCCCGCGAGATCGCCCGGCATTTCGCCTTCGATCACCACTTCAAGGTGATTTATGGCAGCGAGCTGGATGGCACCCGCACCAACAAGGTCGAGCTGATTCGCCACTTGCTGGACGAAGAAGGGCTGGACCCGGCGCAGACGCTGATGATCGGCGATCGCAAGCATGACCTGATCGGCGCCCGCAGCAATGGGCTGCAGGCGGTGGCGGTGGGGTACGGGTTTGGTAGCGAGGAAGAGTTGAAGGCCGAGACGCCAGCCTTCCATTTCGCCACCCTGGCCGAGATGCATCAGGCCTTCATCAAGGCCTGAAATGGAATGGGGCCGCGCAGCGGCCCGAAAATCTCATTGGCTAACGACAAGCCGCTCCAACGCGGCTTTGCGCGCCTCACCCGACAGCCGCCCCAGCGCCTCGACCCGCTGATAAAACCGCGCCCAATCCCCGTCAACCTTCCGGAACAGCGCCGCAAACGCCGGCACCCACTGGTCATACAGCCCAAACGGCAGCAGCTTGGCATTGTTCATCGGCCCATACATCCAAGCGTCATAACGCGTGTCCCCACCCCACTGGCCATCACGCACCTGCCGGTACTCGCGCCGCAACCGCTCGAACTCGGCCTGCTTCGCCGCCCGCTTGTGCGCATCATCCAAGGGGCCGGCGTAGATCCCCTGAAGCCGTTCGCGGCTGGCCAGCACCAGCCGAATGAACTGGTCACGCTGCCCGGCCTGATCATCCTCTATCGCTGCAAGCCCGCGTGCCGCGCGCCATTGCCGCGCGCCTTCCTGCTCGACGAAGGTGGCAAACGACTCGTTGAACGCCGTGTCGTCCTGCACATAGAAGCGCTGATGGGCCAACTCGTGGAAGATCAGCGAGGCCAGCCGTTCGTCCCCCCAGCCGGCCATCGAAGACAACAGTGGGTCGTCGAACCAGCCCAGAGTCGAGTAAGCCTCGACACCGCCCACATACACATCCATGCCTGCCTGGCGCATCAACGCCGCCGCGCCACGCGCCGCACCTTGGCGGTAGTAACCACGGTAGGCCACGCAGCCCGCGATCGGGAAACAATGCGTCACCGGCTGCAACGACAACTCCGGCGTGGCAAACACGTTCCACACCACATAAGGGCGGCCAAGGTCGGCGTAAACCCGGTAGCTGCGGTTGTCCGGCAGTTTCAGCTGCTGGCTGGCGAACACTCGGGCCTGTTCGGCATGTTGCAAGCGCGCCCGCAGTTGCGGGCTGCTGGCCGGATCTGCCATTACCTGTTCCACCGGCTGGCGCGCGCGCAACAGCTGCCATTGGCCCTGCGCCAACTGCCCGTAATAGCCAACACTGCTACAACCGTTCAGCAGAACAGCCACCAGCAGGGGAACAAAGCGGGTGAAAACGCGGTCGAGTGGCCCAGGGCCTGAGCGCTGAAAAAGAAATAGTCGAAGCATCTGGGACTGTCTGACTCGCTCACGGCCAATTCGCTCCAAGACTATCTCGCCAGGGGGGAGTTTCGCCATGCGTCCATTGTTTGCCGCCAGCACACTCATGCTGTTGTCCGCTTGCTCGACCCTGCCGGACCCCGATCCGAACCAGGCGTGGGTCGACCTCACACCCCTGGACGAAACGTCACTGCATGCGGTGCAGGTAGACGAACGCGACTGGGCCGACACGCGCTACTTCGAGGTCGCCCCCGGCAGCCACGAATTGACGGTGCGCTACCAGTTTCCGGTCACCCCGAGCAATATAGGCCCGGTAAACGAGCCGCTGTGGCGCGATTGCCAGCTCAACCTGACCTTCAAGGACTTCAGCGCCGGGCAGCGCTACCAGTTGCAGGCGGGCAGCATTGGCTTCCGGCCTTGGGTCAAACTCTACGACCACCAGCAAAAACTGCTTGGCCAAGGCTTGCCCGCAGGCTGTCAACGCACCTGAGCCGCGCAATCGGCGCTATGCTTGTAACGTGTATATCGCAAGTGGGAGTTTTGCCATGCGCCAGCCCATGATGCTGATCGCCCTCAGTGCACTGGGGGCTTGCGCCAGCCCCTTGCCGCCCGTCGACCCCAAGCAGGCCTGGGTCGAGCTTTCTACCATCACCCCCGGCAGAGTCATCATGGCTGATCGCCTTGACGGCAAGCGCCTGGAGGATGGCCGCTACTTTCAGGTAACGCCTGGCAAGCATGAACTGGTGGTGCGTTTCGATTATGAGATTTATGGCGGCGGCATGATGTCCCAGCCAAGGGACCGTACCTGCTACCTGACCGTGCGCTATGACAATTTCAAAGCGGGCGAGCGCTATCGCCTCGAGGCCCGCGCGCCGGTGATGGAGCCGCAGGTGCTGCTGTACGACGCCAGCCGCACGGTGGTGGTTAACGAGCCAAGTAACGTGTTTTGTATTCCGTGACAGTTGGGGGCGCTTTGCGCCCCCAACCAAATTAAACCCTAGCGATCATTCTTCTGATAGATGATCTTCTTGGTACCACCCTCGCAGCTGCCCACGACCATGTTCTGGTCCTTGACCTCGCTGTTGGGCACGATCTCCAGGGTGTAGGACGTCACGCCCTGTGCCTGGATCTTGGCCTCGATCTCGGTTTTCAATTCTTCGCACGGCTTCACTGCCGCCAGGGCGGACGTGGCGAGCAGCGAGGCCAGCACGGCGATTGCTACGCGGATCATGGAATGGCTCCTGAAAGGGCAGTCGTGCTGCCGTTGCTGTTTAGACTACAGCAAACCGCCCCCGTTGCGCCGCCTAGCCCACCAGTGAGGCATCCAGGCTGATGGTGGCATTGAGCACCTTCGATACCGGGCACCCGGCCTTGGCCTTGTTGGCAATCTCGAGGAACTGCGCCTCGCTGGCCCCAGGCACCTTGGCCTTCAGAATCAGGTGCACGGCGGTGATGGCGAAACCATCGGGCTGCTTGTCCAGGGTCACCTCGGCAATGGTATCGATGCGCTCTGGGGTCAGGCCCGCCTCGCCGAGCATCATCGACAGCGCCATCGAGAAGCAGCCGGCATGGGCTGCGCCGATCAGTTCTTCCGGGTTGGTCCCAGGTGAGCCTTCAAAACGGGTGTTGAAGCCGTAGGGGTTCTGCTTGAGCGCGCCGCTTTCAGTAGAAAGCAGGCCCTTGCCATCCTTCAGGCCACCTTGCCAGATCGCCGATGCTGTCTTTTTCATGATGCCTCCTGGTCGCTGCATTTACATATCTTGGGGTGACATGCTTATGGGTTCAGAGGCCGGCCGCCCACGGCAAGTTCAGATCAATCTGACCGTAAGCATTGAATCCACCGAATGTGCCCATACAGAGTTTAAAAGGCCTCTGGCCAACCACGTTCAAGGAGGCTCCGATGACGCAGCTGCGTGACCTGAAAATTTCAACCCTCGACCTGGTGCCTGTGCGCGCCGACGGCGGGCCGGCTCAGTCGCTGCATAACTCGCTGGACCTGGCCCAGCACGTAGAACGCTTCGGCTACAACCGCTTCTGGGTCGCCGAGCATCACAACATGGATGGCATTGCCAGTTCCGCGACTTCCGTGCTGCTCGGCTACCTGGCGGGTGGCACCTCGAGCATCCGCGTTGGCTCCGGCGGTGTGATGCTGCCCAACCACGCACCGCTGGTGATCGCCGAGCAGTTCGGCACCTTGGCCAGCCTCTACCCCGGCCGTATCGACCTGGGCCTGGGCCGCGCCCCCGGCTCCGACCAGATGACCGCCCGCGCCCTGCGCCGCGAGCGCTCCGGCAGCGCGGACGACTTCCCCGACGATGTCGAGGAACTGTCACGCTACCTCGGCCCGCGCACCGATGATCAAAAAGTGATCGCCGTGCCTGGGCATGACACCGAGGTGCCGATGTGGCTGCTCGGCTCAAGCCTGTTCAGCGCCCAACTGGCCGGCATGCGCGGCATGCCCTACGCGTTCGCCTCGCATTTCGCGCCGCGCTTCATGCACGAGGCGATCCGCGTCTACCGCAACCACTTCAAGCCCTCCACCACGCTCGACAAACCCTATGTGATGCTCGGCATTCCGATGGTGGTGGCCGAAACCGACGAAAAGGCCGAATACCTGGCTACTTCGGTGTACCAACGCATCCTTGCCCTGATTCGCGGGCAGAGCCTGATGCAGCGCCCGCCCGTTGAGAGCATGGAGGGGCTGTGGCTACCTCACGAACGCGACGCGGTGATGAGCTTCCTGGGCCTGGCGATGATTGGCAGCCCGCAGAAGGTACGGGCCAAGGTGGAGGTGCTGCTGGAGCAGACCGGGGCGGATGAACTGATCTTTACCTGTGACCTGTATGAGCATGCGGACCGGGTCAGGTCCTATGAGCTGCTGGCGCAGGCTTTGAAGGCCGAGTAACCCTCTTCGCGGGCAACCCCGCGAAGAGGCCGTCACTCAACCACGCCGGTAGACAATTTCCTTGGTGCCAGCTTCACAGCTGCCAACTACCTTGCCCGCCGGCTCGCCTTTCTTGACGATCTCCAGCGTGTAGCCATTTACGCCCTTGGCATCCAGCTTGGCGGCAATCTCTGCCTTGAGCTCTTCACACGGCTTGCCCGCCGCCAGCGCACCACCCGCCAACGCCATAAGGCCTGCCGCCAGAATCATTTTCTTCATCGTTCGCTTTCCTTGTACAGATGAAAATCAAAGGGGGCGCCGGCTAAGGCGCCCCCTCTGTATTACCCCATCTTGCCAGCGCCAGCTACCCCGGCACTGTTTCAGCTGTTGGCAATACGGAAGCCGACTTTGAGCGTGACCTGAAAATGCTCGACCTTGTTGTCACGCAGGTGGCCCCGGGTATCGATCACTTCGAACCACTCCAGGTGCTTGATGCTCTTGGCCGCTTCGGCCAGGGCATTGTTGATCGCGTCCTCGATGCTGGTGGGCGACGACCCTACCAGTTCGATCTTCTTGTACGTGTGATGATCGGACATGTGCACTCTCCTTGGATGACAGTCTGCTTGAGCCTAGCAGCGCAGGCCTGGTTTACCTGCGAGCCGTCGCCTTGGGCAAAAGTTCGATCGCACTTTCGCAGCCCTGCGCAGTCGCAATCCTTACAGCCCACCCCCGAAGGAGATTCAACATGCATCGCAACTCGCTGCGTAAAACATCCCTGGAAAGCATGGAAGCCGAGATCGAAAGCCTTCTGAAGTCGCTGGAAAACCTCAAGCACGATGCATCGGAGGAGTCCCAGAAGTCGGTAAAGGCCATCCGCAGCAATGCCGAAAGCGCTCTCAAACATTCGCGCAGCCTGCTGAGCGACGCCTACGAGGAAGTGAAGACCCGCACCCGCCAGACCGGCATCGCCACCCGTGACTATGCCCAGGAGCACCCCATCACCACCGCCGGGGTAGCCGTTGGGGCACTGGGCCTGCTGGCGGCCTGGCTGCTGTACAAGCGCAACTAAGCGATTTGCAGCTGCAGTTCCTGGCGCAGCCATTGCGCCAGTTGCTCGGCGCGCCCATCTGCGGCGCGTCGGGGCACCCACAGCGCCAGCGCGGCACGCGTGGGTGAGAAACCCCAAGGTGCCGCCAACCTTCCAGCACGTAAATCGTCCGCCACCAGCTGTTGCGGCGCGATCGCCACACCCAGCCCGGCCACTGCGGCCTCCAGCAGGTAGTACAGGTGTTCGAATGCCTGGCCGAACTGCAAGGCCCCCGCATCCAGCCCGTGCTGCCCGGCCCAGGCCGGCCAAGCCTGCGGACGAGACGTGGTATGCAGCAACGCCTCGCCCAGCAAGGCGTCGGGCGCTGCCCCGCGCAAGCGTTCGAACCCGGTAAAGTGCGGGCTTAGCACAGGCCCGATGCGCTCTTCGGCCAGCACGTGTACTTGCATGTCCGCCGGCCACGGCGGTTCGGCAAACACCAGCAAGGCATCCAGCCCCGGGCGCCTGGGGTCCAGGTCGCCTTCCCCGGCGGAGAGGTGCAGGCGCAGCTCGGGCAAGTCGGCTTTGAGCCGCCCGAGCCGAGGGATAAACCAACGCGCCAGCAGGCTGCCGGAGCACCCGAGCACGAATGGTGCCTCGCGGTTATCCCGGCTCAGCTCGGCACACACCCCCCGCAACCTATCGAACGCCTCACCACTGGCATCGCGCAGGCGCACGCCGGCATCTGTGAGTTTGATGCCACGCCCATCCTTGACGAACAGGGCAACGCCCAAGTGTTCTTCGAGTACCTTGATCTGCCGGCTGACTGCCCCGTGCGTCACGTGCAGCGCCTCGGCAGCCTGGCTGACACTGTTCAGCCGGGCAGCGGCCTCAAAGGCCCGAAGGGCATTGAGAGGGGGAAGGTCCTGGGCCATTGTCTTGTGAGTTTTCCTGACAGGTTTGCGCAATCTTATCGGTTTTCAGACGGGCGTTGCGTGGTTAGAGTAAAGCCCATCACTCATTCAGTACGCCTTGGAGCGCCCCATGACCCAGACTCAATACCGCCCTGGCCCAGACGCCAACGGCCTGTTCGGCTCGTTCGGCGGCCGCTACGTGGCAGAAACCCTGATGCCGCTGGTGCTGGACCTGGCCCGCGAATACGAAGCGGCCAAGGCGGACCCCGCGTTTCTCGAAGAGCTGGCCTACTTCCAGCGTGACTATATCGGCCGCCCGAACCCGCTGTACTTCGCCGAGCGCCTGACCGAGCACTGCGGCGGCGCAAAAATCTTCTTCAAGCGTGAAGAGCTCAACCACACCGGCGCGCACAAGGTGAACAACTGCATCGGCCAGGTGCTGCTGGCCAAGCGCATGGGCAAAAAACGCCTGATCGCCGAAACCGGCGCCGGCATGCACGGCGTGGCCACCGCCACCGTTGCAGCCCGTTTCGGCCTGCCTTGCGTGATCTACATGGGTGCCACCGACATCGAGCGCCAGCAGGCGAACGTGTTCCGCATGCGCTTGCTGGGCGCCGAAATCGTCCCGGTCACCGCTGGCACCGGCACCCTCAAAGACGCCATGAACGAAGCCCTGCGCGACTGGGTCACCAACGTCGAAGACACCTTCTACCTGATCGGCACCGTGGCCGGCCCGCACCCGTACCCAGCCATGGTCCGCGACTTCCAGTCGATCATCGGCAAGGAAACCCGCGTCCAGCTGCAAGAGAAGGAAGGGCGCCTGCCCGACAGCCTGGTCGCCTGCGTCGGCGGCGGCTCCAACGCCATGGGCCTGTTCCACGCATTCCTTGAAGAACCAAGCGTGCAGATCATCGGCGTCGAAGCCGGCGGCCACGGCGTGCATACCGACAAGCACGCTGCCAGCCTGAACGGTGGCGTACCGGGTGTCCTGCACGGCAACCGCACCTACCTGCTGCAAGACGCTGACGGCCAGATCACCGACGCCCACTCGATTTCCGCTGGCCTGGACTACCCAGGTATCGGCCCCGAGCACGCCTACCTGCACGAAGTGAAGCGCGTCGAGTACGTCAGCATCACCGACGACGAAGCCTTGGATGCGTTCCACGCCACCTGCCGCCTGGAAGGCATCATCCCGGCCCTGGAAAGCGCCCACGCATTGGCCGAGGCGATCAAGCGCGCGCCGAACCTGCCCAAGGACCACTTGATGGTCGTGTGCCTGTCCGGGCGCGGCGACAAAGACATGCAAACCGTGATGAACCACATGGCCGCCCAGGAGAAACAGGCATGAGCCGTCTTGAACAACGCTTCGCCGAACTTGCGGCCGAAGGCCGTGCGGCACTGGTCACCTTCGTAACTGCGGGTGACCCCGGCTACGACGCCTCGCTGCAGATTCTCAAGGGCCTGCCTGCGGCTGGCGCCGACGTGATCGAACTGGGCATGCCGTTCACCGACCCGATGGCCGATGGCGTCGCCATCCAGCTGGCCACCCTGCGTGCGCTGGAAGCCGGCCAGACCTTGGCCAAGACCCTGCAGATGGTTCGCGAATTCCGCGTGGGCAACCAGGCTACGCCGATCGTACTGATGGGTTACTACAACCCGATCCACCGCTTTGGCGTGGAAAAGTTCGTGGCCGAGGCCAAGGATGCGGGCGTCGATGGCCTGATCATCGTCGACCTACCGCCTGAGCACGACGCCGAGCTAGCGACCCCGGCCCAGGCTTCGGGCATCGACTTCATCCGCCTGACCACACCGACCACCGACGACGCGCGCCTGCCGCGTGTGCTGGAGCGCAGCTCCGGGTTTGTCTATTACGTGTCGGTGGCGGGTGTAACCGGTGCAGGGTCTGCGACAACCCAGCACGTGAGCGAGGCGATTGCCCGCCTGCGTCGGCATACCGCCCTGCCGATCAGCGTAGGGTTTGGCATTCGCACGCCAGAGCAGGCGGCGGCGATTGCGCGCCTGGCCGATGGTGTGGTGGTGGGCTCGGCACTGGTCGACAAGATCGCCCAGGCCAAAGATGCGGATCAGGCTGTTAACGATGTATTGAGCTTGTGCTCGGCGCTGGCTGAAGGTGTGCGCGGCGCTCGACGCTGATTGGCGTTGCCTTCTTTGCGGGGCAAGCCCGCTCCCACAGGTTCACTGCAATCTGTCAGAAAGCACTCGACCTGTGGGAGCGGGCTCGCCCCGCGAATGGGCCGCATGGCGGCCCCCATCTACCCGCCAAAAATCGACAGCTTCAAAGGCCGCACAGCCCCCATCCAGATCGCATGATCACGGTGATCGGCCAGCTCATCCCCGGTCAGCGGGTGCAGAAACACCACCAACCCCTTGCGATACAACGCCAGCCACGGCAACACCACCCCCACCACCTCCGGCCCGAACGCCAACTGGCAGCTCCAGTCCGGGTGCGGCCCCACCGGTTGCTGGTGCATGCGCCCCATGGTCACGGGGAACAGCCGCGCCGCCTCTTCGCACAATGCCCGCGCGTGCTCGATGGTCGATGCGTCGTAGTACACGTGGGCGTGATAGCCCTTGATCCTCTGCACGATAACTCCTGATTGCGGTCCAACCATCACCACCGCAAAGGAGGTGATGCAGTGAAAAATGCCGAAACCCCCGTGTTCAAGCTGGTGCTGTTCGGGGCCGAGTCTAGCCTTGGCAGTGCGCTGATCGCCGAGCTGCTGGCGCGCCAGCATGAGGTTACCGCCGTGGTCGACGACCTCAACCGCCATGCGCCACGCCCTGGCCTGCATTTCAAGATAGGCGGGCTGGGCGATGCCGACCAGGCAGAGCAGGGCGCTGCGGGGGGCTCGGCGGTGGTTGCGCTGGTGTCAGCGCTGGCACCCGCTGACCTGCCCGCGCAATGGCGGATGAGCGAGGCGCTGATCGCTGGGCTTGCGCGTACGACTATACGCCGGCTGTTGCTGGTGGGCGATTTCGATGTGCTGGACAGGCCAGGCCATTACACCGATGAACAGCGCGAGGGTGTGGACCATGTGGTCGATGCGCTACAGCGCAGTGCGCTGCACTGGACGCTGATCAATGCGCCGCAGCAGTTGGCAGATTTGGAGAACGTTGCGGCGGGGATGGTGGATATGCTCGACCTGGATTTGCATCGGGGCGAGCATTTGAACTTCGTATCCTGAGGCCTCTTCGCGGGTCAAGCCCGCTCCCACGGAGATTGGTGTGCAGTATCTGTGGGAGCGGGCTTGCCCCGCGAAGAGCCCCTCAAGCATTGCGCTCATCTTCCAGCCAACCCACAAACCGCTCGATCAACGCCCCGCGCCGCTTGCGTGGCGGCAACACCACGTAATACCCCCGCGCCGAACGCAAACTGCCCTCCAGTGGCCGACACAGCAGGCCCTGCTCCACCAGCCCATCGACCAGGTGCCCCCAGCCAATCGCCACCCCTTGGCCGGCAATCGCCGCCTGGATCAACAGGGTGTAGTTATCGAAACGCAGCTGCCCCGGCGGTGGCGGGCTGTCCACGCCAAACCCACGAAACACCCCCGCCCAGTCGAACCAGCGGCTGGCTTGTTCGCCGCGCAGGTGAAGCAAGGGCAAACGCTGCAAAGCCACGGCTGACAAGGGTTTGCCATGAGTCAGCCGGGGGCTGCAGACCGGAAATACCTCTTCATCGAACAACCACCGGCTCTCGCCCTGATGAAAACGCCCATCGCCAAACAGCACGGCCACATCAATGTCCGGCCGCAACATCGCCTGGCTGCGCTCACCCGTCACCAAGCTGACATCCACCTGTGGATAAGCCTCGTGAAAACGTTGCAGCCTGGGCATCAGCCAGAACGCAGCGAAGGCAAAGTCGGTGGCCACTTGCAGCACCTCACGCTGGCCCCGGCCACTGGCCAGGGCAAGGCCGTCGTCCATGGCCTGCAGCCCTTGGTGCACCTGCTCGAACAGCACCTGGCCGGCATCGGTCAGCGCGATACCCCGGTAGATCCGGTCGAACAGCCGGGTACCCAGCTGAGCCTCCAGGCGCTTCACCTGCTGGCTCACCGCCGGCTGCGTGGTGCCCAGCTCCAGCGCGGCGGCAGTAAAACCACGCAAGCGTGCCGCAGCCTCGAACACGCGCAGGGTATCGAGCGACAGCTCGGCAAGGCGCTCAAACATAAGCTCAGCTAATCCCAGTCATTGCCCGCCATGGGCTTTACCCATGTTATCCACAGTCGCATCTTGATAGGCAAGCGGTTCGCATAACCTTCAACGATGGAAGCCAACCATGACGCGCCCGAATATCCTGTTCATCATGGCCGACCAGATGGCCGCGCCCCTGCTGCCGATCTACGCCCCTTCGCCCCTCCAGATGCCACACCTCGCCCGCCTCGCCGCGCAGGCGGTGGTGTTCGACTCGGCCTACTGCAACAGCCCGCTGTGCGCACCCTCGCGCTTCACCCTGGTCAGCGGCCAGTTGCCCAGCCGCATCGGCGCCTACGACAACGCCGCCGACTTCCCTGCCGATGTGCCAACCTACGCCCACTACCTGCGTCGTCTGGGCTACCGCACCGCGTTGTCCGGCAAGATGCACTTCTGCGGCCCGGACCAGTTGCATGGCTATGAAGAACGGCTGACCAGCGATATCTACCCGGCCGACTACGGCTGGACGGTGAACTGGGATGCACCCGACGAGCGCCCGAGCTGGTACCACAACATGTCTTCAGTACTGCAGGCCGGCCCCTGCGTGCGCACCAACCAACTGGATTTCGACGAAGAGGTGGTGTTCAAGGCCCGCCAGTACCTCTACGACCATGTGCGCGAAAACGATGGCCGGCCGTTCTGCCTGACCGTGTCCATGACCCACCCCCACGACCCCTACACCATCCCCAAGCGCTACTGGGACCGCTACGAGGGTGTGGATATCCCCATGCCCCGCGCCGAGTTCGCCCAGCACGAGCAGGACCCGCATTCGCAACGCCTGCTCAAGGTCTACGACCTGTGGGACAAGCCGCTGCCTGTGGACAAGATCCGCGATGCCCGGCGTGCCTACTTCGGCGCCTGCAGCTACATCGACGACAACATTGGCCAATTGCTGCAAACCCTTGAGCAATGCGGCCTGGCAGAGGACACGTTGATCGTGTTCTCCGGCGACCACGGCGACATGCTTGGCGAACGCGGCCTCTGGTACAAGATGCACTGGTTCGAAATGTCGGCGCGGGTGCCACTGCTTATTCACGCGCCCAAACGCTTTGCAGCGGCACGGGTAAGCGCCTCGGTCTCGACCTGCGACCTGCTGCCCACCTTGGTCGAACTGGCCGGCGGTACTGTGGACAACTCGCTGCACCTGGACGGACGCTCGCTGCTTGGCCACCTGAAAGGGCAGGGCGGCCACGACGAAGTGATCGGTGAATACATGGCCGAGGGCACGGTCGGCCCGCTGATGATGATCCGCCGCGGCCCGTACAAGTTCGTGTACAGCGAAGACGACCCATGGCTACTCTATGACCTGAGCCGCGACCCGTACGAGCGGGAGAACCTCACCGGCAGCCCGGACCATCAGGTGCTGCTGCAGGCATTTGTCGATGAAGCCCGGCAACGTTGGGACATCCCCACCCTGCGCCAGCAGGTGCTGGCCAGCCAGCGCCGCCGCCGCCTAGTGGCCGAGGCCCTGGCCATCGGCAAGCTGAAGAGCTGGGACCACCAACCGCTGGTGGACGCCAGCCAACAGTACATGCGCAACCACATCGATCTCGACGACCTCGAGCGCAAGGCCCGTTATCCACAGCCCGCACCTAGGGATTGAGAAGAGAGTCCGCCATGCAAAAGTTCTCTACCGCCGTGCTCGCCCTGGCCTTGAGCCTGGGCGCTGCCTCGACGCACGCCGAAGACGCGCAATGCAACACCGTGAAGCTGGCCGACCCCGGCTGGAGCGACATCGCCACCACCAACGCCATCACCCGCCTGCTGCTGGAAAGCCTCGGCTACCAGGTGAAGATCGACAGCCTGGCCGTGCCGATCATCTACGGTGGCCTCAAGGATGGGCGAGTCGATGCCTTCCTTGGCAACTGGATGCCGGCGCACCAGGGGTTTCATGACAAGTTCGTCGCCACCGGTGATGTGCAGCAGCTGGCCCGCAACCTCGAAGGTACCGAGTTCACCCTCGCGGTGCCCGACTATGTGTGGAATGCCGGGGTGAAGAATTTCGCCGACCTGCAAGCGCATGCCGAACAGTTCGACAAGAAGCTCTACGGAATCGGCTCGGGAGCCCCGGCTAACCTGTCGCTCAAGGAGATCATCGACAAGAATGCGTTCAACCTCGGCCAGTGGAAGCTGGTGGAGTCGAGTGAACAGGCGATGCTCGCGCAGGTGGACCGCGCCGTGAAGAAACAGCAGTTCATCACCTTCCTCGGCTGGACACCGCACCCGATGAACGTGAAGCTGAAGATGCACTACCTCACGGGCGGCGAGCAGTGGTTTGGCAGCAAAGGCGAGGTCTATACCCTGACTCGCAAAGGTTATGCACAGGCGTGCCCGAATACCGCGAAGCTGCTGGGTAACCTGAGATTTACCCTGGACATGGAAAACAGCATCATGGCCGAAGCTGTGGATAAGAAAGTCAGCTTCGATGAGGCTTCCAAGGCGTGGGTCAAAGCGCATCCCGAGGTTCTGGAAGCGTGGCTGGCCGGGGTAACCAGCAAGGCCGGTGGCGATGCGAAAGAGGCCGTCAAAGCCAAATTGTAATTCAGACAACCACACTCACCCGCTCCGACAGGGCGGGTACAACCCGGGGATTTGAATAAGTCATGCACCGTCTTCACCGCCTGCTGCCCTTCCTCACCTGGCTGCCCCGCCAATCGGGCCGCAGTCTGCGTCAGGACCTGCTGGTGGGCCTGAGCGGTGCCATCCTTGCCTTGCCACAATCCATCGCCTACGCCCTGATTGCCGGCCTGCCTGCCGAATACGGCCTGTTCGCCGCCATCGTCCCGGTGCTCATCGCCTGCCTGTGGGGCTCTTCCTGGCACCTGATCTGCGGCCCGACTGCCGCCATTTCCATTGTCCTGTATGCCAGTGTCAGCCCCTTGGCGGTGCCCGGCAGTGCCGACTACGTCACGCTGGTTCTGCTGCTGACCTTCATTGCTGGCATCTTCCAGCTTTTGCTCGGCCTGCTACGGTTCGGCGCGCTGGTCAATTTCGTCTCCCACTCGGTGGTGCTCGGCTTCACCTTGGGCGCCGCCATCGTCATCGCCCTCGGGCAGTTACCCAACCTGCTGGGCATGGACCTGCCCAGCCAGGCCACGGCCTTGAAAACAGTCCAGGACCTGGCCAGCCACGCCGGTGAGGTTGACCTGCCATCGCTGATGCTGGGCCTGGCCACGGTGCTCATCGGCGTGGGCTTCAAGCTCTGGCGGCCGCGCTGGCCAAGCTTGTTGATCAGCCTGATCCTGGTCAGCCTGCTGGCCTGGTTGCTGCCTGGCTTCTTTGGCCACGTGCCGAGGGTGCCGGCCTTCACCGGCCAGTTACCGCCCTTGAGCCCGCTGCCGTTGCTGGACCTTGAGCTGATGCTGCGGCTGCTGCCGACCGCAGTGGCCGTGGGTATGCTCGGCCTGGTCACCAGCCTGTCGATCGCCAGGTCGCTATCTTCGCGCTCCGAACAGCTGATCGACGCCGACCAGGAGATCCGCGCCCAAGGCCTGTCGAACATCGTCGGTGCGTGGTTCTCCGGCTACCTTTCGTCAGGCTCTTTCACCCGCTCGGGCCTGAGCTACGACGCAGGTGCCAGGTCGCCTATGGCGGGGGTGTTCTCGGCGCTGTGGGTCGCGGTGTTTGCCGTCGCAGGCGCGGGGCTGATCGCCCATCTGCCGATCCCGGCCATGGCGGGCAGCATTCTGCTGATCTGTTGGGGGTTGGTGGATCACCGGGGTATTCGCGCGCTGTTCCGGGTCAGCCGCTCGGAATTCCTGGTCATGGCCCTGACCGCCGCCGCGACCTTGCTGCTGGAACTGCAGACGGCGATCTACGCCGGGGTGCTGGCTTCGCTGTTCTTCTACCTCAAGCGCACTTCACGGCCACGGGTGCAGCAGAGCCGGGAAGGGCAGGCCGATGTGCTGCGGGTGGGCGGGTCGATCTTCTTCGGCGCGGCGCATTACCTGCAGGTGCGCCTGCAACGCTGCCAGGGGCCGCATGTGGTGATCGATGCACGGCAGGTGAATTTTATCGATTATTCGGGTGTGGATATGTTGCACAGGGAGGCGAGGCGGTTGCGGCGAGCGGGGGGCAGTTTGACCTTGCAGCGGGCGCGGCCGCAGGTGGTCGAGGAATTGCAGAAGCTGGAAGGGGTGAAGTTGTGTCCGATCAGGTTTGAAGAGTGAGGTTGGGTTGAGATCTTGGGGCTGCTTTGCAGCCCATCGCAGGCAAGCCAGCTCATACAGGAATATCACAAGGCCCGAGGTCGGCGCTGTACTTGTAGGCGCTGGCTTGCCTGCGATGGGCCGCGAAGCGGCCCCGAAGGCGTCAACCCCGAGCAAGCTGCCGGCGCAGTTCAGCCAACACCGGCGCCGTATCCGGCCTCACGCCACGCCAGATAAAGAACGCTTCCGCCGCCTGTTCAGCCAGCATCCCCAGCCCGTCCAGCACCTTGGCCGCCCCCAAGTCGGTGGCCCATTGGCAAAACGGCGTAGGCTCCTTGCCATACATCATGTCATAGCAAACCGTACGCCCCGCCTCGACCAGGCTTGCGGCAATCGGCGGCATCTCGCCCGCCAGGCTTGCCGAGGTGGCGTTGATGATCACGTCCACCGGTTCCTGCAGCCAGGCAAACCCACTGGCCACCACCGGCCCGAGCTCATCGAACTCGTGGGCCAGCAGCTCGGCCTTTTCCACCGTGCGGTTGGCAATCACCAGCGACTCGGGGCCGTGCGCCAGGATCGGCTCCAGCACGCCACGCACCGCGCCACCCGCGCCAAGGATGAGAATCCGCTTGCCCGCCAGCTGCACGCCGGCATTCACCGTCAGGTCGCGTACCAGGCCGGCACCGTCGGTGTTGTCACCCTGCAGCGTGCCGTCAGCCAGCTTGCTCAGGGTATTCACCGCCCCCGCCCGCTGGGCACGTGGGGTCAGGCTGTCGCACAGGCGGTAGGCTTCTTCCTTGAACGGCACGGTGACGTTGCCGCCTCTGCCTTGTTTGAAGAAGCCGTAGGCACAATCGCTGAACTCGTCCAGCGGCGCCAACAGGGTGGCGTACTCCAGGTCCTGGCCGGTCTGTTCGGCGAACAGGCGGTGAATCAGCGGCGACTTGCTGTGGCCGATGGGGTTACCGAAAACGACGTACTGGTCCATGGTGGGTTCCTCGGTTATCCACAGGCTTACTGGGCGAGCCAGTCGCGATCTTGCAGGTAGTACTCGGTCAGGCGCGCTTCTTCGCTACCGGGCGCGGCCTTCCAGTCGTAGCCCCAGCGTACCTGCGGTGGCAGCGACATGAGGATCGACTCGGTACGCCCACCCGATTGCAGGCCGAACAAGGTGCCCCGGTCATAGACCAGGTTGAACTCCACGTAGCGGCCGCGGCGGTACTCCTGGAACTCACGCTGCTCGGCGGTGTAGGGCGTGTCCTTGCGGCGCTGGACGATCGGCAGGTAGGCCTCGACGTAGGCGTCGCCGATGGCGCGGATGAACGCAAAGCAGGTGTCGAAGTCCCACTCGTTCAGGTCATCGAAGAACAGCCCGCCGATGCCACGCGGTTCGCCACGGTGCTTGAGGTGGAAATAGCGGTCGCACCAGGCTTTGTAGCGCGGATAAACGTCGGCGCCAAACGGCGCACAGGCCTGCTCGGCCACGCGGTGCCAGTGGATGCAGTCTTCTTCATTGCCATAGTACGGGGTCAGGTCGAAGCCGCCGCCGAACCACCACACGGCCTCTTCATCCTCTTTTTCGGCGATGAAGAACCGCACATTGGCGTGAGAGGTGGGCACGTGCGGGTTGTGCGGGTGGATCACCAGCGACACGCCCAGGGCCTCGAAGCCACGGCCAGCCAGTTCCGGGCGGTGGGCACTGGCCGAAGGCGGCAGGCCGGTACCGAACACGTGAGAGAAGTTGACCCCGCCTTTTTCGATCAACTTGCCGTCACCGATCACCCGCGTACGGCCCCCGCCACCGGCTTCGCGCGTCCAGGCATCCTCGACGAAGCGGGCGCCGCCGTCCTCGGTTTCGAGGGCGGAGCAGATGCGGTCTTGCAGGTCGAGCAGGTAGGCTTTCACGGCCTCGGTGCGGCTGGTCATCGGGTCACCTGGAGCGGGCAGAGAAGAATTCGCCGCGTAGCATACCACCGGCGGCCGACGCGCCGCAGTTGACGGCGATCAAGCAAAGGCGTCCGATAGAGGGCTGTTACCAATCCCGACAACAGGAGTGCGAGATGGCCAAGCGTATCCAGTTCAGCCAGCATGGCGGCCCGGAAGTTCTGCAGCTTGTAGAGTTCGAACCCGCCCCGCCCGGGCCACAGCAGGTCCGCGTGCGTAACCATGCGATCGGCCTGAACTTCATCGATACCTATTTCCGCAATGGCCTGTACGCGCCGCCTGCACTGCCGTCAGGCCTGGGCACCGAGGGTGCAGGCGTGGTCGAGACGGTGGGCGAGGGCGTTACCCGCCTGAAAGTGGGTGACCGCGTAGCCTATGGCGGCGGGCCGCTGGGTGCCTACAGCGAGGTGCATACGCTGCCGGAGGCCAACCTGGTCAAGCTGCCGGACAACATCAGTTTCGAGCAGGCGGCGGCGGTGATGCTCAAGGGGCTGACCGTGCAATACTTGCTCAAGCAGACCTATGCCGTGCAGCCGGGCGACGTGATCCTGTTCCATGCCGCTGCGGGTGGCGTGGGTTCCCTGGCTTGCCAGTGGGCCAACGCGCTCGGGGCCAAGCTGATCGGTACCGTCAGCTCTGTCGAGAAAGCCGAGCGGGCCAAGGCGCTGGGGGCATGGGCAACCATCGACTACAGCCGTGAAGACGTGGCCAAGCGGGTGCTGGAGCTGACCGACGGCAAGAAATGCCCGGTGGTGTATGACGGTGTGGGTGCCGACACCTGGCTGACCTCGCTCGATTGCCTGCAACCGCGCGGGTTGATGGTGAGCTTTGGCAATGCCTCCGGCGCGGTGAGCGGGGTGAACCTGGGGATCCTGGCGCAGAAGGGTTCGCTGTATGTCACCCGGCCGACCTTGGCCAGTTATGCCAACAATGCCGAGAACACCCAGGCCATGGCCGATGACCTGTTTGCGGTGATCGCGAGTGGCAAGGTGGTTGTGGATATCCAGCAACGGTATCCGTTGGGTGAGGCGGCCAAGGCGCAGGCGGAGTTGTCGGCGCGGCGGACTGTGGGGTCGACTGTCTTGTTGCCTTGATTGACAGAAGGCCGCGTTGAGGCGACCAAGTGCCTGCCTTGGTTTTTGTGGTGTTGCGGATATCGAGCGCCGCCCGCGCGGCGCTTCGCGGGGCAAGCCCGCTCCCACATCTGTTTCGGGCCAATTACTTCTGTGTCAGGTGGGTTACAGCCTTGGTGCATGGCTGCAAATCGAGGAACCGCAGTTGCGTAACCCTCGATATCAAATGGAACCAACAAGGCGGGCAGCGGTGACTTCCCAGAAGGGACTGGCCCGAAACAAATGGACTGCCCCCAAGAAGTTGGACAAAAAATCCAACCCTTGGGGGGACCGATGGGCAAATACACAGAGCAGTTCAAACTCACAGCCATCTCAGCCTACCTAGATGGTAGCGATGGCTTCCGAAAAGTAGCCCAGCGTTTCGGTATCGACGTCAGTCTGCTGCGCCGGTGGGTCTCCAGCTATC
>NZ_FYDW01000015.1:0-120793 GCF_900187555.1 Pseudomonas sp. Irchel s3f19 | reverse complement strand
GGCTTGGATGAGTACATCCACTACTACAACCATGACCGCATCAAGCTGAGGCTCAATGGCCTGAGCCCTGTCGAGTACAGGACCCAGGCGGCAGCATAGAACTGTCCAACTTTTTGGGGGCAGTCCAGGATGAGTGACATCCTCAAGGTTGAGGGTTTTTCTGTGGGAGCGGGCTTGCCCCGCGAAGAGGCCGTCCCGGATAGTCGAGTAAGCGAATGTGCGTACAGTCCTTCTCCTGGCATTGATGCTCCTCACCGCCTGCAACCAAGGCCCGACCCTGGAGCGCCTGGGCGGCCCTACCATGGGCAGCAGCTACAGCATCCAGTACGTGCGCGAGCCCGCAGGCCCGCCCCCGGCCCAGGTGCAGGCGGCAGTCGAGGCAATCCTGCAGGAGATCGACCTGCACTACTCGACCTATCGCAGCGATTCCACCGTCAGCCAGTTCAACCAGCTCGCGGCCAACCAGTGCCTGGCGCTGCCGCGCGACATGCTCGACCTGGTCCGTTTCGGCCAGCACCTGGCTGTGCAAAGTGCCGGCGCCTTCGACCTCACTGTCGAGCCCTTGCTCGACCTCTGGGGCTTCGGCCCCCAGGCTCGTCACGAACAGGTGCCCGACCCGCAGGCCCTGGCCCAGGTGCGCCTTCGCGTGGGCTACCAGCACCTGCGCATCGAAGGCCAGGCGCTGTGCAAGGACGCCCCCGTCGAGCTGGATTTCAACAGCATCGCCGCCGGCCACGCCGTCGACCTGATCGCCGAGCGCCTGCGCGCCATGGGTATTACCAGCTTCATTGCCGAAGCCACTGGCGAGCTCAAGGCCGTTGGCCGCAAGCCTGATGGCAGCGCCTGGCGCATCGCCCTGGAGCTGCCCCGTGAAGACCGCCAGATCGCCCGCCAGGTCATCCCGGTGGATGGCCTTTCGGTATCGACCTCGGGTGACTATCGCCATTATTTCGAGGAGAATGGCCGGCGCTATTCGCACACCTTCGATGCCCGCCTCGGGCGCCCGGTCGCGCACGACCTGGCCGCCGTCACCGTGCTCGATGCCTCGGCGCTGCAGGCCGATGGCTACTCGACCCTGCTGCTGATCCTCGGGCCGGAGCGCGGCTGGGATTTCGCCATCAGCCATGACCTTGCCGCTGTGCTGGTGACTCGGGCCGAGGGTGGCTTCGTCTCCCGAACCACCCCTGCGTTCGAACGGGCAATGAAAGGCGAGTGAAAGCGCAAGGATGGATGATCGCCAGGGAATCGGTGAACCACATGTAGTGCAGGCAAAATTGGCCTACGACGCGACCAAGGGTTAATGTGCGCGGCGTTCACGCTTGATTAGACTGCAACCGAATTTTCTCATGGCGCCCCGGCGACATGATCGCGCCCCGCGAGCCACCGTGACTCGCGGGCCAGTTCTGAAGGAGTACGCATGGCTGTCTACAACTACGACGTAGTGGTGCTGGGTTCCGGCCCGGCCGGAGAAGGCGCGGCAATGAACGCCGCCAAAGCAGGGCGCAAGGTGGCGATGGTCGACAGCCGTCGCCAGGTCGGCGGCAACTGCACCCACTTGGGCACCATCCCGTCCAAGGCACTGCGTCACTCGGTGCGGCAGATCATGCAGTTCAACACCAACCCGATGTTCCGTGCCATCGGCGAGCCCCGCTGGTTCTCCTTCCCGGACGTGCTCAAGAGCGCCGAGAAGGTCATTTCCAAGCAGGTCGCCTCGCGCACCGGCTACTACGCGCGCAACCGTGTCGACCTGTTCTTCGGCACCGGCAGCTTCGCCGACGAGCAGACCGTCGAAGTGGTCTGCCCCAACGGTGTGGTGGAAAAACTAAACGCCAAGCACATCATCATCGCCACCGGCTCGCGCCCTTATCGCCCGGCCGACATCGACTTCCATCACCCACGCGTCTACGACAGCGACACCATCCTCAGCCTCAGCCACACCCCGCGCAAACTGATCGTCTACGGCGCCGGCGTGATCGGCTGCGAGTACGCCTCGATCTTCAGCGGCTTGGGCGTGCTGGTCGAGCTGGTCGATAACCGTGGCCAGTTGCTGAGCTTCCTGGATTCGGAAATTTCCCAGGCGTTGAGCTACCACTTCAGCAACAACAACATCACCGTACGCCATAACGAGGAGTACGAGCGGGTCGAAGGCCTGGACAATGGTGTGGTCCTGCACCTGAAGTCGGGCAAGAAGATCAAGGCCGACGCCTTGCTGTGGTGCAACGGCCGTACCGGCAACACCGACAAGCTGGGCCTGGAAAACATCGGCATCAAGGTCAACAGCCGTGGCCAGATCGAGGTCGACGAGGCCTACCGCACGACCGTGCCGAACATCTACGGCGCCGGTGATGTGATCGGCTGGCCGAGCCTGGCCAGTGCCGCCCACGACCAGGGCCGTTCGGCTGCCGGCAGCATCGTCGACAATGGCAGCTGGCGCTTCGTCAATGACGTGCCGACCGGCATCTACACCATTCCGGAGATCAGCTCGATCGGCAAGAACGAGCAAGAGCTGACCCAGGCCAAGGTGCCGTACGAAGTGGGCAAGGCTTTCTTCAAAGGCATGGCGCGTGCGCAGATCGCTGGCGAGCCGCAGGGCATGCTGAAGATTCTGTTCCACCGTGAAACCCTGGAAATCCTCGGCGTGCACTGCTTCGGCTACCAGGCTTCGGAAATCGTCCACATCGGCCAGGCCATCATGAACCAGCCGGGTGAGCTGAATAACCTGAAGTACTTCGTCAACACCACCTTCAACTACCCGACCATGGCCGAAGCTTATCGGGTAGCTGCCTACGACGGCCTGAACCGGCTTTTTTAAGCGGCTCCGGCCGGTGGCCTGAGCCGGTCGGGGAGACCGATTTCAGCCCTACCCGAGGGTGGTCTTGGCCAAACCGGGAAAGTCTGTAATCAGGCTGTCCACGCCAAAATCAGCGAGCCGGCGCATCAGTGCCGGTTCGTTGACTGTCCACACCGACACGTGCAACCCCTGGCCCTGTGCCTTGAGCAGGCGCTCGGGGGTGCACAGTGTCCAGTTCAATGCCAGCAGCTCGCAGCCGTAGTTCTGCGCGACCTTCAGTGGGTCGAGCCAGGCGTATTCGGCCACCAGCCCGCGCGCCACGTCCGGCACCAGCTCCAGGGCAGCACCCAGCACTTCGCGTGAGCTCGAGGTGATGGTGACTTTGTCCAGCAGGCCGTATTGCTGGGCCAGTTCACGAATCGCCAGCACCGTGCTGGCGGCGCGGGTGCGCGAGGCGCTCTTGACCTCCAGCTGCCAATGCTCGAAAGCGCATTTTTCGAACAGTTCTTCCAGTTTCGGGATGGGGCAGGGCTGCACCCAGCCCGGGCCGCCCTTGCGCGCGTCGATCTTGGTGAGGTCGGCCGCCGGCTGCTCGACCACCTTGCCGCGACGGCCGGTGGTGCGTTTGAGGGTCGGGTCGTGGATCACCATCAGCTCGTTATCGGCCGACAGGTGCAGGTCCAGCTCGCAGCGATTGACGCCGTGGGACAGGCATTGGCGGAAGCTGTTCAGGGTGTTTTCGGGGGCTTCGCCCTTGGCGCCGCGATGGCCGTAGATCAGGGTCACGTTCGTTCCTTCAATTCAAAGGGAAAGGCTCAGGAAGCAGGGTCGTTCTGTTCCAGTTGCTGGCGCCGTTGCTGTTGCTGGCGCTGCAGGATGTAACGGGCCAGCAGTTGGCGCTGGGCGTCGGTCATGTCGATGAATTCGGTGCCGAGCTCGAAGCTGCCGTCCGGGCGCGGGTCGCAGTGGCTGACCTTGCCGCGCAGCAGCAGGCCGTGGGCGCGGGGCATCAGCACCATCTTCACCTTGACCCGGGTGCCAGGGGTGATGGGCTGGGCCTGGCTGGACTCGATGCCGCCTTCGGAGATGACCACTGCCTGCGGCTGGCCGATTTCGCCGATGAGGGTCTGCGCGACCACGGCGCTGAGCAGGTCGAGGCGTTTGCTCTGCGCCCGCAGAAACGCCGCGAGGGTGCGGTCCTTGTCACTCAACTGGCGCAGCAGGTGCTGGGCTTCGAAGTCGGACAGGTGCAGCTCGCTGAGCAGGTTGAACAGCGGTGAATCATCCTGCAACACTTCTGGCTCAAGGGCTTCGGCCGCACTCAAGGGGCTGATTTGAAGTGCGATCTGATCTTCGATGCGGTAGTATTCGCGGCGATCTTCTTCGTCTAATGTCGTCATGGCGAACCCATGGTAGCGGCGGTGGTCCGAGTGTAAAGCCGCCGTAAGCGCCTCGCCACAAGGACGTTCCCTTTCATCCGAACAAGCCCCGACATGTTCAGACCTCTTTTCGCATTTATCGGCACGCGTTATACCCGTGCCAAACGTCGCAATCACTTCGTCTCGTTCATTTCCCTGACCTCGATGATCGGCCTCGCCCTGGGCGTAGTAGTGATGATCGTGGTGCTCTCGGTCATGAACGGCTTCGACCACGAGATGCGTACCCGCGTGCTGGGCATGATTCCCCATGCCACGCTCGAGAGCGGCCAGCCGCTTGACGACTGGCCTGCGCTTGCCCAACAAGTAAAGCAGAATCCGCAGGTGGTGGCGGTTGCGCCCTTCACCCAAATGCAGGGCCTGCTGACCCATGACGGCAAGGTGCAGAAGGTGCTGCTCAATGGCATCGACCCGGCGCGCGAACGCGAGGTGTCGATCATTGACAACTTCGTCCAGCAAGGCCGTCTCGACCAGCTGGCGCCGGGCGAGTGGGGCATCATGATCGGCGACAAGGCCGCGGCCAAGCTGGGTGTCGCCATCGGCGACAAGCTGACCTTCGTCGCCCCCGAGGTCAGTGTGACCCCGGCCGGCATGTTCCCGCGCATGAAGCGCTTCACCGTGGTCGGTACCTTCCACGTGGGCGCCGGCGAGATCGACGGTTACCTGGGCCTGACCAACATCAACGACCTGTCCCGCCTGCACCGCTGGAAGCCGAACCAGGTGCAGGGCCTGCGCCTGAAGTTCGACGACCTGTTCCAGGCACCGCGCGTGGCCTGGGACATCGCCCAGCACTTGGGTGACCAGGAGTTCTACAGCCGTGACTGGACTCGCACCCATGGCAACCTGTACCAGGCGATCCGCATGGAGAAGGCCATGATCGGCCTGCTGTTGCTGCTGATCGTGGCGGTGGCGGCATTCAACATCATTTCCACCCTGGTAATGGTGGTCAACGACAAGCGCGGCGACATCGCGATCTTGCGCACCCTTGGCGCCACGCCTGGGCAGATCATGGCCATCTTCATGGTGCAGGGTACGGTGATCGGGGTGATCGGCACCTTGATCGGCGCCGTGGTCGGCATCCTGGCAGCGCTCAACGTGAGCGCGGCGATTGCCGGCATTGAGACGCTGATCGGGCACAAGTTCCTCAACGCCGACGTCTATTTCATCGATTACCTGCCGTCGCAGATCATGGCCAATGACGTGTACATGGTCTGCGCCGCGGCGCTGGTCCTGAGTTTCTTCGCCACCCTGTACCCGGCCTGGCGTGCGGCCCGCACCCAGCCTGCAGAGGCGCTACGTTATGAGTGAGTCGCGCATGAGTGATAAAGCCGTTCTGAGTTGCCGCAACCTGGGCAAGTCCTACGACGAAGGCCCGGAGTCGGTACAGGTGCTGTCGGGCCTGCAGCTGGAGCTGCACCCGGGTGAGCGCGTGGCCATCGTCGGCAGCTCGGGCTCTGGCAAGAGCACCTTGCTCAACCTGCTTGGCGGCCTCGACACGCCCACCCAGGGCAGCGTCTGGCTGGCGGGTGAGGAACTGTCGGCCCTGGGTGAGCGTGCGCGTGGCCTGTTGCGCAACCGGGCACTGGGTTTCGTTTATCAATTCCACCACCTGCTGCCGGAATTCACCGCGCTGGAAAACGTCTGCATGCCGCTGCTGATCGGCCGCACGCCAATCCCGGAAGCCCGTGAGCGCGCTGAGGCGCTGCTCAAGCGGGTCGGCCTGAGCCACCGGCTCACGCACAAGCCAGCCGAGCTGTCCGGCGGCGAGCGCCAGCGTGTGGCGATCGCCCGTGCACTGGTCAACCGCCCGGGCCTGGTGATGCTCGACGAGCCTACCGGCAACCTCGACCACCACACCGCCCAGGGTATTCAGGAATTGATGCAAGAGCTGTCCAGCGCCTCGCGCACGGCGTTCCTGGTGGTAACCCACGACCTCAACCTGGCGCGCCAGATGGACCGCGTGCTTAAACTCGACGACGGTCACCTGGTGGCGATCTGAGCCGCCTGCACGGGGTGGCCTGAGCCGCCCCGCAACTCTTTCATTGGGTGTTTTACATGTTCAGACCCTTGCCCTTGTTCATCGGTGCTCGCTACACCCGTGCCAAGCGCCGCAACCATTTCATCTCGTTCATCTCGATGACTTCGATGATCGGCCTGTCCCTGGGCGTGCTGGCGATGATCGTGGTGCTGTCGGTAATGAACGGCTTCCAGCGTGAAATGAGCTCGCGCATCCTTGGCCTGGTGCCGCATGCCAGCATCCTGGGCGTGCAGCCGCTGGACGACTGGCGCACGGTCGCCGATGCCGCGCTGAAAGACCCGGCAGTGATGGCCGCCGCGCCGATCACCGAGATGGAAGGCATGCTCTCGTACAAGGGCGCGATGCAGCCGATCCAGGTCAGCGGCATCGACCCGGCAGAGGAAGGCAAGGTCTCCATTGTCGGCCAGCATATTGTTCAGGGCCGTTTGCAAGACCTGCAGCCGGGTGAGTTCGGCGTGGTGATCGGTGAGCTGAGTGCGCGCCGTTTCCGCCTGAACACCGGCGACAAGCTGACCCTGATCGTGCCGGAAATCAGCAAGGCACCGGGTGGCATCACCCCGCGCATGCAGCGCCTGACGGTGGTCGGCATCTTCAAGGTTGGCGCCGAGTTGGACGGTTCGCAAGCCTACATTCACGTCGCCGATGCGGGCGAAATGCAGCGCTGGGCACCCGGCCAGGTGCAGGGCGTGCGGCTGAAGCTGCATGACCTGTATGCGGCGCCGCAGGTGTCCAAGGCCATCGTCGCGGGCCTGGGTGATGCCTACCGCGCCGATGACTGGTCGCATACCCAGGGCAGCCTGTTCAGCGCCATGAAGATGGAAAAAACCATGATCGGCCTGTTGCTGATGATGATCATCGCGGTCGCGGCGTTCAACATCATTGCCACGCTGGTGATGGTGGTGAACGACAAGGGGCCGGATATCGCCATCCTGCGTACCTTGGGCGCCACGCCTGCGCAGATCATGGGCACGTTCATGGTGCAGGGTAGCTTGATCGGTGTGGTGGGGACGTTGATCGGGGGTGTGCTGGGGGTGATTGCCGCGTTCAATGTCAGCCAGATCGTGGGCTGGCTGGAGCGAGTCAGCGGCCAGCACATCTTCACTTCGGATGTGTACTTCATCAGCAGCCTGCCTTCGCAGCTGCAGTGGGGGGATGTGGCGATGATCTGTGCGGCGGGGTTGGTGATGAGCTTTTTGGCGACTATTTACCCGGCTTATCGGGCATCGCAGGTGCAGCCGGCGATTGGCTTGGCGGTTTGAGGGCTGTTTGAGCGTTTGGGGGCGCATTGCGCCCTCGGTCACCGACCTTCAGGCAGCTCGATCACAAAGCGCGTCCAGCCGTTTTCACTCGTCGCAGAAATGCTGCCGCCATGCGCTTGCACGATCGAGCGGGTAATCGCCAACCCTAATCCGGCATGCTCGCTACTGCCTTCCCGTCGCGCCGGGTCCACCCGGTAGAACCGATCGAACAAGCGTGGCAATGCAGCCGGTTCGATCGCAGCCCCGGTATTGGCCACGCATATCCGTGAACCAGGCCCCAACGTCACCTGTACCTGCCCGCCCGGCGGGGTAAAGCGCAAGGCGTTGTCGAGCAGGTTGGACAGTGCCCGGCGCAGCATATGGCGGTCCCCCTGCAGCAGCAATTGGCCTTTGCGCAACAGCCTTACATCAGAGTCTTCGGCCAGCGGGGCATAGAACTCCAGCAACGCATCCACATCCTCGTGCAAGGCCAGCGCAGCCTGCCCGGGCACCAGCAGGCCATGGTCGGCTTTGGCCAGGTACAGCATGTCGTTGATCATCTGTGCCATCCATTGCAGTTCCTCCAGGTTGCCATGCAGCGCCTCGCGGTACTCTTCGAGGCTGCGCGGACGGGTGAGGGTGACCTGGGTGTGGGTCAGCAGGTTGGACAGCGGCGTGCGCAGTTCGTGGGCGATATCGGCCGAGAACGCCGACAGGCGCTGGAAGGCATCGTCCAGGCGTTGCAGCATGGCATTCACGGTGGTGGCCAGTTCGGCCAGTTCTTCCGGCATCTGCGCCACTGGCAAACGGGTGGTCAGCGAGCGTGCCGACACGCTGGCGGCGACCTGGCCCATCTGCCGCAGGGGCCGCAGCCCGCGGCGTACGGCCCAGGCGCCGAGCAGCGCCGTAGCCAGGGCCGAGAGGCCGACGGTGAGCCAGATCAAGCGCTGCATGCCCTGCAGGAAATGTTGATGGTGGGTGATGTCGAGGTACAGCGTCAGCTGCGCGGATTGCGGGTCGGCCGGCTTCAGGGGCATGGCCAGGCTGCGGTAGTCGGTGCCGTCCGTGTGCAAGGTCGCAAGCCCGGAGGGCGGCGTGGTGTTGGGCAACTGCGTGCGGCTGTCGAACCACGGTGTGCCGTCTTTACCGCTGATGCGCAGGGCCAGGTCAGCCTGGTGGCTGAGCTCATCGCGCAGGGCCGGGAGCCGGGCCGCAAGCTCGGCGGGTGTGGCGACACCGGCGAGTTGCGTGCGAAACAGCGACAGGCGTGATTCGAGCAATTGTTGGTCCAGCTCGATGAAGTGCTGTTCGCTGGCACGGTTGAACAGGATGCCGGCACCCAGCGAAACAGCAGCCGTGCAGGCCGCGAACAGCAGCGCCAGGCGGCTGCCGAGGGAAAGCCTGCGCATCAATCTTGACGCTCCTCCAGTACATAACCCATGCCGCGCACCGTGTGGATCAGCTTGTTGGCGTGCGGGTCGTCGATCTTCAGGCGCAGGCGGCGAATCGCCACTTCGATGACATTGGTGTCGCTGTCGAAATTCATGTCCCAGACTTGCGAGGCAATCAGTGACTTGGGCAACACCTCACCCTGGCGCCGCAGCAGCAGTTCGAGCAGGGCGAACTCTTTGGCGGTGAGGTCGATGCGCTGGCCGGCACGCTCGGCACGGCGGCGGATCAGGTCCAGGCGCAGGTCGGCCAGGCTCAAGGTGGTGTCCAGGCTGGGGCTGGCGCCGCGGCGCAGCAGGCTGCGTACCCGTGCCAGCAGTTCGGAGAAGGCGAACGGCTTGACCAGGTAATCATCCGCGCCCAGCTCCAGGCCGTGCACGCGGTCCTCGACGGCATCGCGGGCGGTGAGGAACAGCACAGGTGTGTCCAGGCCGGCCTGGCGCACGGCTTGCAGAATCTGCCAGCCGTTGCGGCCAGGCAGCATGACATCGAGGATCAACAAGTCGTGATCGCCGCTTAGCGCCAGGTGCTGGCCGGTTTCGCCATCGGCCGCCAGTTCGGTGGCAAAGCCTGCTTCGCTCAGGCCTTGGCTGAGGTACTGGCCGGTGCGGGCCTGGTCTTCGACGATCAACAGTTTCATGCGGTGTCCACACTATCGGGAGGCAGCCCTGTGCGGGCGGTGTGATGACTGAAATGATACGTGACTATATCAAGGGCCGCCCAAGCGCCGCCCAAGCTGACAAAGTTGTAATCTTCCTGTCAGGTAGTTGCCAGCCGGCCTTTTCTAAAGTGGCCTTATCCCCGCTGTAAGCTTTGGAGTCATCATGAAACACCTGTTCATCGCCGCCGCCTTTGCCCTGGTAAGCCTGTCCGCCCTGGCTGACGGTGGCAAAAGCTTCGCCTTCGGCGAGCCGGCCCCGGCGGCCAAGGCTACCCGCACGGTCGAGGTCGTGCTCAAGGACATCGCGTTCGAGCCCAAGCGCCTGCACGCCAAAGCTGGCGAAACCGTGCGTTTTGTCTTGATCAACGAAGGCAAGTTGCCCCACGAGTTCAACCTGGGCGACAAGGCCATGCACGCGGAGCACCAGAAGCAGATGATCGCCATGCAGGGCAAGCTGTTTACCGCAGGCATGCACCACGAGGGCATGGACCACGGCCAGATGGGCCACGCAGACCATGGCCATGACACGGGCAACACCGTGCTGGTGCAACCGGGCCAGCGTGCCGAGCTGACCTGGACCTTCCGCCAGTCGGCGCCCATCGAGTTCGCCTGCAACGTGCCGGGGCACTACCAGGCCGGCATGGTCGGGCCGCTGACCATCGAGTGACTTGCCCTGCAAGGCGGGCGGTAAAAACGGTAGACTAGGGGTATTTCGAACCTTCAGGTCAGTTTCCATGCATCCCGCCGCCGAACACTCCCCGCTGGGCAAGTCCAGCGAATACATCGCTACCTACTCCCCTGAGCTGCTGTTCCCGATCCCGCGTACTGCCAAGTGGGCCGAGTTGGGCGTCACTGCCCAGACCCTGCCATGGCAGGGCGTGGACTACTGGAACTGCTTCGAGTTGTCGTGGCTGTTGCCCTCGGGCAAGCCGGTGGTAGCGATCGGTGAGTTCGCCATCCCTGCCGATTCGCCGAACATCATCGAGTCCAAGTCGTTCAAGTTGTACCTGAACTCGCTGAACCAGACGGTGTTCGCCGCGATTGGCGAGCTGCAGGCTTGCCTGGTGAAGGACTTGTCGGCAGCCGCTGGCAAGCCGGTCAGCGTCAAGGTTCGCACCTTGGCTGAAGTCGAGGCCCAGGGCGTGGTGGCGTTGCCGGGGCAGTGCATTGATGCACTGGATGTGGCCATCAGCAACTATGAACAGCCGCAACCGGAGCTGCTGCGCTGCAACCCGGAGCGTGTGGTGGAAGAGACCGTACACAGCCATTTGCTCAAATCCAACTGCCCGGTCACCGGTCAACCGGACTGGGGCAGCGTCGTGGTCGAGTACAAGGGCAGGGCGCTGGACCATGCCAGCCTGCTGACTTACCTGATCAGCTTCCGTCAGCATGCCGACTTCCACGAACAGTGCGTCGAGCGGATCTACCTGGACTTGAAGAACCTGCTGCAGCCCGAGTATTTGACGGTGTATGCGCGGTATGTGCGACGAGGGGGGCTGGATATCAACCCGTATCGCAGCACCGGGGCGATCAGCCCGAATAACGTGCGCCTGGTGCGTCAGTAATTCTGACATGACGGGGGCCGTTTCTCGGCCCATTCGCGGGGCAAGCCCGCTCCCACAGGCTATTGGCTGTACTTGAGGGCAGCGCGGTACCTGTGGGAGCGGGCTTGCCCCGCGAATGGGCCGAGAAACGGCCCTTGCTATTTCAGATCCCCATGCTGTGCAGCGAGTTGGCAATGCTGCGCAGGGTGGCGGTCAGGTCGGGGTGATCAGCCTCGAAGCGTTCAATCGCCAGGTTCACGCCATCCACCAGGTTGTTGTCCGGCGTGGCTTCTTCAAGCTTCAGTTGCGCTTCTATCTGTCTGGCTTCCTCATGCAGGGCGGCCAGCTCTTCTTCCGAAAGCGGTACGTTCCGGTCCAGTTGCTCGCGCAAGCTGTTCAGACGCTCTTGCAATTCGCGGGCAGGCATTGGCTTTTCTCCATCAATGGCTTGGCAAGGCATGGACCTCAGCGAAGCGGCAAAGGTTCTGGCCTGCTTTCAATGTAATCCACTCGCAGCCGCTTTGCATGATCCGCATCAAAGGTGCTGTATCAGGGTTTTTCACCCTTGCGGCGCCGTTGGGCAATGTCCTGCAGGCAGGTGTCCAGCGCTTCGAGGTGATCGATCACCGAGTGCACGCCCAGGCTGAACAGTTCGAGGGTGGCCTTGCCGCGGGCCAGGTCCCGCTCCTGTTGGCTCATGGCTTGCCAATGGCGGGAACTGAGGTCGCAATAAGGGCTGCAGGCGGCCAGGCCCACGGTCCACAACCCGGCGTTCAGGCCCGATTGCAATAGCGCCGGTTCGCCACTGACCAGTACGCAGCCATCCAGGCGCGAGCTGTCCAGCGCCATCAGTGCCTGCCAGCAGGCGTTCGGTGCCGGCCAGCGCATACCATTAACCGAATGCCCCGGCAACCAGTCGGGCAGCACGTTGGCCAGGCGTTTGCCTTGCGTGGCACTCAGGTCGTCCAGCCAGATGCAGGGCACCTGGCGCTGGCGCAGGCTGGCCAGTGTTGCCAGGGCGCCGGGCGCGGGCAGCGGGTTGCCGTTCGCCCCCTGGACCAGGCAGCCACGCAGGCCGAACAGCACAGCAGTGAAGGCGGATGCATCGTGCATGGCAACTTCCCTGAAATAGTCCGCAGGCTATGCCGCCATTGTTACTGGGCGATGACGGTGCAACATGCGCTCACAAAATCTTGAGCAAAAATGTGTAATGCTGGTGATCAGCCCGTAAGCCCTTATACTTGCGCCTTACCAGCAGCGCGCCCGGTGCGGCTGCGGCCAAGAAATTCGATGGAGAGACATCTATGCGTAGGATCGGTGCCGGTGTGATCGAGCGAGTCACCCAGGCCTGTGTCTGCGCCAGCTTGCTGCTGGCGCCCGTGGCGGCTACCCAGGCGGCCACCGAGGACGACCCGTGGGAGGCGGTCAACCGACCGATCTTCAGGTTCAACGATACCGTCGACACCTATGCCCTCAAGCCATTGGCCAAGGGCTACGAGGCGGTGACGCCGCAATTCCTCGAAGACGGCATCCACAATGTCTTCCGCAACCTGGGCGACGTGACCAACCTGGTCAACAACGTGCTGCAGCTCAAGCCGCATGCGGCAGGGGTGGACACCGCACGCTTGATCGTCAACACCACGTTCGGCATCGGTGGCTTCTTCGACGTTGGCACCAAGATGGGCCTGCAGCGCAGCGACGAGGACTTTGGCCAGACCCTGGGTTACTGGGGCGTGGGCAGCGGCCCTTACGTAGTCATCCCGTTGCTGGGCCCAAGCACCGTGCGTGATGGCCTGGCCAAGTACCCTGACAGCTACACCAAGCCCTACCGCTATATCGACCATGTGCCGACGCGCAACTCGATCTTTGCACTGGACGTGATCGATACCCGCGCCAGCCTGCTGCCGGCGGAAAAACTGATTCAGGGCGACAAGTACATCTTCATTCGCAACGCCTACCTGCAGAACCGCGAGTTCAAGGTCAAGGACGGCGAAGTCGAAGACGACTTCTGATTCTTGAACAAGGGGCTGCCCTGCAGCCCCCGCGTCAATGCATGGCCAGGATGCGCAGGCCGAACTTCTGCTGCCCATCGGGCTGATCGGCGATCCACACCACCTCGGTGCTGGCGTGCAAGCCCTTGAGCGCCGGGTGATCAGAATCGATCCGCACCTCAAGCGTATCCCCCACCTGAAAGCGCTGTGGCGCCTGCATCTGCATGCCCCCGCTGGACAGGTCCAGGCACACCGCCGCAATCACCTGGCCTTCGTGCAGCAGGCTCACCTCGGTATCGATGCGCATGCGGATGAAATCGCGTTTTTCGCTGTGGTTGGAGGGCGTCTGAGGCATGCTGCATCCTTCCCTTTGGGTTGCACGGGTCGGCTTTCTTATAACTCCCGGTGATTTGGCCTGTAAAGAGCAGCGAGGTCGACCCTCGTACGCTTGAAACGCCTGGCGGATGGGAGTACCGTCTGCGCCTTACAGGGTAGCGCTGATAGTTGCCGGGCGGGTCTTCTTGTCCTACAACTCAAGTAGAGTGTTACCACAGAGTATTCCCGTAGCTGGCCGTCAGCTTTGCCGACACCGCTGCACCAACCCAAATCGGCGCCGTTCGCCCACATGCAGAAAACCAGTGCAACGCTGTTGATCATCGATGACGACGACGTGGTCCGTGCGAGCCTCGCCGCCTATCTTGAAGACAGTGGTTTCAGCGTCCTCCAGGCCGGTAATGGCCAGCAGGGGCTTCAGGTCTTCGAAGAACACCAGCCCGACCTCGTGATCTGCGATCTGCGCATGCCGCAGATGGGCGGGCTCGAACTGATCCGCCAGATCAGCGAGCGCGCGCCGCAATTGCCGGTGATCGTGGTGTCCGGTGCCGGCGTCATGAGCGATGCGGTCGAGGCCTTGCGCCTGGGCGCTGCCGACTACCTGATCAAGCCGCTGGAAGACCTTGCCGTGCTCGAGCATTCGGTGCGCCGGGCGCTCGACCGTTCGCGCCTGGTGCTGGAAAACCAGCGCTACCGCGACAAGCTCGAAGCGGCCAACCGTGAGCTTGAAGCCAGCCTGCACCTGCTGCAGGAGGACCAGACCGCCGGTCGGCAGGTGCAGATGAACATGCTGCCGGAAAGCCCCTGGGTAGCCGGCGAGTTCGCGTTCGAGCACCAGATCATCCCGTCGCTGTACCTGTCGGGTGACTTCGCCGACTACTTCCGTGTGGATGACCGCCGCATCGCCTTCTACCTCGCCGATGTCTCCGGGCATGGCGCGTCGTCGGCCTTCGTCACGGTGCTGCTCAAGTTCATGACCACGCGCCTGTTGTTCGAATTCAAGCGCGGCAGCAAGATGCGCGAGTTCAAGCCTTCGCAAGTGCTCAGCCACATCAACCGCGGGCTGATCAACTGCAAGCTGGGCAAGCATGTGACCATGGTCGGCGGTGTCATCGACGAAGACACCGGCCTGTTGACCTATGCCGTGGGCGGCCACTTGCCGCTGCCGGTGCTGTACACCCCGGGCAATACCCGCTACCTGGAAGGCCGCGGCCTGCCGGTGGGGTTGTTCGACGAGGCCAGTTACCAGGACCTAGTGGTGGAGCTGCCGCCTGTGTTCAGCCTCAGCTTGATGTCCGATGGCATTCTGGACCTTTTGCCGGGTGACACGCTCAAAGATAAAGAAGCCGCCTTGCCAGAAATCGTCAAGGCAGCGGGTGGCAGCCTGGATGGGCTGCGCCAACGATTTGGATTGGCTACGCTTGGGGAGATGCCGGATGATATCGCCCTATTGGTGTTGAGCAGGAACCTTCAATGAGTACCGGTAGAATTCAGTTCGCCGAGCAAAGCGGTACCTTTGTACTGAAATTCGTCGGTGAAGTGCGCCTGACCTTGTGTTCGGCGCTGGATGCGACGATCGAGAAAATCTTCACTGCGCTGAATTTCTCGGCCATCGTCATCGACTTGACTGAAACCGAGAGCATCGACAGCACCACCTTGGGCTTGCTGGCCAAGTTGTCGATCCTGTCGCGCCAGAAGGTTGGGCTGCTGCCGACCGTGGTCACCACCAACCCGGATATTTCCCGGTTGCTGCAGTCGATGGGCTTCGATCAGGTGTTCAACATCGTCGATCGTCCGATACCGTGCCCGGAGTGCCTGACCGACCTGCCGTCGCAGGACCAGAACGAAGAGGTGGTGCGGTCAAAGGTGCTGGAGGCGCACAAGATCCTGATGGGCTTGAATGACTCCAACCGTGAAGCCTTCCATGACCTGGTGAATGCGCTAGAGCGCACCTGATTCATTGCCTTTACCGGCCCGTGGTCGCGGGCTTACCCCGCCAAGAGGTCGGTAAAGGTTAAAACCATCGCTTATTCCGGCGCAACGAACTCTGTCACTTCCCGCCCACCGGCATCCAGCTGAAACACCCGCGCCGGCCGCCCTTGCTCATCAAAGAACACCTGCCCCAACCCCGCACCATTCCACAGCCGTTCCCCCGCCTTGCTATGGTTGGGCGTACGCGGCACCACCTCCATCTCCCGCCGCTTGGTAAACCAGTTGAGCGGCGAGCGTGGTGAATACAGCCAACGGTTCAGCCGGTCGAGCACATCGAGCAGGCGCCTGGGGAACTCGTTCTTGATGCCGCTGCTGGTGATCTGCCACAAGTGCGGGCTGCGCTGGCGATGGCGAATCAGTACTTCATACACGAATGAATAATGCACGTCGCCGGAGAGCACCACGTAATGCCCCGGCGTGCGCGAGTGGCGGAAGATATTCAAAATTACCTGCGCCGCGCCGCGGTGTGCCATCCAGTTCTCGGCATCCACCAGCAACGGGTAGCCCAGCCAACTGAACACCTTCTGCACGGTTTCGATCAGTTTTACCCCGAAGATCGGCGCGGGTGACACGATAATCGCCGAGGGATGATCGAGCAGCGCCTGCTGCAGCTCGCTCAACGCTTCCCAGTCGAGCAGACCGGATGGCTTGGCCAGGCTGCTTTCGCTGCGCCAGCGGCGGGTGCGGGTGTCGAGCACCAGCAACGGCGGGTTGCTGGGCAAGCTGTACTGCCAGCCCTGGAACTGCAACGCTTCGCCGATCAGTTCGTCCTGTGCCTGGCTGTCTAGCGTTGTACCTGTCAGCACCTGGCAGCGCTCGACCAGCCCCGCGCAGCCATCCGGGTCGTTGCCCCAGCCCTGGCACAGCAAGTAGCCAAGCAACGCGTTGCCGATGATGCGCCGTGAGAAGGGGTGGCCATAGGCGGTTTCTTCCCACTGTGCCGAGAGGTTCCAGTCGTCGGTGATGTCGTGGTCATCGAAGATCATCAGGCACGGCAGGTGGGCCATTACCCGTGCCACCTGGCCCAGGTTGCTGGCGAAGGCCTCGATCAGTGGCAGCTCTTGCCGATACCGCGCCTGGCGCTCATCAGTGAGCCCGGCGGGCATGTCCAGGTTCACCAGGCGCCAAGGCTCGGGTGACCATACCAGCAGGTACATGGCCATGACTTCAGCGAAGGTGACCAGGTGGTTGTCGGCATTGCTGGACGAGAAGATCGGCTTGCGTTTGCCGCCGAAAAAGCGCTCGCGCAGGCTTTCGTTCTGTTCTTGGGCCGGCAGCAAGTCTGCACGGTGGTAATAGCTGGCCGGGTGCTGGTACAGCGCTGTGCTGTCGGCCACCACCGCACCGTCGAGCTGTTCGTCGAACAGCCCCAGGCGCTCGATCAGGCTATGGATGGCCCGCAGCATGGGGCCGGCAACATCGTCGGCATACACCTGGTCACCGCTCATCAGCAGCACGGCAGGGCGCTGTTCGGGCTGTTCGCACTGTGCCAGCAAACGGTCGGCGCAGAGCAGGCCATCCGCGGCAGGGTGGTGCGGCTTGCGACAAGAACCATGCAATAAATGGTCGAGGCGGTCCCGCAGCACAAAGCTTGGGCGCTGGCAGCCTGGGTAGAGCAGGTGGGGTGCCCACTCGGCGATGCCCTGGCCATCGATGCGCAAGTCATAGCCCAGCGCCTGGTTGCAAGGGAGGGGCTGGGCGAAGTGGATATCCAGCAAGTGGATAAACGCGTGCTGGCCTATCGGGATAACCTGGCAAGTGGCGTTGGCTGTACGCGCTGCGCCGTCCAGGGTGAATTCGGGTTGCAAGGGTTGCGTGGCGACCAGCCAGATGGCCAGGCGCTGGGGCTCTAGCCGGCGCAGTACCGGGCCGGCAAGAACGAGGGGTAGGGATGAGGTCATCAACAGCTCTGTTGGCTAGGCAGCCCATCCACCGGTGCAGCGACAGCACTGCACCGGTGGCAGCGGGCTTGCCCGCGAATAGGCCATCGAATTCAAAATACCTCTGAAGCCTGGCGCTATTCAGCGCCAAACCAAAAACGGGCGGAAAATGCTGAGCATTTCCCGCCCGTCAGGCAAACCTATTATGTATCAGGC
This sequence comes from Pseudomonas sp. Irchel s3f19, assembly GCF_900187555.1. Classification (NCBI taxonomy): domain Bacteria; kingdom Pseudomonadati; phylum Pseudomonadota; class Gammaproteobacteria; order Pseudomonadales; family Pseudomonadaceae; genus Pseudomonas; species Pseudomonas sp. Irchel s3f19. The sequence continues at coordinate 103,224 of NZ_FYDW01000015.1, read as the reverse complement.
TTTTTCAGCCATCAGTTTCTCCAGCTTCTCCTGATCGCGGGCAAACTGACGAATACCCTCGGCCAGCTTCTCGGTGCCCATGGCATCTTCGTTCATCGCCCAGCGGAACTGGCTCTCGCTCAACACCTGCTTGGCCTCGCCAGCGTTGCCCGGTTTGAGCACCCGTGGCAGCTCGCCCTGATCATCGCTCAGTTGCTGCAGCAGCTCGGGGCTGATGGTCAGGCGATCGCAGCCTGCCAACTGCTCGATCTGGCTGATGTTGCGGAAGCTGGCGCCCATGACCACGGTGTCGTAGCCATTGGTCTTGTAGTAGTCGTAGATGCGCGTGACCGATTGCACGCCCGGGTCCTCGGCGCCCACGTACTCCTTGCCGGTGTTTTTCTTGTACCAGTCGTAGATACGGCCCACGAACGGTGAAATCAGGAACACCCCGGCATCGGCGCAGGCCTGAGCCTGGGCGAAGGAGAACAGCAGGGTGAGGTTGGTCTGGATGCCTTCCTTCTCCAGCTTCTCGGCGGCGCGGATGCCTTCCCAGGTGGAGGCCAGCTTGATCAGCACGCGGTCTTTGCCGACCCCGGCTTTGTCGTACAGCGCGATCAACTGACGGGCCTTGGCCAGCAGGGCCGGTTCATCGAACGACAGGCGGGCATCCACTTCGGTGGAGATTCGCCCAGGGATGGCCTTCAGAATGCCCGAACCCACCGCCACCGCGAACTTGTCGCAGGCCAGGTCCACATCGCCGTTGGCATCGCCCTTCACCTGCTTGAGCAGTTCCGCATAGCCGGGCATGGCAGCCGCCTTGAGCAGCAGCGACGGGTTGGTGGTGGCATCGACCGGTTTCAGGCGGGTGATGGCGTCCAGGTCCCCGGTGTCGGCGACCACGGTGGTGAACTGTTTGAGTTGTTCCAGCTTGGAGGTCATGGGCGTGCTCTGTCCTGTGCAATGACTCGACATTACCCGAGCCCCGGCGGCCGCTCAAGGCCCGTCGAAGCCGGGCGTGCAAAGCGGCCTTGCCGGGGCATCGGGCCGGTCGGAAAGGGCTGCGAAAGGTGATGATTCGAGTCCCCTCCCGCCGCGAGGTTCCCAAGTCTGCTGGACTATCTGCTTTTCAGCGCTTCGCCCAAGGTGCCGGATTCCCCTTCCTGGAGCCGTTTGCCGTCGGGCATGATGATTTCCAGCGTGGTCCCCGCAGGCCGAGGTGCTGGTTGTGCCGCCCGCGCCTGCGCCTTCCTCGCTTCAACCCTGCGCTCGATCATGGTCGGGTACTGCGAGGCCACCAACAGGATGATGGCGACCGGAGCAAAAATCGCCAGTGCCACACCCCAAGTGCCCTGGGAACGCGTGCGCCTTTTCAACGCCCCTCCATCAGTTCCGCCGCTTGATCAAACACCGCCAACGGCTCGGCCGCCTTGTGAATATCCGCCGACAGCAACTGCCGGAACCGCCGAGCGCCCTTGAACCCCTGGGCCAGCCCCAGAATATGCCGGGTGATGTGGTGCATTGCCCCGCCACTTTCCATATGCGCCACGATATAAGGCCGCAGCAGCGCCAACGCCTCGCTGCGGCTGACCACCGGCGCCTCGCTGCCAAACAGTTGCTGGTCGACATCGGCCAGCAAGTAAGGGTTGTGGTACGCCTCACGCCCCAGCATCACCCCGTCGAACGTTTCAAGGTGCGCCTGGCATTGCGCCAAGGTCTTGATCCCCCCGTTGAGCACAAACTCCAAGTCCGGGAAGTCCGCCTTCAACTGTGCCGCCACGTCATAGCGCAACGGCGGCACCTCACGGTTCTCCTTGGGCGACAGCCCCTCAAGAATCGCGATCCGCGCATGCACGGTAAAACTCCGGCACCCGGCCTCACGCACCTGGCCGACGAAGTCGCACAGCTCGGCATAGCTGTCACGGCCATTGATGCCAATGCGGTGCTTCACCGTCACCGGCGTCGAAACCGCATCCCGCATGGCCTTCACGCAATCGGCCACCAGCGCCGGGTGGGCCATCAGGCAGGCGCCGATCATGTTGTTCTGCACCCGGTCGCTCGGGCAGCCGACGTTGAGGTTGACCTCGTCGTAACCGGCCTCTTCGGCCAAGCGCGCGCAGGCCGCCAGGTCAGCCGGCACGCTGCCACCCAGTTGCAGGGCCAGCGGGTGCTCGGACGCGTCGTGACGCAGGAAACGGTGGGCGTCGTTGTGCAGCAGGGCGCCGGTGGTGACCATTTCGGTGTAGAGCAGGGTGTGCTTGGAGAGCAGGCGCAGGAAGAAGCGGCAGTGGCGGTCTGTCCAGTCCATCATAGGTGCAACGCTGAAGCGGCGTGACGGCTCAGAGCGCGTGGTTTCTGGCTTGTAGCCTGATTTTGCGGTCATTTCGTTCAACGTGTTTTGTACCAATTTTCGGGGTTTTGGGGCGTTTTTACCAAGCGCTTGGTACAATGTACCAACCGACAGACGACGTGTACCAATCTCAGATGGCAACGATCAGAACGCGTAAAAAGGCCGATGGCAGCAGCAGCTACCTCGTCCAGATCCGCATTAATCGCGACAAGGTGACAGTCTACCAAGAGAGCCAAACGTTCGCCCGCAAACAGGCTGCAGTGGCCTGGGCGAAGCGACGGGAAACCGAGCTGTCTGAGCCTGGTGCTATCGAGCGCGCCAACCGGGTAGGGCACACTGTCAAACATATGATCGACCGTTACCTGGTCGAGGCAGAGAAAGCCCGGCCTCTGGGCGAGACCAAGCGACGCACGTTGAACGCCATCAAGAACAGCTACCTGGGTGAGATGGTCGACTCCGACATCAGCCAGCAGGTGCTGGTGGACTATGCCCTATGGCGTATGAGCCCCGCAGGCGGTGGCATCAAACCACAGACAGCCGGCAATGATCTGGCTCACCTGGGTTCAGTGTTGTCACTCGCTAGGGCAGCGTGGGAGTACGAAATCAACCCCCAAGCCATGCCCGACGCACGCCTTGTCCTGAAGCGCCTCGGCTACAACATGAAAAGCCGGGAGCGGGATCGGCGGCCAACGCTCGAAGAACTCGACAGGGTGCTTGAGCATTTTTTTGAGATGCTCGCACGGCGTCCGACAGTCATTCACATGCCGAAGGTCGTGGCGTTTGCCATCTTTTCTACGCGCCGTATGGACGAAATCGCTCGCATCATGTGGGAGGATCTGGATGAGCACCGCCAGGCGGTGAAAGTGCGGGACATGAAGAACCCTGGCCAGAAGATCGGCAACGATGTGTGGTGCCATCTGCCGGATGAGGCGTGGGCGATTGTGCAAAGCATGCCGCGTCAGTGCGCTGAGATTTTCCCTTACAACACCGACTCAATCGGTACGGCCTGGTCCAGGGCATGCAAGATGGTTGGCCTGGAGGACTTGCATTTTCACGATCTGCGCCACGAAGGTGTGAGCCGGTTGTTCGAAATGGATTGGGACATCCCTCGCGTATCGAGTGTTTCCGGTCATCGTGACTGGAACTCGCTGCGGCGTTATACCCATCTGAGGGGGCGTGGCGATCGATATATAGAATGGGGTTGGTTAGAGCGGATCATCCAGGCTTCGGTCACCCTAGGCGCCCGAGTTGAGTAGTTTGCTGGGATATGCACAGAATTGACCGTCACCTGCCCCCTTCTTGACGAGTCGGTTGCTTGGGCCTGATTAGTTCAATGGGTGGTTTGATCGGCAAGAAGCGGCCAAGATCTACCTTGCGCGTAACACCGGCTTGAGTAGATCCGACTGGCGAGAGTGGCTGCTTTTGAGCAAAAGCTGCCTTTACGGAGAGCAGCGAACGGCCAAGACCACCTTTGTGATGAGCAGAAATTTATAAATAGCTGCCGATCGGTGTATCCACTGTCGTAAGAGGGATTTTGGTTTTTGCAGAAATAGTGTAAAACCTTTCAGGACGACCGAAAGTTGTGTTTACGCTAGTGAACGGCAAAGGCCGACAATGAGATGCCGATCAAAAGATCTAAAAGCCAAGAGCAGCCTACCATGCTATCAATAGAAGATCAGGATTTCATATCAAATGAAATGAGCGTTTCGCTAGCATCCGTTAGTTCTAAGCTCAGTGAGCATGCTCTATTGCCATATAGAGATCGTCTTGAGTCTGCGATTTCTTTTTTTATATGTTCAATTCGAGCTCAAAATAAAGCCGGATATTTGTTTGATGGTAACTCATTTCAGTTCAGTCCGGCTCAGGTAGAAATTAACAATTATAGCTCCCAATTATCTGAAGATCTTGCGGGTACTGATGCGTTACCTGTTCTTGAATCATTGAGATATTCGTTTTCCTTGTTTGCCCGAAACGGACTTCATGAGCTATTTACGTGCCAGGAAAATATTGATTGGCATCCCAAAGTAATCCTTACCAAAGAGTTAAAGCCGAACGATATTGGCGAGCTGCCAAGTCAGGTTACTCTATACAGAGGCACCGATATCACCGAGCACCTCTCATCGAGCTATGGGCAGTCATGGACTACGTGCAAAGAGATAGCCTATCTTTTCGCTTTTACGCATTACGTGGACCAGCCTTCGTTTGAATTTGGCAGTAGAGTGATTTTGAAAACTAAAATCCCCAAAGAGCATGCATATTTTTCCAAGCAGTTCGGTGAGTTCGAGGTTGTTATTGATGTTGGAAAAATCACAGATGTCGAAGTAGTATAATTGTCTACGCTCATCGCGTTGTCGTGACAAAAGTCCGCCCTTAGAAGACATTTTTTATCGCAAGGAGGCCATGTATGAGTGGTATTGTTTCTCGAATCAACCAAGGAAGGTATGACTCTGAGCAGAGTCTGCTGAATCTACGTGACAACGCCATTAACAAGTGTAGGACTGATGTCCTTGACTCAGTGAATCAACGCCTTAAAAAGTGTCATCCAAAAATCTACGAGCGACTCGTGGGGCCTCTTCATGAGCGCAAGAGAGACAAAAAATTCAAATGCTATTGTAATAATCCGCAAAGCTTGTACGGTATTTATCTAGATATAGTAAGTGACAATGTTCATTTTCACTCGTTGATGTGTGATGAGTGCTGGCAGAAAGATATCGCAAAAACTTGGGGTTACTATGGTTGGGCAAGCAAATTAATTCCCCAGAAGACATGGGACGTTTTGTGTGAAAAACGTGCATATGAAAAATTTGTTGAATGATTTCCCCTAAATTTTGTGATGGCTGAGCAACTGCTTCTGGCCATGCGCTACCCTGCGCCAAGGGCAGCTTTGGAGTCAAAAGTGGTCACTATCACGTAAGGGAATTTCCGCCGTTCCCATCCAGCCCATTTAGGGAGTGCATCGATAGCCGCCGAACGTAGGCGGCCATCGACGCAAGGTGGTTAAGTCGTATTCGACTGGGTGGAGGGGCGGATGCATCCGCATGTTCCGTGTGCGCGGCTTACACTGACCAAGTGGGATGCGATCTCCGTATCAGCCTGCCCGTCACCTCTTATTCAATTGCGCACACTCTTTGCGTGCAGCATCCCGCTGCTGGTCCAGGTAGAGGGCTAGATCGGCAATGTGTATACCTCGGGCGCTCTTCTGGCTCGGTTCAAGTCGGGTGATAGGCAGCTTGATCTCCCCGGCCAACACCTTGCGTTGGAATACGAGCGGCGTGAGGTGCGTGAAGTAGTCGGCGCATACCTGGTCGAGCGAGATAATCGCCATGCCGTTGTACTGCGCCATCAAAACAAAGGCTGTGTTCACGCATGGCCCTCCTGTTCCTGCGAATTCGGCTCTGCGCTGCTGGGGCGAGCGGATTGCCGACCCTCATTGAGCTGGCTGAGCACCTGCTTGCTGGCAAGGTTGAACAACTCGTCGACGGTAACCGGCGATACGGACTGCTCGAAGTTGCGTACGGCCTCAAACCGAGTGCGGTACAGCCCGGCCCGGCCGAGCCAAGCGACGGCGTGATACTCGGCGTCGGATACGGGGCAAGGTGTCCCAAGGCGCTCGCCTTGAGAGCCGAGTTTGCACTTCTTGCAGATGTGATAACCACCGTCGTAAGGGTCCACTGTTTCCCAGAGATGCTTGTGCGTGGTTATGCGGCCATCAACGAGGCAGCTTTGTTGGATAACGGTGGTCATGCTGCAGCCTCCGCAGTCGATGCCGTGGCTGGGGTGCTGCGCAGCTGGGCGAGAATGCGCTTGGCGAGCGAATCAACACTGAGCGCCTGTCCTGTAGCCAGTTTCGCCTGCTGGTCAGCTTTCAAGGCTTTCATGGTGCGATGAGCGAGCTGCAGTGTTGCTTCGACCTTTGTCAGCAGCTCGTAATCGGCCCTGGTCACCGGCATGTCGGTGTAGGACATGATTCGCTCCTCGAGCTCACTGATGGTGAGCTTGAGGTTTGCCACGGTTATGAGGTGTTTGCGTTGGTCGGCTTCGCGTTGTACGGCGAGTTCTGCCAGTTCTTCGTTCAACGTTCTGAGTCGCTGGGCATGTATGACGTCGCGTTCTGCCAAGCCAATTTCCTTGCCTTCTTCATGTGCCCGGCAGTGGGCTACTCCAAATAAATAAGGCAGGATTGCCAAGATGAACAGCACGGCGATACCGGCACTGAGTGCGTATTGATAGGGTTGCATATGGTGTGCTCCAAATTGCTCGCCGTCGGTTAGGTGAGAGGTGGACGGCGAGCGGTTGCCCCTGAGGACCGGGGCCATCTAGATCATGTCGATTGCTTTGCTTCGTCGGCGCGGCGGTCCAGGTAATCGGCCAAGTCGTGTAGGTAGATCACGTGCTGCGCCTTCAGCGAGTTGTGCAGCTTTTTAAGCTTCAGCTGGATCTGGCCCTTCTGGACGAGCTCCTTGAACCGGCGATCGGTCTTGATGTGGGGGAAGTAATGCTCCCGCACGGCGGTTAGCGTCGGGCAGGGGGTTGTCCACTGATTGCGCAGTTGGGCTAGCGTGTCCCTCATGAACGTTCCTCGGTCCCCTGGTACCGGGGCCTGAGCTGGGCGCGCACCGCCTCCACAAGGTTGTCTTTGCAGTGGCCTTTTGTGTGGGCGCAAATGTCCCCAAGTTCATCCAGCACGATTACTCGGAATGGACGGGCTTTATCTGCGGTTGGCGTGATGTATGCGACCTGGTCGGTTTCCAGCACCGTATTCACGGATTCGAGTGCTTCCCTCATAGCGGCTGCTGCCTGCGGCTCGGTACCAGAGTCAGCTCGGCCATTTGCCACGTCTTGCAGGAAGTCCCGTAGCGCCAAGTACTTTGCTGAATCCCGCCGTTTCAGTGTGATCGAGCTATGCAATGGCCCGATACGCACGCTAAGGCGATGAACCTCGTGGTCGTTCTCGACTTGAATCACTGCATCGGTCGTAGTTTCCGGTCGTTGCAGCGGGCAGGTCGTAAAGCCACCTTCTTCAAGCGTCTTCTGCAGTAGCATCACGCGTTTCAATGAAAGCGTGTAATCGCTCATACAGCACCCCCTGCGCATTGAGCGGGAATGGCCTGTGCGGTACCGAATTGGTTGATGACTATCTGTAGCCCCGTGCGGCGTTGAAACGCCAAAACCTTCTGCAGACTGCTGCAGGTGGTGGGGTGGATCAGGACTTTGCCTAGCTCTTTGTACTGTGCTGATTTCATGGTCCGTGTCCTTTGAGTGAGAGGTGACACGGCCTGAAATTAGCAAAAGCTAAAATTTACATCAATAGCAACTGCTAAATATTTTAAGCGTGGCAGTACCTGCCTGATGGCCGGTAGCTGCAAAGGGGAGGGGGGTTACAGCTTTTTAGCGTTCCAGGCGAGCAGGACCCGGGCCTGAATGTGCATCCGATCAATCATGGACAGATCAATCGTTATCGGTGGGTAAATGGGGTTGTCCGAAATCATTCTTAGCTGCCCGCCCGTGAGCCGCTGGAGGCGCTTTATGTACAGGTCGCCGTCCAGAGTGAAGACGTAGATGGCATCTGTTTTGACCTCTGTAATCCCACGGTCGACCAGCAGTGCATCACCATCCGCAAACGTGCCAGTCATGCTGTCGCCGTTGCCGGAGATAATCGCCAGATTGTCGACCTTCGAGAACGTTAGGCCCTGCATCCTCAACCAGTCGAGGTGCACGGTCATGTCGCGTATCACTTCAATGTGCATATAGGGGGCTGCCTTGCCATGCCCCATTGATGCCGCGATGTCCAGGTGCGGTATCAGTATGAAGTTCTTGTCCTTGGCCGCTCGGGCCGAGAGGTGAACGACATTGTCCGGGGCTTTGTGGGTGGGGCTCTCCGATGGCGGAGAGGTAAGCATCCCTGCAGCAAGCCCGATCTTGAGCTCTAGATTGAGCGCAGCCTTTTCCCCCAGCTTCCGATGGCCGTTCAACAGTTGTGACAGGTACGACGCGTCCAGGTCATGAGCCTCGGCGAATTCCTTCTGGCTCATGGTCCCCATGATCTTGCGGAGGGAGGCGATACGCCTTTCGTTGATATCCATGTGGTGATGATTGCTTTCCGTTAGCAAACAGTAAATTACAAGATGCTATTGTTTTGCTGATTAGCAATTGCTAATCTCGCCACCCATGGAGGTGTCTATGACGCTTAGCGAGTACCTGAAAACGATGGACAAGGAAGGGCTGGCAGCCTTTGCCCGCTGCTGCGGGACGTCTGCTGGCCAGTTGAAGCAGGTGGCTTACGGAAACCGTCGTGCAAGCGCCGGGTTGGCTGTGAGCCTTGACCGAGAGACAGGCGGAGCTATCCGCTGTGAAGACATGCGGCCTGATATCGATTGGGCGTATTTGAGAAACACCAGAAATTAAGGTGCTGGGCCGGGGCCTCTCACCTCCCCAGTCCAGCGACGACGACGCACAGCACAGTACATCGGTCGTGGTTGTAGGATAGGTCTTACCTGATCCTGTGACTACACCGTAAATCGAGGTTTTACGGTTATGAGTCGCATTGATCTTTTGCCGGGCGCTGGTCCGGTACTTACCCTGCGGCAGGCGCTCTATCGCGCAGGTCGAGATTATTATGGCGGAATGACCAGGCTGGCCTTCGACATGGGGCTGGATGTGGATACGCTTCAGAAGAAACTTAACCACAACGAGGAGCGCCGCTGGCCCACGCCCGATGAGTTGGAAGAGATCGTTCAACTGACCGCGAGCCCGCGCCTGCTTGATGCTCTGGTGCGTCCGGCCGGTGCAGTTTGGTACCGCCCTGAGCCCGTCCCCGCGACTAACGCAGCGCTGCAGGCGGTCGCAAAACTTCTTGAGGAATCCAGCGAGTTCGTTGGCAGCCTGCATGATGGGGCCGCAGACAATGTTTGGACCCCTGTCGAGGTGGTCGACCTTGAGCAACGCGGCATGGATGTTATCCGCCAAGTGCTGGCCATCATGGCGGGTGCCCGCCAAGCCATGGAGGAAAGCTCCCATGGCTGATGTGGTAGATGTTGCCAATGACCAAGCCGATTACCACCTGCAGGTGTCCCTTCAGCGTCGTCTTCGCCCGGTGACGAAGCCCAGCGCGCAGTTCTGCGAGGACTGCGACGAACCGATCCCGGTGAAGAGGCAGCAGCTGGTGGCGGGTTGCGAAACTTGCACCAGTTGCCAGCAACTGCGGGAGCGCCGCAGATGAGCGAGCGCCCAACTCCTACCACAGCTGATTGGGCGCGCCGGTACATTGAAACCTTCAATCTTGCTCTGGTTCCAATCGAGCCAGGTGAGAAGGGACCGAAGGGTAACGGCTGGAACAAACCCGGAGGCTACTTTACTGCCGCCGCTGATGCTGAAGCATTCTGGAAGAAGCGCCCGATTCACAACCTTGGGGTAGTACTAGGGCCGAGTGGTGTCTGCTCGCTGGACGTTGATGAAGTTCAATGCGCCCGGCAGATACTGAGCGAGTTGCTCGGGATGGACTTGGACGCGCTGGCAGATGCCTACCCGACCTCGGTGGGCAACCCGGCACGCTTCCGCATCATGTTTCGTGTACCCGATGGAGTTGATCTAAGCTGGCACCCTCTGACCTGGCCAAGCCAGGCGGATCCAGATGGCTCTATACACAAAGCGCTCATGGCGCAGGTCAAGGCTGCCAGGGATGCTGGGGACACTGACAGGGAGGCTGCGTTGAAGATGGCCGCTGAGCCGTTCAAGAAGATCCCCGTCTTCGAGCTGCGTGCCGGCCTGGTGCAAGACGTGCTGCCGCCTTCTATCCACCCTGGTACTGGCCAGCCGTACACTTGGCGTACACCGCCATCAGTGGAAGGGCTGCCAGAGCTGCCCCCTCAGTTGCTCGCTATCTGGCAGGGGTGGGACGAGTTCAAGCCCAAGGCTGAGGCTGTTTGTCCTTGGCTACCCAAAGCATCGCCGGCGCCGCGACCAGCACCTGCAAGGCCTCGCCCTGCTGCGGGGCGCAGCGGGCGTGATCTGCCAGAAGTGATTCCGCTGTTCAATCAGGCCCATGACATCGCTACGCTGATTGAGGCCCATGGCTACGAGCGTCGAGGTGACAAGTGGCTCTGCCCGCAGAGCAGCAGTGGTTTGGCAGGTGTCAGCATCATCGACGACAAGCTGTTCTCCCACCACAGTTCCGACCCGTTGGCGAACGGGCACAAGAACGATGCATTCGATGTGTTCCGCATCCTCGTGCACGCTGGCGATCAGCGGGCCGCGACAAAAGCTGCCGCGCAGATACTCGGTATCGATGCAAAATCAGGCCCACCTGCACCGCCGCCGTTGGGAGAGCTTCCCCGTACCCCATCAGTCGCCGAGCGGGCCGAACAGGTCGAAGTGGGCGCAAACCCCGATGAGCCTGTCGTCGTCAAGGGCAGCCAAGGTGAGCCCAGCCCCGCCTCCTACTCGGCCGACGGGGGGCCGGGGGGAGACGGTCTGGTCCTGAAAAGCGCCAAGCGCCGGTTCGCCCTGGTCGAGGGCACCACGAATGTGTGGGACATGGACAAGGGGCAGTCCATGAAGCGAACCGGCTTCGAAGCCCTGGTCGGCAAACCTCTTGCCAAGCAGTGGATGGAAAGCACCGACAAGAAGCTGGTCTCCTCCGAGCAGGTCAAGGAACTCGAGCAGGCCCGCAAGATGTCGAGCAAGAAGGGCGGGGCGATGAACCTCGCTCCGCTTGACCGCTATGTGTACATCGACGGTACCAAGGAAGCCTGGGACCGGGAGAAGAAGCGGCGCCTGCCCGAAGGCAGCGTAAAGATGGCTTTGGGCGATGCGTACCAGCTTTGGCTGAACAGCCCGAATCGTCGGGTGGTTGACGTCGACCACATCGTGTTCGACCCGACGATGACAAAGGACCCAGCGGTCTACATCAACACCTTCGAGGGCCTGCCGCTGGAGCCGGTGCGGGATGACGCTGCCTGCGAGAACTTGCGATGGCTGATTTCGTTTCTGTGCAACCACGACGCGGTGGCCCTGGACTGGCTGGTCAAGTGGCTGGCTTACCCGCTGCAGCACATGGGCGCAAAGATGGATACCGCCGTGTTGTTCCACTCCACGATGGAAGGTTCCGGCAAGAGCTTGCTGTTCGCGGACATCATGGGCGAGCTATACGGCCGGTACGGCGCAACGGTCGGTCAAACCCAGCTCGAAGGCAACTTCAACGCCTGGCAGAGCGGGAAGCTGTGGGCGGTGTTCGAAGAGGTTGTCAGTCGCGACCAGCGCTACAACCAGGTGGGCAAGATCAAGCACATGATCACCGGCAAGACGGTGCGCATGGAGTCGAAGTTCATCAACGGCTGGGAAGAAGCCAACCACATGAACTCGGTCTTCTTGAGCAACGAGATCATGCCTTGGCCGATCAGCGAGAGCGACCGGCGAATGTTGGTGATGTGGCCGCTGGAGACGTTGCCGCCCGAGCGGCAGAAAGCGATTGCCCGTGAGTTGGCCAGCGGTGGCGTCGCGGCGCTGTATGGCTGGTTGTTAGACGTCGAGCTGGGTGAGTTCACCCAGCGCACACGCCCACCAGAGACCGAGGCCCGCCAGCGTTTAGTCGAGCTGAGTCGCACGGCTTGGCAGACCTTCTTCTACCTCTGGCGAGCCGGCGAGCTGGGGCACGGCCTGTGGGGCTGCTGCCTGACCTCGGACGTCTACGCGATGTTCTTGGAATGGTGTTCCCACAACAAGGAGAACTCCATGAGCCACACCAAGTTCTCGTTGATGTTCAGTGCGAAGGTGGAGAAGACAAGGGCCATCCCCTGGTCAGACGGCAGCAACCGACGGTTCGCGGCGTTCTTCTTCCCCAGTGACGGCGATCCTTCCCTGCCCCCATCCGCAGTGGCGGCCGAGCTGGGCAAGAACGTCGTCGAGTGGCGTGCCCGGGCAAAGCTGGCTGGGTGGAACGTGGACGGCTGGGACCACATCAAGAGGCTTGCAGCATGATTCCGTCGGCGAGTGTGTTGGGTGTGTTGGGTTTGTGTTGGGTTGGTTTCGGTAAGCCAACACAGGTTAGAGCCCCGAGTTTCGTGGCGTGGAGGGCATGTGTGTTGGGTGTGTTGGGTTTGTGCACGCGCGCGCGCAGGCGCGCTTTTTTTAACAGTGATTCCGAAGGTGAGAAAAATCCTTATGCGAACCTCGATAAACCCAACACACCCAACACACTCAACTCACATTCGCTTAATCCATTGAATTCATTGACTTTCGAGTGTGTTGGGTTTGTGTTGGCTTTGCCTTTATGCGTGTTGGGTAGTGATTTGGAGGTCGGCGATGAAAAATGACCAAGGTTTGCGCCTACAGCAGCAGGTGGACCTCGCGCTCCATCGCATTGATATGGCGGCGCTCATTGATCAGGCCGAGCGCCTCCGCCTGGTTGGCGAGCTGATGAAGCATTGGGGGGAGCAGCGTTCTCAGCTTGGTCTGGAGGCCAGCTTGGGCAGCCAGATGGGCACCATCATGGAATGGAAGGGTTCAGCTCCACGCGGCGGAACTTCTGGATCGCGGATTCTGGTCTCTGGTGCTGGTCTTGACCACGCAGCGGCTGAGGTCGACGCGGCGGTGGCCCAGCTGGAACGACGCGACGCGCGGGGAGCAACATTGGCCAAGTTGGCTCACCTTCGATACCTCTTCGGCACAACGGTGCGGATACAGATGCGCGAAGTCGGGCTGGCTGAAGATGCTGACCGCACCTACCGAAACTGGGTAAAGGCCCTGCACCTGCAGGTGTTTGCCATCCTGGCTGCTCGTGCTGGCCGGGTTAGGCAGCAGACCGTTCGTCGGGTCACTATGCGCCGAGCGTGCGCCGAAGTTGCGCCGAAGTAGCGCCGAAGCGGAGAACCGTAAATTGCCCCTTTTCGGTTTTTCCGGTGACCTGTAAAAAGTCACCACGATATCAAAAGTGCGCTTAGGCGCTTCCCCACAAGCACTGTGCTGTGCAACCCGCTCCGACCTTTCGGCGCATTGAGAACCCTGCCATTTGGCGGGGTTTTCTATTTCCGGCGCCGTGCTTTGCCAATGAGGCTTACATGAACAGCGAGCAACAAACGTTAGCCGAACTGCCGATCTGGATGGTGATCGTGCTGTCCCTGGTCGGCGGTGTTTCGGGAGAGATGTGGCGGGCGGACATGGCGGGCGCTCGCGGCTGGGGGCTGATTCGCCGGCTGGCGTTGCGCTCTGGTGCCTGTGTGACCTGCGGGCTTTCGACCAACATGCTGCTGTACGCCCTCGGCGTTTCGGTATGGGCGGCGGCAGCGGTTGGGTGTCTGGCTGCGATGGCCGGTGCCGATGTCGCGATCAACCTCTACATGCGCTGGGCCGCCAAGCGCCTGGGACTGAGCCAGGAGCCGCCGGCCGGTAGCGAGGCGGGTCAGTGACCCCCGCCGAGAGCCGGGTCAGGCGGCGCCCGCTGATTTTTGGGTCCTCCCCCCGGGCCGCCCCCTACACGGGTGCGCAGACTCGCGGTTTCCCTGCAGCTGAAATTCCTGCAGGGATGTCCGTCTTTTCAAGGACTTAGTGATGGGCAAGACAGTCAGCAAGCTCGAACTGGGCGAGATCATTGGCCGTGATGAGCGGACCCTGAGCCGTTGGCAGAAGGACGGCATGCCAGTGATCGAGTTTGGCGTTGGCCGAGGCAACGAAAACCAATACGACACCCAGGTGGTGATCGAGTGGCTGATGCGACAGGCCGCCTTGAACGGCAAGAAGGAATCGACGCGCGACCGCCTTGATCGGCTGCGCGGTGACCGCGAAGAAATCGCGTTGGCCCGTGAACTGGGCGAGGTCGTGATCGAGGCCGAAATGGTTGAGCGCTTTGAAGCGGTGATCACTGCCGCGAAGATCGAACTGCTCAATACCTTCCCTGATGAGCTGGCGGCGACCTTGTCGGCCAAGTACGGCATGCAGGTCGATGACCAGCTGATCCGCGATCCCATCGAATCAATACTGAGGAGGTTGTCCGCGTATGACGAGGACGACGATCTCGCTTGGGATTCTGACGAGTCGGACGACGAGGAGGGCTCTGAAGAAGACGGCGAGTAAAGCGATGGGCCGCGTCTGCCGCAAGTGGGCGCCCCCGCCGAGAATGACCATCATCGAGTGGGCCGACAGGTTTCGTTGGCTCGCTCCCGAAGAGTCGGCTGCACCAGGTAAGTACCGCTTCGACATGACCCCGCATCTGATCTGGCCAGGCGGCCCGCTCGAGGCGCTGGACGACCCGAACGTCTTCGAGATCGTAGGGCGCAAGTCGGCCCAGGTGGCTTGGACGTCGGGCGTACTGGGTAACGCCATTGGCAAGTGGATCGATCTCGACCCCTCGCCGATTCTGATCCTGTTCCCCAAGGCTGAAGCGGCCAAGCAGTATGTTGCTGAAAAACTGGAGCCGATGATCGAGGCGACCAAGCGGCTGCGGAAGAAGGTCGACCTGCGCAGTCGAAAGTTGCAGCAGCGCCAGGACTTCAAGCGGTTCCCCGGAGGCTTTCTGAAAATGGTGGGCTCCAACAGCCCGGCCAGCGTGAAGTCCACACCAGTACCACGGGTCGCTATCGAAGAGCCTGATGACTGCAACCTGAACCTGCGGGGGCAGGGGGACAGCATCAAGCTGGCGAAGGAGCGTCTGAAGACGTTCCGTCGGTCGAAGATCATCATTGGTGGCACACCTACCATCAAGGGCCTGTCAGCCATCGACGCTGAGCTTGAGCTCTCTGACAAGCGTGTAGGTCTGGTGCCGTGCCACGGTTGCGGTGAGTCGCACGCGCTGAGCTTCGATAATCTGCACTGTGACGAGGACGAGCACTACTTCCATGAGGTCTATGGCAAGCGCCGACCGGAATCTGCTTTCTACGCGTGCCCGCACTGCGGGGAGATCTGGGATGACCATCAAAAGAACGCCAACCTGGCACATGGGCGCTGGGAGGCGACGGCTGAGTTTCGTGGAATCGCTGGCTACATCCTCAACGAACTGTATGCCAAATTCCATGGTTCCCGCTTCGAGGTCTTGATCGAGAAGAAGCTGCAGGCGGAATACGCTGCGCGGCAGGGCAATATCGGTCCGATGATTGCCTTCACCAACAGTTCGATGGGCGAAAGCTACGAGTACAAGAGCGACGCGCCTAAGACGGACGAGCTGGAGAAGCGTGCCGAGCCCTATGCCGAGCTGACTGCCCCGAAGGGCACGCTGTTGGTCACGGTCGGCGTCGACGTTCAGGGTGATCGTCTCGCCCTGGTCATGGTTGGTTGGGGGAGGGGCGAAGAGTCCTGGCGATTGCACTGGGGCGAGCTACCAGGCAACCCCATCGATCCGCACGACCCGGTATGGACTGAACTGGACAAGATCATCGCGACGCCCATACCTACCGACAGCGGTGCGCAGCTTGCCGTGTCGGCAGTCAGCATCGACAGCTCTGACGGTAATACCAGCGATGCGGTGTACACCTACGTTCGAGATCGCCAGCGCTTCAACATCATGGCGATCAAGGGCGCGTCCATCGACAGCCGGGACCGGGAGATCTTCACCAAGCCAGCCCAGTCCGCAGACACCAGCCAAGACAACACCAAGGCGTCGAAGTACGGCCTCCGCGTGTTCATCGTCGGTACCCACAAGGCCAAGACGCTGATCGATGGCCGGATGAAGCTCAAGGGCGCTGGGCCGGGGCGTATGCACTGGTACAGCGAGATCCGCTCGGACTACTACGAGCAGGTGACCAACGAGGTGCTGGCGCCGCACCCGCGAAACCCCAGCAAGATGGTCTGGCAGAAAAAAGCTGGCCGGCGCAATGAAGCGCTGGACTGTGAGGTGTACGCCTTGCACGCGGCTCGCAGCCTGAAGACGCACCTGCTGCGTGATCACGAATGGGACCAGCTGGAGCAGCAACTGCTTCAGCCCACCCTCTTCACAACTGAGCAGGCGGTGGCGCCGGTTCCCCGCCGTGCGGTTGCGCGCGGCAGAGGCACTCGGAGCCGCGTCAGCTAACCGAGGTTCACCATGACAGATGCACAACAACGTCTTGACGAGGTCCGGGCGGCGATCTCGAACGTCCTGAAAAACGGGCAACGCTTGCGCCGACAGGATCGAGAGGTCCAGCTGGCTGAGCTGAACAGTTTGCGCTTGCTGGAAAAACAGTACGCCACCGAAGTTGCTGCAGAGACGGCTGCCCGGCAGGGCCGTGGCCGTAACCGCGTTTCCTACGTGGGGATCTGACCATGTGGCCGTTCCGAAAACGGGATTCGGCTGCCGAGCAGCTGATGACCGAAGCTATTCGTGTGGCCAGAGCATCAGTCGAGGGCCAGCAGATCGTCGCCCAGGGCGGTGGCGGTGGCGTCGAAACCCGCTGGCGTGGCGCTTCTCGGGTGTTGCGCAGCGTTGCCAGCTGGATCCCCGGCCTGGGTAGCCCTCGGCGTGACTTTAACCACAGCGAGCGCCGCATGCTGGTGGCCCGCTCCCGCGATGCGATGCGCAATCACTTGATCGCCCGCGCGGCGATTACCCGGTTGCGCACCAATGTCGTGGGTACCGGGCTGGTCTGCCGTGCCCAGGTCGATCATGAGGCCTTGGGCCTGACCGAGGAAGAGGCCGAGCAGCTCAACAGCCAGCTGGACCGGCTGTGGTCCCTGTACGCCGACGATCCACGAGAGTGCGATGCCGAAGCATCCCTCAACCACTACCAGCTGCAGGCATTGGTGCTTGTCTCGTCGATGGTGGCCGGTGACGTATTTGTTGCCAGCCCCGATCAAGAGCGGCCTGGTTGCATCTTCAGCACCCGCTTGCAGTTGATTGAGTCGGACCGCGTAGGCAACCCGAACGGCGGGATGGACCGGGCGGACCTGGTAGAGGGCGTGGAGTTCGACGGGTTGGGTGCGCCAGTGGCTTACCACGTATGCACTGGCTACCCCGGTGAGCATGTGCTGGGCAAGTCGCTGCAGTGGGAGCGGCTGACGGTGTTCGGTGCTGGAACCGGCCGCCGCCGGGTGCTGCATGTCATGGCTGACAAAGAGCGGCCAGGGCAGAAGCGCGGCGCGCCGTACCTGTCCCCGGTGCTTGAGCCGCTGCAGAAGTTGGAGCGGTACAGCAGCGCCGAGCTGATGGCGGCGGTGATCTCGGCGATGTTTACCGTGTTCATCAAGAAGGGCGACAGCTTCAACGCCAATAACCTGCCCATGTCTGCGTTGACGGAGGAGAAGCCTGGCGGTGATGACACGTCCGACGGTGCCATCGCGCTGGGCGAAGGCGCCATCGTTGACTTGGGCGTGGGTGAGGAACCGGTGGTGGCCAACCCTAGCCGTCCCAACGCCCAGTTCGATCCGTTCTTCACCGCAGTGGTGAAGGAAATCGGCGCTGCGCTGGAGCTGCCTCTGGAAGAGCTGCTGTTGCATTACAGCAGCAGTTACAGCGCCGCCCGAGCAGCAATGCTCCAGGCCTGGCGCTTCTACAGCCTGCGCCGCTGGTGGCTGGCCTGTGACTTCTGCCAGCCGAGCCGCGAGCTGGTTATCGACGAGGCAGTTGCTCGGGGCCTGGTCGATCTGCCGGGTTACAACGACCCAGCCAAGCGCAAGGCCTATTGCCAGGCAATCTGGATTGGCCCGGCCCGTGGCGCGATCGATGAGCTCAAGGAAGCTAACGCAGCTGGCAAGCGCATCGAGATCGGCGTCAGCAACGAGACGCTGGAAACGGCGGCCATGACCGGCGAGCCCTGGCAGCAGGTTATCCGTCAGCGCACCCGCGAGGTTACCTACCGGCGCGAGCACAACATGCAGGCCCTGCCAAAGAGCGGGCTTGAGTCTGCGCCTGAATCCAACCCCAAAGAGGAATAAGCATGCCTCGAGCACTTGAGCTGGCTGCCTCGCAGCCCTGGCTGATGATGCCCGACGCCTTGGACAACCTGCTGACCATCTCCGACCGCATGGGCGATCCGGTGGCACTGGCGACCAAGCGCGGCGAGCGGCTGGATGAAACCCGGCGCATCACTATGCGCGGCAGTGTGGCGGTGGTGCCAATCACCGGCCCGATCTTCCGGTACGCCAACCTGTTCACCGAGATCAGTGGTGCCACCAGCACCCAGATCCTGGCGACCGACATCCAGCGTGCCCTGGACGACCCCAAGGTCAAGTCCATCGTGCTCAACATCGACAGTCCAGGTGGTGTGGCCTCGGGCATCAATGAACTGGCCGAGATGATCTATGCCGGCCGGGATCGGAAACGGATTGTTGCCTACATCGGTGGGATTGGAGCCAGCGCCGCTTACTGGATCGCCTCAGCTGCCAGCGAGATCGTCATCGATGAGGCCAGCCTGGCAGGCAGCATCGGTGTCGTTGTCGAGGCTGTGATCGAGGACGAAAAGAAGACCGGTCGCACCCGCTACCAGATCGTCAGTCGCAACGCCCCGAACAAGCGACCCGATCTCGGAACCGAGGAAGGCCGCGCCAAGATGGGGGAGACCATCGACGCAATGGCCGAAGTCTTCGAGGGCAAGGTTGCCCGCAACCTCGGCGTGGCAGCCGAGAAGGTGCCCGCAATGGGCGACAACGGCGGCATTCGCGTAGGAGCTGACGCCGTCAAGCACGGCCTGGCCCATCGCGTGGGCTCGCTGGAATCTCTGATCACTGAACTGGCCAAGCCGGCCACTACCTTCCCAAGGACAAACACCATGACCACCGTCAAGACCACGGCAGAACTGCGCACCGCTATTGCAGCTGGCACTGATCCCAACACTATCGAGATTGCCCAGGCCGATCAGCCTGATACCGCCGCGATTCGCACCGAGGCGGCCACCGCCGAGCGTGAGCGCATCAAGGGTATCAATACCCTGGCGGTCAAGGGCTTCGAGAAGGAAATCGACGCGGCGATCGATGATGGCAGCTCGGTTGAGGCCACTGCGCTGGTGCTGCTCAAAGCCTCGCAGGATCGCGGCATCTCGCTCGCGGGCATCAAGGGTGATGCGCAAGGCGTCACCGGCAGCACTCCGCCGGAAGGTGGCCAGGCTGGCGAGCGCAAGGCCGCCGTCAGCGCAATCGTCTCTGGCGCCTCGCGTCGTTAAGTAGGAGCCCCTCATGGAAAACCCACGTACCCATACCTTCACGCCCTCTCAGATCGAAGCGGGTGACTTCCCCATCGTGATGGACTCCGGCGTCATCGCCGCCGGCCAGCAACTGCTCCGCGGTGCAGTGCTCGGGCAGGTCACGGCTTCTGGTGAATATCTGCTGTGCAAAGCCGACGCTGAGGACGGCTCGCAGGTGCCCAAGGTGATCCTCGACCGCGATGTTGACACCACCGATGGCGCTCACAGTGCGCCGATCCGCCTGACCGGTCAGGTGTTGGGCAGCCAACTCACCCTCGGCGCTGGGTTGACCCTGGCAGCTGCAAAAGCGGCCCTGCGTCCTCTCTGCCTCTTCGTCCGTTAATTGGAGCATCCATGAACATCTTTGACACCCTGACCATGCTGGAAGCCGTCGAGCAGTTGGCAACGCCACGCCGCTTCCTCATGAACACCTTCTTCAACGCCGGTGCCCCTGAAACCTTCCCCACTGAGACGGTGACCATCGACATCGTGAAGGGGCAGCGCAAGATGGCGCCCTTTGTTCACCCAACCCTCCCTGGCAGTGTGTCGCAGCGTACCGGCTTCGCCTCGTCCACCTACCAGCCGCCGTACATTCAGCCCAAGCGTGTCACCAGGGCAGAGCAGATCCTGAAACGCGGGGCAGGTGAGACCCCGTTCTCTACGCGCACCGCACTTGAACGAGCAGGCGAGCGGCTTGGCCGTGACCTGGTGGAGCTTGAGGGCGAGATCATTCGCCGCGAGGAGTGGATGTGCTCCCAGGCCTTGACTACCGGGCGAATCCGGGTGATTGGCGATGGGGTTGATGACACCATTGATTTCCTGATGGAGGACACCCACAAGATCGCTTTGGCCACTGGCCGTTGGAACACCGCCGGGTCCGATCCCATCGCCAACATGCGTCAGTGGCGTCGCCTGATCGCCAAGGACTCGGGCCGTTCGGCCAACGTCGCGGTGCTTAGCGCTGAGGCACAGGATGCCTTCCAGAGCAACGAAGCGGTGCTCAAGCAGTTGAACACCCGCCGTGTTGACCTGGGCCTGATCAAACCGGAAGAGCTCCCTGACGGCGTGACTTACCTCGGCTACCTCAATGATCCAGGTGTGGACCTTTACGCTTATGACGAGTGGTATCTGGACGATGAGGATGGTGAAAAGCCACTGATCCCAGCGGGCGGCTTGATCCTGGGCTCCACCGCGACCCGTAACGCGATGCTGTATGCGGCGATTCAGGACCTGGAAGCCATCGAAAGTGGCCTGGTCGAAGCGGCGCGCTTCCCCAAGAGCTGGGTTACCCAAGAGCCGAGCCAGCGCTGGCTGAAGGTTCAAGCTGCCCCGTTGCCTGGCCTGCTGGAGCCGAACGCTTTCCTCTACGCCAAGGTGGTGTGACATGGCTACCAAGATCGAATACGTGGTGGTGGATGGCTGCATTCAGGACGGCGCCAAGGTCTTCAAAAAGGGCGAGGTCTTTATGACTTCCAACAAGGAGGTGCTGGAGCTGCTTATCGAAGAGGGGAAGATTGCTCCTCGCGGCAAGCTGCCAAGCAAGGACGAACAAGACGACGGTGACTGATCGTGGACTTCCGTGATCAGGTGGCGTTCATGGACAGGGCGCTGCTGGATGCCCTGGGTGATGAGGCTGAGATCGAAGGGGTAGTCGATCCGGTACCTGGGTTCTTTTCGGCGCCCTGGCTCCAGCCCAAGCTTGGCCAGATCAACACAGGGGTCCGCGAGCCTGTGTTTGCGGTTCGCATCGCCCATGCGAATGGAATCAAGGAAGGGATGCACCTGGTGATCAAGCTCGCGCCCGAGGATGGTGGTGGACGATACGTTATAGCGGGCAGGAAGCCTGACGGGACCGGTTGGATCAACCTGACACTGCGGGAGGTGCGTGCATGAGTGTTGGCAGCTACCACAAGGGGTCGGCAAGCAGCGGCTTGATCACGCTGCAGGCAAGACCTCAAGACGTCAAAGGATTTGAGCAGTTCGCTCAAGTGGTACCGAAAGCAATCGCTGCAGCACAGCGGCGAGCCATCAATAAGACACTTCGCTGGCTGAGAGGCAAGATTGCCCGCGAGGTAGGTGTTCAGGAGCGCATTGCTATATCTGCCGTGCGAAAGCGCTTGATGGCTTACCCCATGGGCAGCAACGGTCAGGGCAAGCTCTGGTTCGGGATCAAACCAATTGAGGCCAGTCGTGCTGGTCGGGCTCGGCAAACACGCTCAGGTGTATCGGTAGCGGGGCGGCATTACAAAGGGGCCTTCTACCGACGAGTTTATGGTGACCAGGCTGATATCTGGATCCGTGCCGGCAGCAAGCATTTCACGGATGAAGACTACCCCGACAGCATGATTGAAACGCGGCGAAAGGGGCGCACGGGTTGGATTGCCGAATCCAACAGTATCGGCCGCTTCCCTCTTGCCAAAGCAAAAATCTCGCTTGAAGACGTTCGGCCTCATTTCGAGACCTGGACCAATCGTGCCCACGAGCGGTTGCTCGTGGTCATGAAGCAAGAGTTGAACTTCGAACTGCAAAAATTCTTGCGGAGGACTGGCAATGGCTGATGAGCCGATTCCGCTTTCCCAGATATACGCTGCGATTGAGCAGCACATCGGGGATGCAATACCTGGCCTCGCCTATGTAGGAACCATGCCTGCTGGAATTGACGTCGTTCCGGTGCCTGCTGTTGTGTTGGAGTTGGCCGGGTTTGAAGACGCGGACAAGGATCCTGGTACAGGTGAGACAGCAGTTGATGCCCGTTTTGAGGCACGCGTGATCGTGGGGGCCGAAGAAGAAAACTGCCTTCATGTGGCCGCGTTTGTCGCGGCTCAGCTGGCCGTGTTGTTGCGCATGCAGTCCTGGGGCTTGGCAGTTGAGTTTGCTCAGTTCGTCCGGGCAGAGCGGGACTGGAGCCGGCCCGAGTTAGATAGCTACGCAGTTTGGGTGGTCGAGTGGACCCAGGTGATTTACCTCGGGGAGGAGGAGTGGCCGTGGCCCCGAGAGTCCGGCCCGCTGGTGTTCGCCTTCGATCCAGATAGCGGCCCAGGCAACGAGGATCAGTATCAGGCGCCGGAGCAGCTGGCATGAGTTACCCGCTCGCGCAGCTCGACCGTATGCTGGCCGGCCTGGTGATCCCCTGTTACGTGGTCGGGGTGGACCTGGTCGCCGGCAAGGTTCGGGTTTCCGATGGTGGCGATTGGACGAGCGCCTGGGTGCGCTGGCATGCCCTGGCCGCCGGCAAGGCTCGCCACTGGCGTGCGCCGAGCATGGGCGAGCAGGGCGTGCTGGTGAGCCCTAGCGGCGAGCCTGCGCAAGGGACGTTCGTTCCAGGGCTGTATGGCAATGCCGGCGCCCAGCCGGACAACCGCGACCATGTCGAGGTATGGCGTTTCGACGATGGCGGCTCCCTGGTCTACGACTGGGCGGCCAATAGCTACACCATCAAGCTGCCCACTGGCACGGTCAACATCGAGGTCGGTAGCAGCAAGGCGACGATCACCGACGACGCGATCAGCGCCAAGTCAAAGGCGATCACCGCCGAGGCCGAGACGTACACGGCTATAGCGCCTGAGATTCTGCTGCTCGGCAACGTGAAGATCGACGGCGCGTTACTAGTAACGCTCGACATTCTCGGCCTCGGGAAAATCATCGACACCGCCGGCAACACGGCGAACCACAAACACTGACAGCCCGCTCTCGCGGGCTTTGTCTTTTCTGGAGCATCAACTTATGGCAGTCAAGAAAACCGCCGCGACCGACGCGGCAGCGGTGGCGGACGAATCCGCAGTTGTACCTGGTGCGCCTGACGGCGCCGACACCGCTGTTGCTGCCGCTGAGCCGCCTGGCGTGACCTTCACCGACAGCGCCTATACCTCGCGCTCGCTGTTCCTGCAGGCCGGTAACGACCTGCGAGAGTTCAAGGTGCAGACCGGCCGCGTGACCCTCCAGGCCGACGACGCCGAGGCGCTGGTGTTCCTGCGCGCCCATGCCGACCTGCAGCAGCTGGACGGCTAAGCATGATCGGCGTCGACCGCAGGACCGGCCAGCAATCCACCGGCCTCGATCACTTGAAACAATCGATTGAGGACATCCTGACCACGCCCCTGGGCAGTCGCCGCATGCGCCCTGAGTACGGCTGCAACCTGCGCCGCTTTGTCGACCTGCCGGTTAACGAGGGCTGGAAAAGCGCCGTACAGGCCGAGGTGGCCCGCGCCTTGGGTCGCTGGGAGCCGCGTTTGCGGCTGGAGCGGGTCAAGGTCGTTTCCGTGGTTGACGGCCAGATTGGCCTGCAGCTGACCGGCCAGTACCTAGGCAGCTCGGCTGTCGTGGAGGTAAGCGCGTGATCGATCTGTCTTTGCTCCCCCCACCCGAGGTGGTGGAAACCCTCGACTTCGAGACGCTGTATCAGGAGGTGCTAGGCATCTTCCGCGCCCATATGGGCGATCAGTGGACCGCGTTGCTGGAGTCCGAACCCGTGGTCAAGCTGATGGAGGTCATGGCCTACCGTGAGCTGCTAGTGCGGGCGCGGATCAACGCGGCGGCCAAGGCCAGCTTGCTGGCTTATGCCAAAGGCGCCGATCTGGACAATCGCGCCGCCGACTATGGCGTGCAGCGGTTGACCATCCGGGCAGCGGATCCCGACGCGGTGCCGCCCGTTGCGGCTGTTATGGAGTCTGACGAGGCGCTGCGCTACCGCACGCGGCTTTCGCTTGAAGCCCTGTCGGTCGCTGGCAGCAGCGGGGCGTATGAGTATCACGCGCTGAGTGCGTCGGCCGAGCTGGTACACGTTTCGGTCGACTCGCCCCGGTTTTCCGGGGTGCCGGTGCCAGCCGCGGTTAAGTCGCAACTGCCGGCCGGGGCCATTGTGGTGGTCTGCGACTACGACGCCGGCCTGGCCAATCCTCTGCCCGGTGACGTGTCGCTGGCGGTGCTGGCCGGGACGAGCAGCACCATGCCCGAGGCGCAGCTGGTGGCCACGGTCCTTAAGGCGCTGTCGGCCGAGGACGTGCGGCCGGTGACAGATCGGCCCCGCGTGCAGGGTGGCATCCCGACCGACTTCAAGGTTGAAGCCGTGCTGTGGGTGGAAAATGGGCCAGACCCGGACGTTGTGCTAGCCGCAGCCCGGAAAAGCCTTGATGCCGCCATTGCCGAGGCGCGCCGCCTTGAGGGGCAATTGCCCGTTTCGGCGATCTATGCCGCGTTACACGTAACGGGCATCAGTCGTGTGGACCTGGTGAAGCCAGTCGAGGGTGTGGTGTGTGACAAGCGGCACTACCCCCGTGCTACGGCGATAGCACTGACGACCAAGGTGGTCACATGAGCCTGCTACCGCACAACGCCACGCTGCTGGAGCGCTCGCTGGAGCGCGCTGGCGAGTTGGGTGTGGACCCGGAAATCATCCGGGGCGTGGCCGACTCGGCACGCTGTCCGCCCAGCTTCCTCCCCTGGCTGGGCTGGGCGCTCAAGGTCGAGGGCTGGGAGGCGGCTTACACCGACGCCCAGCGCCGCGAGCTGATCCGCGAGGCGATTCCGGTTCACAAGACCAAGGGCACTGTCGGCGCGATCCGGCGAGTGCTCAAGGCGGTGCGGGTCAACGCGGAATTCAAGGAGTGGCACCAGATCCCGAACGCCGCGCCGTACACGTTCCAGGTCACGGCCTGGGCGAACCACAACCGGCCGGGCGAAGGCTCGATTATCTCGCCTGAGCTGGGGGAGCGACTGCGCGCCCTGGTCGACGCGGCGAAGAACGAGCGCAGCCACTACGAGTTTCGGCTGGGTGCGCGCTTCGACGGTGGCCTGGTGCTGGGTAACGCCTTCCAGGCGCGCGCCGTGCAGCATCGATCCATGGATGCCCAGGCGGTGCCCTTCGACCCCATGGCGCAGACGGTGCTGTTTGCCAATGCGCTCAACGCGTCCAGCGTATCCCGGCGGTTTGCCGAGGCGCAGGGCGTACCCATTCAAGCAGAAGGTGCCCCGCTGGTGGCCAACGCGGTGCAGGTGCGCGTGGTCATCCGGGGCTACATGGAGGCTGTTCTATGAGTACAGGCTTGCAACCTGTCATCACCAAGGCCGGCCTGGCTGCGATCCTGACGGCGACTAAAACCGGCCTCTCGGCCGAGATTAGCCATATCGCCCTGGGCAGCCAGGCCTACACCCCGAGCGCCGATCAAAAGACCCTGCGCAACGAGGTGGCGCGGTTCCCGATTTCCAGCGGCGAGAAGCTGAGCGGCACGCTGTTGCACCTGACCGCTGTCGCCGATGGCACAACCGGCTACTGGGTAAAGGAGGTCGGCATTTTCCTCAAGGACGGCACCCTGTTGGCGGTCTGGTCGCACTTGACCGAGGCTTTGGCATACAAGGCCGCCAACATCGACCTGCTGCTGGCCTACGACCTGTCGCTGGCTGCGCTACCGGCGGACAGCGTAACTATCACCAGTACGGCCGCCGGCCTCAACCTGACGCTGGCAGCGTCCCTGGCAGCGCAGGCCACAGCACTCATTGACGAGCAGCTGCGCGGTCTGAAACAGCACGACCGGCAGGTTAGCCAGGAGCGCCTGCAGCAGATCGCTGGGGAGCAAATCAGCAGCCTACTTGACCGTATGAGCGCCGCTGAAAAGGCGGCGATTCAAACGCGGGATGGCTTGCTGAGTGTAGCGATTGCCAATGCCACCGGGCTGATTGCCCTTCAATACACCGTTATTCAACACATCCATGGAGCATAGGCATGAGCCTTGAAACCGAAATCGCCGCGCTGACCGCGTCTAACAACAAGATGGCGGAGTACTTCCTTGGGAAAAAGGATGCCATCGACAAAGCCGTATCGGCTGCAGTGGCTGCGGCGCCTGCCATCAGTCGAACCTTCTATGTCGACCCTAAGCTGGGCGACGACGCAGGCCTCGGATCGAGTGCCAGCCCATTCAAGACCCTGGCGGCGGCCATTGCCGCAACCCCGGCGGGGGGGCGCTGTGAGGCTTGGTTGCAACAGGATTACACTCTGGCAGAGCACCTCTACCTCCAGGGTCGTCGCTTGTCATTGCGTGCAGAGGCGAACTCCGGGCGCAAGCTGATTCTCAATGAATTCGTGCCATCCAGTGGTCAAGGCCTGCGCATGGGTTGCTTCTGGCAGTCCGATGGTTCGACGCTGGACTTTGCTCAGATGACGATCAGCCTGCCGGCTTCTTCGGCTGGCGACCTCGACACCTATTACTGCCTCGCCTTCGGTAGCGGAGCATCTTCGCCGGTGCTGCATCAGATGCGTTTCTACAATTGCGTGTTTGAGCTTCGTGGCACCTTCCGTGGTCGCCTGTTCGGTCCAAACGCTGCGCTTTATGCCCTTGCAGTTTCCGGCACCTCTATTCCGTCGGCTCTGGCCGGTTCGATCATCCCAGGTGTTGCCGCCGGCACGGATTCCAAAACCCTGGCAAACATCATCACCAACGTTCCAACACTCTGAGGCCCTGCCCATGCAAAAGCAGTTTTTGACCGTCGTTTTCCAAGGCGACAGCTATGTGGGTTTCGACTTCGGGGCGCTGCCCCTGGGGGCGGCTTTGTTAGCTGCTGAACAGCAGATCGAGCAAGCGGCCGATCAGGCCCGTGCATCCGTGCTGGGAGATTCGCTGCGAGCGGTCGAGTATCAGATGGCCGAGGATGAAGCCAAGGCTTACAAGCTGGCCGGTTATGACGGCGACGTGCCGCTGACAGTCCAGGCGGTGGTCGATGCCCAGGGTATCGACCCGCAAGCCGCTGCGGAGGTTATTTTGGCCGAGTCAGAAGCCTGGCGGGCTGCGCTCTGTGCAATCCGCTCGGCCCGCCTGAAAGGCAGGCAGGAGGTGCTCAAGGCTAAGAATCATGATGAGGCCGAAGGTCACGCCGACACGGCAATCAACGCGATCCGCGCCAGTGTGGCCGGCAACGCCTGACCCTCTCCCCGCATTCCCTTGAGCGCCCCGATTTCGGGGCGTTTTCATTTCTGCAGGGCCGCCGAGTGCGGCCCTTTCTTTTGGAGCTTTCCCATGGCTGGATTCTTTCACGGCGTTACCGTAACGAGCGTCGACACTGGCGCGCGTAGTGTCTCGCTACCGTCTTCCTCAATCATTGGCCTGGTCGACACCTTCACCGAAGGCGCCGGCGCAACGGCCAAGGCGGGCGACCTGGTGCTGATCACCAACGAGCGCGAGGCCGTTGCCGCGTTTGGCCCCGCCTCGGCAATCACCAAGGCCTGCCAGGCGATCTATGCCCGCGCCAAGGCGGTCATCGTCGCCTCGGGCGTGGCCAAGGCCGTCGACGCAGCCGCGCAGACTTCCTCGATCATTGGCGGGGTGCAGGCTAACGGCAAGCGTACCGGCCTGCAGGCGCTGCTCGATGGCAAGAGCCGTTTCAACGCCCAGCCGCGCCTCATCATCGCGCCCAAGCACAGCGCCACCCAGGCGGTGGCCACCGCGATGGACTCGATTGCAGCCAAGCTGCGTGCTGTCGCCATCATCGACGGCCCAGGCACCACCGATGAGGCGGCCACCACCTACGCCAAGTTGTTTGGTTCCAAGCGTCTTTTCATGGTCGACCCCGGCGTGCAGATGTGGGACACCGCCACCAGCGCGACCGTCGACGCGCCGGCCTCGGCCTGGGCTGCAGGCGTGTTCGCCTACACCGATAGCCAGTACGGTTTCTGGGCCTCGCCGTCGAACAAGGAGTTTGTCGGCATCACCGGCACCACCCGTGCCATCGAGTATCTGGATGGCGACGAGACCTGCCGGGCCAACCTGCTCAACAACGCCAATATCGCGACCATCATCCGTGACGACGGGTTCCGCCTGTGGGGCAACCGCACGCTGTCGAGCGATGCCAAGTGGGCCTTCGTCACCCGCGTGCGGACCATGGACATGGTCATGGACGCGATCCTGTACGGCCACAAATGGGCGGTCGACCGCGCTATCACCTCGACCTACATCCGCGATGTGACCGAGGGCCTGCAAGCCTTCATGCGCGACCTGAAAGCCCAGGGCGCAATCATCAACTTCGAGGTCTACGCCGACCCGGTGCTCAACACGCAAAGCCAGCTGGAGCAGGGCAAGGTGTATTGGAACATCCGATTCACCGACGTTCCGCCGGCTGAAAACCCCAATTTCCGCGTCGAAGTCACTAACCAGTGGCTGACCGAAGTCCTCGATCAAGTCGCTTAAGGAGCGCACCACATGGCAATGATTCCCGAAATTCTGGCCAACCTGAACCTGTTTGTGGATGGGGTCAGCTTTCAGGGCGATGTCCCCAGCCTGACCCTGCCCAAGCTCACGCTCAAGATGGAGGAGTACCGCCCCGGCGGCATGGATATGCCGATTGAGATGGATGTGGGCATGGAAAAGCTGGAGTCCACCTTCGTCACCACCGGCGTGCGGAAGGAGTCGCTGAAGTTCTTCGGTCTGGCCGACGGCAATGCCTTCAACGGTGTTTTCCGCGGCTCCTTCAAGGGGCAGAAAGGCGAAACCAAAGCGGTGATCGTTACCCAGCGCGGCACGCTGAAAGAGCTGGACATGGGCGACTGGAAGCCGGGCGACAAGGCAGAGCTCAAGCACGCCGTTGCCCTGACCTATTACAAGCTCGAAGTCGGCGGCGAGGTCATTTACGAGATCGAGCCGATGGCCATGAAACGCGTCATCAATGGCGTCGACCAGTTGGCCAGCCAGCGCCGCGACCTCGGCCTGTAACCCGCAACCTTTCCGCACACCTTTTCGAATCAAGGACAAATCTCCATGAGCAAGCCGGCACCGAAGTACATCGCCCTGACCGCTGAAAACGTCACCATTACCTTGACCAAGCCCGTCGTGCTGAACGGCATCGAGCAGGACAAAATCACCCTGCGTGCGCCGACCGTGCGCGACATTCGCAACTCTTCCAAGACCTCGGACGGCGACGAAGAACAGCGCGAACTGAACCTGTTCGCCTCCCTGGCCGAGGTGGGCCTGCAGGATCTGGAGGGCCTCACCTACAAGGACTACAACCGCGTACAAGCGGGTTACACCTTTTTGGTGCGAGAGGACGAACTGTAATCCCGAGACGCTGAAAAGCGCGGCCAAGCGACTGGCGGCCGAGCTGCATTTCTCGGCCGCTGAAATCCTGACCATGTCTTACCAGGATATGGTCTGGTGGCTTTCGGATTGAGCTTGCATAGGGGGTACCGATGGCAAGCAAACTAGCGTTATCGCTGGTGATCGGGGGTGCTGTCGCTTCATCGGTCGGCGCCGCATTCAAGACAGTAGAAAACGGCATCCAGAAACTGGAGGCCAAAGGCAACAGGGCCAAGGTGCTCAAAAGCACCATCGGCGAAACCATCAAACTGCGCGAAGAATGGAAGCGCGCGCATGACAGCGGCGCCGCCGGCGCCGACAAGCTGTTACGCAAGCTGGACAACAACCTGGACTCCCTGCGCAAGCAAGGCGTCGAGGTTGGCCGTCTTTCCCGCGAATACCAGCGCCTGGCCCGTGAGGCCAAGGGCGCCGATCTGCAGTTAAAGGGCCACCAGCAGCTGCAGGCGGGCAAGGACTCGCTCAAGTCGAACATTGGCCGTGCTGTGGTGGGCACGGGCATGGCCGCCGTGCCAACGATGATCAGCGCGAACTACCAAGCGGTCATCCGTGACATTGCGATCAAGGCCGACATTGCCAACAAACCGGAAGAGCAGCAGCTTACCCGGACGGTAATCGACACGGCCAAAGACACCGGTATGTCGCGCAATGACGTGGCCGACCTGGTCAACCAGTTGGTCGGCGCCGGCATGGAGCTGGATAAGGCGCTGTCCTATGCGCCGGTGGCGGCCAAGTTCGCCATCGGCCAGGGTGCTTCTGGCGTTGATACGGCGTCGATGATTCAGGCGCTGCAGCAAAACGCCAAGATCAGCGACCCAAAGGTCATGCAGCAGGCCCTGGAGGCTATCGCCTACCAAGGCCAGGCGGGGAGCTTCGAGGCCAGCGATATGGCCAAGTGGTTCCCGCAGCTGCTGGCCGGCATGGAGAAAAACGGCATCACCGGGTTGGATGCGGTGACGTCGCTGGGCTCCATGCTGCAGGTGCAAATGAAGACCGCCGGCAGCTCGGACGAAGCCGCGAACAACTTCAAAAACTGGATGGAGAAGATCGGTGCCGGCGACATCAAGAAGGCCTACAGCGATGTAGGCATTGACTACCAGGCGTCGCTGAATACCGGTCTGCAGAAGGGCATGAACGTCATTGAGGCGTCCATGGCCCTGGCCATGAAGTACGTCCAGGCGACTGACCCGGCCAAGGCTAAAAAGATCGAGGAAGCCAAGGCCAAGATCGACAAGGAAGTTGACCCGGAGAAGGCCGCCGCCGCGCTTGAAGCCCTGGAGAAAACTTTGCGTACCGGCGACCTGTTCGCCGACATGCAGGTCAAGGCTGCGCTCACGGCCTACGCGCAGAATCGGGGGCTATATGAAGAACTGAAAGCCGATTCTAAGAAGGCCTCGGGGATCCTCGACAAGAACCTTGCCGAGCGCCGTGAGACTTCCGCGCAGCAATGGGCCGAGACGGTCCAGTCGATTGACGACGCCATGCGTAGCATCGGCGATGCCATCCGGCCGGCCACGGATATGGTGGCCACGGGAGTGACCACGGTTGCCCGTGGCTTGACCAAGTTGGCCGACGGGTTCCCGTCGGTGGTGCTGGGCATTGGAGGCATCACTGCGGCGGTTATCGCTTTCATGACCGCATCGAGCGCGCTGAAAATCGGCCGTGGCGTTTTCAATATTGCGCGCGGCCGAGGCCTGGAGCGCCTGGCCGGACGTGCTGGGCGGGGCGAGCTGCCCAAGACGGGCAGTAAGGTGGTCGACACCGGCCTGGGCGTGCTGGGCAAGGTGTTCTCTTCCAGGTCCACCGAGTCGGCCCCGGCCAATGACGGCGAAGCAGGCGGCCACGACCCGCAGCGCGTGTTTGTGGTTAATGCCAGTGCGATCGGCGGGATCGGCAGTAGCGTCGCCAGTAACGGCCCTGCAGGGTCTGGTCGGGGCAGCCGCCGAAGTCGCCGCCGGGAGCGCCGGCGCCTGGCGAAACAGGGGCCTGTGGTACGGCCGGCAGCGAAGGTGGAGGCGCCCAGCGCGCCGGCGCCCAAGCGCCGACTATTTGCTGCAGTGCCAGCGGCGCTGACGAGTGGCGACGAGGTGGGCAAGATAGCGCGCTCCATTCGTGGGGTCGCCCGTTTGGCTAAGCGCCTGCCCGGAGGCAATGTTGTGGATGCCGGTGCTCAGGCGCTGGACGTCGCGCTGAACGCTGAAACCAAGGATGAGAAAGCCGAGGGTTATGGCGGCGCCGCCGGTAGTCTTGCGGGCACGCTCGCAGGAGCAGCTGCAGGTGCAGCTATTGGCTCGGTCGTGCCGGTCATCGGTACCGCCGTTGGCGGTGCTGTTGGCGCCATCCTGGGGGGTATGGGTGGCGAAACGTTCGGCGGCTGGCTGGGTAAGCGGTGGTTTGGCGAGGAGCAACCCGAAGGGGAGGCCAAGCCAAAGGCGGAAACGCCGCCGGCACCTGGTGAGGCGTTACGCGTAACGCTGGAGCCAGGCCAAGAGGCCAAGCCGGCGCAGCCACTCCCTGCAGCAGTCGCCAAACCTGTGGCGGCACCGGTACCGGACCTGCGCAAGACTGTGCGCGAGCCAGTCAAGGCCAGCGCGCCGGCACCGACCGTGGTCAAGCCGATAATCACGCCGGCGGCGCCCGAGCCGGTGCCCCAGGCGCCGGTGGTGGCCCCTGCAGCAGTCGACGGCCAAGAGCGTGTGCCGATCGCCGAACCTGTGCCGGCGCCGGTACCGGACCTGGGCAAGACCGTGCACGAGCCAGTCAAAGCCAGTGCCCCGGCACCGACGGTGGTCAAGCCGGTGCTCAAGCCGGCGGCGGCCCCTGCAGTAGTCGACGGCCGGGAGCGTGTGCCGGTCGCCGAACCTATGCCGGCGCCGGTACCGGACCTGGGCAAGACCGTGCGGGAGCCGGTCAAAGCCAGTGCCCCGGCACCGACGGTGGTCAAGCCGGTGCTCACGCCGACGGCGCCCGAGCCAGTGCTCCAGGCGCCGATGGTGGCCCCTGCAGTAGTTGACGACCGGGAACGTGTGCCGGTCGTCGACCCTGTGCCGGCACCGATACCCGCCCTGGGCAAGACTGTGCGCGAGCCGGTCAAGGCCAGCCCCCCGGCACCGACCGTGGTCAAGACGGTGATCACGTCGGCGGCGCCCAAGCCAGTGCCCCAGGCACCGGCGGTGGCCCCTGCAGCAGTCGACGGCCGGGAGCGTGTGCCGGTCGCCGAACCTGCGCCGGCACCGGTGCTGGACCTGGGCAAGACCGTGCGCGAGCCGGTCAAGGCCAGCGCCCCGGCACCGACAGTGGTCAAGCCAGTGATCACGCCGGCGGCGCCCGAGCCAATGCCCCAGGCGCCGGCGGCGGCCCCTGCAGCAGTCGAAAGTCGGGAGCGTGTGCCGGTCGCCGAACCTGCGCCGGCACCGGTACCCGCCCTGGGCAAGACTGTGCGCGAGCCGGTCAAGGCCAGCGCCCCGGCACCGACAGTGGTCAAGCCAGTGATCACGCCGGCGGCGCCCAAGCCAGTGCCCCAGGCGCCGGCGGTGGTCCCTGCAGCAGTCGACAATCGGGAGCCTGTGCCGGTCGCCGACCCTGCGCTGGCGCCGGTACCGGACCTGGGCAAGACCGTGCGCGAGCCGGTCAAGGCCAGTGCCCCGGCACCGACGGTGGTCAAGCCGTTGATCACGCCGGCGGCGCCCGAGCCAGTGTCCCAGGCGCCGGCGGTGGCCCCTGCAGCAGTCGACAGCCGGGAGCGTGTGCCGGTCGCCGAACCTGCGCCGGCACCGGTGCCCGCCCTGGGCACTGCCGTGCGTGATCTGGCCAAGGTCATGCCAGCGGCGCCGGCGCCGCTGCTGGTCAAACCGATGGTCACGCTTGTGCAGCAACCGGCGGCCCCTGTGCCACTGGTGGTCGACAACCGGGAGCGTCTGCCGGTCGCCGAGCGAACATCGCCTGATGCCCGGCCTGCGGCGCCGGTACCAAATGCGCCGCCTTCCCTCGGGGAGGTGGTACGGGAAATGGCCAAAGCGGCGCCGCCGGCACCACGGATGCCCGAGGCCAAACCGGCCAAATCCCCTGCACCGGCCAAGGTGCCGGCACCGACGGTAGAGCAGTCGTTTACCTTCGCGCCGTCTATCAAGCTCGACGTGCATGGGGATGTGAAAGACCCAGAGCAGGTGGTGCGCGAACTGGAGCCTTCATTGCGCCGGCTTTGGGAGGCCTTCCAACGTGAGGTTTCCGCGCGCATGTCCTCGGCTCAGCTGTTCGATCAACCACACATCTAAGGAGGGCCTATGGCCTACATGGAACAGCTGGAATCGTCCCTGTCGGGATTGGTTGCAGCAGGGGAGGCTGGGCGAAAGGATCTGGACGGCATGCTTGTGCCCTTGAATGGTGCCATTGGCAGCATCACCGGCGCCGCCTCGGAGCTGGAAAACATCCCGTTCGTGCCGCCCGAGGTCGGCGCCAAGCTGGGGCGCGTGGTGCGCAGTATCAGCGTGGCGCAGTCCCGCGTGGGGCAGGTGGCCGAAACCTATGGTCGTGTCGTGTCTGGCGCCGCCCAGGTGCAGGAACGGCTCGGCACGTTCAAGCGGATGGCGTCCAAGGTCACGGCCGAGGCCAGCCGGGTGGCGGGAATGGTCAGCCCTTCGCTGTCCAACATCCTGCCCACTGGCGGGCTGCTGGGCTCGGCCACGCCGCTGCCCGAGGCGGTCGCGCCGTTCCCTCACCTGCTGATCATCCAGCCGCATGACCCGAAGATGCAGCCGTATTACTTCAACCTTGATACAGCCGCGTTTGACGAGCTGCGGCGGCAGGCGACGTACCGATGGGCCGGCCAGGAGCGCCTGCGCCGCAGTGTGGCGCAGCAGGCGGTGGGCTTGGGTGAGGAAAAGATCACGCTCAAGGGCGCGATCTTCCCCCACCACAAGGGCGGCATTAAGCAGCTGAACGTGCTGCGCAGCATTGGCCGCAACCTGCAGCCGTTGAACCTGGTCACGGGTTATGGCGAGGTCCTGGGCAACTGGTGCCTGGTTAGCATCGAGGAAGAGCAAAGCCACCTGCTGCCAGGCGGCATCCCCCGAAAACAAGGCTTCACCCTGGAGTTTGTGAGCTATGGCAACGACCTGCAGAACGTCTGACGGGGATCTGCTCGATGTGATCTGCCAGCACCATTATGGGCATCTCAACGGCACCGTCGAAGCGGTGCTAGAGGCCAACGCGGATCTGGCCAGGGAGGCGCAGCCTTACCGCGCCGGCCTGCTGATCCGGTTGCCCGATCTGTCGGCGCCGGCGGTCGAGCTGCTGCAGCTGTTCGGCTAACCCGCGTTACGCGTAACGAAGCCCCGCCCCGTGCGGGGTTTCTTGTTTCTGGAGCAAGCATGAAACCCACGTTTCAAATCGTCGCGGATGGCAAGGACATTACCGCCTTGATCAATGACCGCCTGTTGCTGCTGCGCATATCGGACAAGCCCGGCATGGAGTCGGACGAGTTCGAGCTGCGCATTGACGACCGCGCCCAAGCGGTTGCACTGCCGGCGCGCGGGGGGCGGGTGGAGGTGTTCCTGGGCTATGAGGGCCAGCCGATCACGCGCATGGGCGCCTTTACGGTGGACGAGGTGCAGGTGTCTGGCCCACCTGACGAACTGACCATACGCGGCAAGGCTAGCGACATGCGGGGCAGCGGCAAGACCATTCGCAGCGGTAGCTGGGAAAACGTGCCGTTGTCGCAGATCGTGACCGAAATCGCCAAGCGTAACGGTTGGGAGGTTGTGTGCCCGGTGACAACCAAGGTCGAGCGCGTCGACCAGCGCAACGAGTCGGACTTTAACTTTGTCACGCGCCTGGCACGGCAGTACGACAGCACCGCCAAGGTGGCCGAGGGCAAGCTGTTGGTCATGCCTCGGCAAGGCGGGAAGAGCACGACCAGCAAGCCGCTGCTGGTCGTGCCCATCAACAAGACGGACGTGGCCCGCTATCAATTCCGCCTGGGTGACCGCAGCACACAGAAGGCTGTGAAGACCCAGCATCAGGACCAGAAAACCGGCGCCTTGAAGGTGGTCCAGTTGGACAACGGCGAGTCGCCCGACGGACTGCCCCCGGTCCATACCGACCGCCATATCTATCCCAACAAGACCGCCGCTGAGCAAGCCGCCAAGGCGCGGCTGGCCGCGTTCAACCGAAGCACCGCCGCCGTGCGCCTGGAAATGGCCGGACGTACCGACCTGTTTGCCGAATGCTCGATCAACGCCCAGGGCTTCAAGGTCGGCCTTGATGGCGAGTACCTGGTGGATGCCGTCGAGCAGGTGTTTACCCAATCCGGGTGGACAACGACGGTCGAGTGCAACGGCGGCAAGAAGGGCAAGGCCAAGGCCTCGGGCAAGAAGAAGAAAGAAGAAAAGCCGCTCAGGGTTGAGCAGCTGTAACCCCACGGCCGCGCGCGGCCATCACTGGAGAACGCAATGGCTATCTCAGTTCAACAACTGCAACAAATCCTCCCCAACGCCGGCCGCAAAGCCGGCGTTTTTGTTCCTGGCCTCAACGCGACAATGGGCAAGTACTCGATCATCACGCCCAAGCGTATGGCGGCATTCCTTGCCCAGGTCGGCCATGAGTCTGGCCAGCTGCTGTATGTGCGTGAGCTCGGTAACGAGGCCTACTTGGCCAAGTACGACACCGGCCGCTTGGCGCAGCGTCTCGGCAACACCCCGCAGGCTGATGGCGATGGCCAACGGTACCGTGGCCGTGGGCTAATTCAGATCACCGGACGTGACAACTACGAGGCCTGCAGCGAGGCGCTGTTCGGCGACAGCCGCTTGCTCAATACCCCTGATCTGCTCGAGCAGCCGGTTTATGCATCTCTGTCAGCTGGCTGGTACTGGCAGCGGGCGGGGCTCAACAGTCTCGCTGACAAGGTGACGCATGCTGATGATGCGGCTTTCGAGTCGATCACCCGCCGCATCAATGGTGGCCTGAATGGTTTGAAGGATCGCCAGGCGCTCTACAAGCGAGCTCTTGAGGTGCTGCAGTGATGTCACTTAACGTGCGCATCGCCTTGCTCGCCATAGCGGTAGGGCTGTGGGTTGGTGGTCGCGGTGCCTGGGTGTGGCAGGCGAGCGACTACGGGAAGCAGCTCGCCGAACAGGCTGCGGATTTTGGCCGGCAACTGGCGGACAAGGATCGAGCCTATGGCCGTGAACGTGAAGAAGCCTCTGTTGCTGCCCTCAAGAAGTTGGCGGAACAGCAGGCGCAACGGCGCACCCTGGAAAATCACCTGCAGGAGCAGAGCCAGGCGCATTGGAAGGAGATGAACGATGCTCACCAAACTCA
This sequence comes from Pseudomonas sp. Irchel s3f19, assembly GCF_900187555.1. Taxonomy (NCBI): domain Bacteria; kingdom Pseudomonadati; phylum Pseudomonadota; class Gammaproteobacteria; order Pseudomonadales; family Pseudomonadaceae; genus Pseudomonas; species Pseudomonas sp. Irchel s3f19. Next base: position 66,427 of record NZ_FYDW01000015.1, on the reverse strand, counting down.
AGCTCGCCTGCGTGACAGGCTTGCTACCGCTGATCTGCGGTTGTCAGTCCTTGTCGACGCCGGAGCCTTTGCCGCCCCGGGTTGTGACGGTGGGGTGCGAGAAACCGCCGGCACCGGAGGCGTGGTACATGGCGCCTTACGCGCCCAACTTGACCGAGCGCATGCTCAACGAATTGTCGCCATCACCGACGAAGGCGACCGGGGGCTGATCGCGTTGCAGGCCTGCCAGGCCTACGTGCGCGAAGTCACCAAGTGAAAAGAGGCGAGCCGGATGGATGCGTCAACATCCAGCCCGGCCCGCCGAACCCGCAGACCCTTCCTGCAAGTCCAGCCGTGGCCTCTGCCTTGTGCACAAAGCGCGGCGAGCCTAACACCTGTCTATCCATACAGTAAAGACTTGCATACCTATGACCTCTCCAATCATTCCCTGGATGGGTGGCAAACGCCGCCTGGCCGACCGCTTGATCCCCCTCTTTCCCCCTCATGAATGCTACGTCGAAGTCTTCGCCGGCGGTGCCGCGTTATTCTTCATGCGTCCCCAGCCCGCGCCGGTGGAGGTACTGAACGATCTCAACGGCGACCTGGTCACCCTCTATCGCGTTGTGCAGAACCACTTGGAGGAGTTCGTTCGCCAGTTCAAATGGGCGCTTAGCTCCAGGCAGATCTTCGAGTGGCAGAAGATGACGCGCCCTGAAACCCTGACCGATATTCAGCGAGCGGCGCGGTTCTTCTACCTGCAGCAGCATGCCTTCGGCGGTAAGGTCACCGGGCAGACCTTCGGTACTGCCACAACTGGGCCGGCCATTAACCTGCTGCGCATAGAGGAGAATTTGTCCGCTGCGTGGCAGCGCCTCGCTGGCACTTATGTCGAGAATCTGTCCTGGCTCGACTGTGCCGAACGCTACGATCGAGCACACACCTTCTTCTACATGGACCCACCATACTGGAAAACAGCCGGCTATGGCTTGGAATTCCCTTTCGCGGAGTATGAGCGCATGGCCGACTTTATGCGTCGGTGCAAGGGCAAGGTGATGCTAAGCATCAATGATCATCCCGACATTCGGCGTGCTTTTCACGGCTTCCATTTCGAGACCGTCGACATCAGATACTCCAATGCCAACCAACGTCAAGGCTCAGCGCAAATTACAGGGGAGCTCATAATTACCAACTGGAAATCGGACGAATTCGGTCAGCTCTTTTGAAGAAAGCAGGCTTGCGGGTAGTCTCAAGCTAGTAGTAATGTTGGCCAGCAGTCTTGGGTGGGCCGCTGTTTTTAGTCCTTCTGCTGGAAAACTCTATTGAGCGGTTCGATTAGAAGACATTGTCCGCACGAGCTTCACATGTTTCCAGTTGGTGCGTTCTTCATTGTGTGTGTTTTTAATCTGGGGCTGCTTGCATTGTGGCTCCAGATTATGTGGGGGTGGACTTGGGCAGAGTAAAGTGGGAAGGCCTGTATTCGTATGCTCCAGGTGGAAAAGAGAACTGCCTCTGCGGCTCTGGCTTCAAATATAAGAATTGCTGCAAGGATGAGTGGCCTAAATACGACTACAGGGTTAGTGAGGTTCGTCCTCGAACCGCGGTACAAAAACTAAAAAAACTGAGGGCGCACATTACCTGGTATCGCCTCTGCCATTTGGCGCACACGGTCCGAGATATGCACAGCGGAAAGGACGCCACCAAGATGCTTGAATTGGACCTCTCGTCCATGCAGGGCATGACGCGAAAGGCGCTTTCTCTTTACAAAAGCTGTCACTGTGCTGATGATTACCCTTTAATGCTTCATCAGTTATCTGGTGCAATTGCGGACGACCGATGGGCATGGTTTTTGTGTGCGGAAGAGGCTCTGTTCTTCCTTGCATTCAAGAACGATCGGGCGCGCGCTAGATCTGTGATGGCGAAGTTTCGCTGGCAGGATGTTGAGAGTTCAGAGTTTCTTGAGGTTTATTTGGATGTCCACTCAGAGTTGTTAGGTCACGTTGATGTTGTAGCTATCGCATCGAAGGTTGTAGATGTAACAGGCTGCGCTTCATCAAGATTTCAGTATCGATTCATTATTGCTGTCCAATATTTTCTCCATAATGAGGCGAATAGGGCGGAAAGATTAGCGCGGCAGGCGATAACTGATTTCGAGCATACCCGGGTGGAGGAGAGAACAGCTTACGGTCGCGTGTTGCTGGCGCGTGGGTACATGCACCTTGGCGAGATTCTCGGTGATGAGCAAATGTTAGCCAAAGCCATTGAGTTATTGCTTTTAGAGTGCGATGACGACAGGTTTACGTCTGAGGCAACTGCCGATTTTTTGTGTGATGTAGGTCAGTGTTACTTTGCGCTGAAGAAGTACTATCTGGCGGAAAAGTATTATTCGAAGTCTATTTCAGTCTGTAATCCACCATTGGCAAATGTTTATCTGGGTAAGGTTCAGGTTTACCTAGGGCGCTTGGATCGGGCGAGAGGTATATTTGCTGAGTTGGATTTGGTAAAGATGTCGCCGGTGAATTACTTTGATTACTCAATAGTGGTCTGTGAGCTGGCACTGCGAACTCAAGTTCCAAGTGATATTTCTAAGGCTCTCGATATGATAAAGAGTGTTAGGACTAATGATCCGTATTTCATGGGCGTGGTGCAAGAATTAATAGTGGCTCTGTATGAGCTTCCAAAGAAAAACGTTTCTCGTATTGTGTCAATCATCGCGACTATTAATAAGTATGTGACGCTGAATCCAAATTTCAATGGGGTGGGGATTGATATTAACTCTATGATCAATGATTATCTTAATAGGCGTAAATAACTATGGCAGCGAATCTCCAGCCAGCTCGGCCAAACGCTCGCTGGCGACATTGTCTACCAGGATCTCTAAGCGCTCTATGGTAGATCGAGCCAGCACTTGCCCCATATCCAAGCCGAGACAAGCACCTTGAGCGTTGGCCTGCGCGATCATGTAATTAACAGGACTATTGGCAGCTTCGATGTTTGCGAGAAGCAGGCGAAGACGTCTTTGAATCTCCGGTGGTAGCAAGAGGCCGGGTGCTAACTCGCCGCTTGGGAGACGGTAACGCTGGGGCATGGCTGGCTACTCTAGTAGATGGTAATCGTGGCGGCTACGCGGGTCTTTTGTAGATCCGCGACAGTTCTCACCCTTCAGTGGAGGGTGGCCTGGGAAGAACAATAGGCCTTAAGCCTCGAGCGCAAATGCCAGTGCCTGCATACTGACTGCATTGAGGTGTGCCCCACCTTCAAGCTCCAGGATTGCCTGCGGAGAAACGCCGGATTTCGCTCCGAGGTCATCGATACTCCAGCCCAGCAGCACGCGTGCTGGGCCGCAATGACTGCTATTAAAGCCGAGTGGCAGGTGGTCTATGAGCGACGCAACTACTTCTATCTGATCCTCGTCGAGGTTGAGGCGAAGCGGCGGCCGATCAAGAGCGTGAGAGGTCATGGCTATTCCGTCCGGTGCTGTACATATGAACAGTATATGCCAAGCAAATGCGTTGGAGAAGACGGGCTGGAGTTAGGGCAAAATTAGGGCAAATTCTAGGCCGCATCAGGCCGCATTGAGCCTTTGTGAATCCCGCTGGCAGCAATGTTTTCGGGTCTAAAGCGGCCTGTTACGCTATGCGGGCGGGTTCAAATCCCTATCCTTGGTGGATGGGATGGATCAGTGCAGATGAGACTTAGAGCGGTACTTCTTGATGAGGCGATCAAGGCGCGCTCGCATCTGGACTACCTCCCAGTCATTACCTGGTCTGCCTTGATCATCTACTATGAGCGAGTTCCTGACCCGTTCCAGGACCTGAAGATCAGTGAGTTTGTCGAGCTCGGCTGATGTGAGTTGGGGGTTATTTGCCAGTACCAGGGCACGTAGCTCTTCCATTGCGCGGTCGAGTTTCATCGACAAACTCCTTTTGTCAGCTCAAGGATTATAGCCCGCGCAGCCCCCCCTCCTCTGAATCATGATCAGTGGCTAGCTCGGATGCCTGTAGGGGAGGAAACCCGTGGGGCAAAAATGGGGCAAGCCGTATGCCACTCCATGCCAAATCATGCCCATCTAGACGCTGATACGCACATACACAAAAGGCGCCAAAGTCCCCATTTGTTGGGGCTTGGGCGCCTTTTCTTAGTCCTACTCCAGCACAATCGGGCTATGTGCCATTTAGCAGCTAGATTCTTTTTACGAGTGACCATTTAGCACTCGGACCATTGCCTGTTCGCATTGCGTAGGTTGCTTTTCTCAAAAAGGCGCTTGTATGAGTTGTGCTTTTATGTTCAAGAAGTTGAGTAATGTTTTCATTGGAGGCTTCATGAAACTCTTGGAGATAATCAAAAAGCTTCACGTGCTTGCCTGATGTTTGGCTTATTTTTAGGGGGTTCTGTGCTTTGAAATGTGCTGCCCATGCGGGTTTGAATCGTATAAATATTCCATTGTTAGTGCCGCATAACTCAAGTTCGGAGTGTTTTTTTACGGATGTTTTAATAGTTTCCCATGAGTCTCCGTCATGGATCGATATTCTTTTTGTGAGTTCTTGTACATTCATGTGGCCTACCCGATAGAGACTGTTGAAGATTACTAGGTCAGGTAAGCTGAATTTTTCTGGTGAGTTCTGCACCTTAACAAATATTTCAGGGATTATAGCCTTGGCAGAAAGCGTGACCTCTACGGTGTCAAATGACTCTCGGAATTTTGGGAACTCCCTGCCGTAGGCTAAAGAGCCGAAGTGCATTCGTTTGACCCCCATGCCTGCACGGTCTACCAGCTGGAAATTCATTAATAACTTGGCGAGAGCTTTGTTCCTGTGGCGAGGTTGGTGAGAAGTGATGTTCTCGGCGGTAACCCCTCCATAGAAAACGCCGGGGTTAGTAACGATCATGCGTTCAAAATTATAGTCGACGACTACCATGCCCTCGATTGAATAGTCGCGGTGGACCATGGCGTTCATATAGCATTCGTGGAACGCAGTGCTGTCTAACATTTTGCACTTGTGCGTTTTGCCAGCGTATTGCAGAGGTATTTCGGAATTGCAAGAGTTGAACAGGTTTTTAATTCTCTGAATGGTGTTCCATAAGTTGTCATCCCAAACAATATTTTGCAAAAGCTCCCCGCTAGCTTGTCGCCATGTGAACCTGTACTCGTAGGTGCCGAGCCATTTTGCGATATCTTCTGGCTTGCCCAGAAAGAGCAATCCTGATTTAGTTACTACGCCGTTCGTGGTTGCGCCAATAGCTTCAAGAAACGCAGAAGTTGTCGGGAGTGTCTCCGCAGAATATTTGCGCGAGCAATAATCGTTGTATGCTGCTATGACGGCGTTGGCGTCTAAATTACTTTCCCGCATTTGTTCCATGACTTCGGCAGTCCAGTCGTAACTTACAAGGCCCGAGACTGCCAACCTAATTTCTTCCGGCATCATCGGTCGGCTGGAGCGACCATCGCGAATACACGTCTTTCCGCTAGTTGTTGAAATTAGAGAGTCTCTACGAGTGGGGACATGCACCGAGAGATAGTTTTTTTGTTCGAAGTTTATATACTGAGCTCTGATATCTATGTTGGGGCGGAGTTTTCCCTTGATTCGTTGCTCAATTTCAATGGTGTCTGAAATTTGGAAGCCCACTAGTTGGCTTTTCCAGTCTTGATTCTTTACATTGCTGCCATCTTTTATTCCTACAATTATGACGCCGCCCTTTTTGTTGGCTAGCGCGGAAACTTCCTCGGCTAATTCTTTTGAGTTGTGCAGGGATCCGATATTGGAAAACTCTTTGAATTCTACGTCTTCGCTCTCAAGAAGTTCGCTGTTGACGTGCTTGCAGGCTTCAATGATTCCCCGGAGCTCGTCTTCACTCTTCATGTACATGCTACCGCGTCCTATCAGTACCGTTGACAGGATCGATAGTAACCTATGGCCAATGGCTATGCCTACGTGCCAAAGGGATGTCGAGGAGCTCAGAGCGATCCAATCGGCTGTGATCCAGCTTGGTACAAAATTGGTACGAGTGGAGAGATCGTTTGGCTGAAAACCTTACTGGATAAGGTCTTTAGCGAAAGCATGCCCAATCCATCATGGGTGCGACAGAAAACCTCCTAACTACCGTATCGCCTGGGTTTGCTGGGGTTTCTGCTTGTTTCTGGAGCATTTAGGGGTCTCTGTTTGTTGCCGCTTTTTTCCGGCTCTTGCTGGTTTTGCTACAGCCGTTGCTACTATTTAGCAAATCAGCCATGGCGCAAATCCATGGGAACCATCACGCAGCGCAGGCGCAAGGACGGGGCATCTGGCTTCACAGCCCAGATCCGAATCATGAAGAAAGTGGAGGCAGTTTATCAGGAAAGCCAGACCTTCGATCGCAAGAGCCCGGCCCAGGCCGGGAAGCGGACGCGAGAGGCCAAGCTGTACGAACCTGGTGCGATAGCGAAGTCGAAACTAAGGCGATGATCGAGCGGGCGAGCTGAAATCACTGCGGCGCCCGTCGATCAGGCCAGGCGCCGCATGCAATCTAACCTACCTCCTGCCGTTAGCTATTGCTGTTGATGCCGGCAAGGATGTTAGGCATTTTCTGGTACAGCTTCACAGAACCGGTATTGCTCAGGTGGCCTGGATCTCGGTAGATCGGCACGCCATCGATGATGGTTTTGCACGACTTGGCATCGCAGAGTGCGTCGGACAGGTAGATCACCTTGGCACCGAGGCTAGTCTCGGCGTACTTCATCAGGTTGAGCACATTTTTGTGGGAGCGCTCGAACAGCTTCCTGTCGAGCAGGCATTTGCTGGATTGATTGGTGAGCGATGGGCTGGCCATTTCGGCCTGAATGCAGCTCACGATGGTGGTGTTGATGGGGGGCGGCGGAGAAATGATGACTACCTGTTTACCCAGTGCCTTCAGCTTCTCGACGACCACCTGCATATCCTTCATGGCGCGCTCTGGGGTCGACTTTTCAATCTGCATTACCCCGCTGGTGTCGAAGGAAATCGACTCGAAGGTGTCTTGCATGTATTGGCCATAGGAGCCGGCCAGGATAACGGTCTTGATCGACGGGGTGTCGCTGATGAACTTGAAGGTGCTGTCGTTGAAGCCAACGCACTGACGCGCTTGCGCTTCGAAGTCGCTGCGCTTGGTATTGGGCGCTGTGTTCAGGAAGGGCGCACAGGCACTGCGGGTGGCTTGGCGGATATCAATCTTCTGCGCTTGCGACAGTCCAGGGATGTTGTGCATTGCATAGGAATCGCCCCACACGATGATCTTCGGATCTTGCGAGGTCCGGCACTTCTCGGTGTCTTTATAGATATTGGTGCCGCAGGACCGGTCGAGGCCGTAGTTAGGTGCGAACAGCTTCTCGATCTTCTCCGCCGACTGGACCTTGAGGAATGAATGCGAAAGGCCGAACAGTGCCAGGGTAAGGGCAGGGAAGACGACCAGCGATGGCTTGAAGCCGTACTGCATAACCCGGAAAGGCTTTTCCACCAGGTTGTACAGTGCGATGGCCGTGACCAACGAAGCGGCTAGCAGGGTCGCTTTCACCGTCATGCTCTCGGTGCCGATTGAGGCGTTCGCGATCGCGATGATTGGCCAGTGAACCAGGTACAGGGAGTAGGAAATGTCGCCCGCTTTCTCGATGGGTGACCAAACCTTGCTATTGATCAGTCGGTGGTTCGCCAGAAGAACGATGGCAGTAGCGAAGCAAACCACCACTGCGTCAAGGCCAGGGTGCGACAGGCCAGAGTTGAAGAAGGGCGATGCCAGCAGTACGGCGAATGCCGGAATTGCCAGCTTCGACGTGACGTTCTTGACGGAGGCGCTGTGCACGAGCATGGACGCGATGCTGCCGATCAGCAGTTCCCAGGCTCGGGTCGGGAGCAGATAGAACGCTGCCGACTGGTTGCTCAAGGACAGGTACAGGCAGCCCACGAAGCTGGCGATGGCGAGCACCACCAGGATCTTGCGCCAATGCCTGGCCGGGGTGAAGGCCAGCAGCGCTGGGACAAAGAAGTAGAACTGTTCTTCAACCGCGAGCGACCACATGTGCAGCAGGGGCTTGGTCGCAGACTCGAGGTCGAAGTAACCCGCCTGGCTCAGCAATACAAAGTTTGTGGAGAAGGTCAGCGCACCGATGATCTGTTGCTTCAGCGATTCAATCTGCATGGGTGGCAGGAAGAGTTTCGCCGCAATGATAGTTGCAAGGATCGTTACGAACGAAGCAGGCAGCAGGCGTTTGGCGCGGCGAAGATAGAATTCTTTGAAGGAGAACTTATCGCGCGCTAGTCCTCTTGAAACTATGGATGTAATCAAGAAGCCAGAGATGACAAAGAATATGTCTACGCCCAGATATCCATAGTGGAATCCCGGGATAGCCAAGTGTTCTAGAACGACGAATAAGACGGCAAGCCCGCGTAAGACTTGTATATCAACCCTGATAGTAGACATCGAGATCCCGGTTTGTTTTTCTGCGACAGCCGGAAATTGTATCCACAAATCCCCCCGGAACCAATGACTATCGGAGTTGTCAGGGCTGCCTTTTGGTGCTCGGACCGCGATGCCGGAAATCGTCCCTGCGTCCTGGCGCAGGAACGATTTTGCCAGTTGCCTAGCCAGGCAAGCTCATATGCAACAACGGAAATGGCCGCCCCTCGCCATCCAGCGCAGAGCGCCCCGTTTGCACAAACCCGTAATGCAGATAAAACCCCACGGCCTCGGGGTTCTGCTCGTTCACATCAACGCTCAATGCGCTGCGCGAACTGCGGGCGTAATCCAGGAGCGCGCGGCCAATGCCTTGCCCACGCAAATCGGGATCGATAAAGAGCATTTCCACATGGTGCTGATTCAGCCCGATAAAGCCCTGCGGGCAGTCGTCAGCATCGACTGCAACCCACAGCTCGACCGCGGGTAGGTAAACGTCGCGCAGCTGCGGTAGCAGCGCGTCTATGTCGGATGCCTGCAAAAAATGGTGAGTGGCGCGAACGGCGCGCAGCCAGATGTCGAGCAGCAGCGAGTGGTCGGCGGCGTTGGCCTGACGAATGATCATGGAAGCAACCTTTTGCACTTGATGACGGATAGCGGCACGCCATTGAGTGGCGACCGTATAAGTGTCGGCATCATGAATGCCCGCTTCGCGATTTAACGCCTGGGCGGTGCACAGCAGAGGTAGCCGAAAAGGAAGGGGCTGAAAAAATACTGGGCGCCGCAGGGGGCGTCAAGGCCAGAGCCCCTGCAAACACCAGGTGCTCAGATCGAACGCTGGTTCACCCGCGCGGTAAGCTGTTCGGCGCTATACGGCGATGGCTTCATGCGGCCGCTGTCGTTTGAACGACTGCGAGCCGCCGCATACCTGCATCACGGCCAGGGTTTTGCCTTGGGTGGGGCGCACGGCGCCAAGGGCCAGGGGTATCCAATCGATCGGTGCCTTGAACACGGCCGATAGGGAACCATGTGCGCATGAACAGGACTTGCACATATGAATAATCAGATTTTGGCTCTTCCTTGTAGGACGCTTCTGAATAACCCTTTGCAGGCCATTGCGTCATTGCGATGGAAAGCTGAGCCCCCTAGTCTCGCTGGGTCGTTGCATATTCAACGACCGGGTCTGCAAGCCCGTAGCTTGGATTGGTCTCAGTGGCTGTTGGCTTTGCTCAATGGTGGCTGCGTGTGGGTGGCCCTCGGGCCAGCCGGGCAATTGACCTCCAAGTCCGGTCTTGCAGGCCCGCACGTAGCCGCCACCCATTCATCTGCAAGTGATTTGGCGACGGTCCGACTTTAATGTTGTCTGGAGGTTGTCATGCTCAAGATCGTCCCCGACCCACCTTGCTCCCCCGATGCCACTCATTACCTCGAAGACACCCTGATCCAGGCCACGGAGTACGTACTCTGCGCCTTGGCAGTCGCCCATCACGCCGTCTCCACGCTGCCCAAGTCGCCCGCCTCGATCATGACCCTGGCAGTCATGCACGAGATGGAGGCCGTGCGCTCATTGCTGGAATCGGCGGTTGCGCAGGTGCAACTGACGCAACGGCCGCAGATGCATACGTTGCATTGACGTTCACCCGTGCCGGGGCTGCCTTGCAGCCCTTCGCGGGTAACCCGCGCCCACTGGGTCGTCAACTCGAATGCAAAGGTTGTTTTCTGCGCGACAGCGCAAGGGGATTTGAAATGGACAAGACAATACCAGAAGGCACCGGCACGCTGGTTTTGACCGTAGGTTCAGCGTCGTGCATGGACGGCGTGATAAAGGGAAAGCGCCTGTTTCGCGTTGAAGCCGGCAACTGCTGCAACCATGCCATCGAGCAGGCCTCGCTGCTGCTGGATTGCTCACGACGGGCATCGTTCATCGGTGTGATGGACGACGAACCTGTGCTGGTCTGGGCTTCGCACTTTCTTTGCGAAATGGCCAAGGCGCTGATGGATGATGCGCACATGGGTATGCGTAAACAACGCTGATGCGTCTCGGGGCTGTTGGCTGTTGCCCCCGCAACAGTGTTTCGCAAACAGTGCTTGAATTGGCTCGGGCGGCCAAACCCGTTAAGGTGTCGCCCCTCGCAAGGACTGCCCCGCTTCAGGACGTTTACGATGCCACTTTCGCCTAGTGCCACGCCGCCATTTGGCTTGCTCAGCGGTCGCCGGTTCACACCCGCTGCGTCACTCAAACCATTGCTTGAGGGGCATTCGCAACTGCTGGTTCCCGGCCCGGAAACGGTCTGGGCCATCGGCGAGGTCGACCTCGGTGCTTCGATGCACCTGCTGCGTTTCTATCTGGACGATGAAGACTATTGGCTGCAAGTGCTGATGAACGGTAGCGAAGTGGGTGATACCGTATTGTTCGGTTATCACAGCGCTGTACCGATCCGCGACGCGTCGCACCTTCAGCGCCTTGTCGGCAGCCAGTCCAAGGTCGGCCTGCCGATCTACGAACACGACGGCTACCTGTATTCCCGCCAGTGGGGCCAGGAGGCAGGCCAGGCCAAACTGGTTCCGTTGCACGAGCGCGTGACCAGCCCTGATGCGCGCTATGGCATCCAGCACCTGTCGATGCTCTACGCCCGCGATACCGGCCTGCCAGAGCGTCGCGAATTCCTGCTGCTGTCAGCGGAGGAGGACGAGCAGGGCAACGCCACTTTCACCACTTCGTTGGGCGTCACCCTACACCCCACGGACTTTCACGTAACCTGACAAGGACTCACCATGCTCGACGCTCTGCGCCTGTCGCTCAATGCCACTGCAGTGACTGGCTTCATCCTTTATATCAGCGTGGCACTGTTGCTGTTCTGGCTGTTCCAGTTCATCTATACCCGCCTTACCCCGCACCGCGAGTTCGCGCTCATTCGTGAGAACAACCCGGCCGCGGCCATTGCCCTGGGCGGTTCGCTGATCGGCTTTTCGCTGCCGGCCAGCAATATCATTGCCTACAGCGTCGGCATCCTCGACGTGGTGGCCTGGGTTGTGATCGCCGCAGTGGTGCAGTTGCTTGCCTTCGGCCTTACCAGCCTGGTGCTGCGCGGCCTGTCCAGGCGTATCGCGGCAGGCGAACTGGCCGCTGCCATCTACGCTGCCAGCGTGGCGATCAGCGTCGGCTTACTCAATTCGGCTTGCATGACCCCGTCGGCCTGATGCACTAGGAGCCCCCATGAAATCCCCAATGAGACGAAGCTCCGTCAAGCTGGTGCTGGCCAGCTCGCTGCCCTTGGCGTTGACCGCGTGCAGCCCGCAAGAAGAAACCTACACCGTCAGCCAGCAGGTGAACTACGGCAGTGTCGAAGCCTGCGTCAACGACAAGGTGCCGGAGAAGGCGTGCAACGATGCCTACAAGCAGGCGCTGGCCGAGTACCGGCGCACCGCCCCGACCTATGTATCGAAGCCCGACTGCGAAGCCGAATTCGCCCCTGACGGTTGCCAGATAGGCGCCGGTGGCCGTTACATGCCTCGCATGAGCGGGTTCGAGCTGGACACCGCAGGTGAAGTCACCCAGTCCCAGGTCGATGCGGCCCACGCTCAGGGCGGCGGCTATGGCCATGTCGCCACCGCCGTGGTCGCTGGCATGCTGCTGGGGCAGATGACCAACAGCGCCGACCGCCGTTATCGCGCGCAGCCGCTGTATACCTACCGCGATGGCGCCGGGCAGCGCAGTGGCCTGCTTGGGCAGCGATATGGTTCCGCCGGGGGCATTCAGCGCAACAAGGATGAGCAGAGCAGCAGTGGCGGTTCGTCCGGCGGCGGCGGTGCTGGCTATGGCGCCTCAGGCCGCACGGCGTCGCGCTCAGCCGTCTCTGCGTCCATCTCGCGGGGTGGGTTTGGCAGCCAGGCCACGGCCCGCAGTGGCTGGGGCGGCAAGTCCGGCAGCTTCTTCGGGGGGTAGGCATGCGCAAGGTCGAGCTCGCAGAGCGCCCAGGTTGGCGCGCCACTGCCCAACAAGAGGGCTTTGCCTTCCACACCCTCGATGGCGAGCGCTACTGGGACGAGCGGGGCTACTACCAATTCAGCCAGGCCCAGGTCGAGCGCGACTTGCAGGCCCCGACCGAAGCACTGCACGCGATGTGCCTGGACGCCGTTGATCGTATCGTCGACAGCGAGGCGCTGATGACGCGCCTGGCCATTCCTGCGGCATTCTTCGACCTGGTGCGGCACTCGTGGCTAGCGCGGCAGCCGCATCTGTATGGGCGCTTTGACTTCAGCTATGACGGCCATGGCCCGGCGAAACTGATCGAGGCCAACTACGACACGCCTACCTCGCTGTACGAGGCGGCGGCGTTCCAGTTGATCTGGCTTGAAGAGCAGATCCAGCGGGGCGTTCTGCCCGCGCATGCCAGCCAGTTCAATACCCTGGCCGAAGACCTCATTCAGGCGTTTGCCGCGCAGCAGGGGCAGGGCACGTTCTACTTCTCGACCATCTCGGGCTCGGTAGAGGACCGTGGCACAACGGACTTTTTGCGCAAGATGGCCGCGCACGCCGGTATTCCCACCCGGCATATCGACCTGGAGGACATCGGCCTGAATGGCGAGGGGCGTTTCGTTGACCTGGAGGGGCAGCCGATTCAGCGCTTGTTCAAGCTGCACGCCTGGGAGCACATCTTCCACGAAGCCTTCGGCAAGGCCATCCCAGGTTGTGACACGCAGTTCATCGAGCCGCCGTGGAAGGCGCTGATCTCCAACAAGGGCATCTTGCCGTTGCTGTGGGAATGGCACCCAGGGCACCCCAACCTGTTGCCGGCCTTCATCGACGATAACCCTTCGCGGCCTGTGCCCAAGGGCTGGGTACGCAAGCCGTATTTCTCGCGGGAAGGGGCCAATGTGGACATCCGCACCGGCGAGGGGCAGCGGGTGTTCGAAGACGGGCCCTACAACGATGCGCCGTACATCCTGCAAGGGTTCGCGCCGTTGCCCAGGTTTGCTGACAGCTACACGCTGATCGGTTCGTGGGTAGTCGGTGACACAGCGGCGGGTATCGGCATCCGTGAGGATGACTCACTGATTACCAAGGACAGCTCGCGGTTTTTGCCGCATGTCGTGCTGGACTGACGGGCCGCGAAGCGGGGCAGCTGAAACCCCCTGAACCTCACGTCGGTTTCAGGATGCGCCTGGTCGTTCGCATGCAACCCTGCGCCGCCACAAGTGCCATGCTTGCAGGATGCCCTCGGGCCAGTGCGCGCAGACGCACGGCCATGGGCAAGGAGGCTGCCGACACCACGCAACCGTGACGTGGCCGGTACGCCGCAGCAGAACACGCCGGCCCCTGCCTCTACAACGCGAAGGCAGGGTCCGTGATGCCGAGGTCCGCTGTATGCCTGATGAACTGCTCCACCTGCCTTTGATCCACAGCATCCTGGCCCGTGAAAAGGAGACCCCCGGCGCCCTGTTGCCGATCCTTCACGCCATTCAGCAAGGCATCGGCTTCGTCCCCGATGCCGCTGTCGCCGAAATTGCCCATGCCCTGAACCTCAGCCTGGCCGAGGTGCGCGGGGTGATCAGCTTCTACCACGACTTCCGTACCACGCCGCCTGCACGCCATACCTTGCGCCTGTGCCGGGCCGAGTCATGCCAGAGCCGTGGCGCCGAGGCCTTGGCCGCGCAACTGCGCGACCAATTGGCGCTGGACGACCATGGCACCAGCGCCGACGGCGCCATCAGCCTGCGCCCGGTGTACTGCCTGGGCGCCTGCGCCTGCTCGCCAGCACTGGAGCTGGACGGCCAATTGCACGCACGCCTCACGCCTGAGCGCCTGCGTGCCCTGGTAAACGGTTGCCTGGAGGGCGAAACATGTTGAAGGTGTTCATCCCCTGTGATTCGGTAGCCCGCGCCGTGGGTGCCGACCAGGTTGCCGAGGCCGTGCAGCGCGAGGCCGAACGCCGGCAGTTGGCGGTCGATATCCAGCGCACCAGTTCGCGTGGCCTGTACTGGCTGGAGCCGCTGCTTGAATGCGAAACCGCACAAGGGCGCCAGGGTTTCGGCCCGGTCACGGTGCACGATGTGCCGGCGCTACTCGATGGCTTGGCAGGCGAGGCCCACGAGCATGCCCTGGCCTTGGGGCCGGTTGAGCAAATCCCTTATCTGAAAAGCCAGCAACGCCTGCTGTTCGCCCGGGCCGGGGTAACCCGGCCGCTGTCGCTGGACGACTACCGTGCCCACGGCGGCTTTGCCGGCCTGGAACACGCGGTGGCGCTGGACGGCGCCGAGGTGGTTGCCGCAGTGCTTGATTCCGGCCTGCGTGGCCGTGGCGGTGCGGCGTTCCCGGCTGGCATCAAATGGCGCACCGTGCGCGATGCCGGGGCTGGGCAGAAGTACGTGGTCTGCAACGCCGACGAAGGCGACTCCGGTACCTTCGCCGACCGTATGCTGATGGAAGGCGACCCGTTTCTGCTGATCGAAGGCATGATCATCGCCGGCCTGGCCGTGGGGGCCGACAAAGGCTACATCTACGTGCGCTCGGAATACCCCGACGCCATTCGCGTGCTCGACCAGGCCTTTGCCATCGCCCGTGACGCCGGCTACCTCGGTGTGAACGTGGCCGGCAGCGGCAAGGCCTTCGACCTGGAAGTCCGGGTTGGCGCTGGCGCTTATATCTGCGGCGAAGAAACCGCGCTGCTGGAGTCCCTTGAAGGCAAGCGCGGCATCGTCCGCGCCAAGCCGCCCTTGCCGGCCCTGCAGGGCCTGTTCGGCTTGCCGACCCTGGTGCACAACGTACTTACCCTGGCCTCGGTGCCGATCATCCTGGCCAAGGGCGCGGCGTTCTACCGCGACTTCGGCATGGGCCGTTCGCTGGGCACCATGCCGTTTCAGCTGGCCGGCAATATCCGCCACGGCGGCCTGGTGGAGCGGGCGTTCGGCCTGACCCTGCGCGAGCTGGTGGAAGGCTATGGCGGCGGTACCGCCAGCGGCCGGCCACTGAAGGCCGCGCAGGTCGGTGGGCCGCTCGGTGCCTGGGTGCCGCCCAGCCACTTCGACACGCCGCTGGACTATGAAGCCTTCGCCGCCATGGGCGCGATGCTGGGCCACGGCGGTGTGGTGGTGGCCGATGACACCCTCAACATGGCCAGCATGGCGCGCTTCGCCCTGCAGTTCTGCGCCGAGGAATCCTGCGGCAAGTGCACGCCCTGCCGCATCGGCTCGACCCGTGGCATGGAGGTGGTGGATCGGCTGATCGCCAGCACCGATTTCACCGAGCGCCACGACCACGCCCTGCTGCTGCGCGACCTCTGCGACACGATGCAGTACGGCTCGCTGTGCGCCATGGGCGGGATGACGGCCTACCCCGTGGCCAGCGCGCTCAAGTACTTCCCCGCCGATTTCGGTCTGACTCAGACGGAGGCCGCACAGTGATCAATTTTTTCGACCCCGAGACCGATCTTGGCACCCCGGCCCGCGACAGCCAGGTGCGGGTCAGCCTGAACATTGACGGCCGCGCGATCAGCGTGCCTGCCGGTACCTCGGTGATGCGCGCCGCCGCCATGCTCGGCACCAGCATCCCCAAACTGTGCGCCACCGACAGCCTTGAAGCGTTCGGCTCGTGCCGCATGTGCATGGTGGAAATCGACGGCATGCGCGGGTATCCCGCCTCCTGCACCACCCCTGTCAGCGAAGGCATGGTGGTGCGCACCGAAACCCCGCGCCTGGCCGGGCTACGGCGCAATGTGATGGAGCTGTACATCTCCGATCACCCGCTGGACTGCCTGACCTGCTCGGCCAACGGTAACTGCGAACTGCAGACCGTCGCCGGCCAGGTGGGGCTGCGTGAGGTCCGCTACGGCTACGACGGCGCCAATCACCTGGCTGAGAAGAAGGACGTCTCCAACCCGTACTTCGACTACGAACCCAGCAAATGCATCGTCTGCAGCCGCTGCGTGCGCGCCTGCGAAGACATCCAGGGCACCTTTGCCCTGACCATCACCGGGCGTGGTTTCGACTCGCGGGTGGCGGCGGCGGGGGGCGATAACTTCCTGGCCTCCGAGTGTGTGTCGTGCGGTGCTTGCGTGCAGGCGTGCCCGACCGCCACCTTGACCGAAAAGAGCCTGGTGCAGCTCGGCCAGCCCGAACGTGCGGTGATCACCACATGCGCCTACTGCGGTGTCGGCTGCTCGTTCCGTGCCGAGATGAAGGGCGACCAGTTGGTGCGCATGGTCCCGGACAAGAACGGCGGCGCCAACCACGGCCACGCCTGCGTCAAGGGCCGCTTCGCCTGGGGCTATGCCACCCACCCGGACCGCATCACCAAGCCGATGATCCGCAAGCGCCTCGAAGACCCGTGGCAGGAAGTCAGCTGGGAAGAGGCGGTAAACTATGCGGCCAGCGAGTTCCGGCGCATTCAGCTCAAGTACGGGCGTGATTCGATTGGCGGCATCACCTCCAGCCGCTGCACCAACGAAGAGGCTTACCTGGTGCAGAAACTGGTGCGCGTGGCGTTTGGCAACAACAACGTCGACACCTGCGCCCGGGTGTGCCATTCGCCCACCGGCTACGGCCTCAAGCAGACCCTCGGTGAGTCGGCCGGTACCCAGAGCTTCGATTCGGTGATGCAGGCCGACGTGGTGCTGGTGATTGGCGCCAACCCCACCGACGCCCACCCGGTGTTCGGCTCGCAGCTCAAGCGCCGCCTGCGCCAGGGCGCGCGGCTGATCGTCATCGACCCACGGCGCATCGACCTGGTCGACTCGCCCCACGCCCGCGCCGAGCTGCACCTGCAACTGCGCCCTGGCACCAACGTGGCCATGCTCAACGCCCTGGCCCATGTGATCGTCAGTGAAGGCTTGCTGGCCCAGCGCTTTATCGACGCGCGCTGCGAGACCGAGGACTTCGCCCGCTGGCGCGACTTCGTCAGCCTGCCAGAGAACGCGCCGGAAGTACTCGGCCCGGTCTGCGGCGTGCCTGCCGAGCAGATCCGCGCCGCAGCCCGGCTGTACGCCACCGGCGGCAATGCGGCCATCTACTACGGCCTGGGTGTCACCGAGCACAGCCAGGGCAGCACTGCGGTGATGGGCATCGCCAACCTGGCCATGGCCACCGGCAACATTGGCCGCGAAGGGGTAGGGGTGAACCCACTGCGTGGGCAGAACAACGTGCAGGGTTCGTGCGACATGGGCTCGTTCCCGCACGAACTGCCCGGCTACCGGCATATCTCCAACGAAGGGGTACGTGCCGAATTCGAGCGGGCCTGGGGCGTGACCTTGCAACCCGACCCGGGCCTGCGCATTCCCAACATGTTCGAAGCGGCCCTGGATGGCAGCTTCAAGGCGCTGTACTGCCAGGGTGAGGACATTGCCCAGAGCGACCCCAACACCCAGCACGTCACTGCGGCCCTGCATGCCATGGAGTGTGTGGTGGTGCAGGACATCTTCCTCAACGAAACGGCCAAGTTCGCCCACGTGTTCCTGCCGGGCAGTTCGTTCCTTGAAAAGGACGGCACCTTCACCAACGCCGAGCGGCGTATCTCGCGGGTGCGCAAGGTCATGGAGCCGCTGGCCGGCAAGGCCGACTGGGAGGCCACGGTGGCCTTGGCCAACGCCTTGGGCTACCCGATGCAGTACCGCCACCCGTCCCAGATCATGGACGAGATCGCCCGCCTGACGCCGACCTTCCACCGCGTCAGCTACGCCGAGCTCGACCGCCATGGCAGCCTGCAGTGGCCGTGCAACGATGCCGCGCCCGATGGCACGCCGACCATGCACATCGACCAGTTCGTGCGCGGCAAGGGGCGCTTCATGCTCACGGGTTACGTGCCCACCGACGAGAAGGTCAACAGCCGCTACCCGCTGTTGCTGACCACCGGGCGTATCCTCAGCCAGTACAACGTTGGCGCCCAGACCCGGCGCACCGGCAACGTTGCCTGGCATGATGCCGACCGCCTGGAGCTGCACCCGACCGATGCCGAGAGCCGTGGCATTCGCGACGGTGACTGGGTGGGTATCGGCAGCCGTGCCGGGCAGACGGTGCTGCGCGCCAAGGTCAGTGCGCGGGTGGCGCCGGGGGTGGTGTACACCACGTTCCACTTCCCTGAGTCTGGCGCCAACGTGATCACCACCGACAACTCCGACTGGGCCACCAATTGCCCTGAATACAAGGTGACGGCGGTGGAGGTGGTGAAGGTGTTCCACCCGTCTGAATGGCAGAAGCGCTACCAGGACTTCAGCGACGAACAGCGCCGCCTGCTCAAGGAGCGCCGCACCGCCGAGCAACCGGAGAACGCCGAGGTGCGCCGATGAGCAGCGACAACCTGGTCAAGATGGCCAACCAGATTGCCCATTATTTTGACAGCGAACCGAACCGGGTGCTGGCGGTGCAGGGGGTGAGGCAGCACTTGCAGAGCTTCTGGACGCCGGCGATGCGCCGGCAGTTGCTGGCGTGGAGCGAGGCCAATGGCGGGGAAGGCCTGGACCCAAAAGTGCGCGAGGCGCTGACCTAGCCCTTCGCGCGAGGCAACGCCTTGCCTGTGTAGGAGCGGCCTTGCCGGGGCGCCGGACCGGTCGGAAAGGGCCGCATAGCGGCCCCAGGTTCTGTGGCGCAGCAAAAATCGCCGGGGCCGCTACGCGCCCCTTTCGCGACGCAAGGCCGCTCCTACAAAAGCATGTTGATGCTGTGCTGGGCCTACCCGCGGGCCAGTTCTGTCAGGTGGGCAATCGCTTCTTCGCTCTTGAGCACCAGCACATCCCCTTCGAGCGAGTCGAGCACCACCTCCGACGTATTGCCGATCAAGGCACCGGAAATCCCCGTGCGGGCCACCGTGCCGATCACCGTGACCACGGCGCCGAACCTCTTCTCGGTATGGGGTATCAGCACATCGGCCGGGCCTTCGGCGACATGCAGGCGTTCATCGCTGATGTCGAACTCGGCTTGAAACGCGCGGCAGGCTTCGCGGTAGCGCTCTGCAATGGTCTCGCTGAGCTGGTAGACCGGGTCCGCAGCCGACAGCATGGGGGAGGGGTGCGCACTGATGACGTGCAACTGACCTTTAGCCAGGCCGGCAATGGCATAGCCATGGTCGATGATGCTTGCGTGCAACCGGCGGTGATCCTCATCCTGGTTGCCGACATCCACGGCCGCCAGAATTGCCCCGCCCGTCCATGGGCGCTCGGTTTTCACCATCAGCACCGGGCTGGGGCACAGGCGCAGCAGCTTCCAGTCGCTGGGCGTCAGCAGTGCTTTTTTCAGGGGGTTGTCCGGCCGGTGCTCCTTGATGACCAACTCGCAGCCTTCAGCTTGCTGCACCGCGATGATCGACTCGTGAAGGGTGTCGTGCCAGGCCTGCTCAAAGGTCACATTGTCATACCCGTCATCGTGCAACTGGCTGCACAGCAGGCTGAGCAGTGCGCTGTGGTCCTGCTTCTTGTCACACATCAACAGGTGCAGGCGCGCGCCGGTCACCCCTGCGATTAGCTTGGCGCGGGTCAAGGCCCGGCTATGGGCATGCGCGGGGTCGAGGACGACGAGGATGCTGCGGACGGCTTGCATGGGCTTGAGCTCCGTTCAAAGATGGCGGCCAATGCCTGACTATAGTCGGCGCCCCACCCGCCGCCGCTTGATGTACATCAAGCATAGTCACTGGCGCTGCCGCTTGCCGCCGGTATAATCGCCGGCCCTGCCTGTTCTGTCTGGTTGCACGTTTATGTCCTTGATCCCCGAAATCGACGCCTTTCTTGGCTGCCCGACCCCAGATGCCTGGATCGAAGCGGCGCTTGCCGACCAGGAAACCCTGCTGATCGACCACAAGAACTGCGAGTTCAAGGCCGCCAGCACCGCCTTGAGCCTGATCGCCAAGTACAACACGCACCTGGACCTGATCAACATGATGTCGCGCCTGGCCCGTGAAGAACTGGTGCACCATGAGCAGGTGTTGCGCCTGATGAAGCGCCGGGGTGTGCCTTTGCGCCCGGTGTCGGCCGGGCGTTATGCCTCGGGCCTGCGCCGCCTGGTGCGTGCCCATGAACCGGTCAAACTGGTGGATACCCTGGTGGTGGGGGCTTTCATCGAAGCACGCAGTTGCGAGCGCTTTGCCGCACTGGTGCCGCACCTGGATGAAGAGCTGGGTACCTTCTACCACGGCTTGCTGAAAAGTGAAGCGCGCCATTACCAGGGCTACCTGAAGCTGGCCCATCAGTATGGTGAGGCAGCGGACATCGCCGGCCGGGTGGAGCTGGTACGTGAGGCCGAGGCCGAACTGATCCAGTCACCGGACCAGGAGCTGCGCTTCCATAGCGGTATCCCGCTGGCGCAGGCCGCCTGAAACCGGTCAGGCGGCGCTGCGGCCGTTAGCGCTGCTTAGTAACGGCGGCCCAGCAACAGGCCGACCACCAGGCCGAAGCCTGCGGACACGGCAACGGTCTGCCAGGGGTGGCCGCCGATGTAGTCCTGGGTGGCATCCACCACCGGCTGGGCCTTGTCACGCACGTTGCTCGCCGCCTGGCGGGCCTGGCGCAGTTTCAGGCTGACTTGGGCGCGCAGGGTTTCTGCCTCCTCGCCAACCAGGGCTGCGCTGTCGTTGAGCAGCTTTTCGGATTCTTCGATCAATGCCTGCAGTTCGCTGAAGACCTGATCCTTGATCTGATCGCTGGCGGCTTGTGCGGCGTTTTTTCGGGCCATGAACTCATCCTCGTCAATGGGGGGGTGAACAATGGATGCCGGCGCGTCGGGAAAGTTGCGCCGGCTTTCCGGTGACGCATCGCTACGGTGTAAGATAGCGGCCATTTTCAACAGGCAGGTACCTTCATGAGTTTCAATCTGGCCAACAAGAGCTTCGAGGAACGGGCGCAGATCGAGGCAGAGAAGGCGCGGTTGTTCGAAATGTGGCAGAGCAACCTGGGCAAGGCCAAGGGCGAAGCGGCCCGGCTGATTTCCGAAAAGCCACGGCGCAAGGGCAAATGGGCCGAGTGGGTGCGTGCCGAGCTTGAAAGCATGTCGCCGCCTGAATACGCCAGCATGGTGCGCAGTGAGGTCAACAAGATGATGGCCGCCGCCAACAACAGCCGCTGAGGCTGGTTACCCGCCAGCGCCTGCAGCCTTCGGCAAATCCAGCGTGCCTTCGTCGGTGAAGCGGACGGTGCGCAGCCACCCGCCTGCCAGTTTGCCGCGCAGTACATAGGGTAGCCCTTGCAGCGAATTGCGCTGGCCCAGGCCATACGCCTGGCGCAGGAAGGAAAACGCGGTGACGCTGACCGGCACCACGATCACCGCTTCGTCGAACCGGCCTATATGCACCTGCTGGTCACTCACCCCGGCGGCCAGCGGCTGGCCGTTGACCTGCAGGTCGAGCGCGATGCCGTTGTAGTCGATCGGGGTTTCGTTAGGGTTCTGTACGCGTATTTTCACCGCCATGCGCAGTTCCAGCTCCTGGCCGGGCAGCGGCTCGATGCCGATCACGCTGATGTTGAGCGGGTCGCGCGCTTGGAACAACGCACAGGCGCTGAGGCCGAACGCCAACAGCAGTACCAGGCAGCCGCGGGCACAGCGGTGCAAATGGGCAGTCATGGGTTGCAACCTTGCCAGAAGAATTCAAGCGTCAGTGTGGCAAATGCTCTCTGACGTTGAAAGTGGCGTGCACAATGAAAGATACTGTTTCTCATTAACGCCCGACAATTCCTCTTACTGGCCTTTCTCCTACCTCATGCTGACGTCTCCCGTGTCTGGTCTGCTGGCGAGTTTCCAGGAGCACTACGACGACCTCCTGCAGTTCCTGACCCGGCGCATGAGCGATCGACAGCGCGCCGCCGACGTCGCGCAGGAGACGTACCTGAAGCTGGTGAAGATCGACCAGCAAGCGGTCACGGTGCTGCATGCGCGCAGCTTCATCTTTCGGGTCGCGGGCAACCTGGCGATCGATGCCTTGCGCCGTGAGCAACGCAACGCTGCCCGTCACGATGACAGCGATGGCACAGGGGAGGTGGCCTGCCCGGCGCCGGCGCCCGAGGCGGCGTTACTTGCCCGCGAGCGCCTGCAGATACTCGACGAGGCGCTGTTGCAGCTGCCCAGCAATGCCCGCCAGGCGCTGTTGCTCAACCGCATCGAAGGCCTGACCCAGGCACAGATTGCACAACGGCTGGGCGTTTCCGAAAGCATGGTGGCAAAATACATCGGCCAGGCGCTGCGCCATTGCCGTGACTGGCTCAAACACAACCATGACTGAGCCTTACGCCATGCCTGCAGCCCAACCGCTCAGCGACCTCAGCGACGATGCCATCGATTGGCAGGTGCTGTTGCACGCGGGCAATGCCACGGCGGCGGACCACGCCCGCTACCAGCGCTGGTGCGCATTGAGCCCGGCGCATGCCGAGGCGGCGCGCGAGGCGCAAGCGCTGTGGCAAGACATTGGCCACACCCCGACCGCCCAGGTTGTCGCGCCACCACCCGTGCGGCGCCGACGGCACTGGGCGGCCGGCTTGGCGGCCTCGGTGGTGGTGCTGGCCGCAGGCTTTACCGGCTGGCAGCAGGCCCCAATCTGGCTGGCGGACTACCACACCGGGCTGGGGCAGCGGCAGGCTATTACCCTGGCCGATGGCTCGCGGGTACTGCTGAACAGCGGCAGTGCCTTGACGGTGGCATTTACCGACCGCGAGCGCCGAGTGGTGCTCAATGCTGGCGAGGCCTTGTTCGAAACGGCCAACGACGCACGGCCCTTTGTGGTCGATACCGAAGGCGAGGCGGTGCGGGGCACGGCGGCGACGTTCAGCGTGCGCCGCGATGGCCGCGTGGTGCTGGCCCAGGGCGAGGCCACGGTGGGTGAGCGCAGGGTGCCGGTGTCGCCCGATGCCAGTGCACAGACCGCCTGGCAGCGCGGCAAGCTGATTTTCAACGGCAAGCCGCTGGGGCAGGTGCTGGCGGAGCTTGAGCGTTACCAGCAGGGGCGCATATTGCTGTCCGATACCACGCTGGCCGCCCTGGAAGTGAGCGGGGTGTTCGACCTCGATGAGCCCCAGGCACTGCTGCGTACCTTGGAGCAGCGTTATGGCCTGAAGGTCACCTACCTGCCCTGGTTGGCCGTGGTGCACTGACCCTGCAAAAAATAATCGAAATATTTTTCATCTGCCGCTGCAAGTTCATGCAGGCCAGATCGTCGTAGTGGGACTGATCAGCAACTCATTCTCATTTACGACTTGTCTGGAAGCTCATTCGTGGCCCTTACGCTCAAGCCCTTGCACCGCACCAGCGGTTCTCTCCATCACGCCTTGCTGTCTTGCAGTGCCCTGGCCATGTTGGCCGGCCCACTGCAGGCGTTGGCCTCGACCGCTGCGCAAGCGGCCCAGGTTGAAGCCCGCCAGGTGCAGTTGGACGTGCCGGCCCAGCCACTGGACCAGGCCCTGACGGCGTTCGCCGACCAGGCCGGTTTGCACTTGCTGTACACCACCGGTGATGTGTCGGGCCTGAATAGCCAGGCCTTGCAGGGCAGCTACAGCATCGAGCAGGCGTTGCAGCAGTTGCTGGCCGGCAGTGGCATGGGCTGGCAGTTCAGCGATGCCCGCACCGTCACCCTGCGCAAGGCGGACACTGCGCCGCAGGCTGTCAACTTGAAGCCCATCGAAGTCAGCGTCGCCTCGCGCACGAGCACCGCCATCAGTGAAATCCCCGGCACCGTCTGGGTGGTCGACCAGCAGCAACTGCGCGAGCAGATCGACAGCGGTGTGAGCCTGAAGGAAGCCATCGGCAAGCTGGTGCCGGGCCTGGACCTGGCCCCAGAGGGGCGCACCAACTACGGCCAGAACATGCGTGGGCGCAATGTGCTGGTGATGATCGACGGGGTCAGCCAGAACAGCTCGCGCGGCCTGTCGCGCCAGTTTGACAGTATTTCGCCGTTCAACGTCGAGCGTGTCGAAGTGCTGTCGGGTGCCAGTGCCCTCTACGGGGGTGGCGCCACCGGCGGCATCATCAACATCGTGACCAAGAAGGGCGAGCCCGGCCCGGCACGCTTCGAGACCCAATTAGGAGCCAGCAGCGGTTTCAACAACAGTGACGACCTGGCCACCCGCATCGCCCAGTCGATCAGCGGCGGCAACGAGCGGGTCAGCGCCCGCCTGGGCATCTCCGGCGAGCAGAATGAAGCCTTTTACGACGGCGCTGGCGACCAGATCTTCATCGACAATACCCAGACCGACCTGCAGTACAACCGCACAATCGACGTGCTCGGCACCTTGGGCCTGACCCTGACCGACGAGCAGAGCCTGGACCTGCTGGCCCAGTACTACGACTCGGGCAACCACGGCAGCACGGGTATCTACTTCCCCAACCTCAACCACAACGCCCCCTCGGACCTGGAAGACGCCGAACTGCGCAGCGGCTATTCCTCCGACCTCGAGCCACGCACCCGGCGCCTGTTGCTCAACGCCAACTACCATCACACCGATGTGCTGGGCCAGGACTTCTACCTGCAGGCCTCGTACCGCAAGGAAGACGACAACTTCTACCCGTTTCCGTACTACAACCGCGCCACCCCCACCGGGTCGCGCGGGGTGTACTTCGCCGCATCACAACAGAACTTCGAAGTCACCAGCCTCAAAGGCCTGTTCGCCAAACAATGGGATGCGCTCAAGCTGACCTACGGCGTCGACCTGGACCGCGAGCGCTTCAACGCCGAACAGACCACCTTCGATGCCCTGACGTCATCCGAAAGCGGTGGCCTGGAAATGGACAAGGCCAGCAAGGCCGCGCGCTACCCCAGTTACCGGGTTGACGGTGTGTCGGTGTACGCCCAACTCGACTGGCATGCCACCGACAACCTGACCTTGTCCGGTGGCGCGCGGCGCCAGCAGATGGACGTGGATGTCAGCGATTTCAAAGGCGTACCCGGCGGCAGCAACGATTATCAGGTCAGCCTGTACAACGTCGGCGCCATTTACGATTTCAAGAATGGCCATCAGCTGTGGACCAACTACGGTGAAGGTTTCGACCTGCCAGACCCGGCCAAGTACTACGGCAAGCCAGGCCTGAGCGTCGCCGACAACCCGCTGGCCGGTATCAAGAGCCGCCAGGTCGAACTCGGCTGGCGCTTTGCCGACTTGGACTGGGACGCCCAGGCGGCGCTGTACTACATCTGGTCGGACAAGATCATCAACGTCGACTCGCAAACGCTGACCATCAACGTCGAAGAGCAGAAGAGCCGCGACTTTGGTTTCGAAGGTGCGTTGACCCGTCACTTCCAGAGCGGTTGGGAGGCCGGTGGTACCTTGCACCTGACCCGTTCCGAAGAAGAGGCCGCTAACGGTGGCTGGAACAAGCGCGATGCCCGCTATGCGTCGCTGTCCAAGTCCACCGCGTTCGTCGGCTGGAAGGGCGATGGCCGCAGTGCGCGGCTGCAGGCCAACCACGCATTCAGCCTCAAGGACGATGCCGATCACGAAATCGACGGCTACACCACTTTCGACCTGCTGGGCAGCCAGGACACTGGCTTCGGCACCTTCAGTGCAGGCATCCAGAACTTGCTGGACAAGCAGTACAGCACGGTCTGGGGGCAGCGTGCGACGTTGTTCTATGCACCGACCTATGGGCCAGCGTACCTGTATGACTACCAAGGGCGTGGGCGCACCTACACCCTGACCTGGAGCATGGCCTACTGATTGGCGCAGCCTGAAAACCCTTGGGCTACAGTGACGGGCAGCCCCCTTTGCCGAGGTGTCCGTCATGCGTCGATCGCTGTGCCTGTTGTCCGTGTGCCTGGCCCTGCCGCTGCAGGCCCAGGAAAAGGTCGTCAACCTCTACAGCTGGGCCGACTATGTCGCCCCGCAAACCCTTCAGCGCTTTGAGCGCGAAACCGGCTACAAGGTGCGCTACGACACCTTCGACACCACCGAGGTGCTGGAGACCAAGCTGCTGACCGGGGGCAGCGGCTACGATGTGGTGGTGCCGTCATCCACCGTGCTGGCCCGTGCCCTCAGGGCCAATGCCCTGCAGCCGCTCGAAGCCCAGGCCATGCCGGGTTATGCCAACCTCGACCAGGACCTGCTGGCCAAGCTGGCCGAGGCCGACCCCGGCAACCGCTATGCGGTGCCCTATACCTGGGGCACTTTGGGCCTGGGGGTGAATGTCGAGGCCGTACGCCAGCGCCTGGGCGATGTGCCGCTGGACAGCCTCGACCTGTTGTTCAAGCCCGAGTACGCCAGCCGCCTGAAGGACTGCGGTATCGCCATGCCCGACTCGCCGCAGGAAGTGATCGGCCTGACCTTGAACTACCTGGGCAAGGACCCCTACAGCCAGGACAAAACCGACCTTGCAGCGGCGCAGAAACTGCTGAACCAGCTGCAGCCTTCGATCCGCTATGTCGCCAACGGCCGGCAGATCAGCGACCTGGCCAACGGCAGTGTGTGCCTGGCACTGACCTACAACGGCGATGCGGCGATGGCCGCCGACCAGGCCCGCCGTGCGGGCAAGCCGTTCGAGCTGATCTACCGCATCCCCCAGGAAGGCACCGTGGTCTGGCAAGACAACCTGGTCATCCCCAAGGATGCGCCGCACCCTGAAGCGGCCCGGGCGTTCATCGCCTTCATGCTCAAGCCGGAGTCGGTTGCGGCACTGACCAACACGCTGTTCTTCGCCAATGCCAATCGCGCAGCCACGCCCTTGGTGGACGAAGCCGTGCGCAACGACCCGGACATCTACCCGCCTACCCAGGTACGTAAGCGGCTGTATGCCGACCGCAGCATGGCGCTTTCCGACCTGCGCCAACGCAACCGCCTGTGGATGGCCTTTCGCACCGGCCAGTAAACCCGCCCGTGCGGGTCCATACTGAAACATCAGGAATTATCTCCAGCTGCATTCACACTTTTGCCGCGAACCCCTCGCGCCTTAGGCTATCAAACGCACAAGGCGCGGCATTTTCGTACAGGAGGTGAAGCATGAACCTGACCCTGCCAATCCTGGCCATCGGCCTGGCGTTGTGTATGCCCGCGCGCGCCGCGCCGGTTGCGCCCTTGCAGCTCGCTGCCAGCAACAACAACCCGTACAACAGCCCGATCCAGCGTGCCAACCCTAACAGTCGGCAAGGCAGCATGCCTGCCACACCGCCGGTGCGCGGCCCTTCGACCGACCCCTACCAGCGCACGCCGTCACTGGACAACCGCGGCATTGGCAACGGCGACAACCTGCGTCGCCAACAGCAGACCCCTAATCTGGAACCCACCCGGCCACCGCGCGATAACCCACGCGCGCCGTGAGCCCCGTTGCAAGGAACCCTGAATGACCAGAGCTACCTGGCTGACCACCGTGACCGCTGCCGCGCTACTGCCTTTGCTGGCACAAGCGGCCTCCGAACAGCAGTTCCCCAGCGAGCAAGGGCAGTTGACTGTCAATACCGTGGCCGACGGCCTGCGCAACCCTTGGGCACTGGCCTTCCTGCCCGGTGGCAAAGACATGCTGGTCACCGAACGCCCCGGCAACCTGCGGCTGGTGAACGCCGAAGGCAAGGTCGGCCCGCCCATCAGCGGTGTGCCCAAGGTCTGGGCCGAGGGCCAGGGCGGCTTGCTGGATGTGGTGTTGTCGCCGGCATTCGGCAAGGACCGTACCGTTTACCTGTCCTATGCCGAAGCGGGCGATGACGGCAAGGCCGGTACGGCGGTTGGCCGGGGCCAGTTGTCTGAAGACCGCGCGCGGTTGGAGAACTTCACCGTGATCTTCCGCCAGCAGCCCAAACTGTCGGTGGGCAACCACTTCGGCTCGCGGCTGGTGTTCGACCGTGAGGGTTATCTGTTCATCGCCTTGGGCGAGAACAACCAACGGCCAACCGCCCAGGACCTCGACAAGCTGCAAGGCAAGATCGTGCGCATTCTGCCCGACGGCGAAGTGCCCAAGGACAACCCCTTCGTCGGCCAGGCCAACGTGCGGCCCGAGATCTGGTCGTTCGGCCACCGTAACCAGCAGGGTGCGGCGCTCAACCCCTGGACAGACACGCTCTGGACCCACGAACACGGCCCGCGTGGCGGTGACGAAATCAATATTCCGCAGCCCGGCAAAAACTACGGCTGGCCGATTGCTACCCACGGCATCAACTACTCGCTGCTGCCGATTCCGGAGGCCAAGGGCAAGCATGTGCAGGGCATGGTCGACCCGCACCATGTCTGGGAGAAGTCCCCTGGCATCAGCGGCATGGCGTTCTACGACAGCCCGACATTCAAGGGCTGGGACCATAATCTGTTCATTGGTGCACTGGCCAGCCAGGAGCTGATTCGTCTGCAGCTCAAGGGCGACAAGGTCGTGCACGAGGAGCGCTTGCTGGGGGACCTCAAGGCACGAATCCGTGATGTGCGGGTAGGGCCGGATGGCTACTTGTATGTACTGACCGACGACAAGGACGGCCAGTTGTTGAAAGTGGGGCTCAACGAAGGCTGAGGGGCAGGGCCGGCTTGCCGGCGAGGGGGCCGGTACTGATAATGCCGCATGACCCCAGACCCGCAGACCCTCTACCAACAAGCCCTGGCCGACCACGGCTATGTCCACGACCCTGCACAGGCCGATGCGATCAACGCGCTGCAGGCCTGTTTCGAGGCAGTGGCACATGGCCGCCCGACCCAGGGCATCTACCTCTGGGGCCCGGTCGGCCGTGGCAAGACCTGGCTGATGGACCAGTTCCACCGCTGCCTGCAACTGCCCAGCCGACGCCAGCACTTTCACCATTTCATGGCCTGGGTGCACCAGCGCCTGTTCCAGCTCAACGGCACCGCTGACCCGCTGCTGGCCCTGGCCCGTGAACTGGCCAGGCAGATTCGTGTGCTGTGTTTCGACGAGTTGTTCGTCAACGACATCGGCGACGCGATCATCCTCGGGCGGCTGTTCCAGGTACTGTTCGATCAGGGCGTGGTGATCGTCGCTACCTCCAACCAGCCACCAGACCAGCTCTACCGCGACGGCTTCAACCGTGAGCGTTTCGTGCCGGCAATTGCGGCCATCGAGCGGCACATGCGGGTGCTGTCGGTGGCCGGTGATCAGGACCATCGCCTGCACCCGGGCGCGCAGCACCAGCGTTACTGGGTGGTCGAACCCGGTGAGCGAGGGGTGCTCGCCGAGGTGTTTCGCCAACTCAGCCCGGCAGACCCGGGGAGCGACCAGCCGTTGGCCATAGGCTCCAGGCAGATCACGGTCATCCGGCGCAGCGAGCAGGCCATCTGGTGCCGCTTTAGCGACCTCTGCGAGCAACCCTTGGCGGCCACCGAGTTCATGGCGTTGTGTGACCGCTTCCCCTCGATTCTGCTGGAAGGGGTACCGGCGTTGGGCGGCGAACAACGGGCCGGCCGCATCGCCCGGGGTACAGAAGATGGCGCGGCGCGGGTCGCGGCAGGGGACCGTGAACTGCCGGCGCTGTCGCCCAAGGACGATGCGGTGCGCCGGTTCATTGCGCTGGTCGACGAATGCTACGACCGCCGGGTGGCGTTGTATGTGGAGGCGCAGGTACCGCTCGATGCGCTGTACACGCAAGGGTACCTGGCGTTCCCGTACCAACGCACCCTGAGCCGCTTGCGCGAGATGCAACTGCAGCGCTTCGGCTCGTAGGCTTAGCGCTCCAGCCACTCGATCAGGGTCCGGTTGAACCGCACCGGCTCTTCGATCTGCGGCGCGTGGCCCATGCCTTCGAATGTCACCAGTTCACCCTGGGGGATCAGCTTGGCCACCTGCGGCCCCAGCACCTGGTACTTGCCCAGCTGTGCCTTGACTTCTGGCGGTGCGATATCGCTGCCAATGGCCGTGGTGTCCTGATCGCCGATCAGCAGCAGGGTCGGCATCTTCAGGTCCTTGAACTCGTGGTACACCGGCTGGGTGAAGATCATGTCGTAGATCAGCGCCGAGTTCCACGCCACTGCTTCGTGGCCCGGGCCTTGGTTCAGGCCTACCAGCATCTGCACCCAGCGCTCGTACTCCGGCTTCCAGCGCCCGGCGTAGTACGTCTTGCGCTCATACTCACGTACCCCTGCGGCATCGAGCTTGAGCTCCCGTGCATACCACTGGTCCACCGTACGATACGGCACGCCCAGGGCTTTCCAGTCCTCAAGGCCGATCGGGTTGACCATCGCCAGGCGCTCGACCTGCTGCGGGTACATCAGTGCATAGCGGGTGGCGAGCATGCCGCCTGTGGAGTGGCCCAGCACAATGGCCTGCTTCACGCCCAATTTGTCGAGCAGGGCATGGGTGTTGTCTGCCAGTTGCTGGAAGCTGTACTGGTAATACGCGGGTTTGCTGGAGGTGCAGAAGCCGACCTGGTCCGGGGCGATGACCCGGTAGCCGGCCTTGCTCAGGGCATTGATGGTGGTTTCCCAGGTGGCGGCGCAGAAGTTCTTGCCATGCATCAGCAGCACGCTGCGGCCGTTGGCCTGACCTTGGGCAGGCACGTCCATGTAGCCCATCTGCAGGGGTTGGCCCTGGGATTTGAAATCGAAATGCTTGAGCGGGTGAGGGTAGCTGAACCCTTCGAGCTGTTTACCGTAGGTGGGCGACTCGGCGGCGATGGCCGGGCCGCCGACAAGGCAGGCCAGAGCCAGGGCGGTTGCGCGCAGCATGGGGGCACTCCGTGTAGGGCCATGTAGGAATTGGCGACTGTAACAGTGAGTTGACCCCCGCAAGCGGCAAAGGTGTTACCAGGCGTGAAACCAGCCCAGAGTGATCATTGCCACCACCGCGTAACGGCCGGCCTTGGCCAGGGTTACCAGCAGCATGAAGCGCCAGAACGGCTCGCGCATGATCCCGGCGATCAGGGTGAGCGGGTCGCCGATCACTGGCATCCAGCTCAGCAGCAGCGACCACTGCCCCCACCGCTGGTAGCGCTGCTGGGCACGCTCCAGCTGGACGGCGCTGAACGGGAACCAACGCTTGTCACGCCAGTGTTCGATGGCCCGCCCCAGTAGCCAGTTGACCACCGAGCCGAGCACATTGCCCAGGGTAGCCACCAGCAGCAAGGTTACCCAGGCATCGGGCTGGCGCAGCAGCAAGCCGACCAGCACCGCCTCCGATTGCAGCGGCAGCAGGGTGGCGGCGCCGAAGGCGCTGAAAAACAGCGCCCATAAGCTGAGCATCAGTAGTTGGCGACCACGGTGTCCTTGCCATCCTGGGTCACGCCGATGACCTGGTAGGCGTCTTTGTGGTCACCCATTTCCATGCCCGGCGAGCCCATGGGCATGCCCGGCACGGCCAGGCCCTTGAGGTCGTCGCGCTTGGCCAGCAGGCGAACCTGTTCGGCCGGTACATGGCCTTCGACGAACTTGCCGTCGATCACCCCGGTATGGCACGAGGCCAGGCGCGGCGCCACGCCCAGGCGTTGCTTGACCGCGCTCATGTTGGGTTCGACGTGGTCATTGACGGTGAAGCCGTTGTCGCGCAGGTGGCTGATCCAGGCCTTGCAGCAGCCGCAGTTGGGGTCGCGGTACACATCGAGGGTTTCGGCGGCCTGGGCCAGGCCGGTGATGGCCAGCAGGCCGACGGTGAGCAGGTGTTTGCGCAGCATGGTGAAGCACTCCTTTAGAAACGCAGGCGGATACCGGCCACCAGGCGGGTCTGGCCTGTGTCTTCGCCGTCTTCGCGGGCCTGATCGGCGCGGTTGCCGTGCAGGCGATTGAAACTGACCCCGAGGTAGGGCGCAAAGCCACGGCTGATTTCGTAGCGCAGGCGCAGGCCGACCTCGCTGTCAGCCAGCCCTGTGCCTTGCTCGCGGCCGCCATCGTTGCGGCCGAAGAAGTTGGCTTCCAGGGTGGGTTCGAGTATCCAGCGGTTGGTCAGCAGCATAGCGTAAGCGGCTTCCAGGCGCAGCGCGGACTGTTGCCGCTCGCCGGCATAGGCGGTGGCCTCCAGCTCTACGCCATACAGCGGTGTGCCCTGGATGCCGAAGGCTGCCCAGGCCTGGCCGCTGGCGGGCTTGAAGTCTTGGCGCAGGCCGCCGACCAGTTCCCACCAGGGGCTGATGGCGTGGCCCCACAGCGCCTGCAGTTCGGCCTTGTGGGTCTGGCCTTGCTCGCGCTCGCCTTCGCTGCGCAGCCACAGCCGGTCGATATCGCCGCCGACCCAGGCGCTGGCGTTCCAGTTCAAGGCACTGCCGTTGTCCACATGCTGGTATTCGAGCTGGTCGACGATCACTGCCCAGTTGAGCGCGCGGTCATGCACCTGGTGCCCTGGCAGCGGCGCGAAGGCGGCGTGGCGGTCGGCGTCGCTGAACATCGGCAATGGTGTGCGCGGTTGCTGCGCAGGCGGCGTTGCATGGTTCATCTGGCGGTGGTCCATGGGCATGGCGCCGTGGTCCATGTGCTGCATGCCGGCGGCCAGGACGCGCTCACTGGCGAGCAATGCCAGCAGGGCTACGCCGGTGATGATGCGGCGGTTGTTGGGCTCATTCATCGACCCGTACCTCGCGGAACATGCCGGTCTCCATGTGGTAGAGCAGGTGGCAGTGGTAGGCCCAGCGGCCCAGGGCGTCGGCAGTGACCCGGTACGAGCGGCGGCTGCCGGGCGGGATGTCGACGGTATGCTTGCGCACCTGAAAGCGCCCGTGCTCGTCCTCCAGGTCGCTCCACATGCCGTGCAGGTGGATGGGGTGGGTCATCATGGTGTCGTTGACCAGGGTGATGCGCACGCGCTCGCCGTAGGTCAGGCGCAACGGTGCGGCATCGCTGAACTTGACCCCGTCGAACGACCAGGCGAAGCGTTCCATGTGGCCGGTCAGGTGCAGCTCGATGTCGCGTGACGGTTCGCGGCCGTCGGGGTCGGGGTAGGGGCTGCGCAGGTCGGCGTAGGTCAGCACCCGCCTGCCATTGCCGCGCAGGCCGATGCCTGGGTCGGCGAGGTTGGGCTGTGGGGCCATGGTCTGCATGTCCACCAGTGGGTTGTCGGTTTCGCTGGCCGGGTGCTGCTGCATGGCGGGCATGGCCGAATGGTCCATGCCGGCCATATTGCTGTGGTCCATGCCGGCCATGGCGCCGTGGCCCATGTCGGCCATGCTCAGCACCGGCCGAGGGTCGGGCTGCGGCACCGGTGCCTGCAAGCCGCTGGCGCGGGCAAGGGTGCCGCGGGCGTAGCCGCTGCGGTCCATGCTCTGGGCGTACAGGGTGTAGGCGGGCAGGTTGCCGACGGTTACCAGCGCGTCGTAGGTTTCGGCCACGGCGATGCGCAGTTCGTCCACGCTGACCGGCGTCACCGGCAGGCCGTCGGCGGCGATCACCGTCAGCTTCAGGCCGGGGATGCGAAAGTCGAAATAGGTCATGGCCGAGGCATTGATCAGCCGCAGGCGCACGGTTTCACCCGGTTGGAACAGGCAGGTGAAGTTGCCGTCCGGCGGCTGGCCATTGAGCAGGTAGGTGTAGGTAGCTGCGCTGATATCGGCAAGGTCGGTGGGGCTCATGCGCATGCTTGCCCAGCCCATGCGTTCGGCGACCGTAGCGCGCCAGCCATTGTCAGCCACGTCATCGATGAAGTCACCGAGCGTGCGCTTGTGGTAGTTGAAGGCGTCGGACTGCTTCTTCAGTGTCGCCAGCAGCTGCTCGGGAGGTTGGTCCGACCAGTCGCTGAACAGCAGCACATGGTCACGCTGGTAGCGGTGCGCCTCGGCTTCGCGGGGTTCGATGACGATCGCCCCATACACCCCCGCCTGCTCCTGCAGCCCGGAATGGCTGTGGTACCAGTAGGTGCCGCTTTGGCGCAGGGTGAACTGGTAGAGGTAGCTGCCCCCAGGCTCGATACCGGCAAAGCTCAGGCCAGGGACGCCGTCCATGTTGGCCGGCAGAAGGATGCCATGCCAGTGGATCGAGGTGGCCTGATCGAGGTGGTTGCGCACGCGCAGGCTGACCGTATCACCTTCGCGCCAGCGCAGCACCGGGCCGGGCAGGCTGTTGTTGACGGTGAGGGCTGTGCGCGGGCGGCCGGTGATATTGACGGCGCTCTGGCCGACCGACAGCTCGAAGTGCTGCCCGGCCAGGTCGCGGCCATCGGCTGCCTGGGCCAACGGCCGCCACAGGCCAAGGCCTGCCAGTGTGGTGGCGGCGCCCAGGCCTTTGACGAAGGTACGACGGGAGGGGGTGCGCAACATGGCGAGGCCTCATGCGAGAGAGCCCCGATGTTCGCTTGTGCCGGCTGTCAGCCAGCTGAGCTGCACATTACAGCGTTGTCAGGCGGCGGCTTCTTCGTGGCGCAGGTCGCGCATCAGCAGGCCGTACTCCAGGGAGACCTGTTCAGGGATCGGCAGGTACACCACATGGCCGTCCCCTGGGGCCACTTCGAGGGCTTGCTGCTGGCGGCCGCACAGGCGGTGCAGGTCGAAATGGTAGTTGCCACGCGGTGTCATCAGCTCCAGGTGGTCGCCCACGGCGAAGCGGTTCTTGACCTTGACCTCGGCCAGGCCGTCCACGCGCGCGCCGGTCAGCTCGCCGACGAACTGCTGGCGTTCGGACAGTGAGTTGCCACGCTGGTAGTTCTGGTACTCGTCGTGCACATGCCGGCGCAGAAAACCTTCGGTGTAACCGCGCTGGGCCAGGGATTCAAGGTTGTCCATCAGGGCGCGATCGAAAGGCCGGCCGGCCACGGCGTCATCGATCGCCTGGCGGTACGACTGCACCGCGCGGGCGCAGTAAAAGTGCGACTTGGTCCGGCCCTCGATCTTCAGCGAGTGCACGCCCATGCCGGCCAGGCGCCCGACGTGCTGGATGGCGCGCAGGTCCTTGGCGTTCATGATGTAGGTGCCGTGCTCGTCCTCGAACGCCGGCATCGCGTCGTCTGGGCGGTTGCTTTCGTGCAGCAGGAAGACGTGCTCGGTGGGCGCACCGAGGCCCAGGGTCGGCTCGACCTGGCGCACGATGTCGCCCGTGGCGTCTTCGCCGGCGGGCGTGGCCTGGTACTTCCAGCGGCAGGCATTGGTGCAGCTGCCCTGGTTCGCGTCGCGCTTGTTGAGGTAGCCCGACAGCAGGCAGCGGCCGGAATAGGCCATGCACAGCGCGCCGTGGACGAAAACCTCCAGCTCCATGCCCGGCACCTGCTGGCGGATTTCTTCGATCTCCTCCAGCGACAGCTCCCGCGACAAAATCACTCGGCTTATCCCCTGCTGTTGCCAGAACTGCACGCTGGCCCAGTTGACCGTGTTGGCCTGCACCGACAGGTGTACTGGCATCTCTGGGTAGTGCTGGCGCACCAGCATGATCAGGCCGGGGTCGGACATGATCAGCGCATCCGGTGCCATCGCGATCACCGGTGCGAGGTCCTTGAGGAAAGTCTTGAGCTTGGCATTGTGCGGGGCGATGTTGACCACCACGTAGAAGTGCTTGCCCAGGGCATGCGCTTCCTGGATGCCCAGCGCCAGGTTGGCGTGGTCGAATTCGTTGTTGCGCACCCGCAAGCTGTAGCGCGGCTGGCCGGCATAGACCGCGTCGGCGCCATAGGCGAAGGCATAACGCATGCTCTTGAGGGAGCCGGCGGGGGCCAGCAGTTCGGGCTTGGCGGGAGGGTTCATGGACGCACCGGGGCAAAAGGTGCGGATGCTAAGCACCTGCCGGCCACAGCGTATTGACCTGAATCAACGGAGCAGCGGCACTTTTGCGGCAGCGGCGGGCACTAATGTCCAAGAACCCGCGAGGAAGTGCCATGAACCCAACCGCTCTACAGAACAAAGCCCTGGCAGTCCTCCTGACGCTGGTGACCATTGCCTTCGTCTGGATCCTGCTGCCGTACTACGGTGCGATCTTCTGGGCGGTGATACTGGGCATCCTGTTTGCCCCCTTGCAGCGGAACCTGCTGATCCGCTTTGGGCGGCGGCGCAACCTGGCAGCGTTCACCACCTTGATGGTGTGCCTGCTGGTGGCGGTACTGCCGGTCATCATCACCAGTGCCCTGCTAGTACAGGAGGGCGCCACGCTGTACCAGCGCATCGAGAGCGGGCAACTGGATATCGCCGGCTACGTCGAGCGCGGCAAGGTCATGCTGCCGGCCTTCGCGCAGCACAGCCTGGACAGCATGGGCATGGGTAACCTGGATGGGCTGCGCGACAAGATCACCAAGTGGGCCACGCAGGGTAGCCAGGTGCTGGCCAGCCAGGCATTCAACTTTGGCCAGGGCACGTTCGAGTTCCTGATCAGCTTCGGCATCATGATGTACCTGCTGTTCTTCTTTCTGCGTGAGGGGCCGGAAGTCGCCAGGCGAGTGCGGTTGGCGGTGCCACTGCCCGAGCACCAGAAGCGCCGGTTGCAGTTGAAGTTCAACCGTGTGGTGCGGGCGACGGTCAAGGGCAACGTGCTGGTTGCCATTACCCAGGGCGCGCTGGGCGGTCTGATCTTCTGGGTGCTGGATATTCCGAGTGCGCTGGTGTGGGCGGTGCTGATGGCGTTTCTGTCGCTGTTGCCAGCGGTGGGGGCGGGCATCGTGTGGGCGCCGGTGGCGGCGTACTTCCTGCTGACCGGGGCGATTTTGCCGGGGGTGATCCTGAGCGCTTTCGGCGTGCTGGTGATCGGCCTGGTGGACAACGTGCTGCGGCCGATTCTGGTGGGCAAGGATACGCGCATGCCAGACTACCTGATCCTGGTTTCCACCTTGGGCGGGCTGGCGGTGTTCGGGCTCAACGGGTTCGTGATCGGGCCGTTGATCGCGGCGTTGTTCGTGTCGAGCTGGGCGATTTTTGCCGCGACCAAGCCGCAGGTGCAGTTGCCGGAATAAAGGTTGCGCCGCTGATGCTGGACGCTGGGCAGGGGCTTTCGTTTACCCTGTAGCCGTTATCTGCCTACGATGCCCGAGTATGGATACCCGCCACAGCGACAAACCCGGCTTCACCTACCAGGCGGTCTACCGCTACCTGCTCGACTGGATCGAGGCGACGCCTTGCGACGTGGAGCAGCGCATGCCGTCGTTGCGTGATCTGGCCCAGCGGCTGAGTGTTTCGGTCTCCAGCACCAAGTACGCCTATGCGCTGCTCGAGGATCAGGGGCGGGTGATTGCGCGGCCCAAGCGGGGCTACTTCACCGTCACCCGCAGCGCGCCGTTGCGCAGGGAGCCCTCCGCGAGCTTGCTCGACACCGTGTTTGCCAGCGCTCGCCAGCCTGGCATGCTGGCCCTTGGCAGTGATGCGCCGGCCATGCTGCTGTCGCTGGATAAACCGCTGCTGATGATCGAACGGGAGCTGGCGCGCCAATACCCGCGTGCCCAAGTGCCGCTGTATCAACCGTTCGGTGAACCTGAATTGCGCAGCGTGCTGGCGGGCATTTATACCCGCTCGGCGCAGCTTTGCTGGCAAGCCGAGCACGTGTTCATCGGTGCCGACCTGCGCAGCATGCTGGAGCTGGCGGTGCGTGCCCTGAACCTCGAAGGCGAGGTGGCGCTGGTCGAGTCGCCCTGCAGCTGGGCGGTACTGAGGCAGTTGCAGGCCGCGCGCATGACCATCATCGAAGTGCCCTTGGGCGACGACGGTCGGTTCGACCTGCAGCACTTGCAGCAACTGCTGAGCAACGCGCCGGTACGCCTGGCAGTGCTGTCCTCAACCACCAATGCGCCTCAGGGTGGCCTGATGCCGGCCGAGGACAAACAGCAGATCTGCCGCTGGCTGGCCGAGCGCGAGGTGTGGCTGTTCGAGAACGACGGTTATGGCGAACTGTGTTTCCACGAGGCGGCGCCGCGCTATCGTGATTTCGCCGACCCCGACCGGCTGTTGGTGTTCGCTGCCTTCGACAAGGTGATCGGTGCCGAGGCGCCTTATGGCTATCTGCTTTGCAAGCGCCATGCCGAGCGCTTGCAGCACGTGTTTCTGGAGCGCGGTTTTCGGTTGTCACCGATTCGCCAGAGGGCGATCGCCAAGTTGTTCACCTCGCGTCGGGTAGAGCAGCATCTGCAACGCCTGCGGCCTTTGCTGCGCGCTCGCATGCTGTATATGAAGGCGTTGCTGGAGGCCCACGGCCAAGGCTGCCTGCGTATCGTCGAGCCGCAGGGCGGGGCGAGCCTGTGGCTGGCGGCGACCCGGCCAGTGGACATGCGCCGGGTCTTCGAGCGGCTGTTGGCCCAGCGCATCGTCATCGCGCCGGGGGAAATCTTCAGCCAACGTGGCCTTTGGCAGGGCCGCCTGCGGCTGTGCTACACGCTGGACTGGGACAAGGACATTGGCCAGGCGCTGCAACGCCTGGTCAAGGCGATTCAGGACGAGGCTCAGACCCCGTAGCAGTGATGCATTTCGGGGAAGGCGCCGTTGCGCACTTCGTCAGCGTAGCGGGCGCAGGCCTCGCGGATCACCTGGCCTACGTCGGCATACTGCTTGACGAAGCGTGGCACGTGCTCGCCGCCCAGCCCCAGCAGGTCTTCGGTGACCAGCACCTGGCCATCGCAAGCGGGTGAGGCGCCAATGCCGATGGTCGGTTTGTCGGTGGCCTCGGTGATGGCGCGGGCAATGGGTTCGGCCACGCCTTCGAGCACCAGGCTGAAGGCACCGGCCTCAAGGTTGGCCTGCGCATCGGCACGCAGTGCAGCGCCACTGTCGGGGCTCAGGCCTTGGGCCTTGTAGCCGCCCATCACATTGATGAACTGCGGCATCAGGCCGATGTGCGCCATGACCGGTATGCCGCGCGCGACCAGAAACGCCACGGTGCTTGCCAAGGCTTGGTTGGCCTCCAGCTTTACCGCGTCGCAACCGGTGCTGGCGAGTACCTGGGCGCAGTTGCGAAACGCCTGCTCATGGGATTCCTGGTAGCTGCCGAATGGCATGTCGGCGATCACGCAGGCCAGGCGCGTGCTGTCTACGACCGCCCGGGTATGGCCAATGATTTCGTCCAGGCGCATGCCCAGGGTGGACGGGCGGCCGTAGCCGACCATCGCGGTGGAGTCACCCACCAGAATGAAATCGACCAGGGGGTCGATGACCTTGGCAATAGCGCTGGAGTAGGCCGTCAGCGAAACGATTTTCTGCCGGCCTTTCATGGCCACCAGCTGCGGTACCGTCAGCCGTCTGTTGCGGGTATGCGTGCTCATCGGTGTTCCCTTTGCGGTGTAATCGTCAGGAAAGAGGTGGCCCGATTATTGAGTTTCGCAGTCACGGCGCAATGTACAGAATGGCCCTGGAAAACAACCCAGATGCGCGCCTGGGGCTGCAAGGCAACCCCAGGCGCCAAGCGCGACGGTCAGCAGGCCTGCGGCATCTCGCCCTTGGCCAGGCGCTGGTTGATATCGGCAATCACCTCGGGCAGCTCGTTGATGGTGTCGATCAGGTAGTGCGGGCGGGAACTGGCGAACAGCGCATGAATGCGCTTGCGCTCGCTCTCCAGCGCCTCGGCACTCAGCGCCTGGTAGCCTTCCCAGGTCAGCCCCAAGGCATTGCCGGAGCACACCAGGGCCACGGTCCACATGCCCGCACGACGGCCTTCGAGGATGCCCGGTACGGTGTCATCGACCTTCACACAGGCCGCCACGTCATCGATGCCCAGGGCAATCACGTTGGCCAGGGCCTGGGCCGGCCATGGGCGGCCATTCGGGGTTTCGTCGGTGGCCACTACATGGTCGGCCACGTAGCCGTTCTGCGCGGCCAGCGCCACCACCTTGTCCATGACCACCTTCGGGTAACCCGAGCACGAGCCGATCTTCAGGCCGCCCTGGCGCAGGCCGGTGAGGGTGTCCAGCGCGCCTGGGATCAGCGCCGAGTGCACGGCGATTTTTTCGATCTGCAGCGGCATGAAGCGGTTGTAGAGGGCGGTGACGTCATCGTCGGTCGGGGTGCGGCCGAACACCTTGCGGTAGCGCTCGGCGATGTCTGGCACGTTGCACAGGGTGCGGATGTGGTCCCACTTGCCCATGCCCATCGGGCCACGGGCTTCTTCGATGGAGACCTGGACATCGAACTCGGCGAAGGCTTCGACGAAGATCTGCGTCGGGGCGAACGAGCCGAAATCGACCACGGTGCCGGCCCAGTCGAGGATGGCGGCTTGCAGCTGTGTTGGGTTGCTGTAGTTCATGTGCGCTAATTCCTGAAGTCGGGTGGGCAAAGGGTCAGATGGTCAGTACTTCCATTTCCCGCAGTACGTCGGCCACGGCATTTACGGCGGCCTGCATGCCGTCTGGCCCGACCACGCCGATGCAGCCGACGCGGAAGGTTTCGACCTGGGTCAGCTTGCCGGGGTAGAGGATGAAGCCCTTGGCCTTGACCCGCTCGTAGAAGTCCTTGAACTGGTAGCGGGCGTCGTTCGGGGCATGGAAGGTGACGATGATCGGCGCCTGGATGTCGGCGGGCAGGAAACTGCGCAGGCCGATGGCGGCCATGCCGTCCAGCAGCGTCTTGCAGTTGTCGGCGTAGCGCTGGTGGCGGGCGGGCAGGCCGCCTTCCTCGTTGTACTGTTGCAGTGCTTCGTGCAGCGCCGCGACCACGTGGGTGGGTGGGGTGAAGCGCCACTGGCCGGTCTTGGCCATGTAGGTGTGCTGGTCGTACAGGTCCATGGCCAGGGAGTGGGCGTTGCCTTCGGCTGCGGCCAGTGCGGTTTTTTCGGCGAAGACGAAGCCCATGCCAGGTACGCCTTCCAGGCATTTGCCGGAGGCGGCGATCAATGCCTCGAAGGGGACTGCACGGGCATCGATCGGCAGGGCGCCGAACGAGCTCATGGCATCGATGATCAGGCGCTTGCCGTGGCGTTTGATCACCTGGGCGATCTCTGGCAGCGGGTTGAGGATGCCGGTGCTGGTTTCGCAGTGGATCAGCGCCACGTGGGTGACACCCGGGTCGGCAGCCAGCAGGCGGTCGACGTCGGCGGCGGTGGTCGGCTGGTCTTCGGCGGTTTCGAAGGTGCTGCAGGTGCGCCCCAGCACCTTGCAGATCTTCGCCAGGCGTTGGCCGTAGGCCCCGTTGATCAACACCAGCACCTTGCCGTCACGCGGAACCAGAGTGCCGATGGCAGCTTCCACGGCGAAGGTGCCGCTGCCTTGCAGGGGCACGCAGTGGTGGCTGGCGCTGCCGTCGATGATCGCCAGCAATTGCTCGCAGACGCTGGCCGTGAGTTGGTTGAAGTCGCGGTCCCAGGAGCCCCAGTCCACCAGCATGGCTTGGCGGGTACGGGCTGAAGTGGTCAGGGGGCCGGGGGTCAGCAGGATCGGGGCGTTGCTCATTCCGTGGTTCCTCACAAGCGGCGGGTGGTGAGCCGAAAAATCTGGCGCTGAAACTACGGAGCCAAGGTTGCAATTCACTGTGCTATCAATCAAATTGTTTGTTGTTATGCCAGCCATAAGTCGGGCCGATAGATATGAACCTGTTCCAGCTGCGTGCCTTCGATGCGGTGGCGCGTGAAGGTAGCTTCACCCGCGCTGCGGCGCGGTTGTTCATCAGCCAGCCGGCCGTCACCGGCCACGTCAAGGCGCTGGAAGAGCACTACCAGATCACCTTGTTGCGGCGTACCGCCCGGCGCGTGGAGCTGACCGAGGAGGGCACGCGGTTGGCAGCCATCACCCGCGCCATGTTCGGCCTGGCGGAGGAGGCCCAGGCCATGCTCGAGGCCAACCGGCAATTGCTGACCGGGCGCCTGGAAGTGGCCGCCGACGGCCCGCACCGGGTCATGCCGATGCTTGCGCTGCTGCGCGAGCGCTACCCGGGCATTACTGTCAACCTGCGCCTGGGCAATGCCCAGGAAACCCTGGCTGCGTTGCTCAGCGAGCATGCCGACGTGGCCGTGCTGACCGAGATCGAACCGCGCAAGGGCCTGCATTTGCAGAGCCTGTGTGAATCGCGCCTGTGCGCCTTGCTGCCGGCGGGGCATGCCTGGGCCAGTGGCGAGGGGGACTTGCCGCTGGCCGAGCTGCACCAGCAGATCATGGTGCTGCGTGAGCCGAGCTCCACCACCCGGCGTACCTTTGACAAGGCCTGCGCCAAGGCGGGCGTGCAGCCGCGGGTGCTGTTGGAGCTGGACAGCCGCGAGGCAGTGACCGAAGCGGTGGCCTCGGAGCTGGGCATTGGCGTTGTGTCGTCCACTGAAGTGGCCCATGACCCCAGGGTGGTGGCTCGGCCGCTGGCCGGCGACGGCCTGCTCAACCAGCACATGATTGGCTGCCTGGAGCGCCGCCGCGAACTGCGCCTGATCCAGGCCTTCCTGAGCCTGGCGGCGGGGCTGTGATGGCTGTTTTCAACTGGGCGCCCTAACATGGCCGGCACAGAACCGACAGGACTGTCGATGAGCGATAAAGACACTATCTCCATGCAGCTGGTGCGCGAAGCGCTGTTGCAGACCTGCCCGAAGGGTGAACCCGACAGCGGCTTGCTGGCGCGGGCTGGCATTGCCGTCGAGCACTTGCACCTGCCCGCTGCACGGGTCAGTGCCGACGCCTATGCCCGCCTCTGGCGTTTGCTGGCGCGGCGCTGCAATGACGAGTTCTTCGCCATGGACCCGCGTGGCCTGCGCAGCGGCAGCCTGGCGTTCATGTGCCGGGCGAGCATGGGCCAGCCGAGCTTGGGCACGGCGCTGGAAACCGCGTTGGCGTTCCTGTCGCTGATGCTCGAAGACCTGCAGCCAAGTTTGGTTCGCCAGGAAGGCCTGGCCGAGATCGTCATCAACGAGCCGCGTGACGAACCCCGTCGCGCCTTCACGTATTTCACCTTCTGGATGATCGTGCATGGCGTGGCCTGCTGGCTGGCCGGGCGGCGCATCCCGATTCTGGCTATCGACCTGCGCTGCGCCGAGCCACCGTTCTGTGACGACTATCGGGTGATGTTTTCGGAGAACCTGCAGTTCGAACGCCCGCGCACGCGCATGATCATCGCCGCCGAATGCCTCGAACTGCCACTGCGGCGCAGCGAGGAGGAATTGCAGCGCTTTCTTGCCGAAGCGCCGGGCAACATTCTGGTCAAATACCGTGACCCTGCAAGCCTTGGGCGGCGTATCCGCACCGACCTGCTGCGCCTGGCCCCGGAGCATTGGCCCGACGGTGACAGCCTGGCGCGCCAGTTGTGCCTGTCGCCCTCGACCCTGCGCCGGCGCCTGGCCGAGGAGGGGCAGAACTACCAGGGCTTGAAAGACAGCGTGCGCCGTGAGCTGGCGATCGCCTGGTTGAGCGAGGAAGAGGCGGCCATGGGCGAGATCGCCGAGCGTCTTGGGTTTGCCGACAGCAGTTCGTTCTACAAGGCGTTTCGCAAGTGGTTTGGCTGTAACCCGGGGCACTACCGGGCATT
The DNA here is from genome assembly GCF_900187555.1 of Pseudomonas sp. Irchel s3f19. NCBI lineage: Bacteria > Pseudomonadati > Pseudomonadota > Gammaproteobacteria > Pseudomonadales > Pseudomonadaceae > Pseudomonas > Pseudomonas sp. Irchel s3f19. The sequence continues at coordinate 22,932 of NZ_FYDW01000015.1, read as the reverse complement.
GATTCAGGCACGCGATTCGGGGCGCTGAGGGCGCTGCCGTGGCAAGGCCTCGCGGGCCGCTTCCCTCTGCGTAAAGCGGCCTGCGGGAACAGCAGAGCATGGATACCGAGCGCCTGATCAGCGGGCTCACCCAGTCCTACCTGCGTGCAGCCAAGCGCGCAGCGGGGTGAACGAGGGCGGCCAAACCGGTCATCCAGATTGACAGCTTTGGCCATTGCCGCCGCGATTGAGCGGCGCGAACATCGTCGGACTGATGGTTAAACTCCAAAAACAAGAACCAGGAGTCAGACGATGCGTGATTACGCCGAGGCCGTTCGAGCGTTCGACCTTGCCCAGGCCGCCAGCACGGCGCTGCATGGCAACCTCGCTGCCCTCAATGCCTGTGTCGAATGCTGTGATCGGCATGCCGGTGACGGCAAGCTGGCGCTGATCCACGAGGACCGCGAGGGCAACAGCACGCGCCACAGCTTCGATCAGCTGAAGGCGCAAGCTGCCCGTTTTGCCAATGTGCTCAAGGCGCAGGGCGTGGGTGCCGGCGACCGGGTTGCCGGCCTGATGCCGCGTACCCCCGAGCTGCTGGTCACCATTCTCGCCACCTGGCGCCTGGGGGCGGTGTACCAGCCGCTGTTCACCGCGTTCGGGCCTAAGGCCATCGAACACCGCCTGGAGCAGTCCCACGCCCGGGTCGTCGTCACCGACAGCCACAATCGCGCCAAGCTGGACGATGTGCAGGCCTGCCCGACGATCATCACGGTCAACGCCCGCAGTGGCGAGCTGGATTTCCAACAATGCCTGGCGACGGCCTCAGCCGTCTGTGAGCCCGTCATGCGCTCGGGCGATGACCCGTTCCTGCTGATGTTCACCTCCGGCACCACCGGCCCTGCCAAACCCTTGGAGGTGCCGCTGCGCGCGATTGTGGCCTTCCAGGGCTACATGCGCGATGCCATCGGCCTGCGCCCCGAGGACAACTTCTGGAACCTGGCCGACCCAGGCTGGGCGTATGGCCTGTATTACGCGGTGACCGGCCCGCTGTCGCTGGGCCACGCCACCACCTTCTACGATGGCCCGTTCAGCGTCGAGAGCTGCGCGCGGGTCATCAACAAGCTGGGCATCACCAACCTGGCGGGCTCACCCACGGCCTATCGGCTGCTGATTGCCGCGGGTAGCGAGTTCTCCGCGCCGATCAAGGGGCGCCTGCGGGTCGTCAGCAGCGCGGGCGAACCGCTCAACCCGGAGGTGATTCGCTGGTTCGCCGACGAGCTGGGTGTGACCATCCACGATCATTACGGCCAGACCGAACTGGGCATGGTGCTGTGCAACCACCATGCTCTCAAACACCCGGTACACCTGGGGTCAGCCGGGTTCGCCATTCCCGGTCACCGCATCGTCGTTCTGGATGAACAGGGCGCAGAATTACCGGTCGGCCAGCCAGGCATCCTGGCGGTTGACCGCGAGCAATCGCCGCTTTGCTGGTTCGGTGGTTACCACGGTGTGCCTACCCGATCTTTCGTGGGCAAGTACTACCTCAGCGGCGACACTGTCGAGCTCAACGCTGACGGCAGCATCAGTTTTGTCGGCCGCAGCGACGACGTGATCACCACCTCCGGCTACCGGGTTGGCCCGTTCGATGTGGAAAGCGCGCTGATCGAACACCCGGCAGTCATCGAGGCGGCGGTGATCGGCAAGCCCGACCCCGAGCGCACCGAACTGATCAAGGCCTTCGTGGTATTGGCCAACGGTGTGTCAGGCACCGCTGAGCTGGAAGAGACCTTGCGCCAACACGTGCGCCAGCGCCTGTATGCCCACGCCTACCCGCGTGAAATCGAATTCGTCAGCGAGCTGCCCAAGACCCCGAGCGGCAAGCTGCAACGCTTCATCCTGCGCAACCAGGAAATCGCCAAACAACACGCGCTGCTGGCCGCCAGCGCCAGCGCCTGAGGGAACCTACCATGCAGATCATCAACAAACATTTCATCGTCAGCGGCGCGGCTTCCGGGCTAGGTGCCGCCACCGCGCAAATGCTGATCGAGGCGGGTGCCAAGGTCATGCTGGTCGACCTCAATGCCCAGGCCGTCGAAGCCAAGGCGCGTGAACTGGGCGACAACGCCCGTTTCGCAGTCGCTGACATCAGCGACGAGCAGGCCGCCAAGGCTGCGGTCGACGCCGCCGTCAGCGCGTTTGGCAGCATTCATGGCCTGGTCAACTGCGCCGGTATCGTCGGCGCCGAGAAGGTCCTGGGCAAGCAAGGGCCGCATGGGCTGGCGAGCTTCGCCAAGGTCATCAACGTCAACCTGATTGGCAGCTTCAACCTGCTGCGCCTGACGGCGGCGGCGATGGCCGAGGGCCCGGCTGACGAAGGCGCAGAACGGGGTGTGATCATCAACACCGCGTCCATCGCCGCCTATGACGGGCAGATCGGCCAGGCCGCCTACGCCGCGTCCAAGGGCGCCATCGCCAGCCTCACGCTGCCAGCGGCCCGTGAGCTGGCGCGTTTCGGTATCCGCGTGATGACCATAGCCCCAGGCATTTTCGAGACGCCCATGATGGCCGGTATGACCCAGGAAGTGCGCGACTCGCTTGCCGCTGGCGTACCGTTCCCGCCACGCCTGGGCCGCCCGCAGGAATACGCCGCACTGGCCCGCCACATCATCGAGAACAGCATGCTCAACGGCGAGGTGATCCGCCTCGACGGCGCACTGCGCATGGCTGCCAAGTAAGGAGAAATGAACATGACCCTCGCCAACGACCCGATTGTCATCGTCAACGCCGTGCGCACGCCCATGGGCGGCCTGCAGGGCGACCTCAAGAGCCTGACCGCGCCGCAACTGGGCGCCGCCGCAATCCGCGCCGCCGTCGAGCGCGCCGGCATCCAGGCCACCAGCGTCGAGCAGGTGCTGTTCGGTTGCGTGCTGCCGGCAGGCCTGGGGCAGGCGCCTGCACGTCAGGCGGCGCTGGGCGCCGGCCTGGATAAACACACCACCTGCACCACCCTGAACAAGATGTGCGGTTCGGGCATGCAGGCGGCGATCATGGCCCATGACCTGCTGCTGGCCGGCAGCGCCGATGTGGTGGTGGCCGGTGGCATGGAGAGCATGACCAACGCGCCCTACCTGCTGGACAAGGCCCGCAGTGGCTACCGCATGGGGCATGGCAAGATCATTGACCATATGTTCATGGACGGCCTGGAAGACGCTTACGACAAAGGGCGCCTGATGGGCACCTTCGCCGAGGATTGCGCGCAGGCTGGCGGCTTTAGCCGCGAAGCCCAGGATGCCTTCGCCATCAGCTCGCTGACCCGCGCCCAGGACGCCATCAACAACGGCCGCTTCAGCGCCGAGATCGTCCCGGTAGAGGTCACCGAAGGCAAGGAAAAGCGCGTGATCAAGGATGACGAACAACCGCCCAAGGCGCGTCTGGACAAGATCCCGCAGCTCAAGCCGGCCTTCCGTGAGGGCGGGACGGTGACAGCGGCCAACGCCAGTTCGATTTCCGACGGCGCCGCGGCACTGGTGCTGATGCGCCGTAGCGAAGCTGAAAAGCGCGGTTTGAAACCCCTGGCCGTCATTCATGGCCATGCGGCGTTCGCCGATGCTCCGGCGCTGTTCCCCACCGCGCCGATCGGCGCCATCGACAAACTGATGAAGCGCACCGGCTGGAACCTGGCCGAGGTGGACCTGTTCGAGATCAACGAAGCCTTTGCCGTCGTCACCCTCGCGGCCATGAAGCACCTCGACCTGCCGCATGACAAGGTCAACATCCACGGCGGTGCCTGCGCGCTGGGCCACCCGATCGGTGCCTCGGGTGCGCGGATTTTGGTGACCTTGCTGTCGGCCCTGCGCCAGAACAACCTGCGCCGGGGCGTGGCCGCCATCTGCATCGGCGGTGGCGAGGCCACGGCCATGGCCGTCGAATGCCTGTATTGAGGTGAACCATGCTGGTAACTGACGAGCAACAACAAATCGCTGACGCTGTCCGTGACTTTGCCCAGGAACGGCTGCGGCCGTTCGCCGAACAGTGGGACAAGGCGCACCGCTTCCCCCGTGAAGCCATCGACGAGATGGCCGCGCTGGGCCTGTTCGGCATGCTGGTGCCGGAGCAGTACGGGGGCAGTGACACCGGCTATGTAGCCTACGCCATGGCCCTTGAAGAAATCGCCGCAGGCGACGGTGCCTGCTCGACCATCATGAGCGTGCACAACTCGGTGGGTTGTGTGCCGATCCTGAAGTTTGGCACCGAGCAGCAAAAGCAGCAGTTTCTGACGCCGCTGGCCAGCGGTGCGATGATCGGCGCCTTCGCCCTGACCGAGCCCCAGGCGGGCTCCGATGCCAGCAGCCTGAAGACCCGCGCGCGTCTGGAGGGCGATCACTATGTGCTCAACGGCAGCAAACAGTTCATCACCTCCGGGCAGAACGCCGGTGTGGTCATCGTGTTTGCGGTGACCGACCCGCAAGCGGGCAAGCGCGGCATCACCGCTTTCATCGTGCCCACCGATGCGCCGGGCTACCAGGTGGCGAGGGTCGAGGACAAGCTAGGGCAGCATGCCTCGGACACCTGTCAGATCGTTTTCGACAATGTGCGCGTGCCCGTTGCCAATCGCCTGGGCGAAGAAGGGCAGGGCTACAAGATCGCCCTGGCCAACCTTGAGGGTGGGCGTATCGGCATTGCGTCCCAGTCGGTCGGCATGGCACGTGCCGCGTTCGAGGTGGCGCGCGACTATGCCAAGGAGCGCCAGAGCTTTGGCAAGCCGTTGATCGAGCACCAGGCCGTGGCGTTCCGCCTGGCTGACATGGCCACGCGCATTGCCGTGGCCCGGCAGATGGTGTTGCATGCCGCCGCGCTGCGTGACGCCGGGCGCCCTGCGCTGGTGGAGGCGTCGATGGCCAAGCTGTTCGCCTCGGAAATGGCCGAAAAGGTCTGTTCGGATGCCTTGCAGACCCTGGGCGGATATGGCTATCTGAGTGACTTCCCGCTGGAGCGGATCTACCGCGACGTTCGGGTTTGCCAGATCTACGAAGGCACCAGCGACATTCAGCGCATGGTCATTGCGCGCAATCTTTGAAGGAGCAGTCTGCATGGCATTCGAAACCATCCTGTTGGACATCCACGGCAAGGTCGGCCTGATTACCCTCAACCGGCCCCAGGCGCTCAATGCACTCAACGCGCAGATCGTCGGCGAGATCAACCAGGCCCTGGACCAGCTGGAAAAGGACCCGAACATCGGCTGCGTAGTGCTGACAGGCTCGGCCAAGGCGTTTGCCGCCGGTGCCGACATCAAGGAAATGGCCGACCTCAAATACCCGCAGATCTACGTCGATGACCTGTTCAGCGATGCTGATCGCATCGCCAACCGGCGCAAACCGATCATTGCTGCGGTGTCGGGTTTTGCCTTGGGTGGCGGCTGTGAACTGGCGATGATGTGCGACTTCATTCTGGCCGCTGACAATGCCAAATTCGGTCAGCCTGAGGTCAACCTGGGCGTATTGCCCGGCATGGGCGGCACCCAGCGGCTGACCCGCGCAGTCGGCAAGGCCAAGGCCATGGAACTGTGCCTGACCGGCCGCCTGATGGGCGCCGAAGAGGCAGAGCGCGCCGGCCTTGTGGCGCGCATCGTGCCCCAGGTCGAGCTGCTTGAGGAAGCGCTGAAAGTGGCTGCGACCATTGCCAGCAAGTCGATCCCGGTGAGCATGATGGTCAAGGAGAGTGTCAATCGGGCCTTTGAAGTTACCCTCAGTGAGGGCGTGCGGTTTGAGCGTCGAGTGTTCCATGCGGCCTTCGCCACTGAAGACCAGAAGGAAGGCATGAGTGCCTTCATTGGCAAGCGTGAGGCGCAGTTCAAGGATCGCTGAGTGCGTTGTACTTGCCTTGAGAGGTGGCGCGCTTCTTCTCGAATGCACCCGCCCTCTCAAGGCATGCCCGCCCAGGGCGCCGACCAGCGGATTCTGGTCAATGGGCGTAAATTCCCCCCCAATTGCAGTTGCTCCACGCGACGTGGCGCCTTAGACTGCCGCCCCCTGTAAAAGAGTGCCGGTTGGCGCTTGAAGAATTCCGCTGCCGACGCGCTGGCGTCGGCGGCACCCGAATCGCCCAATGCACATTTTTTCATAGAGAAATCGATGACCAAGGAACAGTTGCTGGCCATGTCGGCCGATGACTACATGAGCGCTGAACAGCTGGCCTTTTTCACTGGCCTGCTGCAAGCGATGAAAGTCGAAACCCATGAACGCATCGATAAGAACCGCATCATCATCGAAAGCCTGGAAACCCCGTCGGATCCAGCTGATGTGGCCTCGGTCGAAGAAGAGCGCCACTGGTTGGTCAACGCCATCGAGCGTGACCAACGCCTGCTGCCGCAGCTGGAGATGGCCCTGGGCCGAATCGCTGACGAAAGCTTTGGCTGGTGCGATGACAGTGGTGAGCCCATCGGCCTGCAGCGTCTGCTGATCAGCCCGACCACCAAGTACTGCATCGAAGCCCAGGAGCGCCACGAGCAGCTCGACCGCCACCAGCGGCAGATCTGACCGAGCGCGGTGCGTGAGCCCCACGGAGAAATCCCTGGGGCTTTTTGCGTTGTTGCGGCAAACGCTGCTGAATTTGTTGCTTGTGGCGTAACACTGCTGTACCGAGATGCGCTGTTTCCTGCCTGCAGGCAGGCGTATCATGGCTTTATCGTTAGGGTGCTAATTAAATTCCGGAGGGGATGATGAATAGCCGAGTCGATGTAGCCGTGATGATTGGCTCCGGTGTGCCTGCCACCTTGCAGGCGCTGGGCAAGCGCATTTGCTGGGTGGTGCTGGTCAATGGTGAGCGCCGCGGTACTGCGTTCGCCACGCGTGATGAGGCTGTGGAATGCCAGGCGGCTTGGTTGCAGCAACTCAGGAAGGGCCTTGCCGCTTGAAGGCGGTCGCAAGAAATGTTGTTTGCCTCTCGACGGATTTCGGTGTTTTCGTGCATATTCCTTCCCCAGTAATGCGCTGATGGATTTCAGAGCCCGTTCTGTCGGGTGCTCTGCAACGCCCTATCGCATCTTTTCTGGCGGCTTTATTGTCAGGCATTACACTTCCCGCGTTGGGAATTTGCCGAAAGCCTGTACTGAGGCCAGATCTGGCAAGCCAGAGTAAAGAATCCTGCATGCTGCATCGCCAGCAGGCACAGACATCAGCGCATCGCTTTATTACTCTTTTCGCCTATCGCTATGTAATGGCCGTGCCTCACCGAGCGTGTGTGGGGGCGGGATGTAACCGGTTGAGGATCACTTCATTGGCAGTCAGCACTCTTGATACCCACGCCTTGTTCGCCCTGGGCGATTTGCGCGGTAAATTGGCCCAGCTGTTCCAAGGCCGCTTTATCTATGTCACCGAACAAAGTCCTGAAGGCTTGTATATGGCCGAGATCGACACCGAGAGCGCATTGGTGGTCGATGACAAGCAGCGCCTGGAGCTGAAAGTAGGCGATCACTTCCGTGCCGCCGTACTGCCCAGCCGCGAGGGCGGCAAGTTGGAAATGCGCTTTCGTGACATCAAGCTCAACGTCTACGGCGTGGGCGACTATGCCTTTGTTTCGGTGCCTGAAGGCGAGGGCATCGTGCTGCGCGAGGGCCATGGCGTGATGTTGGTCTTTGCTGCGCAACAGCAAGTGCAGGAAGGCCTGGGCAAGCTGCTCAAGGCCGTGACCGGCAAAGTCGCGAAATGGCGCAAGGGTGAGCTGACCACCTTCAAGGCCAGTGAATGACTGACGGCAACGGCTCGCCCGTTTCGCGTGCCGAGTTCCATCAGCAGCACCAGGCGGATGCGCTGGCGCAAGCCGAACGCCTGTTGGCTCGGCGTGAGGACTTGCAAGGGGCTTGGCTGAACTGGGTGGCCGGTGAACTGTATCGGCTCGGCCCGCCACCGTATGCCGCCATGGTCCGACGCGAGCTGCAGCGCCTCAGCCAGGGCTGAGGCTGCACGCTGTCAGTGGCCGCGGTCGCCGCCGCTGCTGACTTCCTCGGGCACCGCTTCTTTCGACATGCGCTTGCGAAACAGCGCAGCCCTGGCCAGCAAGAGCGTGGTGACCGGTACGGTGATCGACAGCAGTATCGGGATCAACCAGGCGTGCAGGATGGGCGCTTCCTTGAGCCACGAGAAGTAGATGATCGAGGCCAAGGCCACGCACCATGCGCCGAGGGTCGAGGCCAGCGCGGGTGGGTGCATGCGCTGGAAGTAATCCTTCAGGCGCAGCAGGCCCACGGCACCGATCAGGGCAAACAGGCTGCCGATCAGCAGCAGCGCGGCAGTGACCAACTCCAGCCAGAAGGGCAGTGCTAGCGTTTCGGTCATTCGATCACCTCACCACGAAGCAGGAACTTGGCCAGGGCGAACGAGCCGACAAAGCCGAACAACGCAATCAGCAGCGCACCTTCGAAGTAGGTGTCACTTGCATAGCGAATCCCCAGTACCAGCATGGTCAGCATGGCCAGGATATACAGGTAGTCCAGCGCCAGAACCCGGTCCTGGGCGGACGGGCCGCGGAACAACCGGATCAGCGCCAGGGCCATGGCCAGGGCGAAGATGAACAGGCTGGCGAGTACAGCGTTGGCGAGCAGGCCTGTCATTGGAAAATCTCCATCAGCGGGCGTTCATAGGTGGCCTTGAAGTGCTCGATGAAGGCGGCTTCATCCTCCAGGTCGAACACATGCAGCAGCAGCACGCTGCGGTCCAGTGCCAGCTCGGACCAGACCGTACCCGGTACCACCGTGGTGATCATCGAAAGCGCGGCCAGGCCATGGGCATCACGCAGGGCCAGCGGGATGTGCACGAATGCCGAGCGCGGCGGCTGTTTGCCGGCGCGCAGCACGCCACGGGCCACCAGCAGGTTGGACACAATCACATCAAGGCCTACCCGGCCAATCAGCTTGGCAATCACCAGTGGGCGCCGCACATGGGCATGCTGGGGGCGTAGGGGTGCCATCAACAGCGGTGCAAGGATGCCGAGCAGGGCAGCGAGCAGCAGGTTGCCGGCGCTGACCGACAGGTTCAGCAGCAACCACAGGCCAAACAGCGACACCGACAGCAGCGGGGCGGGGAACAGACGGTTCATGGCTGCAGCTCCACGTCGAGGGAGGTCGGGCCAGGGATCGGTTGGGCAGCCATCACCGCTTTTATGTAGGTGTCCGGCGCCTGCAGGCTGGCAGCCGTGTCCTGGGTGTAGCGCAGCAACGGCTCGGCTTTGAAGCTGAGGATGATGCACAGCCCAAGCAGGATGACGATCGGCAGGCACTCATAGCGACGCAGCACAGGCGAGGGGCGCTCCTCGGGCTTCCAGAAGCGCTGAATACCTACGCGGCCAAAGGCGATCAGCGATGCCATGCCGGAAAGTACAAGCAATGCCACCAGGCCCCAGCCAGCTGTTGTCAGCGGTTGCTCCGGCGCTATGCCCAGCCCCAGCGGGTTGAACAGCGCACTGATCAGGTTGAGTTTGCCGACGAAGCCCGAAAGCGGCGGCATGCCGATGATCAGCAACGCACAGGCGATGAAGCTCAGGCCGAGGAAGGCCATGGTCCATGGGATGATCTGGCCGATCACGACCTTTTGTTCATCATCGAGGTTGATGCCCTTGGGCGGGTGCAGCGACTCCAGGGGCGAAGGCATGGCGTCTTCTTCTTCATCCAGCGGCACTTCGTTGGCCGAGCGCGAGCGCTCGACCAGCTCGGCGAGCAGGAACAGGGCGCACAGCGCCAGGGTCGAGTTGACCAGGTAGAACAATGCCGCGCCGGTGAGCACCGGTTGGGCAAAACCGACGGCCGCGAGCAGCGTGCCGGCGGAGACCAGGATGCTCAGGGCAGCCATGCGTTCCAGGCGTTGTGCGGCCAATATCGATACGGCGGCCACCGCCAGGGTGACCAGGCCGCCGTAAACCAGCCACTCGCCACCGAAGTGCGCCGAGGCGCCGGCTTGCCCGGAGAACAGCAGCGTCCACAGGCGCAGCACGGCATACAGGCCGACCTTGGTCATGATGGCAAAAAGCGCGGCAACCGGTGCGCTGGCCGAGGCGTAGGCAGGCACCAGCCAGAAGTTGAGGGGCCATATGCCGGCCTTGGCCAGAAACGCCATGGCCAGTATCGCGGCGCCTGCGTGCAGCAAGCCGCGATCGGCCTCCGGCACCAGCGGGATCTTCAGCGCCAGGTCGGCCATGTTCAAGGTGCCTGTCACGCCATAGAGCATCGCCGCGCCCACCAGAAACAACGACGAAGCGAACAGGTTGATGGCGATATAGTGCAGGCCGGCCCTGACCCTTGCGCGGCCCGAACCGTGCAGCAGCAAGCCATAGGAGGCTGCGAGCAGCACCTCGAAGAACACGAACAAGTTGAACAGGTCGGCCGTCAGGAATGCACCGTACAGCCCCATCAGCTGGATCTGGAACAGTGCGTGGAAGCTGGCACCGGCGCTGTCCCAGCGGGCGCGGGCAAACAGCAGGGCGCTGAAGCCGATGATGCCGGTCAGGGTCAGCAGCAATGCCGAAAGATGGTCGACTACCAACACGATGCCGAACGGTGCCGGCCAGTTGCCTGGCAGGTACACACCGATCGATTCGGCCTGGCCCTGGGTGCGCACCCACAGCAGCAGGCTGACCGCGATGGCCAGGCCGGCGAAGGTGGACAGCAGGTTCAGTTGCGCCTTGATGCGCCGGTGTTTCTCGCCCAGCAACAGCATCACCGCAGCGGTGATGAGGGGCAGCAGGATGGGGGCGACGATCAGTTGACTCATGCCACTCATTCGTCACGCTCCCGGCCATCCACATGGTCGGTGCCGGTCAACCCGCGTGAGGCCAGCAGCACCACCAGGAACAGTGCGGTCATGGCGAAGCTGATGACGATGGCAGTCAGTACCAGGGCCTGGGGCAGGGGGTCGGTGTAGTGCAGCAAGTCCTGGGTCACGCCGTCCTTGATGATGGGCTCCTTGCCGATGAACAGGCTGCCCATGCTGAAGATGAACAGGTTGACGCCGTACGACAGCAGGCATAGGCCCATGATCACCTGGTAGGTCCGTGGGCGCAGGATCAACCAGACCCCCGAGGCGGCCAGTACGCCGATGGCGACTGCAATGACTTCTTCCATCAGGCGGCTCCTGCTTGGCTGGATTTCGACGGGTTGCCCGGGCGGTAGGCGCGCACCGACTGGTGCGCCAGGGCAGTGAGGATCAGCAGGGTCGAGCCGACCACCACGGTGTACACGCCGATATCGAAGAACAGCGCGCTGGCCACGTGCACATCCCCCAGCACGGGCAGGTGCAGGTGTGCCGTGTGCGTGGTCAGGAACGGGTAACCCAGCAGCATGGCGCCGACCCCGGTCAGGGTCGCGCACAGCAGGCCAGTGCCCATCCAGCGCAGCGGCCGCAAGCTCATTTGCGCCTCGACCCATTGGGTGCCGGCGACCATGTACTGCAGGATGAACGCCACCGACATCACCAGGCCGGCGACGAACCCGCCGCCAGGCTGGTTGTGGCCGCGCATGAACAGGTACATCGATACCAGCAGGGCGATTGGCAGCAGCAGCCGCACCAGCACCGCAGGCACCATCATGAAGCCCAGCGCGGTGTCTGTGGCGTGACGCGGGTTGATCAGGTCTGTGACCACGTCGGGCGCCAGCTGGCGCTGCTGGGCGGGCAACTGCATGCTCTCCTTGGGCGGGCGGAAGCGTCGCAGCAGGGCGAACACGGTCAGGGCCACGGCGACCAGCACGGTGATTTCACCGAGGGTGTCGAAGCCACGGAAGTCGACCAGCATCACATTGACCACATTGGTACCACCCCCTTGCGGCAGGGCGCGGCTCAGGTAGAACGAGGAAATGTCGTTGGGCGTTGGCCGGGTGAGCATGGCGTACGACAGCACCGCCATGCCGCCACCCACCAGCACCGCCAGCAGCAGGTCGCGCAGGCGGCGCATGCGGGCGCGCTCCAGGCTGCCCGGCAGCGGTGATACGCCTTCGATACGGCGCGGCAGCCAGCGCAGGCCGAGCAGGATCAGTACAGTGGTGACCACTTCCACGACCAGCTGGGTCAAGGCCAGGTCGGGCGCCGAGAACCAGACGAAGGTGATGCAGGTCATCAGGCCGCAGACGCTGACCATGATCAAGGCGGCCAGACGGTGGTATTTGGCCTGGTAGGCGGCGCCGATGGCGCAGGCGATGGCGATCAGCCAGAGTGCGACGAACACGCCGGAACCAGGGATTTTCGGGCGCTCACCCCAGGTCAGCCCGCTGTACAGCATGGGCGTGAGGCCGGCCAGGAAGGCCGCCAGTACCAGCATGAACAACTGCGATTGCAGGCGGCGCGTGGTCAGCAAGCCTTCGATTCGGCGGGCCAGCAGCATCAGGCGCACCAGGCCGTGCTCGAACAAGCGCTTGCCGTTGAACCGCTCGATCAGTGGTGGGTAGGGGAAGCGGCCCATGCGCAGTTGCTTGCGCAGCAGCAGGTAGAGCACGATGCCGCCGCTCATGGCGACCAGGCTCATGATCAGTGGCGCATTCCAGCCGTGCCAGATGGCCAGGCTGTATTCCGGTAGCGTACCGCCCACCACCGGCAGGGCCGCCGCAGCCAGCAACGGGCCGACCGACTGGGCAGGGAAGATGCCTACCACCAGGCAGGTGAGCACCAGCAGTTCGACCGGCGCGCGCATCCAGCGGGGTGGTTCGTGAGGTGTGTGGGGCAGGTCCTGGGCGGTTGGCCCGAAGAAGACATCGACGGTAAAGCGCAGTGCGTAGGCCACGCTGAAGGTACCGGCCAGCGTGGCGATCACCGGGAGGGCGGCTTCGACCCAGGCCGTGGAGCTGATGAACACTGTTTCTGCGAAGAACATCTCCTTGGACAGGAAGCCGTTCATCAGCGGCACGCCGGCCATCGAGGCGCTGGCCACCATGGCCAGGGTGGCGGTGTAGGGCACCAGGCGGATCAGGCCGCTGAGGCGCCGGATATCGCGCGTACCGCTCTCGTGGTCGATGATGCCGGCGGCCATGAACAGCGAGGCCTTGAAGGTGGCATGGTTGAGGATGTGGAAGACGGCGGCGACCGCCGCCAGCGGGCTGTTCAGGCCCAGCAGCAGGGTGATCAGGCCCAGGTGGCTGATGGTGGAATACGCCAGCAGGCCCTTGAGGTCGTTCTGGAACATCGCGGCAAAGGCGCCGAGCAGCAGCGTGATGGCGCCAGCCCCGCCGACGATCCAGAACCACTCCTCGCTGCCTGACAGCACAGGCCAGAGCCGCGCCAGCAGAAACACCCCGGCCTTTACCATGGTTGCCGAGTGCAGGTAGGCGGACACAGGGGTCGGCGCCGCCATCGCGTGGGGCAACCAGAAGTGGAACGGAAACTGCGCACTCTTGCTCAGGGCGCCGATCAGGATCAGTGGCAGCAGCACCGGGTACAGTGCGTGCTGGCGGATAACGTCACCCGCGGCCAGCACCTTGTCCAGGTCGTAGCTGCCGACCACGTGGCCCAGCAGCAAGGCACCGACCAGCAGGCACAGGCCGCCGGCACCGGTCACCATCAGCGCCATGTAGGCGCCGCGGCGGGCGTCGGCGCGATGGTGCCAATAACCGATCAGCAGGAAGGAGAAAACGCTGGTCAGCTCCCAGAAGAACACCAGCTGGATCAGGTTGCCAGAGATCACCAGGCCCAGCATGGCGCCCATGAACGCGAGGAAGAAGGCGAAGAAACGCGGCACCGGGTCTTGCGGTGACATGTAGTAGCGGGCATACAGCGACACCAGTGTGCCGATGCCCAGTACCAGCAGCGAGAACAGCCAGGCGAAGCCGTCCATGCGCAGCACAAGGTTCAAACCCAGGCTGGGCAGCCAGAGGAATTCCTCGCGAATCACGCCACCGTGGGCGACCTGAGGGTACAGCAGTGCTACCTGGACCGTACCGACCAAGGCGACGAGCCCCGCCAATATGGACTCGGCGTTACGTGCGTTGTGCGGCAGCACGGCTGCCAGGCAACTGCCCACGAACGGCAGAAGCAATAGCACTATCAAGGACATAGCGTTCTATTCTGGAGAGGTTTGCAAGGATCATACGTGCCGATCAGTTGATCACCAACACGCAAGCTGTCGCAGAATCGTACAAATACGCTGTGACAAGGTGTTTTTTTATAACAGTTTTTTACAAAGCATAGCTGGAGTTGGCCGCTTTACAGGCCGGCTTGCTGCTCGCGTTCGGCCTGTGCTTCGCGTGCCTCGGCGTCTTCGCGGGGGCGGCGCACCTTCAGTTCGCTGACCACCACTGCGATCACGATCAGCAGCCCGCCGATCAATGCAACGCCAGGCAGGCGCTCGCCGGCGAGGCGCCCGACGATCCCGGCCCACACCGGCTCGCCGGCATAGATCAGGGTGGCGCGGGTGGGCGAAACCGACTTCTGTGCCCAGTTCATCGCCACCTGGATCACGGCGCTCATGGCGCCAAGCCCCAGGGCACTGGCCAGCAGCAGCCAGGAGAAGTCGGGGATGCGTTCCTGGGTCGGTACGATCATCAGGAACGACAGCAACGAGGCGGTCGCCAGTTGCACCACGGTCACACGGCGCACATCGACCTGGCCGGCATAGCGGCTGATCAGGATGATTTCGCCAGCAATGGCGATGGCGCTGACCAGGGTCACTATCTCGCCTTCGCTGAAGTGCAAGGTGCCGCCCTCTGGCCCGGCCAGCAGCATCAAGCCGCAGAATGCCAGGCAGATGCCAATGCTTGGCATCAGGCCGGGCCGGCGGCCGAGCACCAGCCATTGCAGCAGCGGCACGAAGGGCACATATAGCGCGGTAATGAAGGCTGACTGGCTGCTGCTGATGGTTTGCAGGCCCATGGTCTGCAAACCGTAGCCCAGCATGATCGACACGCCGATCAGCACGCCGGCCTTGAGCTCGGTAAGCGTCAGCCCCGGCAGTGCACGCGCCGAGACCACCCCCACGAACAACGCCGCCGCAGCGAAACGCAGGCCGACGAAGAACATCGGGCCGCTTACCGTCATCACGTTATGCACCAGCAAGAAGGTGCCGCCCCACAGCATGGTGATGAAGACCAGCACCAGTTCAGCCTTGCTCAGGCGAAAAGAGACGGCAGTGTTCGGTTTGCGGCTGGGGTGGGTCATGGTCTTGCACACTCGGAGGGGCCGGCGCACAATCTGCGCAAAGTGGGCAGTATACTGCGCAGCCACGATCAGCGAGCAACAACGTGCACAAAAATCCCACACACCGCGCCTCGGTGCTGCAGCATGTCAGCCTCAACGTTCGGCGCCTGCGTAACGCAGCCGGTATGAGCCAGTCGGCCCTGGCCGAGCGCTCTGGCGTCAGCCGGCGGATGCTGGTGGCGATCGAGGCGGGTGAGAAGAATGTCAGCCTCACCACCCTCGATCTGATTGCCGAAGCCCTCGGCGTAGCATTCAGTACCTTGATCCAGGCGCCTGAGCAGCGCGACCCGAGCCGTATCGATGAACTGGCCTGGGCTGGCGAACATCCGCAAAGCAAGGCGGTGCTGCTGGGTAGCAGCACCGCCCGGCGTGAGGTCGAGCTTTGGGAATGGACGTTGGCGCCGGGCGAGTGCTACCTCAGCGAGGCGGATGCCGATGGCTGGAGCGAGCAGATCTATGTGGCCGAAGGGCAGCTCACACTGGTCATCGAAGACGCCGAGCACCGCTTGCAGGTCGGCCAGTTTCATGTGTTCCCCAGCAACTGCCGTTATGCCTATCGCAATGATGGCGCCGTGGCTGTGCGCTTTGTCCGCAACGTGGTGATCTGACCCTTGCAGGAGCGGCCTTGCGTCGCGAAAGGGGCGCAGTTCACAAGCGTCAAGCCTTGGGGGGCAACAGGTCGTCGGTCTTCACCACCTTGGCATAGGCAAATGCCAGTGCAGCCATCGCCGAGTCGTGCACATGGGCCGCCGGCACCTGTTTACCATTGAAATCCAGGGGCAGGGTGGCGCAGGCATCGTGGGCCACGGTCACTTCGTAGCCAAAATCGGCGGCGGCTCGGGTTGCTGCATCGATGCACATATGGCTCATGCTGCCGACGATGGTCAACGCCTGAACCCCATGCTGGTCCAGCGTATCCTTGAGGCCGGTGCCGAGAAACGCATTGACCTTGTGCTTGAGTACCACGGGTTCGCCGGTCACGGGCTCGACCTTGGCATGGATGGCCGCCCCTGGTGACTGCGGCGTGAAGAACGGCGCATCGGCGCTTTCGAATTCATGCCGCACATGCACCACCAGGTCGCCCCGGTCGCGTGCGGCGGCCAGCAGCCGGGCGGCGTTGTCGGCTGCCTGCTCGGCGCCGTCGAGGGTCCATTTGCCACCGGGGAAATAGTCGTTCTGGATGTCGATGATGATCAGCGCTTGCTTGCTCATGTTGCCTCCTGCGGCGGTAGTCGTTGAATGACCATAGCGTGTGTACATCGACCTGAGGGTTCAACTGCAGCGCTTTTGCGTTTTCTGACGAAAAAACCACTTGACCTTGACTTAGCTTGAGGTTTTACCCTGCTCACCATCACGCTGATAGCGTCCAGAGCAAGGAGACTGTTCATGAGGGCGACGCCTCACTCTCTGTGGTTTACCCAGATGATCGAATATGAAGTCCCGGCCATGCGCCAGGTGGCATTGGCCCAGGCGTTGGTGGCGCGCAGCGAGGAACTGGCAACGCGCTGTGAAGGCTTGCAGGGCGTGAGCATCCAGGCCAGTGACGATGGCAGCCGGGTCTTGCAGTATCTGCAATGGCAATCGCGGCAGGCTTGGGCGGCAGCTGCGGCTGACTTCGCCGAGGAGCCTTTCTTCGACCTGCTGTGCCAGCATCAGGCGCGCGGCGTCAACTTTGCTGCCTACCAGACATTGCGCAGCCTCGTACGTGGCGCCGATGGTGGCCTGCACTGCCAGGTCGGCGAGCCTCAGGCATACCAGGGCGCGTAGTGCGGGTAGCGATCCAGGCGCGCGCCTACGACCATTTCGCCGATCCAGGAGGCAAGGATCGAACTGTAGGCTTTCTGGCTCTCTTCGCTGGACAGCGCGTGGTCGGCACCGTCGACGATGCGGTGGGTCAGCGAATGGGCGCTGACGAACGCCGAGCGGTAGCTCATCAGTGTACTGTGGGGCACATAGTCGTCTTGTTCAGACTCCACAAGTAATACATCACCACCGAATTCCGCGCACGCGGCCAGGGCACGGTTGTCCGTCGGGCCAAGCGGGCGTTTGCGGTAGGCGTTAAGCCGCTGCCGATCAAGGGTTTGCTTGGGGTTATCCCACTCGTCGTCCCAGTACATGGCGGGTACCCGCAGTGCCAGCCATTTCACTGGCCGCAGCCGGGTCAGCAGAGTGGCCAGGTAGCCACCGTAGCTGCTGCCGATGATGGCGATGGCACTGCTGTCCACGGACGGGTGGCTGACCAGGCGGTCGTAGGCGGCCAGCAAGTCGTTGAGGTTCTGTTCGCGGGTGACGGTCAGGCGCTGGCTTTCGGTCTTCTCGTGCCCGCGCAGGTCGAAGGTCATGCACACGCAGCCCAGCCCGGTGATATGCCGGGCGCGGGCCAGGTCGCGTTGCTGGCTGCCGCCCCAGCCGTGGACGAAGAGTATGCCTGGCATCTTGCTGCCAGGGCTGACCAGGGTGCCGACGATGGTGTCGTTCTCGACCTGCAGTTCGATGGTTTCACTCTGAATGGTCATGTTCGCGAATCCGTGCATATTTGCTGAGTTGTCCGAGTTCACTGTCGATTCCTTGGTAAAAGAGGGTGGCGTCAGTGGGCAGGTCGGGCGTACCGAACACTTCATGGGTGGAAGCGCGAACCCGTTGCAGGGCGGGGTCATCGGCGAAGGCCTGCAGGGCCAGCAGTTCTGCACTGCTGGCACCCCCTAGGCGCCAGGACTGTTCAAGCACGCCGCTGCGCACATGGCCTTGGGCGGTGGTGCCGCGCGCGATGTCGTAGTTGCGCCTTGATGCGACGAAGCCCGGGAAGTGCTGCTCGGCCGCCCGTTCGTAGGCCATGGCCTGGTTGATCGCCAGGCGCAGGTGGTCTTCCAGTGGCAGTTGCAGCAGTGCCTGATAGTCACCGCGCACCACGATCAGGTCGGAGCCGCCATAAACCTCTGTGCCTTGATGGTCGTGGGTCAGCTGCTGGGTGCCGTGGTAGCTGCAGGTCAGGCCGGCGACCCGCACTTGGCCGACACTGAAGGTCTGTACCTCGCTCAGGTCTTCTTCAAGTACCAGGCCCCACACTGCCAGGGCCTGATCATCCATGTCGGCCAGCAAAGGCTCCAGCGCATCCGCTGTATCGATTACCTGTTGCCCGCGGCCGGCGCAAGCCAATACCGGCTTGATGCGCACTGGGCCGTCGAGCAGCAGCAAGCGTGCCGCAGTGCGGGCATCGGTTTTGCTGAACACGGTGTAGCCCCGCAGCAACGCATCGCTGGCCTGCAGGGCGAAGGCGTCGGTCCAGCCTGGCGGGAAGCTGGCGTCGGCCGGCAGCGGATGGGAGATCGCCTTGGTCGCCATGTAGGGATAGGCGACCAACCCGCCGAACAGGTCCTGCTCGGTACGGATACCCAGCGCGGCATGGCGCTGTGGGTCGACCAGCGTTTCGGTCGGTACATAGTAGTAGCGGTCTGCAGCAGTGGCAGGTGCGGCAGGGTCTAAGCGTGGGCAGCCCAGCAGTTGTGCCAGGCCATCGGCGAGCTTGAGGTGGGCGGCATGTTCGTGGTCGGGCGTGTGCTCGCGGGTGTCGAGCAGCACAACGCCGGTTTTCGAGTCGCAGGCAGCGGGCATAAGGGTTGGCCTGTCTGCAATGAATGTACTGTGTGTGAATCCGTCGTTTTGGGGAAGTTCATCGGGATGTGATCGGCGGTCCGTGCGACTCTGTAGGGTCAGTTGTAGGAAACGTCTTGATTGCAGAGGGCGTGCCGGGCATTGCATGCCGTTAGCCGGTCGCCGCGATTGCAGGGCTCGGGTGGCTGTTCCATTATCGACAGCCTGGATTAGCCAAGATGTTTCGCAGGAGTGCGCATGAACGTTCAGACCACGATTGAGCAGAGTGTGCCGGAGCGCCTGATGCAGGTGCGCCAGGCAATGGCCGCAGAGGGCATCGATGCGCTGCTGGTGCCATCGGCCGATCCCCATCTTTCCGAATACCTGCCCGGCTTCTGGCAGGGGCGCCAATGGTTGTCCGGTTTCCACGGCTCTGTCGGCACGCTGGTGGTCACGGCGGGCTTTGCCGGGCTCTGGGTCGACAGCCGCTACTGGGAGCAGGCTGAAAACGAGCTGGCCGGCAGTGGCATCGAACTGATGAAGCTGCTGCCAGGCAAGCCGGGCGCGTTGGAGTGGCTGGGTGAGCACATCGCGCCGAAGGGGGCCGTTGCCGTGGACGGTGCCGTCATGGCCCTGGCGTCGGCGCGGCTGTTGGGCGAGCGCCTGAAGGCCCGCGAGGTAAGGTTGGTGACTGACAAGGACCTGCTCGGCAAGGTTTGGCAGGGGCGCCCGCCGTTGCCAAGCAACCCGGTCTATCAGCACTTGCCGCCACATGCGACGCAGAACCGGGCGGACAAACTCGCCCAATTGCGCGACAGCCTGAAGGCCAAGGGCGCCGACTGGCACTTCATCGCTACCCTGGATGACATTGCCTGGCTGTTCAACTTGCGCGGCAGTGATGTGTCGTACAACCCAGTCTTTGTTTCGTTCGCTCTGATCAGCCAGCAGCAGGCGACTGTGTTCGTGGGGCGCGACAAAGTCGATGATCATCTGCGCCATGTGTTGGCGGTAGACGGCATTGAGGTGCGTGACTACGCCGATATAGGTCAGGTCCTGGGTGCGGTGCCCTCAGGGAGCCGGCTGTTGCTCGACCCGGCGCGAGTCACTTGCGGCCTGCTGGAAAACCTGAGCCCTGGGGTGGAACTGGTCGAGGGGATCAACCCCACTACCCTGAGCAAGTCGTGCAAGCGTGAGGAGGACCTTGTGCACGTTCGCCGGGTCATGGAGCAGGATGGCGCCGCCTTGTGCGAGTTCTTCGCCTGGCTGGACGCAAACCTGGGCCGGGAGGTCATTACCGAGTTGACGGTCGATGAGCAACTGAGCGCCGCGCGTGCCCGACGCCCCGACTTCGTGTCGTTGAGCTTCTCGACCATTGCGGCCTTCAACGGCAATGGTGCGATGCCTCATTACCGCGCCACCGAGCAGTCGCATGCCACGCTCGAAGGTGACGGCTTGCTGCTGATCGATTCGGGTGGGCAGTACCTGGGCGGCACCACCGACATTACCCGGATGGTGCCGGTGGGCAACCCGACGCTTGAGCAGAAGCAGGATTGCACGCGTGTGCTCAAGGGTATGATTGCATTGTCGCGGGCCACCTTCCCGCGCGGGATCCTCTCACCACTGCTCGATGCCATTGCCCGGGCACCGATCTGGGCTGATCAAGTGGACTATGGCCACGGCACCGGTCATGGGGTGGGCTACTTCATGAACGTGCACGAGGGGCCACAGGTAATCGCCTATCAGGCGGCAGCCACGCCGCAAACTGCGATGCAGGCGGGCATGATCAGCTCAATCGAGCCAGGCACCTACCGGCCGCGCGAGTGGGGCGTTCGTATCGAGAACCTGGTGGTCAGTCGTGAAGCGGGCAAGAGTGCTTTTGGTGACTTCCTGAATTTCGAGACCTTGACGCTTTGCCCGATCGATACGCGCTGCCTGTTGCCCGAGTTGCTTGCCAGGGAAGAGCTGGACTGGCTGAACGGTTACCACGCGATGGTGCGTGAGCGCCTTGCGCCTTTATTGAAAGGCGAGGCGCTGGCCTGGCTGCAGGCGCGCACCGCGTCGCTGTGATAACCGGCCAATGAAAAGGGCAGCGTTCGCGCTGCCCTTTTCAATTGCGTGTGGTCATCACTTGCAGATGACGATCATGCTGCGGCTGGTATAGCCGGCCGGGTTGATACCGAACAGGTAGTCGCCGGGTTCTTCGTCGGTGTCGCCCGAGCGCGCAATGACCTTGTAGCCACGTGAGCTGCAAGACGTCGCGGCCTTGCTGTAGCAGTTGTCCCAGGACGAGGAAAGGCCAGAACAATTGATATGCAGGCCTTTCTTACCCCTTTTGACCTCAGTCTTGGCCGTGGCGGCACATCCAGCAATAGCCAAGATGGCCAGGATGAGCAAAATACGTTTCATTCCTGTCCTTAAATGCAGGGCGGAGCAGCTGTCTGGCCCTGTCGTTATCGCTTTGGTTCTTCCTGAAGTTTCCCCAGCGTCCGTGTTCGCTCCAGTAGATAGCGTAAAGATGTTGAAGCTGTGACAGCTTAATCAGCGAGACGGGCCGCTACAATCACTATTCCCGTCACAAATGAAAATATTTCTCATATCAGTCGGCGGCGACGGGTGGGGTGGGCGTCTGTCGCATGGACAGCGTGGTGCCTACCGATGCGACGATGATCGCCAGAATTGCCAACCATTGGGTGGTACTGAGTACTTCGCCGAGAAACAGCAGGCCGGACAGCGCGCCAAAGGCCGGTTCGATACTCATCAGCGTGCCGAAGGTGCGTGCAGGCATGCGTGTCAGGGCGACCATTTCCAGGCTGTAGGGCAGGGCGGTGGACAGTACCGCGACAGCCAAGGCCATTGGGATCACGGCTGGGGTGAGCAAGGCGCTGCCGGCGTGGATTACGCCGATAGGGGCAACGAACAGGGCGGCGACGACTACCCCGAGTGCGGCACTCTGGATGCCGTGCTCGGCGCCGGCGCGTTGGCCAAACAGGATATACAGCGCCCAGCACACGCCTGCCCCCAATGCGTAGGCGGCGCCCACCGGGTCAAGTGCTTGCCCACCATCGCCTGCCGGCAGCAATAGCAACAGGCCAACAATCGCCAGGGCGATCCAGAGGAAGTCGATCGGGCGGCGCGAAGAGCAGATCGCCACGGCCAGGGGGCCGGTAAATTCCAGTGCCACGGCAATGCCGATAGGTACCGTCTGCAGAGACATATAGAAGAGGAAGTTCATGCCGCCGAGTGCCATGCCATAGATGATGACATTGCGCAGGGTGTTGGCGGTCATGCGGACACGCCATGGGCGCAGGATCAGCAGCATGATGATGCTGGCGAAGATCAGGCGCAGCGCGGTGGTGCCCTGAGCGCCGATGATAGGGAACATGCTTTTGGCCAGTGACGCACCGGATTGTATCGATGCCATGGCGATGAGCAGCAGGCCGATGGGAAAGAGCGTGGCGGCCAGGCTGCGGGCTTGGGTGTTCATTTATGTGCGGCGATCCTTGAGCAGGCGTGGGTGTGCACTATAGTGCGCACTTGTGGGGCTGCGGGGCAATGGGTTATTGGGTGTAAGGGTGGTGGCCGCGCGCCAATCCCTCACCAATAACTGGCCCGAAACAAATGTAGGAGCGGCCTTGCGTCGCGATGCGCCGCGCGGGCGGCGCTCGATCTCATAGGCGCCGAAAGGGTAATGGCGGGCACCTGTCAGCCTTGATGCGGTCTTTTCTGCGGTTATTTCACTTTAATGAACATTAAGGGTTGACGCGATTTCGAATCCCCTTATAATGCGCCCCACTTCCAGCGTAGTCGGAACGAAAAACTCCTTGAGATTCAATGAGTTAAATAGTCAAGACGAAGTTTGAAGTGCTCCGATCGAAAGATCGTTAGCGGTTAAGATGGTGGTTGACAGCGCTTCTAAACGCTGTATGATTCGCCTCCCGCTACGAGAGATCGCAGCGAGTCAAGTGTTTGAAGCTAAACGAGTTTCTCGCAAAAAACTTCAAAATAAACGCTTGACAGCAAATGAGGAAAGCGTAGAATGCGCCCCTCGGTTGAGACGAAAGGCTCTTAACCAACCGCTCTTTAACAAATTGAATCAAGCAATTCGTGTGGGTGCTTGTGAGTATGGGCTGATAGTCACAAAGATTATCAGCATCACAAGTGACCATGCGAGAAATCACATAGTCATTTGAGATTG
>NZ_FYDW01000013.1:0-138926 GCF_900187555.1 Pseudomonas sp. Irchel s3f19 | reverse complement strand
CCGAACTCAGTAGTGAAACGATGCATCGCCGATGGTAGTGTGGGGTCTCCCCATGTGAGAGTAGGTCATCGTCAAGATTCATTTCGCAAAACCCCTATCTGCGCAAGCAGGTAGGGGTTTTGTCTTTTCGGCGTTTTTATAGCTATAGCCCTGTCTCCCGGCAAAGATGTTTTGTCCGTCCTGTACCTCTTCAACTGCGCTCAAGGGTGCGACAATTAATCCTGTTCGTACACGTGACTTTGCCCTGCCTAGCCTGCGTCAAGACTTAGGTTCGGGGCAACCTCGCGCCCGGATAGAGCGATGCCAGCGTGCCGTGCTGCGCATTTATGGACTTTCACCGTCCTATCACTTGAGGTAGAGAGCAAGATGGCCAAGGCCGCCGATGTCGTTGTGCAATGCCTGGAAAACGAAGGTGTCGAGTATGTGTTCGGCATTCCCGGTGAGGAGAACCTCGACCTGCTGGAATCCCTGCGCAAGTCGAAGATCAAGCTGGTACTGACCCGTCACGAGCAATCCGCGGGCTTCATGGCCGCTACCTATGGCCGCCTGACCGGCAAGACCGGCGTCAGCCTGTCGACCCTCGGCCCCGGCGCGACCAACCTGGTTACCGCCAGTGCCTACGCCTACCTCGGCGGCATGCCGATGATGATGATTACCGGCCAGAAGCCGATCAAGAAGTCCAAACAGGGCCGCTTCCAGATCATCGACGTGTGCGGCATGATGGACCCCATCACCAAGTACACCCACCAGTTCGCCTCGGCCGACAACATCCCTTCGCGCATGCGTGAAGCGTTCCGCCTGGCCGAAGAGGAAAAGCCCGGTGCCGTGCACCTGGAGCTGCCGGAAGACATCGCTGCCGAGCAGACCGATGCCATGCCGATCCCCCGCAGCCTGCACCGTCGTCCGCTGGCCGAACATGTGGCCATCGAAGCCGCCATCGAGAAACTGCGCACCGCGCGCAGCCCGATCCTGGTGATCGGCGCCGGTGCCAACCGCAAGATGACCGCCAAGGTCCTCAAGCAATTGATCGACAAGACCGGTATCCCATTCGTCACCACTCAGCTGGGCAAGGGCGTGGTCGACGAGCGCAGCCCGCGCTTCCTGGGTAACGCTGCGCTGTCGTCCGGTGACTTCGTGCACCGTGCGATCGAAGCCGCCGACCTGATCATCAACATCGGCCACGATGTGATCGAAAAGCCGCCGTTCTTCATGGTCCGTGGCGGCACTGAAGTCATTCACATCAGCTTCCGCTCCGCCGAAGTCGATGCCGTGTACTTCCCACAGGTCGAAGTGATCGGCGACATCGCCAACGCCGTCTGGCAGATCGCCGAAGGCCTGGGCGACACCTCGCACTGGGACTTCACCCGCCTGATGGCCATCCGTGAAGCCAACGAAGCCCAAATCGCCGAAGGCGGCGACGATGACCGCTTCCCGATCTACCCGCAGCGCCTGGTGGCCGACATCCGTCGCGTGCTGCCTTCCGAAGGCATCGTGGCTTTGGACAACGGCATCTACAAGATCTGGTTCGCCCGCAACTACAAGGCGCACAAGCCCAACACCGTGCTGCTCGACAACGCCCTGGCGACCATGGGCGCTGGCCTGCCGTCGGCCATGGCGGCGCACCTGGTGTACCCGGACCGCCCGGTGATCTCGGTGTGCGGCGACGGCGGCTTCATGATGAACAGCCAGGAGCTGGAAACTGCAGTCCGTCTGGGCATGCACGTTACCGTGGTGATTCTGCGTGACGACGGCTACGGCATGATCCGCTGGAAGCAGGCGAACATGGGGTTCACCGATTTCGGCCTGGACTACGGTAACCCGGACTTCGTCAAATACGCCGAAGCCTACGGTGCCAATGGCCACCGCGTGGATAGCGCCGAAGGCTTGCTGCCGCTGCTCGAGCACTGCATCAAGACCCCAGGTGTGCACGTGATCGACTGCCCGGTCGACTACAGCGAGAACGACCGCATCCTCAACAGCGAGCTGCGTGAGCGCGCGCTGGCGGTGTAAGGCCTAACCCCTTTGCGAGGCAAGTCGGAGCATCATTCCGACTTGCCCCGTGAATACGTTGGGTCAGCATCGAGTGGTATTAAATAAACACCGCTCTTGCCTACGTAAGCTCCGCCATTCTCATGTTCCCCAACCCCTTGGCGAACATGAGAACATGACTATTGGATCAACGCACAACCACCCCGCTCACTTGGCCATCGAGCCTTCAGCCCCGTCCCTGCCATGGGCTGCACGTTATCCCAATCCACCGGACCTTTGTTTTGATTACCGCCGTTTGATCAGTCAAGCGGGAGGTATAGCCCGTGCCACCCAACCGGATCATCGGATATGCATTATCGGCGCCGGTGTTACTGGTTTGACTGTGGCACGGGAGCTGTTGCGCTGCGGTTTTACCCATATCACCTTGATTGAGCAGTCGCAGCGTATAGGCGGGCGTCATTTGACAGTGGTCAACACGCTTGGAGATCACAAACATCCTACTACCCCATTCGAGATGGGGGCCATGCGCATGCCGTTCTTCAACAGGACAGGAGAGGCGCCCAAGGACGGATGCTCGCTCATGGCCTACTACGCCAGTTTGTTCGAGTTGCGCCTTTCCGACTTTCCCAATCCCGGTACACCTTGGGTGAATGCCACCGGAATCTATCTCCGAGAGGGGCAATTGGATGGGAAGGGTGAGCCCACGTTGTTGTTATGGCGTAACCCAGAGGGGCTGACGCCACCGCCCACGCTCACGCTGCAGAGGGTCTATAACAAATGGCGGCGCTTTGCTGAGCAGTTCGCCGCTCAGGTCGCTGCTCACTATGGCACACGGGAATGGGAGTCGATGTGGTCTGCCATCGTGGAACGCTATCACCGCCTGTCATTTCGTGATCTGGTGCAATTGCCTGCCCTGGAAAACTGGAGTCCTGAACGTCCGGAAGACTTCGGCGGGTTAGGCATGAACAGCGACGAGTCGGCAATTTTCTACGCGATCGGCATCGGTGATGGCAGTTGGGGAGCATTTTACGACGTTTGTTGCTTGTATCCGCTTCGTACCGCGATCTTTGGTTTCAGCAGCCATTTGCAATTGGTACACGGGCGGGTTGATGAAAGCGGCATACCGTACGCAGCACCTTATTTAGGGGCCGGTCGTCTACCTGATAGCAAAGGGCTCATGTTTCAGGGGCCATCCTATCTCGGTCTGGCATCGATGGATGACTGTCTTCTGTTCATGGAGGTCGGCATACAAGGCACATCGCTGTATGACCACTTAATTCAACGACCCAATGGCCTGCTGACTAATAGTTCAGTCTGCGGGTTGCACAAGCTACCTGATGGCCGTATCCGGGTCGAATATCACTGGCAGCAAAGTAATCCGGAACACAGCCAGCGCTTGGATGACGAATTCGACAGCGTGATTCTTACCACGCCTTCCTGGCTAATTGAAACCCAGATACAAATCAGTGGTTTCAATAGGGAGATTCTGCCACAACCGATCATTGATGCTTGGAAGCATGCCCATTGGGAAACGAGTTGCAAGGTCTACGCCCCACTGAAGAAAAGCTTCCTCGACTCCAATTTGACGCTCCCGCAGATACTGGTCACTGACAGCTTCGTTCATGATGTTTATGCTTATCGCTACAACGAAAGCTACCCCGATGACTGCATCTTGCTCAGTTACACATGGGAAGATGATGCAACCAAATTGGGTGCATTATCTGACGGGGAATTGGCCCACAAATGCATCAAGGAACTCGACCGAATTCTCCTGCGCTGCTCCAACATGGGGGAGGCAATATCCCCTTATATAGATACTCGAAATATCTGCATACAGCGTTGGATGACAGATAGAAATGCCCTCGGCTGTGCAAAGCTGTATAGAGCTGGCACATATTACGATGCGGTTAGGCTGATGAAGTACAACCGCGACCTGAGTGCTGCTTCTGGCCTTTACCTGGCGGGAGAGTCCTTCTCTGTTGACGCAGGTTGGACCGAGCCATGTCTGCGTACGGCGGTCGATACCGTTATCAACCTCTGCGATCGCACGGCAGCAACGTTCAATGGTGGCTTCACCCTGGAGCATTATCCCCATTATCAAGTGCGGTAATGCGGGCACGGGTAGTCCGTAAGTAGGAACTTTCCTTCAATGTGTGCTCTTTTTCCCTACGAGTGTATGGGAGTGACCTGACTATCACTCCCAAGCTGAACCCCGCTTTACTGGCGCCCTTCCACAACAACAGAAAAGGAAGCCGCCATGTCTGAATATCGCGTCCCTGTTAGTCCGGTACGAATCGCAGTTATCCAGTGCGACCCTCAGGTGGGGATCGACCACTGTGATAGTAACTTGAGCAGGGGGTTGGCATTGGCCCGCCGGGCTGCGCGAGAGGGTGCCAATCTGATTGTGCTACCGGAACTTGCCAACACCGGTTATACGTTTCAATCGCGGCACGAGGCCTATGCCCATGCGGAGAACCTGCAGGAAGGCCGCAGTCTTCAAGCCTGGGCGGGCTTTGCGCGGGACCATAACGTTTACTTGGCTGCTGGATTCGCTGAGCGAGACGGTATGAAGCTCTATGACAGCGCAGTCCTCTTTGGCCCTGAAGGTATGCTTGGGCACTATCGCAAAGCGCACCTATGGAATCAGGAAAAGCTGTGGTTCACCCCAGGCGACCTCGGTTTCCCTGTTTTCGAAACGCCTATCGGCCGTATCGGCTTGCTCATCTGCTGGGATATTTGGTTTCCTGAAGTCCCTCGTTTGATGGCTGCGCAAGGCGCCGACATTCTCTGCAGCCTTAACAACTGGGTGTGGACGCCGCCGCCGCTATTCGATGAGGCCGGGCGCTGTATGGCGACCTACCTGACCATGACCGCAGCACACGTCAATAACGTTTTTATCGCCGCTGCCAACCGTATTGGCAGTGAGCGTGGTGGGCGCTTTTTGGGCTGTTCACTCATTGCGGGCACCAACGGTTGGCCGATCGGTGAGATTGCAAGTGCAGAAGAGGAGAGCGTCATCTATGCCGATGTCGATCTCAGTGCGGCGCGTTCTGCCCCTATTTGGAACAGTCTCAATGATCTCCCACGAGACCGTCGTACCGACCTCTATGACCCAACCCTCGGTTATCGGCTGCATGCTCCGATGCCGCGCTGAGGACTTGGACATGAAAGATCTAAGATTCCCTATTAGGCAATGGCCATCGCTGGTGATGCTGGTGTGTCTGGCGGCGCTGCTGATCGGTAGCCTGTTTTTCGGGCAATGGCCGGACTACACGCAAATGACCGCCACTCTTGATCAGCCGCTAAGCCGGTTACGCTGGATCGTCGGCGACATCAGCGAAGTCGCTTTCTATAAGCACGAGTTGCCGGCGCTGGGCTTACTTCTGGGTGCCTGTCTGGCGCATTGGGCCTATGTTCGTGGCTACCGCTGGCAAGGCTTTGCCATTTGCTATGGCAATGGTCTGTGGCCGTGGGTTTTCACAAGCTCCCTGTTGAGTCTGTTGCTCAGCCACCTGTTGTGGGGGTGGACCCTGGCCGGGGGAGACTGGCAACCGACCTTCGTTGCCTTCGTGTCGTTGCCGGCTGCCATGGTCCTGCTGTTTGGCGGCGGCTGGCAGGTGACAATTAGCGGTGCGGTGCTCGGAGCGCTGTTGGTTACGCCTGCAAGCCTGCTGCTGGTCAACTATGTATGTGTCCCCCTGGGGTTGCCGGTGCTCATCGGTAACGTTAGCGGCATGGCCGCGGCAAGCGTTGCGGCCTTCATGATGTGTAAGCGTTTCCCGTCATGGGTGAAGCTGGGGCAAAGGCCTAATGGATTGCAGGCAGTCTGCATTCAGCCTGACTACGGTCTGGTCTGGGTCCTTCGACGCGTATTGGCTGATTTCAGCGAAGCCCCTTTTTTCGGTAATGAGCTTGCCAGTCTCGGCTTGTTGCTGGGCCTGCTGTTGGCTTACGTGATTGCCCCCGCTGCACCTGCCTACGGCTCGCAAATGGTCGTGCAGATGGTGGCAGGGCAAGCTCTGGCGTCATTGGTGGGTGTGTTGGTGTGGCGTCGTCAATGGCAAGCGCGTGGCTGGTATCCCACATACATACCCATTGTCTCGATCGTTCCTGTTGCCGTACTGACTCACGGCGGTGACTGGCAGGTTGTGGTGATCAGCGCAGTGCTGGGGGCGCTGCTCTCCCCGCCGTTGGCGACGGCCATCAGTGAGCGGCTGCCGAGCCATGTGCATGGCTATATCGGTAATGTCCTGTCCATGGCCATCAGCACGTTGGCAATAGTGCCGTTGGTAGGACTCATTGCAGAAGGTGGGGTATGACTGAGGCTACTACACGACTGCCACGGCTGGCGATCGCCAGCCTGGGTGGCACAGTGAGCATGCAGACTGGTGCGGTGGAATGTGGTGTAACGCCAACGCTCGATTGTGAGAAGCAATTGTCAATGCTGCCGGAGTTGAGGGAGATGGCGCTTCTCGAAGTGGCGACGCTGGGTATGGTACCCAGCGCTTCACTTGGGTTCATGATGCTTCTTGAAGTACTGGCATGGGCGCGCGATCAGGTGGAGCGGGGTGCACAGGCCGTGATTCTCACCCAGGGAACGGATACGCTGGAGGAGACGGCTTATTTCTTCGACCTGCTTTGGCCATTGGATACACCTTTGGTGCTGACCGGTGCGATGCGCTCGGCAAGCCAGCCGGGAAGTGATGGGCCGGCGAACATACTGGCAGCAGCACAGGTGGCGTTAGCCCCTGCCAGCCATAGGCGCGGCGTGCTGGTCGTGATCAATGACCAGATCCACAGCGCGGCGAGCGTTCGCAAGACTGCCAGCTTGGCGATGGCTGCTTTTGAGTCACCCGGCAGGGGTCCCCTTGGTGAAGTGGTCGAGGGGGTTGCGTTCTATCATCAACAGCCTCCGCCACGCTTCGTATTGCCACTCCCCCATCGTCTAGAGCATCGCGTTGTACTGTTGGAGGCCTGCCTGGATGCGGATACTGCCCTTTTGCAGGCCCTGCCGATGCTGGGCTACGAAGGTTTGGTCATTGCCGGCTTTGGTGCAGGGCACGTCTCTGGCAACTGGTCCGAGATGCTGGAGCAACTGCTGCCGAGCATGCCGATCATAGTTGCTAGCCGCACAGGCAGTGGCCCTACGGCGCGGGCGACCTATGGGTTTGTCGGCGCCGAGATTGACCTGCAGAAACAGGGCGTGCACATGGCGGGGCAGCTTTGCCCGCGCAAGTGTCGAATTCTGCTTTGGTTACTGATCGGCACGGGGAGACAGTCACTGTTACATACCTGGCTTAATCAGTAGAGAAACTGCCCGCAGCAGCATAGCTGTGGGCAGTCTTCCGGTGCTTGCTGTGCTAGGGTGCTTGCACTTTTGCTTAACAGGTAATCTCGATGCTCCGCGCCCTCAGCGAAAAAGAACTCCACCGCCTTGAAGACCTGCTGATCACTTACGGCAACGATTACTCGGTGATCAACCTGGCCGAGCTCAATGGCTTTTTCACCGCCCTTGCCAGCTCGCCGGTCACTGTCCACCCCGAACAATGGTTACCTGCCGTTGCAGGTGGCAAGGTGCCAAACTTCAAGAAGCCTGCGCACGAAGAGGCCTACACGGCGCTGATGTTGCGTTATGCCAGCCAGGTGGCGGAAGAGCTCGCTGACAACGTCGATCACTTCGAGCCGGTATTCGAAGAAGGTGAAAACGGAGTGATCATCATGGAGGAGTGGTGCTTCGGTTACATGCGCGGCACCCAGGTCGCAGGCTGGAGCGAGTTGCCTGCGGCGCAGGATCCCCTGCTCAAAGCGATCTCGCTGCACGGCCTGGAAGACAATTTCGAGTTGCTCGACCAAATGAGCGAGGACGACATTCAAGCCTGTGTCCCCCATGTAATCGACGCGGCACGCGCGTTGTACCGCTTCCATCGTCAGCGTCATTGAAGCGACCGCATCCCCTGTAGAAGCGGCCGGATGTCGCTTCTACCCCGATTGTTTCGCTGTGCGAAATTATCGTTTCCCTCCCGCGCTAATTCTGTTGCCTGTCGAATCAGTTCAACATGGCCTCCATCAGCCCATTCCGGTGCTGTCCAGGAGCCAAGCCCATGTCGAGCCCAATCAAACTCTACAACTTCCCCAAGTCCGGCCACGCCCACCGCATTGAGCTGATGCTCTCGCTGCTGAACCTGCCCACCGAGCTGGTCTTCGTCGACCTGGCCAAGGGTGCGCACAAGCAGCCCGAGTTCCTTGCCCTCAACCCGTTCGGCCAAGTCCCCGTCATCGATGACAACGGCACGGTCGTCGCCGACTCGAATGCCATTCTGGTGTACCTGGCCAAGCAGTACGACAACGGCACCTGGTTGCCCGAGGAACCCGCGGCCGCAGCCCGCGTGCAACGCTGGTTATCGGTTGCAGCAGGGCCCTTGGCGTTCGGCCCGGCCGCCGCTCGCCTGGTCACGGTGTTCGGTGCTTCGTTCAACACCGATGAAGTCATCGGTCGTGCCCATACCCTGCTCAAGGTGATTGACGCCGAACTGGCCAAGTCCCCCTTCCTGGCTGGCAGCACCCCCACCATCGCCGACGTCGCCAACTATTCCTATATCGCCCACGCACCGGAAGGCAATGTCTCGCTGGAGCCTTACGCCAACGTGCGCAGCTGGCTGGCTCGGGTCGAGGCGTTGCCAGGTTTCGTGCCGATGCCGCGCACTGTGGCGGGCCTGCAAGCCACCGTTTAAGCCCCAACCCTTCCGAGGAATGCCACCATGCATCAGCTCCCAGGCCATCGCTCGTCACCTTGGCACAGCGGTGAGAAGACCCTGCAGGAAAAGGTCGGTGTGTCGGAGCGCATGGAGGTGTTCGGGCAGAAGGTAATCCGCGACCACATGCCCGATCAGCATCGCGCGTTCTATCAGCAACTGCCGTTCATGGTGGCGGGCAGCGTGGATGCCTATGGCAAACCGTGGGCGACGCTGCTCGAAGGCCCGGAAGGCTTCGTCAGCTCGCCCCACCCGCGGCAGCTGACGATCGATGCGTACCTGAACGCAGATGACCCTGCCACACAAGGCCTGGCGGGCGGGCAGGCGATCGGGCTGCTGGGCATCGAACTGCATACCCGCCGGCGCAACCGCATCAACGGCATGATCAGCCAGGCAACCAACGGCCAGCTGCAAGTAACCGTGGAGCAGTCGTTCGGCAACTGCCCGCAGTACATTCAACGGCGCGACTACACCCGTATCGATGAGCCCGCACAAGGTCGCTTCGATGCGACAGCACTCAATGCCCGCGCCGTTGCCATGATCGAGATGGCCGATACCTTTTTCGTCGCAAGCTACGTCGACCACGAAGACGGCCAGCGTTCGGTGGACGTGTCCCACCGCGGCGGCCGGCCAGGGTTCGTCAAGGTCCAAGGCAACCGCCTGAGCATTCCCGACTACGCCGGCAACCTGCACTTCAACACGCTGGGCAACTTGCTGGTCAACCCCTTGGCTGGCTTGCTGTTCATCGACTTTGCCACGGGCAATGTACTGCAGTTGTCCGGGCGTGCCGAGGTGATACTGGACAGCCCTGCCATCACCGCCTTCGAGGGGGCTGAGCGGCTGTGGACCCTGGAGGTCGAGCGGGTGGTGTGGCGCCCGAAAGCGGTGTCGTTGCGCTGGGCGTTCCAGGAATACGCGCCGACCAGCCTGATGACCGGTACCTGGGCAGAGGCCGACACGCGCCTGCAGCAGCGCGAGCGCCAGCGCCAGTGGTTGGCGTGGCGCGTGGTGCGCCTGGAGCAGGAGAGCCGGGATATACGCTCCTTCTACCTGGCGGCAGATGCACCCGTGCAGTTTGCGCCGGGGCAGCATATCCCTGTGCGTATCGCGCTGGGCAGTGACGCCCCGCTGGTGCGTACTTACAGCGTCTCCAGCGCGCCGTCGGACGGCTACCTGCGCATCAGCGTCAAGGCCCAGGGCCCGGCCTCGCGCTATCTGCATGAACGCATCGCCGTGGGGGATCTGCTTGACGTGCGGCTGCCCATGGGCAGTTTTACCCTGGATGAGCAAAGCGAACGGCCGATCGTACTGATCGGCGCGGGCGTGGGCATCACCCCACTCATCGCCATGTTGCGCGAGCAATTGGCCAAGCGCCAGGCCCGACGTATTCACCTGTTTCACGGTGCCCGCAGCCTGGCGGATTTACCGTTCCAGCAGGAGCTGGCCAGCCTGCAGCGGCAGGCTGGCGCGCTGTTGGGCCTGTACCGCTGCCTCAGCCAGCCTGAAGCAGAGGCTGTGCTGGGCCGCGATTACGAACATGCTGGCCGGTTGGGCATCGAGCAGGTGAAGGCCACGCTGACGCTGGATGACTATGACTTCTACCTGTGCGGCCCCGCCCGTTTTACCCAGGACCTGTACGAAGGGTTGCGCACCGTGAACGTTCCCGACGCTCGCATCCATGCCGAAGCCTTCGGGCCCTCGACGCTCAGGCGGCACACCGATGACGACCAGCCTGTGCTGCAACAGCCGCCGGCTGCCAGCGAACCCGTGCCGGTGTACTTTGCCAGCTCGGCCAAGGAGGCGCGCTGGGCACCGGGCAGCGGGACCTTGCTGGAGCTTGCCGAGGCGCGCGGACTGTCGCCGGACTTCAGTTGCCGGGGCGGTTCATGCGGCACCTGCAAGACCCGGGTAGTGAGTGGCCAGGTGCATTACCCGAACCCGCCAGCAGAAATGCCTGATGAGGGCACGGTGTTGATCTGCTGTGCAGTGCCGGCCAACGTGGGGGAGGGCGGGCAGGCCCTGGTGCTGGAACTTTGATGCGGTCTGCAAGGGCTCTTGCAGCAGCACAAAACCTACTGATAACCGATAATCCCCCCACCCCTAGGCCCAGGAGCCGGCATGGACCACATCCACCTGATGAAGGTATTCGTCGCGGTCGGCGAGCTGGAAAGCTTCGCCGCCGCCGCCCGCCGGCTGGACATCTCGCCTGCGGCGGTGACGCGTGCCGTCAGTGCACTGGAAGAGCAGCTGGGTGTCAAGCTGCTGCTGCGCACCACGCGCAGCGTGCGTCTGACCGAGGCGGGAGGCCGCTACCTGGAAGACACCCGCCACATACTTGCCAGCATCCTCGAAGCCAACGAGGCGGCCGCTGGCATCAACGCCACGCCCAAGGGCGATCTGGCCGTCACCGCGCCGATCCTGTTCGGCAAGAAGTTCGTCATGCCGTGCATCGTACGGTACTTGCAGCAGTACCCCGAAGTGGATGTATCTGCCTACTTTCTCGACCGCATCGTCAACATGGTCGAGGAGGGCATGGACGTGGCCGTGCGCATCGGCCCGCTACCAGACTCGGGGCTGAAGGCACTGCGGGTGGGTAGGGTGCGGCGCATGCTCTGCGCCTCGCCCGACTACCTGGCGCGCCACGGCGTACCGCAGCACCCCTCGGATTTGCCGGACCATGCGGTAATCGGCACCACCAACCTTTCACCCCGGGCGGGTTGGCGCTTCGGCGTCACCGATGAACCGACCTTGGTGCGCATGAAGCCCCGGCTGACGGTGACCAGCAATGACGGGGCGATTGCCGCAGCCAGCGGTGGGTTGGGGATTGCACGGTTGTTGTCTTACCAGGTGGCGGACGAGGTGGCGAGTGGGCAATTGCAGGTGATTCTTGCCGAGTACGAGGAGGCGCCCTGGCCGATTCATGTGTTGCACCGTGAGAGCAAATACGGATCGGCCAAGGTGAGGGCATTCATCGACATGCTGGCCCATGAACTGCGGGCTCAAGGATTGGATTGAGGTCGTACAACTAGCCTTTTCTCTGCCGAAATTATTTGTGGCTGGCAGCTTGATCAGCTCATGCAGTGATAATTTATGTTGTACGACGACCTATGACATGGCAATCTTTCGCCTGAAACAAATTGTCTCAATTAGCCGCTGCCGGCCTTGAGCCAATCACCGCACCTCTAAAAATAATATTCAGGTGAACCATGAAGATGAAAGGCATCCGTTGGTGGATGGTCAGCCTTGTCACGGCTGGGCTCGTCGTCAACTACCTCGCCCGCAATACCCTCTCGGTGGCTGCCCCCACCCTGATGACCGACCTCTCCATCACCACCGAGCAATACGCCAAGATCGTTGCTGCCTGGCAGGTGTGCTACGCCCTCATGCAGCCGATCGCTGGCTGGTTCATCGACTTCATCGGTACCAAGCTGGGTTTTGCCGTGTTCGCCATGGCCTGGTCGGTGGCCTGTGCCGGCGCTGCCTTGGCCACGGGCTGGCAGAGCATGGCGTTCATGCGTGGGCTGTTGGGCATGACCGAGGCGGCGGGCCTGCCCGCTGGCGTCAAGGCCACCACCGAATGGTTCCCGGCCAAGGAGCGTTCGGTGGCCATCGGCTGGTTCAACATCGGCTCCTCGCTCGGTGCATTGCTGGCGCCGCCCTTGGTGGTGTGGGCGATACTGCACAGCGGCTGGCAGCTGGCCTTCGTCATCGTCGGGGCGTCCGGCATCGTCTGGACTTTGCTGTTGATGCTGTTCTACAAGCACCCGCGTGATCAGAAGCGCCTGAGCAGTGACGAGCGCGACTACATCCTTGCCGGCCAGGAAGCACACTTCAAGGAAGAGAAACGTGAGAAGGGCGCCTGGAAGCGTATCTTCAAGACCCGCAACTTCTACGCCATCGCCTCGGCGCGAATTCTCTCGGAACCGGCCTGGCAGACCTTCAATGCCTGGATCCCGCTGTACCTGATGACCGAGCGGCACATGAACATCAAGGAAGTGGCGATGTTCGCCTGGCTGCCGTTCCTTGCCGCAGACATTGGTTGCGTGCTCGGGGGTTACCTGAGCCCGATGTTCCACCGTTACTTCAAGGTGTCGTTGTTCACCTCGCGCAAGATGGTGCTGGTATTCGGTGCCAGTTGCATGATCGGCCCAGCGTGCATCGGCTTGGTGGAAAGCCCGTACACCGCGATCCTGCTGCTGTGTATTGGTGGCTTCGCGCATCAGACGCTGTCGGGTGCGCTGTACTCGATCACCTCTGACTCGTTCAGCAAGGACCAGGTGGCGACCGCCACGGGCATGGGCGGGATGTGCGGCTACCTGGGCGCGGCAGTGTTCACCTTGGTGTTCGGCATCCTGGTGACGCAGATTGGCTATAGCCCGCTGTTCGTGGTGCTGGCGGCGTTCGATATCGTGGCGGCGGTGCTGGTGTGGAAGGTCGCGCGGGAGGTGCGGGGGGCGGCGGATGACAGGCCTGCTGCGGTCGCGGCTGGGGCTCTGGCGTAAGGCGTGTGATGGTGGGGCTGCGCAGCAGCCCCACTGCAGGCAAAGCGGTTACAAGGCCTGGTATTGCATCTTGAAGCCCAGGCTCATTTCTTCACCCTGTTGTAGCAGTCGCAAGCCTGGTCGCCCTGGCAGGTGGTGCGCATTGATCGGGTGGCTGACCGGTTCAAAGCAGAAGAACGCCTTGCCCGGTGGGCAGAACAACAAGAAGTGCTCGCAGCCACTGGCCGTGCAGGCCAGCGAATAGCCCGCGCTGGGCTGTTCGATCACGCAACTGCCAGGCCAACCCCCAAACGCATGATCGACACCCGTCGCTGGCAACGCGCCCGGCGCCTCGAAGCACCAGTCTGCAGGCACCTCTGCAAGGTGTGACGGCAGCCGGCCTTCTTCCGCCAGCCACACATGCTGCGCCGCTGCCCGTAGCCGGGTGTCGGGGTAGCGGGGGAAGTAAGGGTGCAGCCCCAGTCCGTACCAGGTGGCAGCTTCGTCCAGGTGGGTAACATGCAAGTCAAGGTTCAGGCAACCCTCATGCAGGTGTACATCCAGCGTCGCCCGGTAGGCAAATGGCAGCGTACTGTCGAGAGACAGCCGGGCGCGGCGCTCGCTGTGGTGGTCCACATGCCAGGCCTGCTGCCAGGCGCTGCCATGAATCGGGTAAGGGTCGTGGGCGGTGTTGGGCGGCAAGGCCAGCCAGCCCTCGGGCCGTGCGAAGCCCCCTTCGGCAATCCGGTTGGACCACGGCGCCAACGGGTAGCAGGCCAGCTGCCGCGGCGTACCGCTGGCCAGCGCGGCGGGGTCGGAGTGGCGCAGTAGCGCCTGCCCGGTCGCCTTCACCTGCCAGTTGATCAGGCTGGCGCCCAGGTCGGGCGTTAGGCTCAATCGGGTCAGGTGGTCTTGCAGGTGCAGTTCGGTCACAGCCATCAGTGGCTCCTTCGAAAGTGTGTGGTCAGCTCGCCCGGCGGTAGGTCAGCAGCACGATGCCGCACACCACCACGGCCCCGCCGATCAACTGCAGGGTGCTCAGGCGTTGATCGAGCAACGCCCAGCCCAGCAGCAAGGTGGCGATCGGCTCGATAGTCATCACCGGCGCGTTCTGCGCCATGTTCAGCCGTGGCACACAGACGAACAGCAGGGTAAAGGCCACGCCATACAGCACCACCAGGCTGGCCAAGGCCGCCCAGCCGCTGGCGCTGACGGGCAGTGACAACCCCGAAGGCATCACCCCGCTGACGCCGGCGACCAGCATGCTGGAGAACACGATCAGCAAGGTCAGCAGGCTGCGTACCGGGCCGCGCACGGCTGCCAGTTTGTGATCGGTGATCCACAAGGCGCAGGCGAAGACACATGCAGCGCAGAATGCCAGGCTGACACCCAGGGCCCAGTGCGGGTTGGCATCGCCACTGTCGGCCAGCCGTGCCGGCACATCCAGCGCCAGCACCAGGCCACAAAGGATCAGGCCCATGAACAGCACGGTACGGCCGGTCGGGCGCGCACCGCCCAGCGCCCAGCTAAGCAGTGCCAGCAACATCGGGAAGGTATTGCCCACCAGCAGCGCCAGTGCCACCGGAATGCGCGCCACCGCCGAATACAGGCACAGGCTCTGCGTGGCAATCAGCAGGCCGAGCAGCAATTGCCAGCGCCGTGTGCCCGCCGGCATGCCGAGTGCCTGGCGCTGCCACAACAGCAGGCCAGCCAGGACCAGGAAGGTAATGCCTGAGCGGCAGAGGATCGCCAGCAGCACGCCGGTGCCGTCATCGAACGCGATGCGCGCGGCGATGTGGTTGGCGGCGAACGCGCACGCCAGCAGCGCCAGCAGTGCAATTGCCAGCTTGCGCGGAAAGAGGGTTGCGACAGAAGAGGGAACAGCCATGTGCAGGATCCATTTGCAGAGAACGGGGCTGCAGCGCAGCCCCATTGGCATTTACAGCACGACGCTCGGCAGCCACAGCGAGATGGCCGGGATGTAGGTCACGGCCATCAACACCATGAACAGCGCCAGGTAGAACGGCAGCAGCGCCTTCACCGTGGCCTCGATGCTCACCTTGCCGATGGCCGACCCCACGAACAGCACCGCACCTACCGGTGGTGTGATCAGCCCAATGCCCAGGTTCACCAGCATGATCATGCCGAAGTGCACCGGGTCCACGCCGATGCCGGTAATCACCGGCAGCAGGATCGGGGTGAGGATCAGGATCAGCGGCGCCATGTCCATCACCGTGCCCAGCAGCAACAGCATGAAGTTGATGCACATGAGGATCACATAGCGGTTGTCCGACAGGGTCAGGAACGCTGTGGTGATCTTCGAGGGGATCTGCATCAGCGTCATCACGTAGCCAAAGCTTGCGGCAAAGCCGATCAGGATCATCACGATCGAGATGGTGCGTACCGTGCGGTGCATCAGCTTGGGCAGGTCACGCCACTTGTAGTCGCGGTAGATGAACATGGTCACGAAGAACGACCAGACCACCGCCACGGCTGCCGACTCGGTCGCGGTGAATACGCCCGACAGAATACCGCCGAGGATGATGACCATCGCCATCAACCCCCACAGCGCCTCACCGGCGATCTTCAATGCCTGGCGCAGCGGGATCACTTCGCCTTTGGGGTAGTTGCGTTTCCTCGCGAAGATCAGGCACAGCCCCATCATCACTGCGCTCAGCAACAGCCCGGGCATGACCCCGGCCATGAACAGCGAGGCGATCGACACCGTGCCGCCGGCGGCCAGCGAGTACAGCACCGAGTTGTGGCTGGGCGGGGTCAGCAGCGCCTGCACCGAGCCACTGACGGTCACTGCGGTGGAGAACTCGCGCGGGTAGCCCTTGCGCTCCATTTCCGGGATCAGCACCGAACCTACCGACGCGGTGTCGGCCACGGAAGAGCCAGAGATTGCGCCAAAGAACGTCGAGGCCATGATGTTGACCAGCGACAGCCCGCCGCGCACGAAGCCCACCAGCACCCCGGCGAACGCCACCAGCCGGCGTGACATACCGCCTTCGGCCATGATCGCGCCTGCAAGCACGAAGAACGGAATCGCCAGCAGCGAAAACTTGTTAACCCCACTG
This sequence comes from Pseudomonas sp. Irchel s3f19, assembly GCF_900187555.1. NCBI lineage: Bacteria > Pseudomonadati > Pseudomonadota > Gammaproteobacteria > Pseudomonadales > Pseudomonadaceae > Pseudomonas > Pseudomonas sp. Irchel s3f19. The sequence goes on along the minus strand of NZ_FYDW01000013.1, from coordinate 122,624 downwards.
GCGACCTGGATCATCATCGCCTGCAGCGGGATGTCGATCCACCAGGCGCCGATCAGTGCCGACAGGCCCAGCGCATAGGCCACCGGCATGCCGATCAGGATCAGCGCGATGAAACTGCCCAACAGAATGAACGCATCCATTTATGCCGCTCCTTCGCTTTCTTCTACCTGGTCGAAGCGCACCGCCTTGCGGTTGCTCTGATCGCCCAGCAGGAGTTTTTCCAGCACGAACATCAACGTCAGCACGCCACCGACGGGGATCGGCGCGTACGTCATGCCCACCCGCACACCGGGCAGCGAGGCCAGCGACTGGTTCCAGGTGGTGATGCACAGCTTGGTGCCGTAGTAGGTCATGAACACGCACACCACGATCATCAGCAGTTGCACCAGCAGCGCGACCAGCTGGCGCTGCAGCGGTGGCAAACGGTCGGTGATCATCCCCACCGCCATATGCGCCCCGGCGCGGTAGCTGGCCGCGGCACCGACGAATGTGAACACCACCATCAGCAGGATCGAGACCGGCTCTGGCCAGCTGGAGCCGGTGCCCAGCACGTAGCGGGCGAAGATGCCCCACGGAATGATCAGCGTCATGGCCAGGATCGACAGGCCCGCGATCCAGATGCAGCTGCGGTACAGCGTGTCGTTCACGCTCAGGAAAAGCGATTTCATAGGCATCACCAAAGCGGCAGGGCGGCGGCCGCCGCACTGCCGAGGTCGTCTTGGAAGGGGCCGGTATTACTGGACGGCGTCGATACGCTTCATCAGGTCGGCGTACGGCGCGCCGTACTTCTCGCGCACCGATGCAGTGGCCTCGAAGAACGGTTTCTTGTCGACCGTGATGAACTCGACGCCTGCAGCCTTGAGCTTCTCTTCGCTGGCGGAGGACTTGGCGTCCCACAGCGCACGTTCTTCCATCTGCGCCTCACGTGCGACCTTCTTCACCAGTGTTTGCTGCTCGGCGGTGAGCTTGTTCCAGGTGGTCTTGGACATCACCACCGGCTCCGGCAAAATCAGGTGGCCGGTGAGGGTGTAGTACTTGGCGCTCTGGAAGTGGTTGTGTTCGAGCAGGGTCGGCGGGTTGTTTTCGGCGCCGTCGATCACGCCCGTCTGCAGGGCGCTGAAGATCTCGCCGGTGTCCATGGCGATGCCGTTGCCGCCCATGGCGTTCATCATGTCGATGAACAACGGGTTGCCCTGCACGCGGATCTTCATGCCCTTGAGGTCTTCCAGGCTGCGTACCGGTTTTTTCGTGTAGATGCTGCGCGAGCCGCCATCCATCCAGGCCAGTGCCACCAGGTTGAATTCGGAGTTGGTGATCTTGTCGAGGATCTCCTGGCCGATGTCGCCGTCGATGATCTTGCGCATGTGCTCATGGTCGCGGAACACGAACGGCATGTTGAACACATTCACATCCGGCACCACCGGGCCGACGATACCCAGGCTGACCCGGGTCATCTGCACGGCACCGATCTGCGCCTGCTCGATCACTTCCTTCTCGGAGCCGAGTACCCCACCGGCGAACATCTTGAAGGTGATTTCGCCATTGCTGGCGGCTTCGAGCTTCTTGCCCATGTTCTGTTCGGCGACCACGGTCGGGTAGCCGGCCGGGTGGATTTCGGCGAACTTGATGTCCAGCGCGGAGGCCGGCATCGACAGGCTGAAGGCGAAGGGGAGTACGGCAAGGAGCAGCTTGCGTTTGAAGGTCATGTTGAAACTCCGTGGTTTTTATTATCCGGTTTCGTTTGTGCGAGCGTTGTTGGCAGAGCGGTTGTTCAGCCTCGGTAGGCGGGCTCCTCCAGGCCTTTGACGCCGAGTTCGAAGGCAAATACCCCACCGGCCAGCGGCTGGTCGGAGAGGTCGATGCCCGCAGGGCGGATCGAGGTGACGAACAGGGTGTCCAGGTTGGCGCCGCCAAAGGCGCACATCGCGGGTTTCTTCACCGGTACGTTCAGTGAGCGGTCGAGGCGGCCATCGGGGGTGAAGCGGTGGATCTGGCCGGCGTCGTTGCCGCAGATCCAGTAGCAGCCATCCTGGTCGATGGCGGCGCCGTCGGGGCGGCCGGGGAAGGCCTGCATGTCGACGAACAGGCGTTTGTTGTGGGGCGTGCCGCTGTCGATGTCGTAGTCGAATACCCAGATCTTCTGCACGTTGGGGTGCGAGTCCGAGAGGTACATGCGCGTGCCATCGGGGCTGAAGGCCAGGCCATTGGGCACGATCATGCCGTCCTGCTGCAGGTGCAACTGCCCTTCGCCGTCATGCCGGTACAGCGCCCCGACCGGAGCGCCTTGCGGCATGTCCATCAGCATGGTGCCAGCCCAGAAGCGGCCTTGGCGGTCGCAGCGGCCATCGTTGAAGCGCATGCCGCCCAGGGCATGTTCGACACTACTGAGCAAACGGCTGTCGAGGCTGCCATCGGCCTGGGTTTCGAGGGCGAAGATGCCGCTCTCCATCCCTGCAACCCAGCCCTGTTCGGTGCGTGCGATGCAGGCCAGCATTTCGTCACCTTGCCAGGTGTGGTGGGCACCGTCAGGCTGCCAGCGATGCAGCTGGCGGGCGGGGATATCGACCCAGTACAGGGCTTGTTCGGTGGGGTGCCACACAGGGCTCTCGCCGGTACCGTTACGGGCGTCGACGATCAGTTCGCAATTCATGGCCGTGCCTCCTGGCGCGCTGGGGTCAGTTGAACGGTCCGGCCACGGCGAAGGCGCCGCCCTGATAGACCATGCTCGGGTCATCGGCGGCAGGCGCCGGTTGCGCTTCAACCGCTTCGCGGAACACCTCGGAGGTGTCTTTGGGCTCATAGCCCAGGTGCGCGGCATGGCGGTTGTCCCACCACACGGTGCGGTTGTCGGAGGCGCCATAGACGACGGTGTGGCCGACGTCTGGCGTGAACAGCCCGCGCTCGATCAGTTGCACCAGGTCGTCGTAGCTGAGCCAGGTGCACAACATGCGCGGGTTCTGCGGTTGCGGGAACGACGAGCCGATGCGAATGCTCACGGTCTCGATGCCATAGCGGTCGAAGTAGAAGCTGGCGACATCCTCGCCATAGCACTTGGACAGCCCGTAGTAACTGTCGGGGCGGCGCGGGGCGTGGGCGTCGATGCGCTCGTCCTGGCGGTAGAAGCCGATAGTGTGGTTGGAGCTGGCGAAGATGATGCGCTTGACCCCATGCTTGCGCGCCGCCTCGTAGACGTGGAACACGCCGCAGATGTTGGGGCCGAGGATGTCTTCGAAGGAATGCTCGGTGGACACGCCGCCGAAGTGGATGATGGCGTCTACGCCTTCGACCAGTGCATGCACAGCGGCTTTGTCGGCGAGGTCGCAGGTCACGACTTCTTCATGCGGGCCCGCAGCGGGCGCCATCGGGCTGATATCGGAAAGGCGCAGGACCTCGGCGTAGCCTTGCAGGCGTTCGCGAAGGACCTTGCCCAGGCCGCCTGCGGCTCCGGTGAGCAGCAGGCGATTGAGGGGGGTAGTGGTCATGGCCGGCTCATTGTTAGTTGTTGTAGGTTGTCGTATGACTGCGTTGATTATTGGCAGTGGCGTTGGCTGTTGTCAATGAGGCGTGTGCGGCTTCGCCTGGTCAGGTGGTCGACTGTAGGAGCGGCCTTGCGTCGCGAAAGGGCTGCGCAGCGGCCCCAGGACTCTACCGGCCCCGCCATTGCTGGGCCCGCTTTGCGGGCCTTTCGCGACGCAAGGCCGCTCCTACAGGGAAGCCTGGGTTACAACAGCGACAGGGGGTAGTTGAAGATCAACCGGTTCTCATCGAACTCGTTGTTGCTGTAATCCCGGCGAATACTCGAGTTACGCCACTTCACACTCAAGTCCTTGAACGCCCCGCTCTGGATCACATAGGCCAGCTCCGTCTCGCGCACCCATTCCTTGCCATCGGTAACCGCCCCTGTGTGCACATCCTGCCCGCTGATGTAGCGGTTCATCAATGTCAGCCCAGGCACCCCGACGGTGACGAAGTTGAAGTCGTGCCGCACCTGCCACGACCGCTCATTGGCGTTATCGAAGCTTGAGTTGTAGCTGTCGTTGGCCAGCGTCCCGCCGCTGGTGCCGTTGACCCGCATCCAGGTATCGCCATCGACCTTCTGCAGGCCGACCCAGAAGGTGTTGCCGCCGTACTTGGCCGAGAACATCCCCGAATAGGTCTTGTTGTCCAGCTGCCCGGCACGTTCGGAGCCGTCTTCATCGCCATGGAAGTAGCCCAGGTTGGCACCCAGCGTCCAGTCACCCACTGGCTGGCTGTGGCTCAGTTGCAGGTACTGCTGCTGGTAGACGTCCTTGAGCACTGCATTCCACAGCCCGACCAGCGTGCGGTCCTGGTTGAACTTGTATTCGCCGCCGACGAAGTTGAAGCGGTCCGACAGCCCACCGCCGTAGCTCATGTCCTCCATGCTCGCGTCGTTGCGCGGGCTGTTGCCACGGAACTGCCCGCCATACAGCGTCAGCCCGGCGATCTCGTTGGAGGTGACCTGCCCCCCGCGGAACGTCTGCGGCAGCGAACGGCCATCGTCGGAACGCAGAATCGGCAGCACCGGCATCCATTCCCCGATCTTCAGCTCGGTCTTCGAGATGCGCGCCTTGCCTGCCACCGCCAGCCGCCCGTAATCATCGGCCGGCTGCCCATCGTCGTGGCGCGGCAGCAGCGCGGTGCCGTAGGTGCCGCCACCGCCATCGAGCTTGACCGACCACAGCCCCAGCACATCCACACCGAACCCCACCGGCCCCTCGGTGAACCCCGAGCGGGCATCGAGGATGAAGCTCTGCGTCCATTCCTCGGCCTTGCTTTGCGGGTTGCTGGGGTTGGTGAAGTTGCGGTTGATGTAGAAGTTGCGCAGGCCGAGCGTGGCCTTGGAGTCTTCGATGAAGCCCGCCGCCACGCTGGTGCCCGGCAGGCTCCCGAGCATGCCGGCGCCCAGCAGGGCAAAGGGTAGGGTTTGGCAGATTTTCATTATTGTTGTGCTCCACAAAAGGGTGTGGCAGCCCGTCCACCGGGCACGCGCAAGCGGCCTGCGGCGAGGGCGGGTGGGTAACGGACCGGTCAGGGTCTAGGGGGTGAAAACGGGACAGGCGAGCGGCGAGGGTAGTGCGCGAGGTGTGTCGACATGGGATTTTCCACTGATTGTTGTTTTTGTTATGCGTTGTCGTACAACTTGGGCGATTTTTAGCAAGTGGGGAGGGGGATGTCAACGCTTTGTGGTGCGATGGTTTTGTGGAGGTACTATGACCTTGGTTTTGGTGCAGGTTCTCGACGGGGATCGCGAATGCAACACTCAAGACATGCACCCGTGAACCCAAAACGGCACCCGAAGGCGGCGGCAGCCAGCCCCTATTTCACCCGCGCAAACACCTTCGCCAGCGCCTCCACCGCTACCCGCATCTCGGCTGGCGTCTGCGCCGCGAACCCCATCAACAGGCCGGTATCATTGCGCGGCGTCGCATACAAACTGCCGAGCCCCAGCAGATCAATCCCTACCACGCGCGCCGCCTCGACCACCGCCTCTTCAGGCAAACCCTGCACGAAATGGCAGGGCATCTGCAGCCCGCCGGCCGGGATGCACGGCGCCAGAAACGCCCCCAGATGCTTGTGCACGAGCTCAGCCAGCACGTCCCGTCTCTCGGCATACAGCGCCCGCATGGCCCGCACATGAGCCGTGTAATGCCCGCCCTCCATGAACCTTGCCAAGGTCAGTTGCGCAATGGACGCGTTATGCCCGTCCTGCAGCGTGCGTGCGCTGGTCATCGGCGCGACGAGCGAGGGGGGCAACAGCAGGTAGCCGATACGCAGGCCGGCAAACAGCGACTTGGTGAAGGTACCGATGTAGAGCGTGCGGTCATGCGCGTCCAGGCCCTGCACACAGGCAGTCGGCCGGCCTTCGTAGTGGAACTCGCTGTCGTAGTCGTCTTCGATGATCCAGGCTCGCTGCTGCCGGGCCCATTCGATCGCCTGCAGGCGCCTGTCCAGCGACAAGGTCGCGCCGGTGGGGTATTGGTGGGAGGGCGTAAGAAAAACCGCCCTGGCATTGACGCCCAGCCGCGCCATGTCCTCTACCCGCATGCCGTTTTCATCCACCGGCACGGGCACGCCTACGAGGCCTGCGGCGGCGATGGCTTTGCGGGTGCCTTGGTAGAGCGGGTCTTCGACCAGCACCTGATCGCCGGCATCCATGAGCACTTGGGCGCACAGGCCAAGTGCCTGCTGCGAGCTGGTGAGGATCAGCACCCGATCGGCAGTCGCCTGAGCCCCCCGTTCGAGGTTGAGGTAGTCAGCGATCGCGCTGCGCAGCGCAGGCATGCCTTGTGGCGCACTGTGCTCCAGCGCCTGGGTGCCATATTGCTTGTAAACCTGGCGCTCCAGCTTCTCCCAGGTTGCCAGGGGAAACTGCCGGGTCTCGGCAACCCCCGGTGCGAACGGGCGCGGCCCCTGGAAGTTGTTCACGCCCCCGCTCTGCAGCACGGCCATTGCTCTGCGGCTCAGGTGAGCTGGCTCATCGCAGAGCACCTCGCGTTGGCGCTTGCGCCGCGGCAGGTGCCGCGCGCGTTGTGACACGAAGCTTCCGCTGCCCACCCGACGCTCGATGAAGCCCTCTGCATGCAACTGGCTGTATGCCGCCTCGACGGTATCCCGCGAGACGCCCAGGGAAAGCGCCAGCGGGCGTGAAGCCGGCAGCGACTTGCCGACCGGCAATGCGCCCTCAAGGATCAATTGGCGAATCGCCCTCTGGATCCGTACGTGCAGCGACAACGCCCCATGGGCGGGGTCACTCATCCAGGCTTTTACCGATTGCAACTGTGCATGTTTGAACATTGGTCTGCTTCACTTGCGAAAAGTGGCGGGGCTATTCAGGCCATTCTATCGCTATAAATGCACCTGTTTTCCGACCATTCCCACATTGAGAGGGGTTCACCATGACAGTTGCACAAACATTGGTTTCGGTTCGCGAGTTGAAGCAGAGCGATTTGCAGCAATGGAGCGCGTATTGGGAGCAGTATCAGGCGTTCTACAAAGTAGAGCTGAGCAAGGCCACGACCGAACTGACCTGGGCCCGTTTCTTCGACCCGGCCGAGCCCGTGCACTGCGCCGTGGCCACGGACGGTGAGCGGGTGCTCGGCTTCGTCCATTATGTGTTCCATCGCTCGACCTGGGGGCGTAACGACTTCTGCTACCTGGAAGACCTGTTCGTTTGCCCGAGCACACGGGGCAAGAAGGTGGGCAAGCAGTTGATCGAGTTTGTGCAGGGCCAGGCGCAGGAGAAGGGCTGTGACCGGCTCTACTGGCATACCCAGGAAACCAACCAGACCGCACAGCGGCTGTACGACTGGATCGCTGAGAAGCCCGGGGTGATCGAATACCGGATGGCGCTGGCTTGAATGCGAGCTGACCCACCTGGTTTGTTCAGCCCGGCGCATATCCTGTGGGAGTGGGCATGCCCTGGGTACAAACCGAAGACATGATTTACCCGCCAAGGCGGCAGCACACAGTACTGTTACCAAGGCACGGGATTGATTGATCACTAACGTACAGCCCAAAAAAAAGGCTGCCAATTGGCAGCCTTCTTGTTTCTCAGCCCGGACAATCAATCCCAGCTCAAAGCCCCGCCAGTCTGATACTCGATCACACGCGTCTCAAAGAAGTTCTTCTCCTTCTTCAAGTCCATGATCTCGCTCATCCATGGGAACGGGTTGGTGGTGCCTGGGTACTCTTCCTTCAGGCCAATCTGGGTCAGGCGGCGGTTGGCGATGAACTTGAGGTAGTCCTCCATCATCGCGGCGTTCATGCCCAGTACGCCACGCGGCATGGTATCGCGGGCGTATTCGATCTCCAGTTGGGTCCCTTGCAGGATCATCTGGGTCGCTTCTTCCTTCATCGAGGCATCCCACAGGTGCGGGTTCTCGATCTTGATCTGGTTGATCACGTCGATACCGAAGTTCAGGTGCATCGACTCGTCACGCAGGATGTACTGGAACTGCTCGGCAACGCCGGTCATCTTGTTGCGGCGGCCCATCGACAGGATCTGGGTGAAGCCGCAGTAGAAGAAGATGCCTTCCAGTACGCAGTAGTAGGCGATCAGGTTGCGCAGCAGCTCTTTGTCGGTTTCCGGGGTGCCGGTGTTGAATTCCGGGTCGGAGATGGCGCGGGTGTACTTCAGGCCCCAGGCGGCTTTTTTCGCGACCGACGGGATCTCGTGGTACATGTTGAAGATCTCGCCTTCATCCATGCCCAGCGACTCGATGCAGTACTGGTAGGCGTGGGTGTGGATCGCCTCTTCGAAGGCCTGGCGCAGGATGTACTGGCGGCACTCCGGGTTGGTGATCAGGCGGTACACGGCCAGGGCCAGGTTGTTGGCAACCAGGGAGTCGGCGGTGGAGAAGAAGCCCAGGTTGCGCATGACGATGCGGCGCTCGTCTTCGGTCAGGCCGTCCTGGCTCTTCCACAGGGCGATGTCGGCGGTCATGTTGACCTCTTGCGGCATCCAGTGGTTGGCGCAGCCGTCGAGGTACTTCTGCCAGGCCCAGTCGTACTTGAACGGTACCAGCTGGTTGAGGTCGGCGCGGCAGTTGATCATGCGCTTTTCGTCGACCGCAACGCGGGCAGCGGAGCCTTCCAGCTCGGCCAGGCCTTCAGCAACGTCGAGGGCGTCGAGGGCGGCCTTGGCGCGTTTTACGGCTTCGGAGTCAGAAGCGGTAGCAGCACGGGCTTCCAGGGCGGCGGCACCGCCGGCGCTGTCGAGCTTGTCGAGGGTGGCGGCGGCGTTGGCCTGCGCAGGGGTGTTGCCTTTGGCGGCTACTTCGCCGTCTTCGTTGTCGAATTCGTCCCAGCTCAGCATGGTTTGGCTCCTGCTTGAGGGTTGCCCTGAGGCAACCGGTTGGATTTTAAGAATGTGATGCCTGACGCAAGGCCGTTACGGCGAATGGACAGCTCGAGAGGCTGACTCTCGTTACATCTGACGTGTGCCTGGCCAGGCCTCGGGGAGGGGTCAGGGACTTGAATGGGTGCCCTTTTCAGAGGGGGCGCAGTATACCGGAATTCGTCTTCGATCGGGGCGCGTGTCTGGCGGTCGGGGGTAACTTTTTCGACCGGTTTTAGGTGCGTCCGTTCACGAGGCTTGTGTCGGCATCTACGGGGTGGAAGTGTAGCGGCAAAAAGCGCATGGCACTACATGTGGTGTGTTTTAATTTTAGCAGCACATTATGTTGTGTCTGGCGCGATTCTTGTAGGAGCGGCCTTGTGTCGCGAAAGGGCTGCGTAGCGGCCCCATGGATACCCGCGGCGACGCTAAAATCCTGGGGCCGCTGCGCAGCCCTTTCGCGACACAAGGCCGCTCCTACAGAACCGCGTTCAGCCGGCCACTGCGCAGATACAAAAATGCCGCAAAGGGGCACCCGTGGGCACCCCTTTTGCGGCATCAGGCCTTACTGGCAGGCTTCGCAGTCAGGCTCGTCGATGGCGCAAGCTTTCGGCACTGGTGCCGGGCCGGCAGCCTGGACCGGGGCGCTGTCGCCGCCGCTGGAAACGGCGTTGAGCTTGCCGGTGTTGATGGTCGACTTCTCGGTGCTGGTCGCGGCCAGGGCACGGAGGTAGTAGGTAGTTTTCAGACCACGGTACCAGGCCATGCGGTAGGTCACGTCCAGCTTCTTGCCCGAAGCGCCGGCAATGTACAGGTTCAGCGACTGAGCCTGGTCGATCCACTTCTGGCGACGCGAGGCGGCATCGACGATCCACTTGGTCTCGACTTCGAACGCAGTGGCGTACAGGTCTTTGAGCTCTTGTGGAATACGCTCGATCTGCTGCACCGAACCGTCGTAGTACTTCAGGTCGTTGATCATGACCGAGTCCCACAGGCCGCGGGCCTTCAGGTCGCGGACCAGGTACGGGTTGATCACGGTGAATTCGCCCGACAGGTTCGATTTCACGTACAGGTTCTGGTAGGTCGGCTCGATGGACTGCGATACGCCGGTAATGTTGGCGATGGTCGCGGTCGGCGCGATGGCCATGATGTTCGAGTTACGAATACCTTTTTGTACGCGAGCACGCACCGGTGCCCAGTCCAGGGTCTCGTTCAGGTCGACATCGATGTACTTCTGGCCACGGGCTTCGATCAGGATCTGTTGCGAATCCAGCGGCAGGATGCCCTTGGACCACAGCGAACCTTGGAAGGTCTCGTAGGCGCCACGCTCGTCGGCCAGGTCGCAGGAAGCCTGGATCGCATAGTAGCTGACCGCTTCCATCGACTTGTCGGCGAACTCGACGGCAGCGTCGGAGCCGTAGGCGATGTGCTGCAGGTACAGTGCGTCCTGGAAGCCCATGATGCCCAGGCCGACCGGGCGGTGCTTGAGGTTCGAGTTACGCGCTTGCGGCACCGAGTAGTAGTTGATGTCGATCACGTTGTCGAGCATGCGCACGGCGGTGTTCACGGTGCGTTGCAGCTTGGCGGTGTCCAGCTTGCCATCGACAATGTGGTTCGGCAGGTTGATCGAGCCCAGGTTGCAGACCGCGATCTCGTCCTTGTTGGTGTTCAGGGTGATCTCGGTGCACAGGTTCGAGCTGTGGACCACGCCCACGTGCTGCTGCGGCGAACGCAGGTTGCACGGGTCCTTGAAGGTCAGCCATGGGTGGCCGGTCTCGAACAGCATCGACAGCATCTTGCGCCACAGGTCTTTGGCCTGGATGGTCTTGAACACCTTGATCTTGTTGTACTCGGTCAGGGCTTCGTAGTACTCGTAGCGCTCTTCGAAGGCCTTGCCGGTCAGGTCGTGCAGGTCTGGCACTTCCGACGGCGAGAACAGGGTCCACTTGCCGTCATCGAAGACGCGCTTCATGAACAGGTCAGGGATCCAGTTGGCGGTGTTCATGTCGTGGGTACGACGACGGTCATCACCGGTGTTCTTGCGCAGCTCGATGAATTCTTCGATGTCCAGGTGCCAGGTTTCCAGGTAGGCACAGACAGCGCCCTTGCGCTTGCCGCCCTGGTTGACCGCAACGGCGGTGTCGTTGACCACTTTCAGGAAGGGTACGACGCCCTGGGATTTACCGTTGGTGCCCTTGATGTAGGAGCCCAGTGCACGCACAGGGGTCCAGTCGTTGCCCAGGCCACCGGCGAATTTCGACAGCATGGCGTTGTCGTGGATCGCGTGGTAGATGCCCGACAGGTCGTCCGGCACGGTGGTCAGGTAGCAGCTGGACAGCTGCGGGCGCAGGGTACCGGCGTTGAACAGGGTCGGGGTCGAGGCCATGTAGTCGAAGGACGACAACAGGTTGTAGAACTCGATCGCACGGGCTTCTTTTTCTTTCTCTTCCAGCGCCAGGCCCATGGCCACGCGCATGAAGAACACCTGTGGCAGCTCGAAGCGCACGCCATCCTTGTGGATGAAGTAGCGGTCGTACAGGGTCTGCAGGCCCAGGTAGGTGAATTGCTGGTCGCGCTCGTGGTTGATCGCCTTGCCCAGTTTTTCCAGGTCAAAGTCGGCCAGGGCCGGGTTCAGCAGTTCGAACTCGATACCTTTGGCGATGTAGGCGGGCAGGGCCTTGGCGTACAGCTCGGCCATCTCGTGGTGGGTGGCGCTGTCGGCAACGCTGAGGAAGCCCAGGCCTTCGGCACGCAGGGTGTCCATCAGCAGGCGGGCGGTGACGAACGAGTAGTTCGGCTCACGCTCGACCAGGGTACGGGCGGTCATCACCAGGGCGGTGTTGACGTCCTTGATGGCCACGCCGTCGTACAGGTTCTTCAGGGTTTCGCGCTGGATCAGGTCGCCATCGACTTCGGCCAGGCCTTCGCAGGCTTCGCTGATGATGGTGTTCAGGCGCGCCATGTCGAGCGGCGCCATGCTGCCGTCGGCCAGGGTGATGCGGATGCTTGGGTGCGGCTCGACCACAGCGTCGGTGTTGGCGCGGGTGGCGCGCTCTTTCGCGCGCTGGTCGCGGTAGATCACGTAGTCGCGGGCGACTTTCTGCTCACCGGCACGCATCAGGGCCAGTTCGACCTGGTCCTGGATTTCTTCGATGTGGATGGTGCCACCCGATGGCATGCGACGCTTGAACGTGGCTGTGACCTGCTCGGTCAGGCGCGCGACGGTGTCGTGGATGCGCGACGAAGCGGCGGCGGTGCCGCCTTCAACTGCGAGGAACGCCTTGGTGATGGCCACGGTGATCTTGTCGTCGGTGTAGGGGACGACAGTGCCGTTACGCTTGATCACGCGCAGTTGGCCGGGCGCGGTGGCAGCCAGATCCTGGTTGGCATCGGCGGCCTGCGGCACCTGGGCCTGCGGGTTCTCGCGAGTTGTGTCGGTTTGCATGGGTGGGTGTCTCCACAGTTTCTATATTGTACAGGCGCCTTTTGAGCGCCCACCGTTCCGTCCACTTGCTCGATCACCTGGCGGGGGATGCGTCATGCGCGCGCATCCGCCCGCTCGGGTGTACCGACTTCGGGACAGACTCAGGAATAAGGGGCAATAGCTTGCCGCTCCCTGGCCGAAGTCAAAGGCTTTGGGCTGAGCCCAAAAGCTGTTGCAGTTCAGTACTCCGCTGGAGCGGTATGGCTGGTCAGATCACCTGAAGTTCAACCGTAAAATCGAATAATTTGCCGGGTTGACTTTTGTGTGTGATTTTGCACGAACCCCAACATCTAGTGGTTCGCTGCGATCGGGATACAAGATAATGCGGTATTGGGGTCTTTGCAAGGCGAGCGCCTGTGGATAAGTTGTGCGTACTTTGTGGGTATGGCCTGTAGGCCTTGTGCCAAGTGGTTTGCAGTATTTTTCTTTCGCTCGCTGCCCCAAGGCAGAATTTTGAGGGCGCGAACCCTACCACAAAAAACGGTTCAGTCCAGTGGCTTGTGCGGCACCGCTGGCCGGTTGGCAGTACCCGGGGCGGCACGTAGTATCGGCCACAGAACAACAACAATTGCAAAGGCACAGGCCATGGACCAACCCGCACCGCGCATCCTCATCGTTGAAGACGACCAGCGCCTGGCCGAGCTCACGGCCGAATACCTCCAGGCCAACGGCTTCGATGTGGCCGTCGAGGGCGATGGTGGCCGCGCCGTGCGGCGAATCGTCGACAGCCAGCCCGACCTGGTGGTGCTCGACCTCATGCTGCCCGGTGAAGACGGCCTGAGCATCTGCCGCCGGGTACGCAGCCAGTACGCGGGCGCGATCCTCATGCTCACCGCCCGCAGCGACGAGCTCGACCAGGTGCAGGGGCTGGACCTGGGCGCCGACGACTATGTCTGCAAACCTGTGCGCCCGCGCTTGCTGCTGGCCCGTATCCAGGCCCTGCTGCGGCGCAGCGAGGCGCCGGAAAGCAAGCGCCAGGCCCTGGCCTTTGGTGCGCTGCGCATCGACAACCGCCTGCGCGAAGCCCGGCTGGGCGAGCAGCTGATAGACCTGACCGGCGCCGAATTCGACCTGCTCTGGTTGCTGGCCAGCAACGCCGGCCGGGTGCTGTCGCGCGAGCAACTGTTCACCGCCCTGCGCGGTGTCGGCTACGACGGCCAGGACCGCTCCATCGATGTGCGCATCTCCAAGATCCGCCCCAAGATCGGTGACGACCCGATCCACCCACGCCTGATCAAGACCCTGCGCAGCAAGGGCTACCTGTTCGTCGGCGAGGCGCCATGAACAACTCGATCTTTCTGCGCATCTATGGCGGCATGCTCGCCGTGCTGGTGCTGGTGGCGCTGCTCGGCGTGCTCAGCCTGCACCTGGTCAACGAAGTGCGCGCCGCCCAGCACCGCGAGGGCCTGGCCCAGGGTACCTTCAGCCTGATGGCTGACAACCTGGCCGGGCAGAACGAAACCGAACGCAAGCGTTCGCTGCTGATGTGGGAGCGCCTGCTCGGGGTGCCGCTGGCGCTGCAGCCGATGTCGGCGCGTACCCTCGATGGCGGCCAGCGTGCCCGCCTGTACCGTGGCCTGGTGGTGGTCGAGAAGACCGGCCCGCACGCCGCCCAGGTGCTGCGCAAGGTCGGCCGCGAGGAGGTGCTGCTGGTGGCCCAGGTGAAGCAGGTCAGCGAGCAACTGGCGCGGGCCACCCTTTATCTGTTGGCCGACGAACTGGTGCGTTACCCGGTTACCGAGCAGCAGCAACGCCTGGCGCAACTCAAGCAGAGCAAGGGCTTTGGTTTTGACATTGCCTTGCAGCGCCTGGAGCGGGTTGGCCTGGATGACGACCAGCGGCGCCGGGTCGAGGAGGGCGACACGGTCATGGCCCTGGGCAAGGATGGCGATTCGATCCGGGTATTCGCCGGGCTGTCGGGCTCGCCCTGGGTGCTGGAAATCGGCCCGTTGCATCAGTTGAACCCCTATCCGCCGCAACTGCTGATCTTGATCGCCTTCCTTGGGCTGTGCCTGATCGGGCTGGTGGTGTACCTGCTGGTGCGTCAGCTGGAGCGGCGTGTGTCGGGGTTGGAGGTCGCCGCCACGCGTATTGCCCAGGGCAGCCTCGACACGCGGGTACCGGCTGGCGATGCCGATTCGGTCGGGCGCCTGGCTGCGGCATTCAACGGCATGGCCGAACATTTGCAGCGCTCGCTGACCATGCAGCGCGAGCTGGTGCGGGCGGTGTCCCACGAGCTGCGCACGCCGGTGGCGCGGCTGCGTTTTGGCCTGGAGATGATAGAGACCGCGAGCACTGAGCAGGCCCGTGCCAAACACTTGGCTGGCATGGATGGCGACATCCAGGACCTGGACAAACTGGTCGACGAAATGCTGACTTACGCACGGCTTGAGCAAGGCGCACCGGCCCTGAAGTTCCAGCGGGTCGACCTGGATGCGTTGCTGGACCGGGTGATCGAGGAGCTGGCGCCGCTGCGCGCTGAAATCAAGGTGGTGCGCGGCGCATGCCAAGGGGGTGAGAGCGAAGGCGCCTGGGTCGAAGCCGAGCCGCGCTACCTGCACCGGGCCCTGCAGAACCTGGTGAGCAACGCCATGCGCCATGCCGAGGCCGAGGTGCGCCTGAGCTACCAGTTGGGTCAGCAACGCTGCCGGGTCGACGTGGAAGACGACGGCCCGGGTATCCCGGAAGGGTTCTGGGACCGCATCTTCACGCCCTTCACCCGGCTCGACGACAGCCGCACCCGTGCGTCGGGCGGGCATGGCCTGGGCCTGTCGATCGTTCGGCGGATCATCTACTGGCACGCAGGCCGGGCCACGGTAGGGCGCAGCGAAACCCTCGGCGGTGCCTGCTTCAGCCTGAGCTGGCCGCGGGCACAGGCGCCGCTGTAGGGCTCAGACGCTGATCAGGCTGAGCAGGTGGCCGTCCTGAAGGCAGAACTGGCCTTGCAGCTCGGTGCCCTGCTGCCACTCGGCCGATAGGTCGGTGAGCAGGCGCAGGCGGGCCAGGCCCTCGGCCGACCATTCCAGCACCTCGGCGTGCTCGAAATAGAAACGCTGGCGGGTCAGCGGGTAGAGGGTCTTGAACAGGCTTTCCTTGAGCGAGAAGGTCAGGGTCACTGCCAGGCCGAGCTGGCGGCGGTCCAGGCGCTCTATTTCGGCGGGCGTGAGGATTTCGGCCAGCAGGCGCTCGGCGCGTTCGTCGTCCAGCAGCGCTTCCTGGTCCAGGCCCAGGCCGCGGCAACTGCCCTGGCCGGCGACCACGGCGGCGGCCCAGCCTTGGCCGTGGGTGATCGAGCCGTGAATGCCGGCGGGCCAGATGGGCGAGCGGTCTTCATGGCTGGCTGGCACGTAGTTGCGGCCGTCCAGGCGTTGCAGCGCGGCACGGGCGCAGACACGGCCGGCCAGGTACTCGGCCTGGCGCTTGGCCACCGAGCGTTGCAGGCTGGCGCTGGGGACGATGCCGGCACGCTGGAAGTCGTCGGCAGCCAGGCGGGCGGGGTCGAAGGCGCAACTGACCAGCACCGCACCTGGCAGCGGGCGGGGCAGGGGCCAGTGGTGCTGAAGCGGGGCGCAGCAGGTGGGGAGTGTGTTCATGGGGGGTATTGTGCCAGCCGTAGCGGCTGTAGGGGAGGTGGGCGCGTCGGGGGCGCTTGCGCCCCCAGCGATCATTACTGGAACGCCTTCTTGAAGAACGCCTGCATATCCTTCCACGAGCTTTCATCAGCCGCTTTGTTGTAACCAATGTCTGGCCCGCCATGCTCGCCATGGCTCAAGCGGTCGGCATCCGGGTTGGTAAACCCATGCTTGGCCTCAGGAATACTGACGAACTGGTAATTGACCTTGGCCGCGTCCATTTCCGCCTTGAACGCTGCAACCTGCTCCTCGGTCACCATGCTGTCTGCCGCGCCGTGCTCGACCAGTATGTCGGCCCTGACCACGCCGGGCTTGGCCGGGGTCTGTGTGGCCAATGCCCCATGGAAACTCACCACGCCGTCCAGCTTCTCACCCCGGCGCGCCGCATCGAGCACCACCTTGCCGCCAAAGCAGTAACCCACGGCGCCCAATTGGTGCTTGTTCACGTTGGGCTGCTTTTTCAGCAACTCAAGGCCTGCGTCGAAGCGCGCGGCCGCCGCTGCCGGGTCTTTCATTGCCTCGGCCATGAATGCCTGGGCATCCTGCGGATGCTCGGTGTGCTTGCCATCGCCGTACATGTCGATGGCCAGCGCTTTATAGCCCAGGGCCGCCAGGTCGCGGGCGCGGCGCTTGGCATAGTCGTTCAGGCCCCACCATTCATGCACCACGACGATGCCCGGGCGCTTGTCGTCCAGCGCATCGTCATAGGCGTAGTAGCCGACAAAGCGCTTGCCTTCGTCGTCCTGGTAGGGGATATCGCGGGTCACCACTTGCGCCTGGGCAAGGGCGGCGCTGCACATCAGGGTCAAGGCCAGCAGGGCACGCATGTTCACTACTCCTTGTTCATCGCAAACGGTTCGTTCAGCCGCGGTTCAGCCAGGGTTCAGTCACGGTTCAGGGTGCCCTCCTTACTCTAGCTTCCAGACCGAAACAGCGCATCCAACTGGAGTACGAAGCCATGAAATCCTTCAACACCCTGCTCGCTGCCATGGCCGTTTGCGCCGCTGGCATCACCACCGTCCAGGCCGCCGATGACAATTTCGCCAGCCTGACCTACGGCCAGACCAGCGACAAAGTCCGCAAGTCCGGCCTGCTGCAGCGCAACACCGACAACCTGAACGCCGACGGCATCATCGGCAAGGACGACACCTGGGGTGTGCGTCTGGGCAAAATCAATGACCAGGGTCGCTACTACATGACCTACGACAACGTCTCGGGCGACCACAGCGGCCTCAAGCTGCGCCAGGAAAACCTGCTGGGCAGCTATGACCTGTTCCTGCCGGTGGGCGACACCACCAAGCTGTTCGGCGGTGGCAGCCTGGGCATGACCAAGCTGACCCAGGATTCGCCAGGTGCCAGCCGTGATACCGACTACGGCTACGCGGTCGGCCTGCAGGCCGGTGTGATCCAGGAGATTACCGACAAGGCGTCGGTGGAACTGGGCTACCGTTACCTGCGCACCAATGCCGCGACCGAAGTCGGCCAAAGCGGTGGGCCCAAGGACGGCACCCTGCGCCTGACCAGCAGTGCACAGACGTATCTGTCGGCCAACTACAAGTTCTGAGGTAGTTGTTATCCTGTACTGCCCTGTGCGCGGGTAAACCCGCGTACAGGGCAGTACAGGCCATAAAAAAGGAGCTGCACATGAAACTGCTGGTGGTCGAGGACGAAGCCCTGCTTCGCCATCACCTCTACACGCGCCTGGGCGAAAGCGGCCATGTGGTCGAGGCGGTGGCCGATGCCGAAGAAGCGCTGTACCAGGCCGAGCAGTACCACTTTGACCTGGCCGTGATCGACCTGGGGCTGCCGGGCATGAGCGGCCTCGAACTCATTGGTCGCCTGCGCAGCCAGGACAAGACCTTCCCCATTCTCATCCTCACCGCCCGTGGCAACTGGCAGGACAAGGTCGAAGGCCTGGCCGCCGGTGCCGACGACTACCTGGTCAAGCCCTTTCAGTTCGAAGAGCTCGAAGCGCGCCTCAACGCCCTGCTGCGCCGCTCCAGCGGTTTCACCCAGTCGACCATCGCCGCCGGGCCACTGGTACTCGACCTCAACCGCAAGCAGGCGACGCTGGACGATCAGCCCCTGGCCCTGACCGCCTACGAATACCGCATCCTCGAATACCTCATGCGCCATCACCAGCAGGTGGTGGCCAAGGACCGCCTGATGGAGCAGCTGTACCCGGGCGATGAGGAGCGTGACCCCAATGTCATCGAAGTGCTGGTCGGGCGCCTGCGTCGCAAGCTCGAGGGCGAACGAGGCTTCAAGCCCATCGATACGGTACGTGGCCTGGGTTACCTGTTCACCGAGCGCTGCCGATGATCCGTTCCCTGCGGGTGCGCCTGATGCTGGCGGCCGCAGTGCTGGCGCTGCTGTTCATGCTGGCGCTGCTGCCTGCCTTGCAGAAGGCCTTCAGCCTTGCCCTGCAGGAATCCATCGAGCAACGCCTGGCCTCGGACGTGACCACGTTGATCTCCGCAGCACGCATCGAACACGGCCAGTTGCAGATGCCGACACTGTTGCCGGACGAGCGCTACAACCTGCCGTACACCGGCCTGCTTGGCTATATCTTCGACCGTGAAGGCCACCTGGTGTGGCAGTCGCGGGCCACCGCAGACCAGAACGTCAACTACCGGCCGCGCTACGACGGGCGTGGCAACGAGTTCGCCCGCATCCACCAAGGCGATGGCGAAGAGTTCTTCGTCTATGACGTCGAAATAAAACTGCTCGGCGGCCAGAGTGCGGCCTACAGCATCGTTGCGCTGCAACCGGTGCGCGAGTACCAGCACACCCTCGATGGCCTGCGTGAAAAGCTCTACCTGGGCTTTGGCGCAGCGCTGCTGGCGCTGCTGGTACTGCTGTGGGCCGGCCTGACCTGGGGCCTGCGTTCGCTGCGGCGGCTGAGCCGGGAGCTGGACGAGGTCGAGGCTGGCGCGCGGGACGGGTTGAGCCGCGAGCACCCGCGTGAACTGCTGCGCCTGACCGGTTCGTTGAACCGCCTGCTGCACAGCGAGCGTGAACAACGCCAGCGCTACCGAGATTCCCTGGATGACCTGGCGCATAGCCTCAAGACACCGCTGGCGGTGTTGCAGGGGGTGGGCGAGAGCCTGCGCCAGCGCAGTGGTGAGCGCGAGCAGGCGCGGGTGCTGCAAAGCCAGATCGAGCGCATGAGCCAGCAGATCGACTATCAACTGCAGCGCGCCAGTTTGCGCAAGAGCGGCCTGGTGCGCCACAGCGTGCACCTCAAGCCGTTGCTCGACAGCTTGTGCAGCACGCTGGACAAGGTCTATCGGGACAAGCGCGTCAGCGTGCTGCTGGAAATACCCGAGGCCGCGCAGGTGCCGATGGAGCAGGGCGCCTTATTGGAACTGCTCGGCAACCTGCTGGAGAACGCCTACCGGTTGAGCTTGGGCCAGGTGCGGGTGAGCCTGGAACAAGCGCCAGGCCAACTGACCCTGTGCATCGAGGACGATGGGCCCGGGGTGCCGGCCGATCAGCGCGAGCGCATTCTTGAGCGCGGCGAGCGGCTGGACAGCCAACACCCGGGGCAGGGCATCGGCCTGGCGGTGGTCAAGGATATCGTCGACAGCTATGACGCCAGCTTGAGCCTGGGGGATTCGCCACTGGGCGGCGCGGCGTTCCGGGTCACCTTCAGGCTGGATTGATGTGCGGCCAGGGGCAGCCCTTTTGCGGGGGAACCCATAGCGGGCGGATTCCCGCCATCATCCCCTGTACAAATTCCGCCACCGGGCGGATATCCGCCAGCCTTCCTCAGCATTTTCGCCCTGTCGTTGGGCAGTGACCCCTAGCAAACAGTGCCTTTGCACCCTTCATGGGCATTTTGGCATTGCCCTTGCTATTGATCCTGGCAGAGGCCTGCAAAGGCAACTCGAACACAACGACAAATCCCTCCAAGTGCAGGAGGGTTAGCGATTCAGGTGCCCTCACCCTGGGAAGGGTGAAAACCGGCACACTTGAGGAAATTAGCCATGACGACACGTCAGCCGCTGTACAAATCCCTGTATATCCAGGTGTTGGTCGCCATCACCATCGGCATCCTGCTCGGCCACTTCTATCCTGAAACCGGTGTCGCCCTCAAACCGCTGGGTGACGGGTTCGTCAAACTGATCAAGATGGTCATCGCCCCCATCATCTTCTGCACCGTGGTCAGTGGCATCGCTGGCATGCAGAGCATGAAGTCGGTAGGCAAGACCGGCGGCTACGCGCTCCTGTACTTTGAAATCGTCTCCACCATCGCCCTGATCATCGGCCTCGTCGTCGTCAACGTGGTCAAGCCGGGCGCTGGCATGCACATCGACGTCACCACCCTGAACGCCAGCAGCGTGGCCGCTTACGCCGCCGCCGGCGCGCAGCAGACCACCGTTGGCTTCCTGCTCAATATCATCCCCAACACCGTGGTCGGTGCCTTCGCCAACGGCGACATCCTGCAAGTGCTGATGTTCTCGGTGATCTTCGGCTTCGCCCTGCATCGCCTGGGCAGCTACGGCAAGCCGGTGCTGGACCTGATCGACCGCTTCGCCCATGTCATGTTCAACATCATCAACATGATCATGAAGCTGGCCCCGATCGGTGCCTTCGGTGCCATGGCCTTCACCATCGGCCAGTACGGCGTGGGTTCGCTGGTGCAGCTGGGCTACCTGATGGCCTGCTTCTACGTGACCTGCCTGCTGTTCGTCCTGGTGGTGCTCGGTGGTATCTGCCGCGCCCACGGCTTCAGCGTCATCAAGCTGATCCGCTACATCCGTGAAGAGCTGATGATCGTGCTGGGCACGTCCTCCTCCGAGTCCGCCTTGCCCCGCATGCTGGCCAAGATGGAGCGCCTGGGTGCCAAGAAATCCGTGGTTGGCCTGGTTATCCCGACCGGTTACTCGTTCAACCTCGACGGTACTTCGATCTACCTGACCATGGCCGCTGTGTTCATCGCCCAGGCGACTGACACCACCATGGACATCACCCACCAGATCACCCTGCTGCTGGTGCTGCTGGTGGCCTCCAAAGGCGCTGCTGGCGTAACCGGTTCGGGCTTCATCGTACTGGCCGCTACGTTGTCTGCTGTTGGCCACCTGCCGGTTGCCGGCCTGGCGCTGATCCTCGGCATCGACCGCTTCATGTCCGAAGCCCGCGCCCTGACCAACCTGGTTGGCAACGCTGTCGCTACCGTGGTCGTGGCCAAGTGGGTCAACGAAATGGACAACGACAAGCTGGCCTCGGAACTGGCTTCCGGTGGCGCCCCGCTGGAAGATACCCGCCCGACCGACGACCTCGGCGTGGCCGAAGGCCCGGCTCGCTGATCGCGCAACTGAAATGAAAAAGGCGACCTTCGGGTCGCCTTTTTCGTGGTGGGTCGATCAACAGTCCTGGACCACTTCCAGCACCCGGATCAGTGTGGGCTGCGGATAATGCCAGCGCACCTGCACATCCCAGAACTTCACCCCGTACACCCGCTCCGCAGGTGGCACCTGATACGCCGGCCGCGGGTCTTGCCCCAGGCACTGCTCGATCAGTTCCACCAGTGGCTCACCCAGGCGCAGTGCATGCGCGCGGGCCTGG
Organism: Pseudomonas sp. Irchel s3f19; assembly: GCF_900187555.1. Classification (NCBI taxonomy): domain Bacteria; kingdom Pseudomonadati; phylum Pseudomonadota; class Gammaproteobacteria; order Pseudomonadales; family Pseudomonadaceae; genus Pseudomonas; species Pseudomonas sp. Irchel s3f19. The sequence continues at coordinate 101,080 of NZ_FYDW01000013.1, read as the reverse complement.
GGCAGGGCATTGTCGTGCCACTGCACGGCGATTGCGTCAGGCGCTTCGCTGGCCATCAGGTTGCTGGCGCCGGCAACACTGTCGGCGTACGGTACGTAGGGCTTGATATCCAGCACTGGGGTGCCATCGAGCAAGTCGATCCCGGACAGCAGCAGGCGCCCAGGCTCAACGCCCTCCAGGCGTACCACCGACTGGCCGATACCGTTGGGCCTGTGGGTGGCGCGGGTGGCGAACACCCCCATGCTCTTGTTGCCGCCGAGGCGGGGTGGCCGCACTTTCAGGCGTGGTTTGTCTTCCAGGGCCTGGTGAAACAGAAACAGCAGCCACACATGGCTGACCTGTTCCAGCCCCGCCACTGCATCACCCTGGTCGAACGGCGGCAGCAACTCCAGCACACCACGCGCCGCCGGTGCCAACTGCGGCTGGCGCGGGATGGCGAACTTTTCCTTGAAGCACGAGCGGACGATGCCGACCGGTGAAACCGTATGCTGCATGGCCACTCAGCCGCGCACGCGCAGGGTCAGGCCCTTGAGGAAGTTGCGCAGCAACTGGTCGCCGCACGGGCGGTAGTTGTCATGGCCGACTTTGCGGAACAAGGCGCTGAGTTCGGGTTTGGAGACCGGGAACTTGACCGAATTGAGGATGACATGCAGGTCTTCTTCCTTGAGTTCGAACGCTACCCGCAGTTTTTTCAGGATGGTGTTGTTGGTCACCGGCAGCTCCACCGGCTGGGCCGGGCGGCTGTCGTCCTTGCCGCGACGGTGAATCACCAGGCCATCCAGAAAGTGCGCCATGACCGGGTCAGGGCAGCGCACGAAGCCGGGCTCTTCTTCTTTCTTGACGTAGCTGGCCAAGGCCTCGGCGCTGACCTCCAGGCCAGACAGCTTGATGATGCCCACCATCTTGGCATCATTGAACTTGAGCATGTAGCGCAGGCTGCGCAGTACATCGTTGTGGTTCATTTGACTCGAATCCTGTTCTGAGCCGTGCCATCTGGCGCGGCGGTATTGCTTAGAAACGTTCGCTGGCGGCCATGTAACGCCACTGTGCCAGTGGCAGCTTGCCCATGGACACACCGCCCAGCCGAATGCGGCGCATGCTGATGATCTGCAGGCGCAGGCTGGCGCACAGCTCGGAGATCTGCCCCGGTTGCGGGTTTTTCAAGGCCAGGCGCAGGTGGGTTTCGTTCTGCCAGCTGGCTTTGGCCTTGGGCAGTTCACGGTCGTTGCGCATGATGCCGCGGGCCAGGCGCTCCAGCGCCTGTGGCGTGGCTTCGCCGCTTACTTCGATGATGTATTCCTGCTCCAGGCGCCGCAGGTCTGCGTCGATCTTGCGGGCAACCCGCCAATCCTGGGTGAACACCTGCAGGCCGCTGGCGCCGCGCTCCAGCGGGGCAATGCAGGACAACTTGGTGAAATGCCCATGCAATGGCCGTACGCCTTCACGGTGCGCCTCGCTGAGGCTGTCCATGGTCATGCTGATACGCGCCGACTCGGTGTCCAGGCCAGCAGGCTGGTTGAGCAGCAGGGTGACGGGCTCAAGGCTGTCGGCACGCGCGCCAGGTAGCAGCGCGACCTGCTGGCCGTCGACCTTGAACTGCGGCTGCTCGACCACCACGCCATCGACCGTGACCCAGCCGCCTTCGATATACAGCTCGGCTTCGCGGCGGGAGCAGCCGAACTGCTCGATAAGGCGTTTGGACAGGCGGACGGGCTCAGACATGACGGTGATTCGCAAAGGCAGGGAAAGGCCGCCATTGTACCTGCCTGAGCGGTCGAGGGGCTGGGAATCTGTGTCATTTACGCCGTTTAGGCGAGACAACACGGCAGGCGGCTCAGGCCCCTGTGCGGATCAGTCGCAGGTGCAGCAAGGGGTAGGGCTGCCCCAGCCCATCGGTTTGCGAGCGGCCGACCACCTCGAAGCCTTCGTGCAGATAGAACCCCAGCGCCTGCGGGTTCTGCTCGTTGACATCCAGGCGTTCGGCATTGAGTTCGTCGATGGCGTAGCGCAGCAGCCGCTTGCCAATGCCCATGCCACGGCAGGCGGGCGCGACGAACAGCATGTCGACCTGCCTGTTGGACACGCCGGCAAAGCCCTGTATGCGTTGCTGGCTGTCCTTGCTGCAGATCAGCATCACTGCGTCCAGGTAATGGCGCAGTACATGCTCGCGAAGCAGGACGATATAGGCATCAGGCAGGAAGTCATGGGTCGCGCGCACCGAGTCCTCCCAGACCTGGGTCAGCTCGGGGTAGTCGCTAAGATGAGGGGTTTGTAGCGTCGATACCTGGCGCATCCGTGTATTCCTCAAGGGGATTGAGGAAAACATAGATGTAAAAACCAGAGGGGGCCTGGCGGATGTTGGGGCTGCAACGCAGCCCCGGGAATTTCAGACCTATACGCCGATCAGACAGGCTCAGCCCACATGTCGTATTCGTCGGCATCCACCACCCGGCAACGCACTTTGTCGCCTGGCTTGAAGCCGTGGTCGCCATCGATGAACACGCTGCCGTCGATTTCCGGCGCGTCGAAGAAGCTACGGCCCACCGAACCTTGCTCTTCGACTTCGTCGATCAGCACTTCGATCTCCTTGCCGATGCGCAGTTGCAGGCGGGCGCTGCTGATGGTCTGCTGATGGGCCATGAAGCGGTCCCAACGGTCCTGCTTGACCTCATCCGGTACTTCATCAAGGCCCAGGTCATTGGCCGGGGCACCTTCGACAGGCGAGTACTGGAAGCAGCCGACGCGGTCGAGCTGGGCTTCGGTCAGCCAGTCGAGCAGGTACTGGAAGTCTTCTTCGGTTTCGCCGGGGAAGCCGACGATGAAGGTCGAGCGGATCACCAGCTCAGGGCACTGTTCGCGCCAGTTCTTGATGCGCGCCAGGGTACGGTCTTCGAAGGCCGGGCGCTTCATCGCCTTGAGCACCTTGGGGCTGGCGTGCTGGAACGGGATGTCCAGGTACGGCAGGATCTTGCCGGCGGCCATCAGCGGGATCACGTCGTCGACGTTCGGGTACGGGTATACATAGTGCAGGCGCACCCAGGCGCCCAGGCTGCTCAGCGCTTCGCACAGCTCGAGCATGCGGGTCTTGACCGGGCGGCCGTTCCAGAAGTCGGTCTTGTACTTGACGTCGACCCCGTAGGCGCTGGTGTCCTGGGAAATCACCAGGATCTCCTTGACGCCGGCCTTGACCAGGCGCTCGGCCTCGCTCAGCACTTCGCCAACCGGGCGGCTGACCAGCTTGCCGCGCATCGACGGGATGATGCAGAAGCTGCAGCTGTGGTTGCAGCCTTCGGAAATCTTCAGGTAGGCATAGTGGCGCGGGGTCAGCTTGACGCCCTGCGGCGGCACCAGGTCGATCAGCGGGTTGTGGTCCTGGCGCGGTGGCACTACCTGGTGCACGGCGTTGACCACTTGCTCGTACTGCTGGGGGCCGGTCACCGACAACACGCTTGGGTGCACATCGCGGATGCTGCCTTCCTCGACACCCATGCAGCCGGTGACGATGACTTTGCCGTTTTCCTTGATGGCTTCACCGATCACTTCAAGCGACTCGGCCTTGGCGCTGTCGATGAAGCCGCAGGTGTTGACCACCACCACGTCGGCGTCCTCGTAGGTAGGCACGACTTCATAACCTTCCATGCGCAGCTGAGTCAGAATGCGCTCGGAATCGACCAGGGCTTTTGGGCAACCCAGGCTTACGAAACCTACCTTGGGAGTGGCGGGAGTGGTGGACATGACTAACCTCGGTATTGAATGCAGGTCGCCCGGCCGGAAACGGGGGCGATCTTGACGGGCGCTTATTGGCGCCTCTGATCAAAAAGTGCGCAATTCTAGCGAGCGCAAGGTCACTTGACTAGCAGAAATGCGACGAACGCTGCGCTATGCTTCGCGCCGTTGCGTCCGGGCATCTGCCATGCCCTGGCGTGGGGGTGAATTCTATCGGCCGAGAGGGCCGTCTGCGGGAGTGGTCGATGGTTCAGGCAAGCAGTCATGCCGAAGGCGGGCACGCGGGGAAGCAGGGCGCGACACGGTCGCTGGGCCTGCTCGTGGCGGCAGTCGGGGTGGTCTATGGCGATATCGGCACCAGCCCGTTGTATACGCTCAAAGAAGTCTTTACCGGTGGCTATGGCGTGCCGGTCAACCATGATGGCGTGCTGGGGATCCTGTCGCTGATCCTCTGGTCGCTGCTGTGGGTGGTCTCGTTCAAATACGTGATGTTCATCCTGCGCGCCGACAACCAGGGCGAGGGCGGCACCATGGCGCTAACCGCGCTGGCGCGGCGGGCGACTGCGGCCCACCCGCGGCTGCGTAGCTTGATGGTCATCTGCGGGTTGATCGGCGCTTCGCTGTTCTATGGCGACAGCATGATCACCCCGGCCGTGTCGGTGCTGTCGGCTGTCGAGGGCATGGGCCTGGCCTTCGACGGCATCGATCACTGGGTGGTACCTATTTCGCTGGTGGTGCTGGTGGCGCTGTTTCTGGTGCAGAAGCATGGCACCGAGAAGATCGGCAAGCTGTTTGGCCCGATCATGGTGGCCTGGTTCGTGGTGCTAGGGGCATTGGGGGTGCATGGCATCTCGCAGAGCCCGGAAGTGCTCAGGGCGTTCAACCCAGGCTGGGCGGTGAACTTCTTCATCGTCCACCCCGGCATGGGCGTGGCCATTCTCGGCGCCGTGGTGCTGGCGCTGACCGGTGCCGAGGCGCTGTACGCCGACATGGGCCACTTCGGCCGTAAACCCATCGCTCGCGCGTGGTTTGCCTTGGTGTTGCCGGCGCTGGTGCTCAACTATTTCGGCCAGGGCGCAATACTGCTGCAGAACCCGGAGGCGGCGCGCAACCCCTTCTACCTGCTGGCACCGTCCTGGGCGCTGTTGCCGCTGGTGGGGCTGGCGACCATGGCCACGGTGATCGCTTCGCAAGCCGTGATTTCCGGGGCGTTCTCCCTGACCCGCCAGGCCATCCAGCTGGGCTACATTCCGCGCATGCACATCCAGCACACGTCCAGCGATGAGCAGGGGCAGATCTACATCGGTGCGGTGAACTGGACGCTGATGGTTGGTGTGGTGTTGCTGGTCATCGGTTTCGAATCTTCCGGTGCCCTGGCGGCGGCCTACGGTGTGGCGGTCACCGGCACCATGTTGATGACCACGATTCTGGTGTCGGTGGTGATGTTGCTGCTATGGAAGTGGCCGCCGGTGCTGGCAGTGCCGATTCTGCTGGGCTTTCTCTTCGTCGACGGGCTGTTCTTCGCCGCCAACGTGCCCAAGATCGTGCAGGGCGGGGCGTTCCCGGTACTGGCAGGTGGTGTGCTGTATCTGCTGATGAGTACCTGGAAGCGCGGCAAGCAGATCCTCGTCGAGCGCATCGATGAAGGGGCGCTGCCGCTGCCGGTGTTCATCAGCAGCATCCGCATACAGCCGCCGCACCGGGTTGAAGGTACTGCTGTGTTCCTGACTGCACGGCCGGACGCCGTGCCCCATGCGCTGCTGCACAACATGTTGCACAACCAGGTGCTGCACAGCCAGGTGGTGCTGCTGACGGTGGTGAGCGAGGACCGGCCACGGGTGCCGGAGCAGGAGCGTTTCGAGGTGGAAGCCTATGGCGACGGGTTCTTCCGTGTGCTGTTGCATTTTGGCTTCATGGACGAGCCGGACGTGCCGGCGGCCCTGAAGTTGTGCCATCTGGAGGATCTGGACTTCAGCCCGATGCGCACCACCTACTTCCTCAGCCGCGAAACGGTGATTGCTTCGCGGCTGGAGGGTATGTCGCGCTGGCGTGGCAACCTGTTTGCGTTCTTGCTCAAGAATGCCAACGGTAACCTGCGGTTCTTCAATCTGCCGTTGAACCGGGTGATCGAGTTGGGCACCCAGGTCGAGATCTGAATGGGTGCCTGATCTGCGTAGTGGGTTGGGCGTGGCTCAATTCTGCTCGGCCACGCTCGACTTGCCCTGGCGCGTCTCGATCTCACCGATCAGGCGCTTGGCCAGGGCCGGGTAGTTCTCGTCGAAGTGGTGCCCGCCCGGCAGCTTCAGGCGCTCGCCCACCGCCGTCTTTTCGGTGCAACCGCTCTCGTCGGTCTCTTCCACGCCATACACACACACCACTTTGGACGCCGGCAGCCGGGCCATTTCCGGCCCGGTTGGCGCCTCCTGGCCTTCCTTGCCCAGCCAGCCTTCCACCTCGATCTCGAAGCTGCCGCTACGGGCGAAGGCCAGTAGCATCACCGCGTCGATACGCTGCTGGTCCTCGGCCGGCAAGCGGTTGTAAATCGCTGGCAGCACGTCGGCGCCAAACGAGTAGCCGGTCAATACAAAGCGCTTGGTGCCCCATTTCTGGCGATAGTGCTGCATCAGTTCCGACAGGTCTGCGGCGCTCTGCTCGGGGGTCTTGTGTTGCCAGTAATAACGCAGCGTGTCGATGCCGACCACCGGGTAGCCCAGCTTGGCCATTTCTCCGGCCACGTCGCGGTCCAGGTCGCGCCAGCCGCCATCCCCGGAGAGGAACAGGGTGACGGTGTCGGTGGTTTGCCCTGCCGGCACCTCGACTACTGGAATGGCCAGGGCGTTGCCGTCGTGGCCGACCAGGGCTTGGGTCAGCTGTGACTTGAGCACCTGCGGCAAATGGATGTCGTAATCGCTGATGCTGGTTTCGGCGTTGGCCTGGTCGCGTACGAAGGCTGCGCTGGCGTCATCCGGGTTGTCGTTCCAGGCGACGTTCCAGTGGCCATGGGCCGCCGCTTTGGGTAGCGCGGCCTGGCAGCCGGGTTGCTCCAGGCTGAAGTCCACGGAAATGGCCCGCGCCTTGTCGTCGGTCTGTGCCGCCAGCCAGCGCCAGGCCTGCGCCGCGCCTGGGCCGATACCGGCTACCAGGGTCGGTTTTTCGGACAGCTGGGTCGCTGCCAGGTCCAGCGCTTGTTGCTGCTGGGTGCAGTCGTTGGGTGGCAGGATAACCTGCACCAGTTGCGCTTCCCCAGCCTGGCTCAGGTCCAGCAACTGCTTGTCGGTCAGAGCCTGGTCCTGAGGGACGCCGATGGCGACCCGGGCCTTGGCGTGCACGCCCGGGGTCACGCGGGTGATGCTGAGGTTGTTGAGTGACAGCTGTTCGAGGTGCGCCTCAGGCGCAGGGCGCGTCCATAGCCAGAAGGCCACGGCACCGCCCAGGGCGGCCAGCAGCAGGGGAATCGCCAGGTACAGCCAATAGCGTCGGATCATCAGCGTTTCACCAATCCAGTCAGGCCGCCAGCGATGAGGGCGGCAGTGTCGGCCAGTGCCACCAGCGGGTCGAGCCCCGCAGGCACGGCCATGTAACGGGGTTCCCAGTCCGGTTGGAATTTGTCCTTGAAGCGTCGAAGCCCCTGGAAGTTGTAGAGCTGTTCGCCACGGCGGAACACCATTGAACCCAGGCGCTGGGTCAAGGGCGCGCCGCGCCGTGGCTGCAGCCCGGACAGCGGGACCATGCCCAGGCTGAAGCGGGCATAGTCGTGGCTTTTGTAGTGCAGGATGAGCCCTATCATCATGAACTCCATGGTCAGCTTCGGAGCTTCAGGGTGGGCCCGCATCAGGTCGAGGCTGGCCAGCTCGCGACCGTGGGTTTCCAACAGGTTGGCAAAGGCCACCGGCCGGCCCTGGAAGCGAATCAGGGCGATGCGAAAGTGCTGCAGGTACTCGGGGCTGAAGCGCCCGAGCGAGAAGCCTTTCTCGCGCACGTTCTTGCCACCCAGCCAGGCATCGGAGATTTCCTTGAGCGCTATCAGTGGCGCGTGACCGGGTTCGTGGATTTCCAGGCTGAGGCCGTCACGGCCACCGCGGTTCCAGGTGTAGCGCAGGTCTTTCATCTCCTTGCCCTTGGCTTCGAGGTCGAAGCGGCGCAGGTCGACCCGGGCCTCCTCGCCAAGTTTGAGCGCGGTCAGGCCAATGTCCATGTAGAACGGCAGGTTTTCCGCGCGGACCTGATAAAACACCGGCCTGGCGTGGTGCAGGTCGCACAGGTCGCGGAACTGCCAGATCATCTCAGCGCGCTCCTGGGCCGGGCCGATCGGGTCATACAAGGCCACCAGGCTGCGACCGCGACGGGCGTACATAAGGAAGGCGTTGTCGCGCGGGTGGAACAGCAAAGCCTTGTCGCCGGTCAGGGCCAGGCCGCCATCGGGCTGGTCGGATGCCAGCAGGATGCGGTTGGCGCGTTGCAGTTCTGCGTCGTCAGGCAGGTGGATGACCGGCGGTGCGGTGCGCAGCAGCCAGGTCAGGGCGACAGCCACCAGCAGCACGGCGCTGCCCATGGCGGCGCGCAGGCCCCGCGGTGCATCGGCGTCCAGGGTGAACTGCCACCACAGCTGGTGGCTGTAGGGCACATCCTGGTAGGCGAACAGCAGCAGCCATACCGAGGCCCCGACCACGCACGCGCTGGCCACCAGAAACACCGGAGAGAAGGGCAGTTCCAGCAGGCGGCTGGGGCGGTAGAACGAACGGCGGAACAGGGCCAGCAGCGCGGCGGTGAACGTCAACAGGCAGGCTTCTTCCCAGTCGAAGCCCTTGAGCAATGACAACAATGCGCCGACCAGCAGCAAGGTGGTGGTCAGCAGCCAGGCTGCGGACAGGCGCCGGCGCAAGCCTTGGGCCAGCAGCAGGCACAGCACGCCGATCAGGCTGGCGCCGAAGTGCGAAGCATCGATCAGGCGGTGGGGGACCAGAAAGCCCATGTGTTCCAGGCGCGTGTCGATCTCGGGCGTGGCCCCCGAGAACAGCAGCACCACCCCGGACAGAAACACCAGAATTGACAGCACCGGCGCCGCCAGCCCGGAGGCCACCTTGATGGCCTGTTGCGCGAACAGCAGGCGCCGGGCTTCGTTGGCCAGCAGCAGCACACACGCCAGCAGCAGCGGCAACACCACATAGATCAGGCGATAGAGCAGCAGGGCCGCAGCCAGTGGGGCGGCGCCCAACTGGTCGGCAAAGGCTGCCAGCAAGATCGCCTCGAACACCCCGACGCCCCCTGGCACATGGCTGAGCACGCCTGCGGCCAGGGCCAGCAGGTACACCAGGATGAAAGCGCCAAATGGCGGGGCTTCTGGCAGCAGGAGATACAGTACGGTGGCGGCGGCGGCCACATCCAGGGCGGTGATCAGCAATTGCAGCGAGGCGAGGCGAGCGCTCGGCAGGCGCAGGGTGCGACGGCCCAGCTGTACCAGTAGGTTGTCGGCCAAGGGCTGTTCGGCCAGGCGCTTGCGGTAAAGCCCGAGCACCAGCACGGCAGCCAGCACCAGCACGGCTGCGGCGATGCCGGCCAGCAGCCCCGGCGAAAGGCCCAGTGCGGACGAGGCTGCTGGCAGGTCGCTCAAGGTCGCCAGAGCAGCCAGCGGTGGCAGCGCACACCCCAGGGACAGGCTGGCAAACACGGTCATCCGCGCGACTTCGCCAGCCCCCAGGCCTTGGCGGGCATACAGGCGGTAGCGCACCGAACCACCAGACAGCAACGACAGGCCGATGGCGTTACCAATGGCGAAGGCGCTGAAGCCGCCCAGTATCAAACTGCCTGCTGGCAGTTTTACCCCGGCATAGCGGCTGGCCGACCACTCGTACCCAAGCAGAATCACAAACCCGACAGCCGTGGCCAGCAAGGCCCCCAGCAGCGACTGCGTCGGCACGCTGAGCATGGCATCGTGCAAGGCGTAGATGTCCAGCTCGCTCAGCAGGTGGCGGCAGGCAACCAGCGCCATGGCGAACAGTATCAGCGTCACCGCCAGGCCGATGGGTTGACGATAGCGGCTCATTCGCTCGATCAGGGGCAGGCGCTGCGCGGCCGTGGGTAGCACCGAAGCAAGGGGCACCGGAGGTTCGGGGTTATGGGAGGTCATGAATCAATACCCCGAGCAGGCAGCGCGAGGTGAGGGCGAGGTGCGGCCAAGTGAAAGTCCCTTAGGAAAACGTATCCAATGTTACTCCGGGCACAGGCGCTTTCAGCTGCCTGGCAGGGTTAAAGATAGTTCATCCAAAGGGCGACATCTCAAGCCTGGGGGGTAGGCTGATGGCAAGGCATTTCCAGGCGACGAAATGCAGGGGGCGTAAAACAACAAACCCCGCGCTGCTGTTACACAGGCGGGGTTTGTTCTGACGAATATGGTTGCGGGAGCCGGATTTGAACCGACGACCTTCGGGTTATGAGCCCGACGAGCTACCAGACTGCTCCATCCCGCGTCAGAGGTGCGCATTCTACAGCTTGTTGAAGCTGTGTAAAGCGTTAATTGTTGATTTATCGATCTTTTTTCTTCGGCATCATTTTCGATGCAAAGAAAAAGGCCACTGCGCTAACAGTGGCCTTTTCTTAAAGCTGGTTGCGGGAGCCGGATTTGAACCGACGACCTTCGGGTTATGAGCCCGACGAGCTACCAGACTGCTCCATCCCGCGTCTGTGGGGCGCATTCTACAGTTTATCTAATCAGTGTCAAGCGCTACTAATTGATTTCTCGCCAGTTTTTGCCAATGGCTTTTCTACGGGCAAAGAAAAAGGCCACTGCGTTAACAGTGGCCTTTTCTCGAATCTGGTTGCGGGAGCCGGATTTGAACCGACGACCTTCGGGTTATGAGCCCGACGAGCTACCAGGCTGCTCCATCCCGCGCCTGTGAGATCGAATTCTACGGATTTACGCAACTATGTCAAGCGTTTTTCCTAAAAAACCTTTTTCGTTCAAACCCTTAGCACTCGCTCAAAGCACGCGGCTCAGGCGCGGCGGGGGTTTCAGGCCGATTGTCGAGGCAAGCGGCGTGCAATCTGTTGCAGCGTAGGAGGCATGCGATATTATCTGTATGAATCTACAGTACTGACGGTCATCCATGTCCTTGCGCAAGATCATCCATGTCGACTGCGATTGTTTCTACGCCGCAATCGAAATGCGTGATGACCCGCGCCTGGCCGGTCGGCCCATGGCCGTAGGCGGGTCGGCCGACCACCGCGGGGTGATCGCCACCTGTAATTATGAAGCGCGGGCCTATGGTGTGCGCTCGGCCATGTCATCGCGCCATGCGCTCAAGCTTTGCCCTGACTTGTTGATCGTCAAGCCTCGCTTTGAAGCCTATCGCGAGGCATCCCGTGAGATTCACGCCATTTTCCGTGACTACACCGAGCTGATCGAGCCACTGTCGCTGGATGAAGCCTACCTGGATGTGAGCGATAGCCAGTGGCATGCCGGCAGCGCCACGCGTATCGCCGAAGATATCCGCCGGCGCGTTGCCCGTACCTTGCATATCACCGTGTCGGCGGGTGTTGCACCCAACAAGTTCCTGGCCAAGATCGCCAGTGACTGGCGCAAGCCCAACGGGCTGTTCGTCATAACCCCGGGTGAAGTCGAAGCCTTTGTCGCGGCCTTGCCGGTGGCCAGGTTGCACGGCGTTGGCAAGGTCACGGCGGACAAACTGGCGCGGCTGGGTATCGATACCTGCCTGGACCTGCGTGACTGGTCGCGCTTGGCGCTGGTGCGCGAGTTCGGCAGCTTTGGTGAGCGGTTGTGGGGGCTAGCGCGGGGTATTGATGACCGCGCCGTGCACAACGACAGCCGCAGGCAGTCGGTCAGTGTGGAAAACACCTACGACACCGACCTGCCAGACCTGGCCAGTTGCCTGGAGCGTCTTCCTGCGTTGCTCGACAGCCTTAATGAACGCATTGCCCGCATGGACAGCAGTTACCGGCCAGACAAGCCTTTCGTCAAGGTCAAGTTCCATGACTTCAGCCAGACAACGATGGAACAGGCAGGGGCTGGCAGGGACCTGGAAAGTTATCGGCAGTTACTGCGGCAGGCGTTTGCCCGGGGTGGCAAGCCGGTGCGCTTGCTGGGGGTAGGGGTGAGGTTGAAGGACTTGCGCGGGGCGCATGAACAGTTGGAATTGTTCCCGCCTAAATGAAAGGGGCCGCAAAGCGGCCCCTGAATCAGTTCACTGCACGCCAGGGTCGGCGACCAATCGCCCGGTTGCCTTGGTCAGCGACTGCAGAAATTCCTGCTGCAGTTCCGGATCGTTGCGCGTCAGCTCGATCAGGCTCTGCTCCATTTCGCTGGCTTCCTCTTCCAGGCCCAGTTCGGACAGGCGTTTGACCCGGTGTACCCACTGGCCGACATCATCGTCTTCCAGGTCGTCGAAGATCAGTTCGTGGGCTTCGAGCAGCTTGTTGCGCAGGGTGGCGCTGACCAGCAGGCTGGCGTCACCGCGCACCGCGTTGTCCTCATCCACCACCTGCAAGTGCAGGGTACCAATGTGGTTGAGGTTCTGCTCGGAGAACGGGCTGTCGAGCAGGTTCAGGCGCAGTACGCCGTTTCTGTCGGTGGTCAGCTCGTGGGTCATCTTGCCGGCCTTGACCTCGACCAGGCGCTCGCTCCAGGGCAGGCTGGTGGATTCTTCGCGCTGGTCCTTCTGCACTTCGCTGATCCCGGCAAGGTTCTGCTGGGCGCGACCGTTGGACTGCACGTTCATGAACGGGTTGAGCCCCGCCACGCCATAGCTGAGCCAGTCGTGGGTCACGCTTTCGGGCAGGTTGCCCAAGGCGAACACATTGACCACGTTGGCGCCCACGCCGGCCACCACAGCCACCGCGCCCAGCGGGATCTCGTAGACCTCCCGCCAGGGCTGGTAGGGCGTGTAGCGGTCGTAGCGACGGGTGACTTCGAATTCGGTGACTTCGAAGCGCTTCTGCTCATGCACGCGCACACGTCGTTGCGGCAGCTCCATCACCTTCGGCTCGCCGACATCGATCTGCAGACTGTGTTCGAGCAACTTGCGCTCGACGCGCTCCTCATGCTCGCTGCGCTGGGACATCTGGTTGGCGCAGCCGCTGATGAGCAGGGCGCCGCTAAGTGCGGCGCCCCCCAGGGTAAAGGTACTTCGCTTGGACATGATCACTCGTGCATTGATTATCAGCGGCGAACGCGGGCCTGCAGGAACGACAGCACTTCATTGAGTGGCAGCGCTTGAGCATCCTGTTCGGTGCGGTGCTTGTATTCCAGGTTGCCTTCGGCCAGCCCGCGGTCGCTGACGACGATGCGGTGCGGGATGCCGATCAGCTCCATGTCGGCAAACTTGATGCCTGGGCTGGTCTTCTTGTCGCGGTCGTCCAGCAACACTTCAAAACCGGCGGCGGTCAGCTCGGCATACAGCTTGTCGGTAGCCTCGCGAACCACGTCGGTTTCGTAGCGCAGCGGCACCAGGGCGATCTGGAAGGGCGCCAGGGCATCGTTCCAGATGATGCCTTTGTCGTCGTAGCTCTGCTCGATCGCGGCGGCGACCACGCGGGAAACGCCGATGCCGTAGCAACCCATCGACAGCACCACCGGCTTGCCGTTCTCGCCCAGTACCTGGCACTTGAGCGCCTCGCTGTACTTGGTGCCGAGCTGGAAGATGTGCCCGACTTCGATGCCGCGCTTGATCACCAGGGTGCCCTGGCCGTCCGGGCTCGGGTCGCCTTCGACGACATTGCGCAGGTCGGCGACTTGCGGTACCGGCAGGTCGCGTTCCCAGTTGACGCCGAAGTAGTGCTTGTCGTCGATGTTGGCGCCAATGCCGAAGTCGCTCATCAGGGCAACCGAACGGTCGATGATGCATTCCAGCGGCAGGTTCAGCGGGCCGAGCGAACCTGCGCCGGCGCCAATGGCGTCGTGCAGTTCGGCTTCGGTGGCCATGACCAGCGGGTCGGCAACCTGTTCCAGTTTGGTGGCCTTGATTTCGTTGAGCTCGTGGTCACCACGGACGATCAGGGCGATCAGCTTGCCTTCTTCGGCGCCGCGCACGATCAAGGTCTTGACGGTTTTCTCGATCGGCAGGCCGAACTGCTCGACCAGTTGCGCGATGGTCTTGGCGTCCGGGGTGTCGACCAGGCGCAGCTCCTCGGCAGGGGCAGGGCGCACGGTTTCACGCGGGATGGCCTCGGCCTTCTCGATGTTGGCGGCGTAGTCGGAGCTGTCGCTGAAGATCACATCGTCTTCGCCGGACTCGGCTAACACGTGGAATTCGTGCGAATAGCTGCCACCGATGGAGCCGGTATCGGCCTGCACCGGGCGGAAGTCCAGGCCCAGGCGGGTAAAGATGTTGGTGTACGCCTGGTGCATGCGGTCGTAGGTTTCCTGAAGGGAAGCCTGGTCGGCATGGAAGGAGTAGGCGTCCTTCATGATGAACTCGCGGCCGCGCATCAGGCCGAAGCGCGGGCGGATCTCGTCACGGAATTTGGTCTGGATCTGGTACATGTTGAGCGGCAGCTGTTTATAGCTGGACAGCTCGTTACGGGCCAGGTCGGTGATGACTTCTTCGTGGGTCGGGCCAACGCAGAAATCACGGTTGTGGCGGTCTTTGAGGCGCAGCAGCTCGGGGCCATACTGCTCCCAGCGGCCGGATTCCTGCCACAGTTCGGCGGGCTGGATGCTTGGCATCAGCACTTCCAGGGCGCCGGCGGCGTTCATTTCTTCGCGGACCACGGCTTCGACCTTGCGCATTACTCGCAAGCCCATCGGCAGCCAGGTGTACAGGCCCGAGGCCAGTTTGCGGATCATGCCGGCGCGCAGCATGAGCTGGTGGCTGATGACCACTGCGTCGGCAGGGGTTTCTTTCTGGGTGGCGAGCAAATATTGACTGGTGCGCATGGTGGGCCGTGTCGATTGCCTAAGACGTTGAAATGACCCCGCATTGTACGGGGGCGAAACGAAGGCGTACAGGATGCCCCAGGGCGTGGCAAATGTCAGCCAAGAAAAAGCCCGGCAATCGTGCCGGGCTTTTTCAGGTGCGGGGCACTATAAGCGAGGCTTACAGGATGCTCAGCGGGTACTCGACGATCAGACGCAGTTCGTCGATCGAGCTCGAACCGTAGTACACACCGTCGCTGGAACGGTAAGTGGCCTGACGGACACGGAAGCTCAGGTCCTTCGCTGGGCCGCTCTGCATCACGTACTTGACGTCGATGTCGCGTTCCCATTCCTTGCCGTTGTCGGTGGTGCGGGTGGTTGCACCGCTACCGCGAGCATAACGGGTCATGAAGGTCAGGCCTGGTACGCCGAACTCGGCGAAGTTCAGGTCGTAGCGTGCCTGCCAGGACTTCTCGTCTTCGGCGTTGAAGTCGGAACGGGCGATGGAGTTGGCCAGGAACACTGTACCGCCGCCGTCTACGCCGTAGGCGTAGTCGCCGTCACCGCTGACCTTCTGGTAGGCCAGGGTAAAGGTGTGGGCGCCGATGTTGTAGGCGCCGGACAGGCTGGCTGCGATGTTGTCGAGTTCGTTGCTGCCGTCGGACTTGGTGACGAACGCGCCAGTGCGGTTGTCGCCGATGGACTTGGTGTCATAGATGTTGAAGTCGAACACCAGGCCTTGCTTGTCGCTGATCGGCAGCGCCCAGTTCACGTTGCCGTACCACTTGCGGAAGTGATCTTCGACGCGCGAGTAGTAGATGCTGGTGCTGAGGCTGTCGGTAAAGGCGTAGGTGCCACCGAAGATGTTGGCTTCGCTCAGATTCAGGCTGTCGTGGTAGGTCTGAGCCTGGGCATTCATCGCGGTGAAGTGACCGGCGTTCAGGGTCAGGCCGCTGATCTCGTTGCTGGTGATCAGGCCGCCTTCGGCAACTTCCGGCAGCAGTCGGCTGTCGTCGGTGGCGAATACAGGCATGGCGGTGAACTGGTCGCCGAACTTCAGCACGGTATTGGAGATGCGCATTTTTACAGCGCCACCGCCTTCGGAGTAATCATCTTGCGAGCGACCGTCGGAGCCTTGTGGGAACAGGCCGGTGCCGGCACGGCCACGGCCGCTGTCCAGCTTCAGACCGAGCATGCCGATGGCGTCGACGCCGAAGCCTACGGTGCCCTGGGTGAAGCCCGATTCGTAAGTGCCGAGGAAGCCAAGGCCGGTTTCTTCCACGCGGCTCTGGGTGCCGGCTGGGTTGTTGCGGAAGTCACGGCTGAAGTACAGCATGCGAGTTTTGACGTTCAGCTGGCTGTCTTCGATGAAACCCTTGGACTCGTCTTGTGCAGAGGCGAAGGCCAATTGCGAGGTCCCTGCCGAAACGGCCAGGGCGATCATGCTCCACTTCATCACGCGCATCGTGATTTGCTCCTTTGGTTTTTAGGAAGAGTACCGCTGCGCCCAAGTCTTTTAGTTATATGGGGCAGCTCTTTCTTGTTATGTCGGCGGAAATGTATAGCACGCTGACTGTTGTTGGCGATATGGGCATATAGAACCTTTCGGGAACTTTATGGTCATGTCGCTTGTAGGTAATTCCATGTCGCAAATCACGTCCCGGATTCCCGGGCCGTACAACGCCAGCGCCGTTCCTGTCACCGTAACGAATCTGTAACTACAGATTCCGGCTAGGGAAACTCCCTGGTGTATCCAAAGCGGCTGTTGTTATTTGTCGCGTACATCCCTTGATGCAGATGTCGTGCCGACTTGGTGTGGAGGGAATGCAACAAGCGTGCACAAAATTAACCCCGGTTCATGAAATTTTCACAAATGGGGGTGCCGAAGGTCGGAAAGTACCGGAAACACGGGCTGAAGCTTGTCTGATGGTGTGCCAGATAAGTTAGGCGTTTCAAACCCAAAAGCTGTCATAAAAGTCAATGTGTTACCGGCCACTGTTAATGCAGTGTCATTCGAGTGGGTAAAAGCGTAGTGGTGTGCTCGTTTGCGGCCTCATTTTGGTGCGAAAAGTAGCGCTGTGTTACCGCCGTTGTGCAGGCGGCGGGCATGGATGAACTTAAAGTGTGCAGCGCAGGGCAGCGCTTGCATGCCGGCGCCTGCGAAGCAAGGTATCCTTGCCTGATGCCCCGTGTAGGGCGGGCCCGTTTTTGTTTGTTGGAGGTTTTGCAGTGTTTGAGATGGATACGCGTTTGCAGCAGGATTGCCTGGTGCTTGGAGACTTCCCGTTGTGCCGTCTGCTGCTCAGCAAAGATGCCAATTACCCCTGGTTCATCCTGGTGCCCAGGCGCGCCGGCGTGAGCGAAGTGTTCGACTTGAGTCAGGAAGACCAGGCCCAGCTGTTCAAGGAAACCACGGACCTGGCGCAGGCGCTCAAGGGTGAGTTCAAGGCTGACAAGATGAACGTTGCCACACTGGGCAATGTGGTCAGCCAGTTGCACATGCATGTCATCGTTCGCCGCCATGGCGATGTGGCCTGGCCTGCGCCGGTGTGGGGCAGGGTGCCTGCGGGCGAGTATGCGCCTGGGCAGGTCGACGCCATTCGTCAACGCCTTCGCACGCTGCTCGACAACGATTACCAGGAGGCCTGATATGACACCTGAATCGCGAATTATCGAGCTTGAAACCCGCCAGGCGTTCCAGGACGACACGCTCCAGGCGTTGAATGATGTGGTGGTCGAGCAGGGGCGTGTGATCGACCGCTTGCAACTGCAGATGGCCGAACTGCTCAAGCGTTACGAAGAAATGGTAGGGCAGTACGGCAGCGAGGGAGAAGAGGCGCCGCCCCCTCATTATTGAGTTCAGGCAGCCCTGGCATTGCACCAGGGCTGGCAAGGTCAGCGCCGGGTTACTGCCACCACATCTTCGGCCTGCAGGCCTTTGTCACGGTGCATGACCGAAAACTCGACGCGCTGGCCTTCCACCAGAATACGGTGGCCTTCGCCGCGAATAGCGCGAAAGTGCACGAAGATGTCATCGCCCGAATCGCGGGAAATAAAGCCAAAGCCTTTGGAGGTATTGAACCACTTCACGGTGCCCGTATCGCGGTTGCCGGCCTCCAGTGGGGCGCTCTGGCTGTTGCGGGCCTTGCGGGGGGCACGGGCGAAACCTGCGGCCAGGTGCAGGGCCACGGCCAGCACCGCGCAGACCAGTGCAGCCAGGTTGCCCATCTCGGGGCGAGCCAGCAGGGTCAGTGTCTGCAGTACCACGGCGACCACCAGCAAGGCGCAAGCCAGGTGTTGCAGCTGTTGCCGTGCACCTCGGTAGTACAGCGGCACGACCGGGGCCAATACCAGGTTAAGCAGGCCGAGCAGTGCCAGGTAGACCGCATCGGGTTGCTGCAGGAAGGGTGTTGCATCGGTTTTCAGGCTGGGCATGAGCGATAGCAGCAAAGCCGCTACGCCCGTCACCAGGTGGACGATCTTGAACATGGGGTTGGCTCACAGTTGACAAGCTGATCACAGGAAGAGCTGGCGACACGGTGCGCATGAGGTGTAAAGCGCGAACACGTGATGGGCCAGCCTATGCACCCGGCAATGACAATCCGCACGGGTGGCACCCTGCCTATTTAACAGCAAAGGCGCAGGCTACTCAAACCGCAGGTCTGCGCAGCCGATGTGTTGCGCCATGTCACAGGCGGCTTTTGCCAAGTGTTGATACAGTGTCAAGGGCCCGCTTGATCATCAAGCCTTATGGAAAGGGGAACTTCATGGCAATCGATATCGGTATCAGTGAAGAGGATCGCAAGTCCATCGTCGACGGGCTGTCGCGCCTGTTGTCGGATACCTATGTGCTGTATCTGAAAACCCATAACTTTCATTGGAACGTCACCGGCCCTTCGTTTCGCACCCTGCACCTGATGTTCGAAGAGCAATACAACGAGCTGGCCCTGGCGGTCGACTCGATCGCCGAGCGGATTCGTGCCCTGGGCTTCCCGGCACCGGGGTCCTATGCATTTTATGCGCGGCATTCTTCGATCAAGGAGGAGGAGGGCGTGCCGGTGGCGGATGAGATGATCCGTCAGTTGGTGCAAGGCCAGGAAGCGGTCGTGCGCACGGCGCGCAGCATCTTCCCGGTGGTGGATAAGGTCAGCGATGAGCCGACCGCCGACTTGCTGACCCAGCGCATGCAGGTACACGAAAAGACTGCCTGGATGCTGCGCGTGTTGCTTGACGGTAAATAGCCGCCGTAGCGTCAGAAATGCCTGAAAAGCCCGGTTGCCGTCACGGCAACCGGGCTTTCTGCATTTCTGCGGGAAGGTTTTGCCGCTGCTGCGGATGCGCAGGCTGGCGCTTCATGGCTGCCGTAGCCCTGGGTGCAGGGCAATGACAGGCGATGGATGGAGTGGCCCGATGGCGAGTATGTGGCAGGTGGACAAGCGGGGCGCTGGTCAGGGGGGGTGGCCAGGCAAGCAATGCGTCGACCCCTTCAAGGCCGATTTCGACATGCTGCAGATCAGGCCGGTGTCACGCTCGGTCCGGCTCAATGGGTTTTCAACCTGCCTGCGGCTGGAAGCAGTCTACTGGGGCATTCTGGAGCGTATCGCCGAGGCCAACCGCTGTTCGGTCAGTGCGGTGCTGTCGTATGTGGACCGCGAGGTACATCTGCGCCAGGGTGGGGTACGCAACTTCAGCGGCCTGATCCGCGTGATCTGCGTCGCCTGGCTGCTCGACCCGCCGAGTGCACGCTGATCGCCAGGCGGGCTGCGCAGTGCTTGCTAACCATATATAATCCCGCTTTTTGCTGCCCCGGCAGCCAGCGTTATGGTTGACGAGAGACACCCATGCCCCTTTATGACTATCAATGTGCGTCCTGCGAGCACCGCATGGAAGCGCTGCAGAAGATCAGCGCCGCGCCGCTGACCGATTGCCCGGCCTGTCAGGCGCCGGCACTGAAGAAGCTGCTGTCTGTCCCAGGCTTTCGCCTGAGCGGCACCGGTTGGTACGAAACCGACTTCAAGACCGGGGCAAAAAAGAATCTGGCAGGCGGCGACAAGGCCGACTGAGTTGAATGCTGTGACCGGGTCTTGCAGTATTAGCCCTCTGGGCGGCCAAGGCCTCCACCGAATACACGAATCACGAGAAGCGAAACCACCATCATGATGCGCAGCCATTATTGCGGCCAACTGAACGAGAGCCTGGACGGCCAGGAAGTCACCCTTTGCGGCTGGGTCCATCGTCGCCGCGACCACGGCGGGGTGATCTTCCTCGACATCCGTGACCGCGAGGGCATGGCCCAGGTCGTATTCGACCCTGATCGCGCCGAAACCTTCGCTGCCGCCGACCGTGTGCGCAGCGAGTACGTCGTGCAGATCACCGGCAAGGTACGCCGCCGTCCGGAAGGCGCGGTCAACCCGAACATGGCCTCCGGTGGCATCGAAGTGCTGGGCTACGAACTGCAGGTGCTCAACGAGGCCGAAACGCCGCCGTTCCCGCTCAACGAATACTCCGACGTCGGCGAGGAAACCCGCCTGCGCTACCGCTTCATCGACCTGCGTCGTCCGGAAATGGCCGACAAGCTGCGTCTGCGTTCGCGCATCACCAGCAGCATCCGTCGCTTCCTCGACGAGAACGGCTTCCTTGACGTCGAGACGCCGATCCTCACCCGCGCCACCCCAGAAGGCGCGCGTGACTACCTGGTGCCGAGCCGCACCCACGCTGGCAGCTTCTTTGCCCTGCCGCAGTCGCCCCAGCTGTTCAAACAGTTGCTGATGGTTGCCGGTTTCGACCGTTACTACCAGATCGCCAAATGCTTCCGTGACGAAGACCTGCGTGCTGACCGCCAGCCGGAATTCACCCAGATCGACATCGAGACCAGCTTCCTCGATGAAGCCGAGATCATGGGCCTCACCGAGAGCATGATCCGCAAGCTGTTCAAGGAAGTCCTGGACCTGGAGTTCGGTGAATTCCCGCACATGACCTTCGAAGAAGCCATGCGCCGTTACGGTTCCGACAAGCCAGACCTGCGTAACCCGCTGGAACTGGTCGACGTTGCCGATCAGCTCAAGGACGTCGAGTTCAAGGTCTTCGCAGGCCCGGCCAACGATCCTAAGTGCCGCGTTACCGCCCTGCGTCTGCCAGGCGGCGCCAGCATGCCGCGCAGCAAGATCGACGAGTACACCAAGTTCGTCGGCATCTACGGTGCCAAGGGCCTGGCGTACATCAAGGTCAACGAGCGCGCCAAAGGCGTCGAAGGCCTGCAGTCGCCGATCGTCAAGAACATCCCTGAGGCCAACCTCAACGTGATCCTTGATCGCGTGGGCGCAGTCGACGGCGACATCGTGTTCTTCGGCGCCGACAAGGCCAAGATCGTCAGCGAAGCCCTGGGCGCGCTGCGGATCAAGGTGGGTAACGACTTCAACCTGCACACCTGCGAATGGGCGCCGATGTGGGTTGTCGACTTCCCGATGTTCGAAGAGAACGACGACGGCAGCTTCACTGCGCTGCACCACCCGTTCACTGCACCGAAGTGCTCCCCGCAAGAGCTGGAGGCCAACCCGGCCACCGCGCTGTCGCGTGCTTACGACATGGTGCTGAACGGCACCGAACTGGGTGGCGGCTCGATCCGTATCCACCGCAAAGAGATGCAACAGGCGGTGTTCCGTCTGCTGGGTATCGAAGCGGCAGAACAGGAAGAGAAGTTCGGCTTCCTGCTCGACGCCCTGAAGTTCGGCGCCCCGCCTCACGGTGGCCTGGCCTTCGGCCTGGATCGCCTGGTCATGCTGATGACCGGCGCCCAGTCGATCCGTGAAGTGATCGCCTTCCCGAAAACCCAGAGCGCTGCCTGCGTCATGACCCAGGCCCCAGGCATGGTCGACGCCAAGGCCTTGCGCGAGCTGCACATCCGCCTGCGCGAACAGACCAAGGTCGAGTAAGCGGGCCCCAGGCGCATCCACATGGATGCGCCTTTGCGTTACGGCGCAGGTTTTTTGTCGTTGCGCCCCGTCAGGGGCGCAATTGTTTGTGTTTCAAAGAATTTGGAGTCGTTATGGCTGGTCATTCCAAGTGGGCGAACATCAAGCACCGCAAAGAGCGCCAGGATGCCAAGAGAGGCAAGGTCTTTACCAAGTGGATCCGCGAGCTGACTGTTGCAGCCAAGCAGGGCGGCGGTGACCCGGCGTCCAACCCGCGCCTGCGTCTGGCGCTGGACAAGGCCCTTGGCGCCAACATGAGCCGCGATATCATCGACCGCGCTGTTGCCCGTGGTGCTGGCACCAACGAAAGCGACAACGTCGAAGAGCTCAGCTACGAGGGTTACGGCCCAGGTGGCGTGGCGATCATGGTCGAGGCCATGACCGACAACCGCAACCGTACTGCCGCGGCCGTGCGTCATGCCTTCACCAAGTGTGGTGGCAACCTCGGTACCGATGGCTCGGTGGCCTACCTGTTCGAGCGCAAGGGCCAGATCAGCTTCGCGCCGGGCGTGGATGAAGACGCCTTGATGGAAGCCGCGATGGAGGCCGATGCCGACGACGTGGTGAGCAATGACGATGGCTCGTTCGACGTCTTCACTTCCTTCAACAGCTTCTACGCTGTGCGTAATGCCCTGGAAGAGGCCGGCTTCAATGCCAATGACGCCGAAATCGTCATGCAGCCGACCACCAGCGCCGATCTCGACCTGGAAGGCGCAGAAAAGGTGCTCAAGCTGATCGACATGCTCGAGGACCTGGACGACGTGCAGAACGTCTATTCCAATGCGCAGATTTCTGACGAGATCATGGAAAAACTCGGCTAAGGTGTGCTGGCGGATCAAGCCCGGCATGTGAGTTTTTCAGCGTCTGTACCGGCCCTTTCGCGGGGCGAGCCCGCTCCCACAGGTCCCTGCCATCCTTAAGGCCAGCGGGGTACCTGTGGGGGCGGGCTTGCCCCGCGAAAGGGCCGGTGCAGTTTGCAAAAATGCATCCCTAAATACGACAGGCGTTATGACTCTGATTCTTGGTATCGACCCCGGCTCGCGGATCACCGGTTACGGCGTGGTTCGCCAAACGGCCCGTGGTTGCGAGTATGTGGCGTCGGGTTGTATCCGCACGGGCAGTGGCGAGTTGCATGAACGTCTGCAGATCGTCTTTCGCGGTGTCGGCGAGGTCATCAGGCTGCACGAACCGGTAACCATGGGCATCGAACGTGTGTTCATGGCCCGCAACCCCGACTCGGCGCTCAAGCTCGGCCAGGCCCGCGGTGCGGCGATCGTGGCGGCGGCCGAGGCGGGGCTGGAAATCGCCGAATACAGCGCCACCCAGGTCAAGCAGGCCGTCGCGGGCACGGGCGGTGCCAACAAGGAGCAAGTGATGATGATGGTCATGCACCTGCTCAAGCTGACGCAAAAGCCGCAGATCGACGCCTCCGACGCCCTCGCCATCGCCCTGTGCCATGCCCATACCCGCTCCAGCCTGGTGCCACATGGCTTGGCCACGGCACGCCGACGCGGTGGGCGCTTGCGTCTGTAAGCGCTTCATGCGCTGATACACATTTTGTTCGGGTGGCAAGCTCACCCGGCGCATTTGCTGATAGGGTTGAGCGGTCTTTGACCGGCTCCCCGAGAGGAAGGATCGGAACGTGATTGGACGTTTGCGCGGCACCCTGGCGGAAAAACAACCGCCGCACCTGATTATCGACGTCAATGGCGTGGGCTACGAGCTGGAAGTGCCCATGACCACCCTGTATCGCCTGCCCAAGGTTGGCGAAACGGTGACCGTGCACACCCACCTGGTGGTACGTGAAGACGCCCACTTGCTCTATGGCTTCCACGAAAAGCGCGAGCGCGAACTGTTCCGCGAACTCATTCGCCTCAATGGCGTCGGGCCGAAGCTGGCGCTGGCATTGATGTCGGGCCTGGAAGCCGACGAGTTGGTGCGCTGCGTGCAGGCCCAGGACACCTCGGCCCTGGTGCGCGTGCCGGGTGTTGGCAAGAAGACCGCCGAACGCCTGCTGGTCGAACTCAAGGACCGCTTCAAGGCCTGGGAGACCTCGCCGGCCATGTTCACCCTGGTGTCCGACGGGCCGGTACCGGCCAGCGGCGACTCCTCGGCCGAGGCCGATGCGGTCAGTGCATTGGTTTCCCTGGGCTACAAACCCCAGGAAGCCAGCAAGGCAGTGTCCGCCATCAAGGACAAGGCCGGCCTGAGCAGTGAAGAGCTGATCCGCCGCAGCCTCAAAGGGATGATTACCAAGTGATCGAAGCCGACCGTCTGATCGCCGCCAGTGGGCGTGACCGCGAAGAGGTCCAGGACCGCGCGATCCGCCCCTTGCGCCTGGATGACTACATCGGGCAGCCCGTGGTGCGCGAGCAGATGGCGCTGTTCATCCAGGCCGCGCGTGGCCGCAGCGAGTCGCTTGACCATACCTTGATCTTCGGCCCGCCAGGGCTGGGCAAGACCACCCTGGCCAACATCATCGCCCAGGAAATGGGCGTGTCGGTCAAGAGTACCTCGGGGCCAATTCTCGAGCGCCCGGGCGACCTGGCGGCGATGCTGACCAACCTTGAGCCCCATGACGTGCTGTTCATCGACGAAATTCACCGGCTTTCACCGGTCGTCGAAGAGGTGCTCTACCCGGCAATGGAAGACTTCCAGCTCGACATCATGATCGGCGAGGGGCCCGCCGCACGTTCGATCAAGCTCGACCTGCCGCCCTTCACCCTGGTGGGGGCCACCACCCGTGCCGGCATGCTGACCAACCCCTTGCGGGACCGTTTCGGCATTGTTCAGCGCCTGGAGTTCTACAGCGACAAGGACCTGGCGACCATTGTCAGCCGTTCCGCCGGTATCCTGGGCCTGGTCATCGAAGACCAGGGCGCCTTCGAGATCGCCCGGCGTGCCCGTGGCACGCCACGTATCGCCAACCGCTTGCTGCGCCGTGTGCGCGACTACGCCGAGGTGCGCGGCAAGGGCCAGATCACCAAGGCCGTGGCAGACCTTGCGCTGAACCTGCTTGACGTCGACGAGCGTGGTTTCGACCACTCCGACCGCCGCCTGCTGTTGACCATGATCGAGAAATTCGACGGTGGCCCGGTGGGGGTAGACAACCTTGCGGCAGCCATCAGCGAAGAGCGTCACACCATCGAGGACGTGCTCGAGCCCTACCTGATCCAGCAGGGTTACATCATGCGCACGCCGCGCGGCCGTGTGGTCACCCGGCATGCCTACCTGCACTTTGGCCTGAATGTTCCCGGGCGCCTGGGGGAGGGTAGTGATTTTTCCGAGCCAGGCGATGAATGACAGATCAAAACCGGCTTTTTGTGGTCCTACCGCTGGCATGCCACAGGCGCGCTGGCAATAAGACATTAATGAAGAAAAAACAGTTGCCGCAGCGGATTGGCAAGCTGAGGAGTAAGCACTAGAGTATGCGCGCGCAAAATCAGCTCGAACCGTTCGCCCACCGTTGTCGCGTCTATTACGAAGACACCGATGCGGGCGGCGTGGTGTATTACGTCAACTACCTGAAATTCATGGAGCGCGCGCGTACCGAGCGGTTGCGGCACCTGGGCTTTTCCCAGTCGCAGCTGGCCGGTGAAAACCTGTTGTTCGTGGTCCATTCCAGCGAGGCGCGCTATCACGCGCCGGCGCGGCTGGACGATGAGCTACGGGTCACCGCGCAAGTACTTGAACTCAATCGTGCCAGCCTGCGCTTCGTGCAGCAGGTCTGGCGGGAAAAGGATGAAACGCTGCTCTGCGAGGGGCAGTTCCTGGTGGCCGCCGTGCGCGCCGACACTTTCAAACCCCGAGCCATACCCCCCAAGCTGCGCGACGCCTTTATGGCGGACGGCTCGGGTACTCAATCGAATGCAGGAGAATAAGCGTGGAAGCTAACGTCGTCGACCATACCTCCATGTGGAGTCTGGTCAGCAATGCCAGCGTGGTGGTACAGCTGGTAATGCTGATCCTGGTGGCCGCCTCGGTCACCTCATGGATCATGATCTTTCAGCGCAGCACCATGCTGCGCGCCGGTCGTCGTGCGCTGGATGCCTTCGAGGAGCGCTTCTGGTCGGGTATCGACCTGTCCAAGCTGTACCGTCAGGCAGGCAGTAACCCGGACCCTGATTCGGGCGTGGAGCAAGTCTTCCGCGCAGGTTTCAAGGAGTTTTCGCGCCTGCGCCAGCAGCCTGGCGTAGACCCGGACGCGGTCATGGAAGGCGTTGGCCGGGCCATGCGCGTGGCCATCTCGCGTGAGGAAGAAAAGCTCGAGCAGAGCCTGCCGTTCCTCGCCACTGTTGGTTCGACCAGCCCGTACATCGGCTTGTTCGGTACCGTGTGGGGCATCATGAACTCCTTCCGCGGCCTGGCCAGCGCCCAGCAGGCCACTTTGGCCACGGTTGCCCCAGGTATCGCCGAAGCCCTGATCGCCACCGCAATCGGCCTGTTCGCGGCAATCCCTGCGGTTATCGCCTACAACCGTTTCGCCGCACGCAGCGAAGTGCTGATCGGCCGTTACTACACCTTCGCCGACGAGTTCCAGGCGATCCTGCACCGCAAAGTGCACACCAGCGAAGAGTAATCAGGTAGAAGCCCATGGCCCGAGTTCGCCACAAACGCAAGCCGGTCGCCGAGATGAACGTGGTGCCCTACATCGACGTGATGCTGGTGCTGCTGGTCATCTTCATGGTGACGGCCCCCATGCTCAACCAGGGCGTGAAGGTCGACCTGCCCAAGGTTTCCAGTGAAGCCTTGCCGCAAGACAACAACGTCCAGATTCTCACCATCTCCATCAAGGCCGACAAGACCTACTACTGGAACCTCGGCAGCGAAGTCGATACCGATAAACAGATGGACAAGGCCATGACCTTGCCCGACATGACCAACGCAGTGACCAAGATCATTGCTGCCGGTCGTGACCAGGGCAAGCAGACCCAGGTCTTCATTCGTGGCGACAAGGCTGTCGACTACGGCGCGGTCATGGGTGCCATGGGCGGGTTGCAGAAGGCCGGTGTCGGTAACGTTGGCCTGATTACCGAGGCGCCCTGATGCAACAGCGAGAGCCATCCGCCTCGGAAAGCTACTTCTGGCCCAGTGTCTGGGCCATCGGCCTGCATGTGCTGGTGTTCGCTATGCTGTTCGTCAGTTTTGCCATGACGCCTGAACTGCCGCTTTCCAAGCCGATCGTCCAGGCTACTCTGTATCAGCTCAAGTCCAAGAGCCAGGCGACTACCCAGACCAATCAGAAGATTGCCGGGGAAGCGAAGAAAACCGCCTCGCGCCAGACCGAAGTCGAGCAGCTGGAGCAGAAGAAGGTCGAGCAAGAGGCCGTGAAGGCCGCGGAACAAAAGAAAGCCGACGCCGCTCAAAAGGCCGAGGAGGCTCGCGAGGCCGCCGAAGCCAAGAAGGCCGAGGACGCCGCCAAGGCCGCCGAGGCGAAAGAGGCCACCGAGGCCAAGAAAGCCGCCGAAGCCAAGAAGGCCGATGAGGCGAAGAAAGCCGCCGAGAAACAGCAGGCCGACATCGCCAAGAAGAAGGCTGAGGAAGAGGCCAAGAAGAAAGCCGCCGAGGACGCCAAGAAAGAGGCCGCCGAGGAAGCGAAAAAACAAGCCACCGAGGATGCCAAGAAAAAGGCAGCCGAAGAGGCCAAGAAGAAAGCAGCCGAGGACGCCAAGAAGAAAGCGGCGGCCGAGGACGCGAAGAAGAAGGCAGCTGAAGAGGCCAAGAAAAAGGCCGCGGCAGACGCCCAGAAGAAAAAGGCACAGGAAGCGGCCCGCAAGTCGGCAGAAGACAAGAAAGCCCAGGCCCTGGCCGAGCTGTTGTCCGATACCACCGAGCGGCAGCAGGCGCTGGCTGACGAGCAAGGTGACCAGGTGGCCGGCGATTTCGACGACCTGATCCGCATGCGCGCAGCCGAGGGCTGGGCACGTCCGCCTTCCGCGCGCAAGGGCATGACGGTAGTCCTGCAGATCAACATGCTGCCAGATGGCACCATCACCAACGTCAGCGTGTTGCGCTCCAGTGGCGACGGCCCGTTTGACAGTTCGGCGGTGGCAGCGATGAAGAACATCGGTCGTCTGACCGAAATGCAGGGTATGAAGCCGAGCGATTTCAACAGGTATCGTTCGTTCAAGATGACATTTACTCCTGAGGATCTAGCGTTGTGATTAAACTCCTTCGAGGACTGCTGGTCATGCTGTGCTGCGTGGCAGGCATGGCCGTAGCAGAGGAAAAGAACATCCTGGTCACCAGCGGCAGCGACCGGGCCACGCCCATCGCGGTAGTGCCGTTCGGTCTGCAGGGCGGCAGCGTGCTGCCCGAAGACATGGCTGACATCATTGGCAACGACCTGCGCAACTCCGGCTACTACTCGCCGATCCCGCGGCAGAACATGATCAGCCAGCCTTCCCAGGCCAGCGAAGTCATCTTCCGCGACTGGAAGGCGTTGGGTGCGCAGTACGTGATGGTCGGCAGCATCGTGCCGTCCGGCGGCCGCCTGCAGGTGCAGTACGCCCTGTTCAACGTCGCCACCGAGCAGCAAGTGCTGACCGGCAGCGTGGCGGGCAGCGTCGACCAACTGCGTGACATGTCGCACTACATCGCCGACCAGTCGTTCGAAAAGCTCACCGGCATCAAGGGTGCGTTCTCTACCCGCATGCTGTACGTGACGGCCGAGCGTTTCTCCACCAACAACACCCGTTACACCCTGCAGCGCTCGGACTACGACGGTGCCCGGGCAGTGACCCTGCTGCAATCGCGTGAGCCGATCCTGTCGCCACGCTTTGCACCGGATGGCAAGCGTATTGCCTATGTGTCGTTCGAGCAGAAGCGCCCGCGCATCTTCGTGCAGCACATCGACACCGGCCGCCGTGAGCAGGTCACCAACTTCGAAGGCCTCAACGGTGCACCGGCCTGGTCGCCTGACGGTTCGCGCCTGGCGTTCGTGCTGTCGAAAGATGGCAACCCGGACATCTACGTGATGAACGTGGCTTCGCGTCAGATCAGCCGTGTCACTGCCGGCCCCGGTATCAATACCGAGCCGTTCTGGGGCAAGGATGGCAACACCCTGTACTTCACCTCCGACCGTGGCGGCAAGCCGCAGATCTACAAACAGTCGGTCAGTGGTGGTAGCGCCGAGCGCGTAACTTTCGTTGGTAACTACAACGCCAACCCGAAACTTTCGGCGGACGAAAAGACGCTGGTGATGATCCACCGTCAGCAGGGCTTCACCAACTTCAAAGTGGCGGCACAGGACTTGCAGCGCGGAAGTGTAAAGATTCTCTCAGAAACAAGTCTTGATGAGTCTCCCACTGTTGCGCCAAACGGCACCATGCTAATCTACGCCACCCGCCAGCAGGGCCGGGGAGTCTTGATGCTCGTGTCGCTTAATGGCCGCGTGAGGCTCCCACTTCCTACCGCTCAAGGCGAAGTCAGAGAACCGTCCTGGTCCCCTTACCTGAACTGATTGCGGCGTAATACGTTTTGCTTAACACACTGGGGTTTCATTAGGAGTTTCACGATGGAAATGCTGAAGTTTGGTAAATTCGCTGCGCTGGCTCTGGCCATGGCTGTAGCTGTAGGTTGCTCCTCGAAAGGCGGTGACAACGCTGGTGAAGGCGCTGTTGACCCGAACGCTGGCTACGGTGCCAACACTGGCGCTGTCGACGGCTCCCTGAGCGAAGAAGCCGCCCTGCGCGCAATCACCACCTTCTACTTCGAATACGACAGCTCGGACCTGAAGCCAGAAGCCATGCGCGCTCTGGACGTTCACGCCAAGGACCTGAAGTCCAACGGCAACCGCGTTGTTCTGGAAGGCAACACCGACGAGCGCGGCACCCGCGAGTACAACATGGCTCTGGGTGAGCGTCGTGCCAAGGCCGTTCAGCGTTACCTGGTTCTGCAGGGCGTTTCCCCTGCTCAGCTGGAACTGGTCTCCTACGGTGAAGAGCGTCCTGTTGCTACCGGCAACGACGAGCAATCCTGGGCTCAGAACCGTCGCGTAGAACTGCGTAAGTAAGTTCCCATGCGAATGTGCCGCCGTGTAGTAACCGTCCTCGCACTCAGCCTGCCGCTCGCGGCCTGGGCTGAGGTCCCTGTAGTAGATGACAACGCAGGCAGTTATCCGCCTGCGGGTTATGGCACGAGCGGCGCCTATGCCGGGGCAGGGGCTTCAACCCCTGCCTCGGCACAGGGCCAGCTGTTCATGCAGCTGCAACAGATGCAGGACCAGCTTTCCCGCCAGCAAGGCATCATCGAAGAGCTGCAAAACGATGTGTCGCGCATGAAGCAGGAAAACCTGGAGCGATACCAGGACCTGGACCGTCGCATCAACAGTGGTGCCGCGCCTGCCGCGACCCCTGACAATTCCTCTACCGGGGGCGCATCCAATGCCGCCGCCGGTGCAGCAGCAGGTGCCGCTGGCGCCGCTGCGCAACAACCGGCCGCCAGTGGCGAGCCCGGTGATCCGGCGAAAGAGAAGCTCTATTACGATGCTGCTTTCGACCTGATCAAGCAGAAGGACTTCGACAAGGCCAGCCAGGCGTTCAACGCCTTCCTGCGCAAGTACCCCAACAGCCAGTACGCCGGCAATGCCCAGTATTGGCTGGGTGAGGTGAACCTGGCCAAGGGTGACCTGCCAGGCGCCAGCCAGGCGTTCGCGCAGGTGAGCCAGAAGTACCCCAAGCACAGCAAGGTGCCTGATTCGCTGTACAAGCTGGCCGACGTCGAGCGCCGCATGGGCCACACCGACAAGGTCAAAGGCATTCTGCAACAGGTCATTACCCAGTACCCTGGCACATCCGCCGCGCAACTGGCGCAGCGTGACCTGCAAAAGCTCTAAGCAGCACCCTTCGCAAGAAACCCGCGCCAGTCGCGGGTTTTTTCGTTAGAATCACTGCCCTTTTTCTTAAACACGCTGCAGCGGATAACGCCATGTCGAGTCCGCGACAGTGCCTGACGGAGGCGGACAGCCTGTTTAGCTGTCACGCCCGTGGCGATCATGCAAGACACACTACGCATCACCGAAGTTTTTTACTCTTTGCAGGGTGAAACACGAACGGCTGGGCTGCCCACGGTTTTCGTGCGCCTGACCGGTTGCCCCCTGCGCTGTCAGTACTGCGACAGTGCCTACGCGTTCAGCGGCGGCACCCTGCGCACACTCGATTCGATCATGGAACAGGTGGCCGGTTTCAAGCCGCGTTACGTCTGCGTAACGGGCGGCGAGCCGTTGGCCCAGCCCAATGCCTTGCCGTTGCTTCAGCAACTGTGCGATGCCGGCTACGAGGTTTCGCTGGAGACCAGCGGCGCGCTGGATATTTCGGGTACCGACACCCGCGTCAGCCGTGTGGTCGACCTGAAGACGCCAGGCTCCGAGGAGTCGCACCGTAATCGCTATGAGAACATCGAGCACTTGACCCGCAACGACCAGGTCAAGTTCGTGATCTGCTCGCGCGAGGACTATGACTGGGCGGTGTCCAAGCTGATCCAGTACAACCTTGCCGAGCGTGCCGGCGAGGTATTGTTCTCGCCTAGCCATCACCAGGTGCGCGCGAGTGACCTGGCCGACTGGATCATTGCCGACAACCTGCCCGTACGCTTCCAGCTGCAGCTGCACAAGCTGCTGTGGAACGACGAACCCGGACGTTGATTGAGGAGTAGCAGTACATGACTGAAAAACGCGCGGTAATCCTGCTGTCTGGCGGCCTCGACTCGGCCACCGTTGTTGCCATGGCCAAGGCCGAGGGCTACAGCTGTTACACCATGAGTTTCGACTACGGCCAGCGTCATCGTGCAGAACTCGATGCCGCTGCCCGCGTGGCTCGCGACCTCGGGGTGGTCGAGCACAAGGTCATCGGCCTGAGCCTGGACGGTATCGGTGGCTCGGCCCTGACCGACAGCAGCATCGATGTACCGGAAACCCCCGGTGAGGGGATTCCAGTCACCTACGTGCCAGCGCGCAACACTGTGTTTCTGTCCCTGGCCCTGGGTTGGGCGGAAGTGCTCGAAGCGCGTGACATCTTCATTGGCGTCAATGCCGTGGACTACTCCGGTTACCCGGACTGCCGCCCCGAATTCGTTGAAGCCTTCGAGCGCATGGCCAACCTGGCGACCAAGGCGGGCGTCGAAGGGCAGGGCTTCCGTATCCAGGCGCCGTTGCAGAACCTGAGCAAGGCACAGATCGTTCAGGAGGGCATCGCCCGCGGTGTGGACTACAGCTTGACGGTGTCCTGCTACCAGGCCGATGAGCAGGGCCGTGCCTGCGGCAAGTGCGACAGCTGCCGCCTGCGTGCCGATGGCTTCAAAGCTGCCGGTGTGAGCGACCCGACGCGTTATTTTTGATTTTTTTGCCGTAGGGTGTTGATTTCCCGTTAGAAATCAGTATTATACGCGCCATCCAACGGGTCGTTAGCTCAGTTGGTAGAGCAGTTGGCTTTTAACCAATTGGTCGTAGGTTCGAATCCTACACGACCCACCATACGCAGTAAGTCAAAGCCCGCTACCGGCAACGGTCGCGGGCTTTGACGTTTCTGGCTCGTGTTGCTTGCCTTGGCCCATCGCCGGCGAGCCGGCGATGGGCTGCAAAGCGGCCCCGTTACTCGGCCCACTCCGGGTCGCCGGTAAACACCACGGTCAGCCAGCGGTCCGGCCCTTCGCCGCCCACGGCATCACCGATCTCGTTGCGCAGTGCATCCCACTCATCGATGGTTTTCGCGCCCATGCCGGTCGGCACGATGAAGTACAGCTCGATCTCCCGCGAGCGCCCCACCTTGGCCACATAAGCGCGGTAAGACTGCAGGCCGTGGCGCGCGACGAATGCCTTGGCTACCTCGTCGACATGCAGTTTGAGGTCGCCCGGTGTCACCAGGAAAATCTCCGAAAATGCCTGGCGTACCACCGACAACGGCAACGGAATGATCACCAGGCAGACCAGTGCCAGTACCGCCGGGTCGATGTACGGTGACATCCACTCCCACTGCGTGCCTTGCACGGCATAACCAAAGCAGAAGGCGATCAGCAACGCGGCGGTAATGCTGGCCGACATCACCCAGCCCTTGACGTCCATGCGCACGAAGTCCGAACCCAGCTTGCGGTTGGCCCGGGCTTCGATCACCGCGATGGTCACGCAGGCAATCACGGTGAGTACCGCGTAGACCATGGCAATGCCGAATTCCAGGTGGCGCCCGCCTTGCAGCACGCTGCTGACGGCGTTGATCAGCGCATAGATGGCCACGCCGCTGAGCAGGATGCCATTGAGCGCCAGCACCATCGGCTCCAGGTGCCAGAAGCCCATGGTGAAGCGCTCGCGCAGTTTGCGTGACATGTGCGCGGTGGTGGTGTGCGAGGTGATCAGCTTGACCACCACCAGCGACAGCCCGCTCATGCTGGCGTCGACCAGTGAATAGACGCCGTCGAAGATGATCGAGAACGAGCCGGAGGCCAGGCCGAAGGCGATGCCGATGGTGGCGATGAACAGGGTGACGGCGATCGAGGTGCGTAGCAGGCCTTGTTCGCTGGTGATGTCGAAGAATGGGGGTTTGTGTGCTGCTTCCATGGGTAAAGCTCTTTCAAAAGGTGGGTTGCCTGTACCGGCCTCTTCGCGGGGCAAGCCCGCTCCACAGGTGCGGCACCGCTCTCAAGGCTGGTGATAATCCTGTGGGAGCGGGCTTGCCCCGCGAAGCGGCCAGTACAGACTAGACGCGAAACTGCTCCATCAAGGCTTGCTGCTGGTTGGCCAGCCGGTTCAGTGCCTGGCTGATCCGCGCCGACTCCTCGGCCTGGCCAGACAGCGATTCTGTCACATCGCGGATGCCGGCCACGTTGCGGTTCACTTCCTCGGCCACCGCACTTTGCTCTTCCGCTGCCGAGGCGATCTGCAGGTTCATGTCGCTGATCACCGCCACCGCCTCGCCGATTCGCTGCAGGGCCGGCAGTGCCTGCTCCATGCGCGTTGCGCTGGCTTGGGCCTGGCGTTGGCCTTCATGCATGGCGCCCACCACATCCTCGGTGCCTTGCTGCAAGCCTTCGATGACCTGGCGGATTTCCTCGACCGATACCTGGGTGCGTTGGGCCAGGCTGCGCACTTCATCGGCGACCACGGCAAAACCGCGTCCGGCTTCGCCAGCCCGGGCGGCTTCGATGGCGGCATTGAGCGCCAGCAGGTTGGTCTGCTCGGCAATGGCGCGGATCACATCCAGCACCGAGCCAATTTGCTCGCTGCGGCTTTCCAGGGCGCGTGCTTCGTCCATCGCGGTGGTCATGTCGGCGGCCAGGCGGTCGATGGCCTGGCGGGTACTGGCGATCAGTTGCAGGCCCTCGCGGCTCGCCTGGTCGGCGCCACGAGCCGCCTGAGCTGCCTGGGCGGCATTGTGGGCGACATCCAGTGCGGTAGCGCTCATTTCGTTGGCGGCGGTGGCCACCTGCTCGATTTCCCGGTACTGTTGCTGCATGCCGTTGCTGGTTTGGCTGGCGATGGCAGTGGACTGGTCGGCGGTGCCGCGGGCTTCCTGCAGCGAGCCCTTGACCTGGGCAATTACGGGTTGGAGTTTGTCGAGGAAGCGGTTGAACCAGCCAGTCAGCCGGCCCAGTTCGTCCTCGCGGGCGTAGTCCAGACGGCGGGTCAGGTCCCCTTCACCGCTGGCGATGTCCTCCAGGCGCGCCGCTACGGCAAGGATCGGCCGGGTTACCCCGCGTGCGGTCAGCCAGACCAGCAGCAGGCCCAGCACGGCAGCGGCGAGGCCAATCATCAGGCTGGTGAGGTTGGCGCGCTGGTTGTTCGCGTCCAGCCGTTGGTTGAGGGCGACTGCCGGCGCTTGCAGGACGCTTTGTGGCACTTCAAGCAGTACCTGCCAGGGGGCCGCTTCGGGGATCGGTGCGAAGGGGTGGGCAACCCGCAGCAGGCCGCTCGCCACGCTCGTGCTCAGCGCCTTGCCGAGCTGAGAGCTGTCGCGGCTGTGGCCTGCCAGCAGGCCGGCCGGGCTGACGATGCTGACCTGGCCCTGGCCATCGAACAGCTCCTGACGGCCGTCCAGGCTCAGCTGCTGCAGGTTGTCCAGGCCAATGTCCAGGCCGATCACGCCGATGACCTTGCCGTTTTCCAGCAGGGGCAGGGCGATGCTGGTCATCAGCACCTCGCGGCCATTGACCTGGTCGAGGTACGGTTCGAGCATGCAGGTCTGGGCCGTCTCTTGCGGGCAGGTCAGCCAGCGGTTCTGCGGGCTGCCGCTGGTGCTGGTGCGGGTGTCGGCCAGCATCGATTCCGGCATGGCTTCTGCTTCGAGGGTGCCAGGGCGCGGTTGCGACCAGTACAGCGAGAACCGCCCGCTGTCGTTGCTGCCCAGGGCATCCTGGCCGATGTACTGGCTGTCCTGGTGGTCCAGAGCATTGGGCTGGAACACTAGGTAAAGGCCGATCACATCCGGGTTGCCGGCCAGGCTGGCACGCGCTTCGCGGGTCAGGTCGCCGCGCAGGTCGCTGCCGCCGCGGGCCTTCAATACCTGCACCAAGCGGCGCAAGCCATTGCCATACTGATAAGCGTCCATGAAATAGCGCTGGATGCGCAATGCCTGGGTCTGGGCGTGCGCTTGCAGGCGCAGGTGCGCGCTCTGGTCGAGCATTTTGGTGTTGGCCTGGTTGACCAGTGCCGCGCTGCGCCGGGCCTGGGTCAGCGAGGTGGCGACCAGCAGGGCGACGATGGCCAGCAGGCACAAGCCGGCAAGCAGGGTGATCTTCCACTGGATGGAGAGGCGGCGCAGCGGCATAGGGGCTTTCCTTTTCGATCAAGCGCAACGCCCGCTATCAGGCGCGGGCGTTGTCGGCAGCGTGGGTCATTCAGCGATGCAGTTCGGTGGGGCAACCCTGAAGGCCTTGGTCAGCCAGGCCAGGTAGCACAAGCCGAACAATGCCCAGATGCCGCCAAACATCAGCGAGTGCGCGTTCAAGTCCAGCCACAGCGAAACAATGATGCAGAAGCCGATGGTCGGCAGCACCAAGTACTTGAGCTTGTTGGCCAGCCCCTGGCGATTGCCCTCGCGCAGGTAGCAGTGGTTGATCACCGACAGGTTGACGAAGCTGAAGGCCACCAGGGCGCCGAAGTTGATGATTGAAGTGGCCGTGACCAGGTCGAAGAAGATGGCCGACAGCGAAATCAACCCCACCACCGCGATGTTCATGACCGGCGTCTTGTAGCGCGAATGCAGGCGGGCAAAGATGCTGGCCGGGATCACGTTGTCGCGGCCCATCACGTACAGCAAGCGTGACACGCTGGTCTGCGAGGCCAGGCCCGAGGCGATGGTATTGATCACGGTGCAGGCGATGAACACCGACTGGAACAGCTTGCCGCCCACGTACAGGGCGATTTCCGGCAAGGCAGCTTCCTGGTCATGGAAGCGCGCCATGGTCGGGAAGTAGGCCTGGATGAAGTACGACACCAGGATGAACACCATCCCGCCGATCAGCGCGGTGAGGAAGATCGCCCGTGGGATGGTCTTGCCCGGGTCGCGGGTTTCTTCCGACAGGCAGGTGACTGCGTCGAAGCCCAGGAACGAGAAGCACAGAATGGTCGCGCCAGCGGCCAGGGCGCTGAGCTGGGTCTGGTTGTCGGCGAAGGGCAGCAGGCTCCAGGTGGTACCCATCCCTTCGCCATGGTGCAGGCCGCGCACGCAGAGGTAGATGAACACGCCGATGATTGCCACCTGCACCGCCACGAACAGCAGGTTGAAGTGCGCCACCAGGTTGATGCTGCGCATATTGATCAGGCTGATCAGGCTGACAAACCCGACCACCCACACCCACGCCGGCACTTCGGGGAACATGGCCGACAGGTAGAGCTTGGCCAGCAGCGCATTCACCATAGGCAGGAGCAGGTAGTCCAGCAGCGATGACCAGCCCACCAGGAAGCCAACGTGCGGGTTGATGGCGCGCTGGGTGTAGGTGTAAGCCGACCCCGATTGCGGGAAGCGTCGTACCAGAGTGCCATAGCTCACGGCGGTGAACAGAATGCCGGCCAGCGCCAGGATGTAGGCGCTGGGCACATGCCCGGCGGTGATGCCGGAAACAATCCCGAACGTGTCGAACACGGTCATCGGTGTCAGGTAGGCCAGGCCGATGATTACCACGTGCCAGAGGCGCAGGGATTTGTGGAATTGGCCGCTGCCGGTAGCGCTCTGGTCAGGCTGCATGCTGGCATGGCTCCTGCGGCTGGGCGTGAACGGCGGGCACAGTGATTGGCGCATGCGGCAAGTGCGAGCGGGTGGGCTCCATGTTGTTCACCTTTATTGTTCGGAGCAGAGGGAGGCGCGTGCGAGACGCCGGTTGTTCTTTGTGAGGTGGGCGCGGTGCAAGTGGTTAAAATAAAAAACGATGGGTAGGTTGGTGTCAAGTTAAACATGACAAGATGTTACGAAACTGAAATATTTATCGATTTGAACTAGGTTTTGTTCGGTTTTTGCGCGATTTTGTGCGCTTTTGCTCGATTTAGATGTCCGTAAAATTGAACAATCCCGCAGCGCTTCCTGCGCCTTTCAGGCGCTTCCTAAAAGCGGGATTTCTCTGCTTCGGCCGCCACGTGCCTCTGGCTGCAGTGATATTCTTCAGGCCCTGCGTGGCACCTGGCCGCGTGCAAGCCCTTATGGACAGCAATCGGTTTTATTCATGAAGAAATCAGTAGGCATCCTTTCCGGCCTGGCCCTTGCCATTGCCGTCGCAACCACCGCTGGCGCCTGGTACACCGGCGAGCGCCTGCCTGCGGAGCTGGAATATTCCGTCAACCGCAGCAACGCTGAACTGAAGAAAGCCCTGGTAGGCGTCGGCGGCAGCATGACCGTCGAACTGGTCTCGCTGGAGCGGCACTTCTTCAGCAGTACCGCCCAATACCGGCTCACCGCCAAGGACATCAACCTTGGCGACGGCGAGGCGGTCAATTTCGAGGTGGGCATGACCGACCAGATCGAGCATGGCCCGTTCCCTTGGTCGCGGGTCAAGGCGCTGAAGCTGATGCCAGTGCTGGCTGTCAGCAACAGCACGCTGGTCAAAGACGCATTCACCGCCCCCTGGTTCGCCGCAGCGGGCGAGCAGTCGCCGGTCAGCGCGCAGACCAGCCTGGGTTACGGCGGCAGCGTCGACAGCACGGTATTGCTGGCCCCGGCCAAGGTCACCGAAACCGATGGCAACAGCCTCGACTTCTCGGGCATGCAGCTGCACGTCAGCGGCGACCGCGAAGGTAAGGCGACCCAGTTCCAGGGCAGTGCCGAGCGCTTCGAGATGAAGGTGGTCCGCGATGATCAGCCGCCTGCCACGTTCGAGCTGAAAGGCCTGAAGGTCGGCGGCGACCTGGCGGCCACCAAGCATGATGCGATCTATGTCGGCAACGTCGACCTGTCGCTGGCTGAAACCAAGGTCACCTTGGGGCCCAAGCAGCAGGTGCTGTTGATTAAAGGTTTCGAGCAGAATGCCGTGCAAACCCTCGACGGCCCGGACACCGTGGGTGGGCGCGTGGCTTACACGCTGGCGGATATCACCTGGGACGGCCGCGCGGTCGGTAATGCTCAGTTGGCCGTGAGCATCAAGTCGCTCAACGCGCCGGCGCTGCAAGCGCTGTCGCACTGGTACCAGGCGCACGTTCCGGAGTTCGAGACAGCGGCCGCAGCCGGCCAGCCGGTGCCACAGATCCAGATGGACGAGGCCGAGAAGGCCAAGTTCCAGGGCGACCTGCAACAGCTGTTGGCGTCCAAGCCCAAGCTGGCCGTGGAAAACTTCTCGTTCAAGACGGCCAATGGCGAAAGCCGCTTCAACCTGGCCATGGACTTCGCCAGCCCGACCTCCTTCGACCTGCCGCCTGACCAGTTGAGCAAACAACTGATCAGCGAGGTGAAGAGCAAGCTGTCGCTGTCCAAGCCGATGATTGGCGACCTGGCAACCTTGCAGGCATTGCTGGAAGGGCAGACCGATGCCC
The DNA here is from genome assembly GCF_900187555.1 of Pseudomonas sp. Irchel s3f19. Taxonomy (NCBI): domain Bacteria; kingdom Pseudomonadati; phylum Pseudomonadota; class Gammaproteobacteria; order Pseudomonadales; family Pseudomonadaceae; genus Pseudomonas; species Pseudomonas sp. Irchel s3f19. The sequence goes on along the minus strand of NZ_FYDW01000013.1, from coordinate 62,571 downwards.
AGGCGATCGCCATGCAGTCCAGCCAGGCGGGTGAAATGGTCGGCATGATGGCGCTGCAAAGCGGCATGGCCACGGTGCAGGGCAATGATGTGGTGAGCAGCCTGCACTACGCCGATGGCATGGTCGACTTCAATGGCCAGAAAATGACCGTGGAAGCGTTCGCGATGCTGATGTCCTCGCGTCTTGCAGCCTTGCAGCCGCAAGGTTGATTGGCTGAGCGGTACAGCCCTGTCGCCGGCAACCCGGTTACAGGGCTGTACAGGCTGCATAAAACCCTTTTGAATTGCCTCGATTGTCTGTAGCCTTCGGCGTCCGATAATAATCCGCGCCCGCAGAGGGCCGTGATGGCCTGCGCGCCGTCCGGCGCCCCTAGCCGATCTGCCAGGGCCGGGTGATACACTCGATTTGATGCGCACACGCGCCTGCAGGTCCAGCGATCATGACCCAGATTTCCGAACGCCTGTTGGTTCAGGCCCACCTCGACGCCAAACAGCCCAACCCGCTGACAGCCGAGCAGGAGGCCGAATACCGTGCGGCCATCGCTGCCGAGCTCAAGGCGCAGAACGCCGTGCTGGTCGCCCATTACTACTGCGATCCGGTGATCCAGGCGCTGGCCGAAGAGACCGGCGGTTGCGTATCCGACTCGTTGGAAATGGCCCGTTTCGGCAAGAACCACCCCGCCGAGACCGTGATCGTTGCCGGTGTGCGCTTCATGGGCGAAACGGCAAAAATTCTTACCCCCGAAAAACGCGTGCTGATGCCGACCCTCGAGGCCACCTGCTCCCTCGACCTGGGGTGCCCGGTTGAAGAGTTTTCGGCATTCTGCGACCAACACCCGGAACGTACCGTGGTGGTCTATGCCAATACCTCGGCGGCCGTGAAGGCGCGTGCCGACTGGGTGGTAACCTCCAGCTGCGCGCTGGAGATCGTCGAAAGCCTGATGGACAACGGCGAGACCATCATCTGGGGCCCGGACCAGCACCTGGGGCGCTACATTCAGAAGCAGACCGGCGCCGACATGCTGCTGTGGGACGGCGCGTGCATCGTTCACGAAGAATTCAAGTCGCGCCAACTGGCCGACATGAAGGCGCTTTACCCGGACGCAGCCATTCTGGTTCACCCTGAATCGCCCGAAGCGGTGATCGACCTGGCCGACGCGGTAGGTTCGACCAGCCAGTTGATCAAGGCCGCCCAGACCCTGCCGAACAAGACCTTCATCGTCGCCACCGACCGCGGCATCTTCTACAAGATGCAGCAGCTGTGCCCGGACAAGGAATTTATCGAGGCGCCGACGGCCGGTAACGGTGCAGCCTGCCGCAGTTGTGCGCACTGCCCGTGGATGGCGATGAATACCCTGGAGCGGGTGCTGGGTTGCCTGCGCACGGGCAGCAACGAGATTTTCGTTGACCCGGCGCTGGTGCCCAAGGCGATCAAGCCGCTGAACAGGATGCTCGATTTTACTCAGGCGGCGCGCTTGAAGTTGTCGGGTAACGCCTGATATTGCTGGGGCCGCTTTGCGGCCCATTCGCGGGGCAAGCCCGCTCCCACAACCCCGCTAACCTCAAGGGCAGCGGGGTACTTGTGGGGGCGGGCTTGCCCCGCGAATAGGGCGGTCCAGATGTGCCCTAGCGGCCCATCATGTCCTTGACCATCCGCTGCTGCTCCATGATCTCGCGCTGGCGCTGATCGATCTGCGACGCCAGCGGGAAGTTGCTGCCCGCACGGCGTTTGGCGTAATCCAGCTGCTGGATGGCCTGGTCGAAATCCCCCACCAAGGTGAAGTACTCGGCCCGTGCCCGGTGCAAGCCGATGGTATTGCCCGACAACCCCCGCACTTCGGCAACCTCGTACCACACATCCGGGTCATCCGGCCGGCTCTTGAGCAGGTCGTTAAGTACCTTTTCTGCCTCGGCCGGCTTGTTCTGCTTGACCAGCAGGTCGGCGCGCACCTGTTTCAGCGGGTAATTGCCTGGGTACAGCCCCTGCATCCGTTCGGCGCGCTGCTGTGCATCGGCCAGGCGGTTGTTGGTGATGTCCAGGTCGATCTGCGCCAGGTTGTAGGTAATGTCGTTGGGGGCCTTGGCCAGCAGCGGCTTGAGCAGCTCGCGGGCCTCGTTCAGCTGGCCACCCTTGATCTGCGCCAAGGCCAGGCCATAGCGCGCGGCGTCAAGCTTCGGGTCTTCGTCAAGCTGGGCGCGGAAGCGCTTGGCGGCAAGGCCCGGGGTGCCTTCGTAGGTGAGTGCCACGCGGGCGCGGATCAACTGGTAGCGCTGGGTGTCCTCGATGCCGCCCTTGGGCGCCTGCTCGGCGCGGTTGCGCGTGTCGGCAACCCGCGACTCGGTCACCGGGTGAGTCAGCAGAAATTCTGGCGGCTTGGCATCGTAGCGGTACTGGCGCGCCAGGCGCTCGAACATGCTGGGCATGTTGCGCGGATCGTAACCGGCTTTTTCCAGGTTCTGGATGCCGATGCGGTCGGCTTCCTGTTCATTTTGCCGCGAGAAGCGCCGCTGCTCCTGAATAGCGGCGGCCTGGGTGCCTGCGATCACGCCGATACCGGCGTCGCCGCCACCACCCGCGGCCAGCACGATGCCTGCCAGCAGGGCGGCCATCATCGGCAGTTGCATGCGTTGCTGGGCTTCGACGCCACGGGCGAAGTGGCGCTGCGACAAGTGCGCCAGTTCGTGAGCCAGTACCGAGGCGTATTCGCCCTCGGTCTGGGCATTGAGGAACAGCCCGCCGTTGACCCCGACGATGCCGCCAGGGGCGGCGAAGGCGTTGAGCTCGCGGCTGTCGATCAGGATGAACTCCAGGCGCCGGTCCTGCAACTGGCTGGTTTCCGCCAGGCGGTACACGCTGGTTTCGACGTAGTCCTTGAGCTGCGGGTCGTTCAACTGGTTGACCTGGCCACGCAATAGGCTCAGCCAGGCGCGGCCGAGCTGGTGCTCCTGTTGCGGCGAGACGATCGCAGAGCTGGCATCACCCAGTGATGGCAGGTCGTCAGCATGGCCGGGAAGGGCCATCAGGCAGGCCAGCGTCAACAGGGTAGGGCGCAGTAGATTCATGCACGAAGCTCGCGTCGGGTCAAAGGCCTCTACTGTAGCCCGCTCACACGTTGGCGACCAGTGGCGGTATCCTAGCGGGCCTGTTACCAAAGACGTCTGCCCCGCACGTGGAGAACCCCGATGAGTGACACCCTGACCTGCGACGCCGAACTCGACGCCAGCGGGCTGAACTGCCCGCTGCCACTGCTGAAGGCAAAGATGGAACTCAACCGCCTGGCCAGTGGCGCGGTGCTCAAGGTGATTGCTACCGATGCTGGCTCGCAGCGCGACTTCCGCACTTTTGCCAAGCTGGCCGGTCATACGCTGCTGCATGAAACGGCCGAGGCCGGCACCTACACCTACTGGCTGCGCAAGGCCTGAGTCTCAACCAAGGATCGTCAATGTTCAAAGTGCTTCGCGACTGGATGCAGCGCTATTTCTCCGATGAGGAGGCGGTGGTGCTGGCGGTCCTGCTGGTTCTGGCGTTTACCGCGGTACTGACCCTGGGCGGCATGTTGGCGCCGGTGCTGGCGGGGATGGTGCTGGCGTTTCTGCTGCAAGGCCTGGTCAACGCCCTGGAGCGCCTGCGGGTGCCCACCCGGCTGGCGGTGGCCGTGGTGTTTGCGTTGTTCATGGGGGCACTGGCGGTCATCCTGCTGGTGCTGGTGCCGTTGCTCTGGCATCAGCTGATCACCCTGTTCAACGAGCTGCCCGGCATGCTCGGCAAATGGCAGTCGCTGTTGCTGCTGCTGCCCGAGCGCTACCCGCACCTGGTGTCGGATGAGCAGGTATTGCATGCCATCGAGTCGGTGCGCGGTGAAATCGGCAAGTTCGGCCAGTGGGCACTGACCTTTTCGTTGTCGAGCCTGCCGCTGCTGGTCAACGCGATGATCTACCTGGTGCTGGTGCCGATCCTGGTGTTCTTCTTCCTCAAGGACCGCGAGGTGATCGGGCGTTGGGTGGTGGGTTATCTGCCCCGTGAGCGCACCTTACTCAACCGCGTGGGCAACGAGATGAACCGGCAGATCGCCAACTACATTCGCGGCAAGGGCATCGAGATTCTGATCTGCGGGGTTGCCACCTATATCGCGTTCATCAGCCTGGGGCTGAACTATGCGGCCTTGCTGGCGTTGCTGGTGGGCTTGTCGGTGGTGGTGCCCTATGTGGGCGCCGTGGTGGTGACCGTGCCGGTGACGTTGATTGCATTGTTCCAGTGGGGCTGGGGCGATCAGTTCATCTACCTGATGACGGTGTACGCGATCATTCAGGCGCTGGATGGCAACGTGCTGGTGCCGTTGCTGTTTTCCGAGGCGGTGAGCCTGCACCCGGTGGCGATCATCTGCGCGGTGCTGCTGTTTGGCGGGTTGTGGGGCTTCTGGGGGATCTTCTTTGCGATCCCGCTGGCAACGCTGTTCAAGGCGGTGCTGGATGCCTGGCCGCGGCAAGAGCCGACAGTGGCGCCGCTGTTGTGATTTTTGGGGCTGCAAAGCAGCCCCGACAATCTCAAGCCTTGTTCAACGCCTGAGCCGCCGCCAAGACGGCATCCACATGCCCGGGTACCTTCACCCCACGCCATTCCTGGCGCAGCACACCGTCCTTGTCGATCAGGAAGGTGCTGCGGTCCACGCCCATGTACTCCTTGCCATACAGCTTCTTCAGTTTGATCACGTCGAACAGCTGGCACAGGGCCTCGTCCTTGTCGCTGATCAGCTCGAACGGGAAGCCTTGCTTGGCCTTGAAGTTCTCATGCGACTTGAGGCCATCGCGCGATACGCCGAACACCACGGTATTGGCGGCGGCAAAGGCTTCATGCTGGTCACGGAAGCCCTGGCCCTGGGTGGTGCAGCCCGGGGTGCTGTCCTTGGGGTAGAAGTACACCACCACCTGGCGGCCCTTGAGCTCGGCAAGGCTGACCGCCTGGCCGCTGGTGGCCTGGGCCTGGAAATTGGCAACGGGTTGGTCGAGTGCTACGGCCATGGGGGCTTCCTTACATGGGGTTCTGTGGGCGCCAAGGCTCGATCAGCGCATCCAGGTTCAAGGCATCGGCAAAGTCCAGGAACTGGTCACGCAGCCAGCTGATCTGGGTGCCGGCCGGCAAAATCACGGTGAACTGGGCGTTGAGCATGCTGCTGCCGGTCTGTGGCGCCAGGTAGGTGTCGCAGGTCATGGCTTCGAGCTCGACACGGTGGTCGAGGAAGAACTGGCACAGCTCGTTGATGATGTCGGGGCGGTAGGCCGCGCTGACATAGGCCACGTAAGGCAGCGCCTGCGGGCGTACCTCCTGGTCGGCGCTGCGCACCACATCGAGGGTCAGGCCGTGCTTTTTGCCCAGGCCAGGCAGGGAGGCTTCAAGACGCGCCAGGGCGTCCCAGCTGCCACCGACCTGCAGCACCAGGGCGCTGGTCTCGCCATGGCGGCTCAGGCGCGAGGTGACTACCGCGCAGCGGTTCTCGACGGCAGCGCGGCTGAGGACGTTGGCCAGTTCCATGGGGTTTGGGCCCAGGGCACTGATGACAAGGAATTGTTCGCGGACGGTGGGGGTGGACATGCAGCATTCCTAAAGCGATGAGCGGTCGGTGCAGGACAGGCAAAAGCCTCCAGTCGGCAGTGCCCGGGGCTCGCATGCGAGGTCGTGGACGCCGGCGGGGAGCAAGGTCGACGGCCCGGCGGGCCGCGCTGCACCGATCAAAGGATCAAGGGTAGCGAATTAAGCCGCCGAGGGGAATGCTCCGCCCGCCTGCTTCGCTTGTGCAAGGCCGATGCCCCCAGTACCATTACCGCTCTCTTTTTCCGGCAGGAGCAGTTACATGATTGCGGGCAGTATGGTGGCATTGGTCACTCCCATGGATGCACAAGGGCGTCTTGACTGGGACAGCCTCGGCAAACTTGTAGACTTCCACCTGGAAAACGGCACTCACGCCATCGTCGCCGTCGGTACTACCGGCGAGTCGGCCACCCTGACCGTCGAAGAGCACATCGAGGTCATCGAATTCGTGGTCAAGCGTGTCGCTGGCCGCATCCCGGTCATCGCGGGCACTGGCGCCAACTCCACCTCGGAAGCCGTGCACCTGACCCAGAACGCCAAAAACGCCGGCGCCGACGCCTGCCTGCTGGTCGTGCCGTACTACAACAAGCCGACCCAGGAAGGCTTGTACCAGCACTTCAAGCACATCGCCGAAGCCGTCGACATCCCGCAGATCCTCTACAACGTACCCGGCCGCACCTCCTGCGACATGCAGGCCGAGACCGTGATCCGCCTGTCGACCGTGCCGAACATCATCGGCATCAAGGAAGCCACCGGCGACCTGGCCCGTGCCAAGGCCATCCTCGATGGCGTCAGCAAAGACTTCATCGTCATGTCCGGCGACGACCCGACGGCTGTCGAGCTGATCCTGCTGGGCGGCAAGGGCAACATCTCCGTGACGGCCAACGTCGCCCCGCGCGAAATGGCCGACTTGTGCGAGGCCGCCCTTGAGGGCAATGCCGAGAAGGCCCGCGCAATCAACGAAACACTCATGCCGCTGCATAAAGACCTGTTCTGCGAAGCCAACCCGATTCCGGTGAAATGGGCGCTCGTCGAAATGGGCCTGATGCACAAAGGCATTCGCCTGCCGCTGACCTGGTTGAGCGAAGGCTGTCACGAAAAAGTCCGTACTGCCTTGCGCCAGTCCGGCGTACTGGTTTAATCGAGGAAGTACACCGCATGAAGCGACTGGCTGGTCTTTCCGCCCTTGCCCTGATCATTTCCAGCACCAGCGGTTGCGGCTGGCTGTGGGGCGACGAGGGTTATTTCCGCGACCGCGGCAGCGATTACCTGCAGGCGCACCCGACCGCGCCGATGCAGCTGCCGCCGGACGCCAGCAACGTCAAGCGCCTCGACCCGCTGTTGCCTATTCCGCGTAACGTTGCCGATGACAGCGCCACCGGCGAGTTCGAAGTGCCGCGTCCGCAACCGCTGACGGCCGGTGCCGAAGTCAGCGACTTCAGCTTGCAACGCAGCGGCAACAGCCGTTGGGTGCTGGCCCAGCGCTCGCCAGCCGAAGTCTGGCCTGCGGCCCGTCAGTTCTTTGAAGACAATGGCTTCCGCATTGCCGAAGAGCGCCCGCAAACCGGCGAATTCAATACCAGCTGGCAGCGTTTCGATGAACTCTCGGCCTCGCTCGGCCAGCGCCTGGCGAGCACCGCCAGCAGCGGCGACAGCGAAGTGCGCGTGCGTGTACGCATGGAGCCCGGCGTGCAGCGCAACACCTCCGAGGTGTACATCGTCAGCGTCGAGCGCCCGGCTGGCAGCACCGCCGAGCCTGGTTTCCCGTCCACCTCCAGCAATACCGGCGCCGATGCCCTGCTGGTTGACGAAATGCTCGCCAGCATGAACCGCAGCGCCGAGAAGGGCGGGTCTGTCTCGCTGCTGGCCGCGCGCGATTTCGATGCGCCAAGCCGCGTCAGCCTGAGCGAAGACGGCAGCGGCAACCCGGTACTGTTCCTGGGCGCCGACCTGGATCGCGCCTGGTCCAGCGTGGGCCGTGCCCTGGAGCAAGGTGGCGAGTGGCGTGTCGAAGACATCAACCGCAGCCTGGGCCTGTACTACATCAACCTGTCCGAAAAGCCTGACGACAAGCAGAACGAGCCGGGCTTCTTCAGCCGCATGTTCGGCAGTGCACCGACCAAGGAAGAGCGTGAAGCCCGTGCCGAGCGCTACCAGGTACGCCTGAGCAAGGTCGGCGAGAGCGTGCAGGTCACCGTCGAGAAAAACATCAACACCGTGGCTCCGGCCGATGTCGCCCGCCGTGTGCTGAGCGCCATTCAGGACCACCTGGGTTAAGTGCGCTTCGCGGTACTCGGAAGCGGCAGCCAGGGAAACGGCACGCTGATCGCCAGTGGTGACACGTTCATCCTGGTCGATTGCGGGTTCTCCCTGCGTGAGACCGAGCGGCGCCTGGCGCTGCTCGGGGTCTCGGCGGCACAGCTGAGCGCGGTGCTGGTTACCCACGAACATGCCGACCATGTGCATGGGGTGGGGTTGCTGTCGCGGCGCTACAATGTACCGGTCTACCTCAGCCAAGGGACGTTGCGCGGCCTGCGCAAGCCGGTGGAGGTGGCCGGTTTTCTCGCTTGTGGCGACAGCCTGCGCATCGGTGGCCTGGAGGTGACGGCAGCGCGCGTCGAGCACGACGCCTACGAGCCGTTGCAGTACGTGCTCAGCGACGGCCGGCGGCGTTTCGGCATGCTCACCGACCTGGGCTCGTACGATGCCTTGTTGCTGGAGCGCTACCAGGGCCTGGATGCCCTGTTGATCGAAGCCAATCACTGCCGCGACATGCTGGCACGCGGTCACTACCCGTCGTTCCTGAAGCAGCGGGTAGGTGGCATGCAAGGGCATTTGAACAATCACCAGGCCGCGCGCCTGGTGGACGAGTTGGGCTGGAGCAACCTGCAACACCTGGTGCTGGCCCACCTCAGCAGCAAGAACAACCTGCCACAACTGGCCCGCCAGTGCTTCGTCGACACCCTTGGGTGCGACCCAGACTGGCTTCAGGTGGCGAATCAGGAACACGGGCTCGACTGGCGCGAAATCGCCTAGCCCAACTACTCAAGCAAGCGGAGCCCATCATGGAAAAACGCGAAGAACTTTACCGCGGCAAGGCCAAATCGGTTTACAAGACCGACGACGCCGACCGCTTGATCCTGCTGTTCCGCAACGACACCTCGGCGTTCGACGGCAAGCGTATCGAACAGCTCGACCGCAAAGGCATGGTGAACAACAAGTTCAACGCCTTCATCATGCAAAAGCTCGAAGAAGCCGGCGTGCCGACCCAGTTCGACAAGCTGCTGGGCGACAACGAGTGCCTGGTGAAGAAGCTCGACATGATCCCGGTCGAGTGCGTGGTGCGTAACTACGCGGCGGGCAGCCTGGTCAAGCGTCTGGGCGTGGAGGAGGGCATCAAGCTGGAGCCGTCCACCTTCGAACTGTTCCTGAAGAACGACGAGAAGGGCGACCCCTTCATCAACGAATCCCACGTTGTCGCGTTCGGCTGGGGCACCGCCGAGCAGCTGGCAGAGATGAAAAAGCTGTCGCTGAAAGTCAACGAAGTGCTGAACAAGCTGTTCGATGACGCAGGCCTGTTGCTGGTCGACTTCAAGCTGGAGTTCGGCGTGTTCCACGGCCAGATCGTCCTGGGCGACGAATTCAGCCCCGACGGCTGCCGCCTGTGGGACAAAGAAACCCGCAAGAAGATGGACAAGGACCGCTTCCGCCAGGGCCTGGGCGACGTGATCGAAGCCTACGAAGAAGTTGCCAAGCGCCTGGGCGTGCCGCTGTAAGCGGCCTGTTCACGCAAGCGCCTGATACCACGCGATTTTTTTGAAAATAAAGGTTTGCGTTTTCAGAATTCGCTGGTATGATGCGCGGCATTGGAGAGATGCCGGAGTGGTCGAACGGGACGGATTCGAAATCCGTTGTACTGGCAACAGTACCTAGGGTTCAAATCCCTATCTCTCCGCCATATTAAAGGCCCCGAGCGCTGTATAGCCCTCGGGGTTTTTTCGTTTGGGGAAATTTGGGGGAATGGGGGAGCGTGTATTTCCCCCCAAGCGTTCGCTATCATTCCGCCATTGCCTACTACGAAAAGCGGCGTTCGGACCAAGAACCCCTGCAACATCAATTACAATCCGCGCAACGCCTAGCAGTGGCAGCTCGGCCGGAAAGAAGAGGCGGAAGCCCGCGCTTTGCCCGATTTGACAATACAGAGAATGGCATCCGTGCCTTGCAAGCTGCTGATCAACTACCGCGGCAAGGCCGGTATGCCTGGCGTGGGCGGGAACGGCATCGATACAGGGCTCGAGACCATCAACCGTTGGGTACCGAGCAGCGAGAACGACACCCAGGGCTATGCTGCTGTCGTGGTCAAGCGCCTGGGCGTCCGGGCGCGGACCCGATCGACATCAAAGACCCAGCCACGCTGCGCAAGGTGGTGCTCGGTATCATCATCCATGAGAGCGGCGGTAACCTGTATCCGTTGATGATAATTGATGAGTGTATCCGGCGGGCTTTGGCATGAGCGTCTGGCCTGCGCGGCTGCCGCTCTTCTTGTACTTCTGGCGTCCCATTGGGGGGCTACCAGCACGGCATAGCGGGCGAAGGGCGGTCAGGCATCAGTGCAACGGGGCAGCGGCGACCGCTTGGTCGAGGTAATCGGCGAACGATCGGCGCACCAGGAAGATCACCGGAGCGCAAACGCGCAGCAAGAGGCGCGGGTAAAAGCGTATGACGAAAGAACGATTGCTGGTGCTGGCGCTACTGACGCCGATGCTGCTGGTCACCGGCTGCGCAGTTAAGCCACCCAGCTCATAGTCACCGTCAGTTGCCCCGGTATGTATATCGCCGCTATCACCCAAGGCCAGGCAGCCACCCTTCCGCCACGGTGCTCTCAGATTTACTCACACGGGCCGATGCTCGAGCGGGAGAATTGGCGAAAGCTTATGACCGAGCCCTGTCAACTGGGCGTGCGTGTAAGGCGTCTTACATTGCTCTAAAAAGATAAACAAAATGCAGGAGTAGGGCTCTGTAAGGTCGTGATTCTGAACTCGATTAAGCCTTCGAGGTGAAGGTTGTCGAGCCGCGAAAAGTAGAAGGCTTTCTGTACTTAGAGTTTAGAGTTCTTTAGATGACCGCCCTCGATGATCATGATCAATCTGTGAGTGAGTCGCCCAATACGATTCGTTATCATAAGGTTGCGCTGCAGGGCTTGCTGAGATGAGATGCTAAAAGTATTTTGCATTAAAGAGTCGGAGCGCATATATTTACAGAGAGCTTGGACTTAATTGAATTTCTTGTCTAGTTGGTGGAGCTGGATTTATGCTTGTGCTTGATGACTTTCGCTTTGAATCCCATCGCTTGTTGCTTGAAATTGACGCTTCAACAAATCTCCTTATGATGCTTGTAGTGGCAAGGAACGTAACGGGTGATGTGTGGGCTAATGCAGTGAGTCGTCACGAAGCGGCCTATGAGGCGTGGGTTAGCATGCTCCGTAGTTCCTCTATTAGCAAATAGGACGTTTAGACACTCGTGACAGGATGTCAGGGAACTAGCGACGGCTTAACTTGTTTTTTTGCCATCCAGTCACGAGGGCATTAAATTTAAGGTGGTGTAACGGTAATAACTGTCGAGCCAGAGAACGCACCGGGGGCCACGGTTCCCCGGGTGGCAAGGGTCGACTCGATGTTTAATGGGGCTTGGCCATTTGGAACGGTCACGTTGATACCCGCTGTGGCGTCCTTGCCATTGATCGTGATCTTCGAGTACAGGCTTTTGTCGTCTCTGAGCTGCACCCCGTTAGTGTCTGTTCTGGATGCTGAGACGGTGACGCTGGCCGGGCCCCGACACTTTAGCTGGAGCTTGGTCGAAGCCTTAGCCCCGTTGGCTTCAATGTCGGATAAAGTTTTGTGGTTGATATTGGTGTCCCCTGTGATATCGCATTGTAGCGTCGGAGCAACAACACGGGTGCACGGGCCGAACAAGTTAAATGCGGCGCCAAGATTTCCAGAGGTTGTTGCATATGCAAAAGAGATACATAAATTATTGCTTGCGTCTTGGTTAGCTACTAGAATCGAGCCGCTTAGAGGAACTCTGAAGCCGACAGCCTGTAGGTCGGAGTACAGGTCGCCCAAGGTTGAAAGTTCTCGCCGAATAGGTACGCTCCATATAGCGTAATGACCTACCTGGTAGCCCGGCCCCCACGAAACCTTGGTCGCTGACAACATAATATTGCAAGTGTTTAATAGTGGGTCGCTATCCCTACACGGATTTACCCCACTTGTAGTTGTTGTCCAGTCGGTTACGGTAAAGTAGTAACGTACACCCCCCTGCTCATAACGACTTTGCGTCGTCGTGATGTTGATCGCTTGTGCTTGTGCAGCTACAACACACAGTAGTACTAATGCAATGGTGCGGCGTAACGTGGTCGTGTATGAGGCTTTCATGGTCGTTACTCGTAACTCAGTTCAAAGGTCATTGACGCTTCAAAATCGCCTAGTCCTAGGGTGCGATTGGCTAGAACCTCGGGTGCTCCTTTCAAGTAGGCATTGAAGTTGAGCGCGTTATAGCCGCTGGTCAGTTCGCCCATGGGATGGTTCTTGTTCAGCGGCAGTGCGGTACCGCCCGCCGTCTCCAGTCCTACCATCAAGCCTTGTACAGTGGTGCTTTGCAGCAACAGCAGGCCCGGCGGTTCGCTGCTTTCATTGCCGCTGAACGTGATATTGACCATGCGTTTTCCGACGTCTAAGTCGCAATTGTTCAACCGCAGCACGATCGGCCGCCCTTTGGTTCTCCCGTTGAGATAAAGGTCCTTGTTGACCACGCTTTTGAAGTCCAATTTGATCAACTCATCTCTCTCATCAAGCACGCAAGGCTCATTCACCAGCGTTCCTGAGAAGTACAGGTTATCTTCTGCTGCTTGCACCGCCGAGACCCACAGGCTGGCGGAGAGCCAGATGGTCAGGATAATGGCCCAATTGCCCATACAGCCTCCTAGTAGAGTTCAGCCATCAGAAGTGCCGAAGCGGTAAAGTTGGTGCTGGGTAACTCCGCAGCGGCAAGCTTCACCGGCACGGCCTCCAGTATCGGTGGTGTGGATGCGTTCACATCGATCTCTCGAGGCTCATTAGGAATGAGTGTGGTACCGCCGAGCAGTACCTTGATGCCTAGGTCGTTCACAGAGCTTGTCAGTGCGGTATGGTCGAAATCCGCATACTTGCCTATGAGAGTCAAGCGCATGTGCCAAGTGATACCAGTCCCGGAAGCACCCGGGCATGAGATCTGGTACGGAATCGCCTGGCGATAAAGTTCGCCATCAATGCGATTAACGGCGATATTGCGCTCGAAGCGCACATTGATACGGCCGCCTTTGTCGCTGACAGTGCAGCCCGGCGGCGCCAGCAGGTTGCCGGTGAACTTCAGGTTGTCCGCGCCAGCACAAATTAGGGGCAGGGTGGCGATCGAAAGTATCGCAAAGGTGCGGTGCAGCATAATCATCGATAATCCACCACGAGAGTTGCGCTGGCATCCAATTTGCCGGCTTGAACCTCACTGTTTTCGCGCTTGACCAAGACGGCTTGCAGCACAGGCTGTTTGCGGGTGTCTATATCTGCCCAGGTATTGAGCGCAAGCGGCACACCGTCTTTCTTCAAGGCGATACCGAGGTTGTCGTAACCGCGTACCACTAACAGTTGAGGATCGAACGCTGGGGTACCGCGTACTTGAATGCGTAACTCATTGGTCGCGGAGCGGCTGCAGTCGAGTGCGTATTCCAGGGTGATGGTCTTGTACGTGCCATCGATGCCGGTGGTCTGCACATCGCCAAAGGGGGCAGTGATGGGGGCGTTTTTATTGATCACGCACGGGATCGCCGCATAGATGACACCCTCGATCGTCACCTTTTGCTCGATGGCATGCGTCATGGTTGCGCAAGCAAACAGTATGGCTAGCAGTGCGGGCCGTGCGACGGTCATTGCCAGACCCTTAGTCATATGCAAGATTCACATTGAGGCTGGCGCGGAAGGCGCCCGGGCGCAAAGGGGCGGATGTGCGCTCAGGGCGGATGTAGTATGTCAGTTGGTTGTCACCCGGGGAGACGAACCACCCGGGGGCGGTTCGGCCCAGGCGTACATCGTTGCCTTGGATATCTAGCAGGCGTAGGCCGAAACCCTCGGCGCCGCTCACCCTTATAAGCGCGGGCGTATTGGCATCGGCGACCGCGTTGAACGCCATCGTGGCTACCGGCTCGATGGCGCTCCAGACCAAGGTGCCTTGCTGCTCATCCTGACGTCCGCCGTTGACGCGTATACAGCCTTGCAGTTTGAGATGCAGGGCTATAGGCGCACCCTGATCGCCAATGCGCAACAGGCGGGCAGTGCTCAAATCGCCCAGCGACAGAGTCTGGTACGCAGAACTGGGGTCCAGGTAGCAGGCGCTTTCTAACAAGGTGCCGGTGACCTGGAATTCGGCCGTCTGAGCAAGATTGCCGGCGGCATGGGTCAAGACACTGGCATTACATAGCCAGGCGGCAAGACAGATACGGAGTCCAGGCTTCATGATTTGCCCTCACTGGAATAAGTCGTCGGGTGTCAGCGATTGCTGTCAACGGGGCTGGCGTTGCAGCTGTCTGCAGTACAGTTGAACTGCAGTTGCGGGCGGCCGCCAAAGTCATTGACGTAGGTCAGCACTGGCTTGTCGCCCAGCGCCTTGCTGCTTACGCCCAGGTCGAGTTGGCCTCTAGGGGCGATCATCAGGGGTTTGAAGTCGGTTGCGCTGGCGGCCTTGAGGTTGGGCGTGGCATCGATCAGGGTGACGTAGTATGGCGTCGGATTGTTCACTAGATAGCGGTCGTTCTGGCGGGTCAGGGTCAGCTTTTCCTGCCACGGGGCTTCGTTAACACCGGACCTCGCGACGATCGCCGCCGGTCGATAAAACAGCTTCACACGCGTTTGCAGGGCAATTTGCAAGGTATTGGGCTGGTCGCTGCGTGGCGGGATTTCGCGCAGGTTGAAGTAGAACAACGATTCGCGGTCCTGGGGCAGTTGGCTAAGCTCAGGCAAGCCTTGAATCTTTACCTGGCTGTTGCCCCCTGCTTCCAGCCGCTGGATGGGCGGCACTACCACCAGGGGGCTAGTAATTTTTTCGGCCTGCTCATTCTCGATCCACGCCTGTGCAAGGTAGGGCAGTTGGGTGTTCTGGTTACTGACGCTGAGGCTGATCGATTTCTCGCTGCCGGTAAAAATGACTCGGGTACGGTCTAGCGACACTGCGGCCAGGCAGGTTTTCGCCGCGCAGGTGCCAGCGAGGGCAAGCAAAGTCAGGCTGATGCATTTAAAACGGGTGTTCATAGAAGTACCTATTGCAAATAGATTAAGCGGCGGAGTCGTCCGTATCGCTGACGGGCTGGCAAAGCAGTTCCAGTTGTCGTTCGGGCGATACCACCTGGTCAGGCAGTGTGAAATGGCAGCGCGCGCTGCCGTCCCATTGCAGCGACATGGTTTCGCCTGGCTTCATGCCGCTCAGGTAAGTCGATCCTTCTTCGCCAACAATGCCGGTCTCCTGGCCGCGGCTGTTCCGTGCGCTGGCGCCAAAGGGCGGCGCGCGGTGATTGGCCATGCGAATGATGACCATGGCCTTACGGCCGGAGATCACATCGAAACGGCGGTAGCCGATCGCGCCTTCGGTCAGGGTTGCCTGGGTGATCGACTGGGTGGCTTCGACATCGTCGGCCAAGTCGTCCAGCACAATGCTGGCCTGGTTGCGGTAGTAGCTGTTGACGTCCGTCACCACCGCCTTGCCGAAACGGTTGGTGCGAGTTATCCCGCCGTTGCCGCGCACGGGTACGTCGGCAACGCCCTGGGTATCAACCAGCAGGCGCGTGCCGCCCATGATATTGCTGCGATGCAGGGCCGCACCTTGTGCAGTCAGCGTGGCACCGCCTTGCAGAGACAGTCCTGCCGACGTGTACTCACCGGCCTGGTAACTGGCGCTCGCAACTACCTGAGCTTCATCCCCGTCATGCGACAGAAAACCGCTGGCCATTGCTCCGCTGGAGGACTTACCCGCGCTGAGCATGTAATTGTTACGCGCATCGATACGGTCGTAATAGCTCAGGCTATGAGAAGTGTCGCCGCGATTGACCGACGAGCTGTAACTGAACGAGCCCGTGCTGTCCCAGGGGATGTTGACCGATAAGTAGGCACCATCATCAGAGGTGCCTTTGCCCTTGTTCTGGTACGCGGTCAGGGATAGGCTGAGGTTCTTCAAACCACCGACATCGAAATAGCGCGACACTGACAGGCTGTAGCGGTCGCTTGCCTGGCTGTTCCAGTAAGTCTGGTGGTTGTAGTTGAAGTACATGCTGAGAGCTGAATCGCGAAATTGTTTGCTCACCGTCGCGGTGTACAGCTCCTTGCTCTGGTTCAAAGGTTGGCTGCCACGCCGGGCCTCGATGAATTCGTTCATGCTCATGTAGTTCTCTTCGGAGAACCGGTAGCCGGCGAAGGTAATCTGGCTGTCGTACTCGTCGAACCGCTTGGAATAACTGGCACGGTAGGACTTACCGCTCAGTGTGTCACGTTCCGGGATCGTGGCCCGTGACTGCGTGACGTCGAATGACAATGCACCGAAAGCCATCAGGTCGCGACCAACGCCAACGGCGAGGGATCCATAGTCCTTGGCACCAAGGCTACCGCCATACAGCGACCAGCCGTTGCTCACACCCCAAGAAAACTCACCGGTGGCGAAAGCGGGGCCATCGAGTTGATGTTCCCAGTCAGAGGGTTTGCCGGTGGCCAGCTTGTAGCGCACCGTGCCAGGACGTGTCAGGTAGGGAATGCTGGCCGTGTCCATCTGGAATTCCTGGACGCTGCCATCCTGTTCCTCGACGCGCACGTCTAGCTGGCCAGAAACCGCATCGTTGAGATCCTGAATTCGAAACGCCCCTGGGGGGACTTGGGTGTCGTAAAGCACGCGGCCTTGCTGGCGAATGATCACGCGCGCGTTGGTGCGGGCCACACCGCTGACTTCCGGGGCATAACCCCTTAGATTGGGGGGCAGCATGTTGTCGTTGCTGCTCAGGTTCACCCCGGTGTAGCGGAAACTACCGAACAGGTTGGAGTCGAGGTAGTCTTCCCCGACGATCAGGTTCGAGCGCAGAGACGGCATCGCGCGTAGCGCATAGAAACGGCTCCAGGCGAATTGGTTTTGTGACGGCTGGTTGTCACTACGTTGCATCTGGGTCTGCCAGTCGCCACGCAAGCGCCAGGCGCCGAGATTGATCCCGGCGGTACCGTTGCCGCTGAGGTTGTCGCTGCGGCCTTTGCCCCGCGTGCGGTCGGTGGTCTGGGCATTGAGGTTGTAATCGAAAAGCACACCGGAAATGCCCTCGTCCCAGCGAGATGGTGGGTCCCAGTTCGGCGCAGTATATTCCAACTGTTCTTGGGGAATGCTCACGTACAATGCCGAAGTGCCCAGGTTGCCACGGGCCTGCATGCCGGTAACGCTGGCCAGGTCCAGGCAGGCGCCATCGCGCCACCAGGTGAGCGACTTAATAACCTGTTCTTTCAGACCCAGTTCATTGACCAATGCCGGCGAAAGACAGGGGACGCTGCTTTTCGGATCGTCTTCGGCCGGAAGATAGTCGACAGCAAACTCCGTCAACGTATCGCGGTTCACGTGTACCATCAGGTTGTATTGGCCGGGCATGATGAAGTTGGCCGAAGCAAACACCCCAAGATCAAGGTTCTCGCGATCTTTGAGGTCCAGTACATCTGTGTTGAATTGGAACTCTTCGGCTGCACTTGCCCACGTCGCGATACAGCACAACGCCGTGGTAGCCAGTACCTTACGGTGATTCACGTGACTAAGTCCTTGAGCGAAACTGCACAAATGATTGTGGGGCAGTTCAGAAGTGCTGAATGTTAAGCTTGATGGTGGCGTGATAATCGCCTGCTTCCAGTGCATGTCCGACGCCAACGAGCGTCAATGAGTAGTTGAGCATTAGGCTGTCAGTAGACAGTTCGTTGTGCTCAAGTACCATGCCTGGCGATACTAATTTACCCTGGCGGTCTTTTATTTGCAGGGCAATGCCTTTAGCGATGCCCTCGATAGCAAAGTACTTTCCATTGGGTTGTCCTTCGAATGTCAGTTTAAAGCGCTGGGAAACATCGGTGTCGTTGGGCTTTTCCGATGCAATACAGTCGCTGATATAGAGGGTTAAGGAATGCTGCGATGATGTATCGCCGTTTAGCAGGCCATTCAGTGTCATAGGTTTGAACGCAATCGTTTGACGATCGCTACCCACTCGCATATTACAGGCGCTGTCCACGATGCTCCCGCCCAGTTGTACATGCCCTTCGAGTGCATCGGCAGCACTGGTGGGCATGATTAGAGGGCATAGAGTCAGCAGCAGGACGGTTGAGCGAATCATTTAAACCTCCGCAAACTCCCCGCAATAAGCGATCCGTGCTTACTGCGGGGCACCTCATCACGCGATCCGTGCGTACTGCGGAGCACCTCATCATTACGCGATCCGTGCGTACTGCGGGGCGCCTCATTACGCGATCCGTGCGTACTTCGGAGCACCTCATCACGCTATCCTTGCGTACTGCGGAGCACCTCAGTAACGGATTAGCTTACTGATAAGCGAGGGTGAAGTTGGCGAACGTTTCGAAGTCACCCGGTTTGATTGCGGCTCCTGTTGCTGCGCCGCCACCAGCTGGGGCAACCATGTCACCCTGCAGATAGGCTTTGAACTCGAGGTAGGTGTCGCCATTGGACAGCGTCTGGGCAGGAGAAGCGTCACCCAGCTTGATCAGCTCACCGGTGTGATCGGCGATGGCCAGGCTGGCGCCTTGGGCCGTACCTCTGATAGCCAGCAGGTCGGGGTTGGACGCAGGCGAACCGGTGAAGGTTGCAGTGGCCGACTTCAGTGCGCCCAGTTCACAACCGCGCAGTTCGATCTTGAAGGTTTTCGGAGTGGATTTTCCGCCGTCTTTCAGGGAAACATTGGAGACTTGATCCATCTCGACGGTTTGGTATGCCGACTCTTGGGCGATGGAGCACGGTGCCTCAATAATTGCGCCCCTGAAGGTAATGCGACCGTGACCTTGATCTTGGGCAAAGGTGACAGCCGAGGTGGATGCCAAGGCAACTGCCATGATCGCGCCAGCCAACGAACTAACTTTCATTTCATACTCCTAGGTTGATAGTGAAGTGCTTGAAGGGGGCTTAGTTGAACACTCTCTTTCTGCTCGGGTATCTGTGTACCGTTGAGCTGGAGTAAGCCTAGGGGGCGAAAGGGAAGAAATGAGTAGGAAATTGCCTACGGAAGCATAGGAAATTTCCTACGGGTGCATTTATGCAGCGATTACCGCGTCAATTCATTGCGTTTGGCAAACTCCGCCAGGTCAACCAGCGACGTAGCGCCCAGCTTTTGCAATAGCCGCGTTTTGTAGGTGCTCACAGTTTTATTGCTCAAAAAGAGCATGTCGCCAATTTGTTTGTTCGAGTAGCCCTGCGCCAAGTATTGCAATACCGTCACTTCCCGGGCGGTTAATGAGCGAATCTGCTCCAGTTCCGACAGTTGGTCGGCAGGGTTGACACTGTCGAACGTGAGCGAGGGAAAAAACGTATAGCCGGCATCCACCGATTTGATCGCTGTAATCAGGCTGCCCAGGTCCTCTTCCTTGTTGACGAAACCGCGTGCACCTAACTGGATACAGCGACGGCATACCGAATCGGCAGGTTGCGAAGTCAGGATAAGCACCTTGCTACGCACATCTAGCGTTTTAATCTTGGTGATAACGGTAAACCCATCCAGTTTGGGAATACCAATATCGAGAATGACCACCTGCGGGTTGAGCTCGCGTACCAGCTGAACCGCATCCAGGCCATTGTCCGCTTCGCCCACCACGCGCATGCCGTGCTTTTCCAGCAGCACCCGGACTGCAAGTCGAATGACTGGATGATCGTCAACTATCAGAACGCTATGCATAGTGTGAATCTACCTTGAGAACGCGCTTGTTACGGAACGGTATCGATAAGCCACTAGCAGGTTATCACCATTAGCTGCGTAGGACAGAGCTGTACTTGCTTCGGAAATTTCCGATGGATGAGAGGAAATTTCCCATGGAGGTGTCAGATGCGAGCCTTGCAGACTGTGGCTCCTTCAATTGCGTGCGTGTAGACCTGCGATGCAAGACTTGACTGTTCTGGTGCTGGAGGATGAACCCTTCCAGCGCCTTGTCACCGTGACTGCACTGGAAAAAGTGTTGCCGGGGCCCATTCTGCAAGCGGCGGACGGCCACGAGGCCGTTGCTGTGCTGTCAGCCTGCGACGCGGTAGACATTATTATCTGTGACTTGAGAATGGCTGGCATGGACGGCTTGGCGTTTCTTCGCCAAGCCAGTAGCAGCGGCAAAATTGGGGCTGTGGTGCTATGCAGCGAACTGGACCCGGCGCTGCGTCAAGCCACGGTCGCGATGATCCACTGTCTGGGCCTGACTTTTTTGGGCGACTTGGGCAAGCCTTTCAACCTGGAAGGATTCAGCCAGGTGGTCAAACGCTATAGGGAACACTGCAGCGCCGCGCCTAAAGTGTTGTCGCCGGCAGAGCTCCCCACGCTGAACGATGTGCAGCAAGGCTTGGACAACGGAGAGTTCGAGGCCTATTACCAACCCAAATTTACCCTGCAGGGGCAGCAACTGGTTGGCGCAGAAGTGCTTGCACGCTGGACGCACCCTCAATGGGGGGTGCTGCCACCCGCACATTTTTTACCGGTGATGGAAGCGCACAACCTGATCAACCGCTTGTTCTGGCAGCTGTTCGAACAGGGCCTGTCTCTTCAGCAAAGGCTGGCAGCGCAGCGCCAGGGGATCGACCTGGCGTTCAACTTGCACCCGGCGCAGCTGGCGTGCGCCGCGTTGACTGAGCGCATCACCCTGCTGATCAAGCGGTCACAGGTGCCAGCGGCCAGCGTGACGTTCGAAATCACCGAGTCTGGTCTCATCAGTGCACCTGCCAGAAGTCTGGAAAACCTGGTGCGGCTGCGTATGCTCGGTTGTGGCCTGGCCATGGATGATTTTGGCGCCGGTTATTCTTCATTGGATAGACTAAGTGAACTGCCATTTAGTGAAATCAAGCTTGACCGGGCGTTCGTGCGCAAGATGCAAAACCAGCCCAAGAGCGCTGCGATTATCAGTTGCTCGGTGGCGCTGGCCCGGGCGTTAGGCATCTCGCTGGTTATCGAAGGTGTAGAGACCGTCGAGCAACAGGCTCACCTGATTGAGTTGGGCGCCACCCTTGCCCAAGGGTTTTTGTTCGCCCGGCCGATGCCGGAAAGCCACTTCATCGACTTCTGCATGCAGCGCAGGTTGTGAGGCAGGTCCTCATGAACGAGCGACGGCAACCACTTTGAACTATTATTGCGCCGCCACTGGCGGCGATCCCCAGGCTCCTTCGGTTTCTATCTCGCATGCATTTACGTTCTTTCTGCCTGTCCATCGGCCTACTGTTGAGCAGCGTTCCGCTGCTGGCTGCCACCCTGCCTTTGGCCCCGCAGGTGTTGTCCAGCCAGCTGCGTATCGATCGTCACGATATGGCGATCACGACTGAAGACTGGCATTGGCTGCGGCACAAGGCTGAGCTCAAGGTGGGTGTGTATGCAACCGAGTCCGCGCCGTTTTCAGTCTATGCCCAAGATAACCTGTACGAAGGCATCAGCGCCGATGCAACCGCTCTGGTCGCTCAACTCTTGGGCTTGCAGGTGAAGGTCGTTCCCTTTGCCAATGAGCAGGACGCGCGCAAGGCATTACAGGCCGGTAGTGTCGATGTCATCAGTATTCACGGCAGTACAGAGCCTCGCCCCGACCTGCTGCTGAGCATTCCCTACGCCAGGGACCGGCTGGCGGTGTTCAAACGCAGTGCCGAACCCCGGCATTCACCCCCTGATCTTGCCGGCTTGCGTGTTGCGATCACCCACGAGCATAGCGCCGAGCTCAAACACCGCTACCCGCGGGCCGTTTTCAGGGTGTACGCCGACCATGAAAAAGCGATTGCCGCTGCCGCCTTTGGGCAGGCGGATGTTTACTTGGACGACCTGTACAGCGCCTATTACCTAATCAATCGTTCGTTCTACAACTTTGTCCGTTTTGAGCGTTTCTCGGATGTTCGCGGAGGCGACTACAGTTATGCGCTGAAGGTCGACAACACGCGTATGCAACGGCTTCTCAATGTCGCCCTCACATCCATCGGCGAAGATCAGTTGCGCAATTTGGCCAAGCGATGGGTGGGCAACAGCTTCATCCCCAGTGAAGACCCCATTAGCCTCACCGTAGAGCAAACACGCTGGATACAGCGGCATCCGGTGGTACGCCTGGTGATCAATGATGACCTGGCCCCGGGCGCCTATTTCGATGCTAGCGGGGTGTTTTCAGGCGGCATCGCCGATGTTCTTGAAGTGATCACGCTAAGTACCGGCCTGCATTTTGAAGTGGTTTCCCGCAGTGGTGGCTTCCCCCAGATTATCGACGCGGTGCAGAAGGGCAAGGCAGATCTGGCACTGATGACGGCAAGCTCGGAGCGCGAGGAATACCTGCGCTTTTCCCGGCCACTGCTCAACAGTCCCTTTGTATTGCTCAGCAACATTGACCAGCAAGGCAAGCTGGGCAATCTGATCGACAAGCGTGTGGCGGTTCCAACGGGTCATGTGGCCATCGAGCAACTGCGCGAGCGTTACCCCGAAGCCAGGGTGGTGGAGGCGGGTGGCTCGCTGGATACAATGAACTTGCTCTATGAAGGCAATGCTGATGCTGCGATGGTGGCGTTGCCTGCTGCACGCTATTACATCGAGCGGTTGTTCCACGACAAACTGGCCATCAACCAGATACTTGATGTTGGACCGGCGACGGTCAATTTCGCCATGCGTCGTAGTGACGTAGAGCTGCAGTCGATCATCGATACCGTCTTGCAGAGCATTGCACCGGACGAGCTCAATGCGATTTCCAACCGCTGGCGTTCGCCACCGGGTATGAGCGGTCAGACCTGGGTAGATTATGAGCGGCTGATCACTGAAATTGTCGCCGCTGCCGCGCTGTTGCTGTTGTTGTCACTGGTGTGGGTGTTTTACCTGCGTAGGCAGATCAAAGCCCGGCTCAAGGCCGAGCGCATGCTCAACGATCAGTTGCAATTTATCGAGACCCTGACCGACTGCATGCCGCCACCGCTTTATGTCCGTGATACCAAGGGACGAATGCTGTCGTGCAACCGCAGCTATCTCAAAAGCGTTGGCTTGAGCGCCGATGAGGTGTTGCATAAAACGGTCCGGCAGTTACCGAAGGAGAATTTCGAAAGCCTCCCGGAGTTCCATCGCAATTACTCTCAGGCCATGCGCGACGGGCAGACGATCGAGTCGGTACATGCCGTGCGGCTCCAGGGCAAGGAGGCGTGGATCAACCACTGGGTGCAACCGTTTCAGGACTCCAAAGGGGTGACAAAGGGTGTCATCTGTGGCTGGCTGGATATCACCGAGCACCGCCAGTTGGTGGCGCAGTTACGCGAAGCGAAGGCCCATTCGGACGACGCTAGCCGCGCCAAGACCAGCTTCCTGGCCACCATGAGTCACGAAATCCGCACACCGATGAATGCCGTGATCGGCATCCTCGAGCTTGCACTCAAGCGCGCCGACAGCGAGCCAATCGACCGCGCCAGCATTGAGATCGCTCATACATCGGCAAAAAGCCTGCTGGAATTGATCGGCGATATCCTTGACATCGCCCGCATCGAGTCTGGACGCCTTAGCCTGTCGCTTAAACGTGCGAACTTACGTGTTTTGATTGAGTCAGTGGCGCGGGTGTTTGAAGGGCTGGCGCGTCAAAAGCGCCTAGAGCTTTTGCTCGATATCGATTCTAGCATCAACTGTGACGTACTGATCGACGCTCTACGTTTCAAACAGGTTCTTTCCAATCTGGTTAGCAACGCAATCAAATTCACCGAAGCGGGAACAGTCAAAATCAGCATCAGTGGTGTGTTGAGCGAAGCAAGCGTGCTAACTATCAAGCTCAGTGTCGAAGACACTGGCGTGGGTATCAGTTCTGAAGATCAACAACGATTGTTCCGTCCTTTTGTTCAGGCTCAACGAAACTCACATCAAAGCGAAGGCACTGGGCTGGGGCTAGTGATCAGTCGCTCGCTTTGCGAAATGATGGGCGGCCGAGTGAACCTGAGCAGCGCCGTCGGTAGAGGGACGCGCGTCGAAGTCGAGCTAGGCCTGCAGATACTTGAACCTGTTAATTTTACGCCAGTAACTGCACTGCCGTTAATTCAACAGCCACGCTATCGTTTGCAAGTATTGATCGTCGATGATCATGAAGTCAATCGACAGGTACTGCGTCAGCAGCTGAACTTTCTGGGTCATGATGTCAGCGAGGCGGAAAACGGCCGGTCGGCTTTTGAACGCTGGTGTGAGCACGCTTTCGATATTGTCATTACCGATTGCCACATGCCGGTCATGAGCGGTGCCGAACTTACTCAGGCGATACGGCAGGTAGAGGAGGCTCAAGGGTTGGAGGCTTCCATAATCCTGGGTCTGACCGCTGATGCGCAATCGGAAGAGATAGAGCATTGTCTTAAAGTCGGTATGAATGACTGTCTAATTAAGCCGATTGCTTTGGATGAATTGGACGCTCGCTTGTTGCAGTGCTCTAAGAACGAAAGTCCTGCGATCGACTTGCAGTCTACGGAACGATTAGAGGCGAGGCCTGTTTCAACGAGCGTGGTCGACCTTGGGCCCTTGGAAATGTTGATCAGCAGCGAGCCTGAGAAGTTTAGACAGATTCTTGACGAGCTGATCAATAACAACCGCAAGGATTGTAAAGCTCTTGGTATCTTCATGCAGGAAGACCAATTCGAAAAGCTGGCGGAGCTGGCGCACCGAATCAAGGGCGCTGCAAGGGTGGTAAAAGCTGAGCAACTGGTTGAGTGTTGTCGTCAACTGGAGGTTTTGTGCCGTACACCGGAGATGTATCAGAGCCAGATCAGCGATGTCGTGGTAGAGGTACAGGCTGCTATTACAGCCCTGGAGCAGGCGCTTATGAGTTACAGATAGCGCTCAGGCGACAAACTTAGCCTTTTGGTGAGGCCGTGATCAGGCGTCTCTGTTGATAGTGCTTGCGATGGCAATTGCTCTACGCTGCCCAGCCTGTATACGTCTCAGTGTCCACAGACCCTCCGTCAAGAACGCTGCGAATATTTCGGTATTGTCGAGAAAGCGCGAGGCCTCGAACGGTTTGGTGTTGCTCAAAATCAGATCGAGACTCGCATAGCGTTGCCTTAATGTTTCATCATCCCCAGCTCAGCATCATCTAGCAGCGCCTTGGCCATCGCGCTCAGGTAATGCGAGGCCCAGATCAGCTTTTGATCACCATCCATCAATCCAGCCAAGGTCATGTCGTGTACGTAGCCCATCAATTCGGAAGCCTGTTCGCGGGCGCTTTGGCAGCAGATGCCGGGCTCGATGCGAAAGAGTGGGTGGGTTTGGTTTTCGCCTTGGTAGAACGTGGTTTTGCCGGCTGTAGTGGGCGGCTTGGGGGTGTCTGTAGTCATCATTGAACTCCCTGGAATGTTCAGTTCCCGGGCGTGCCTGTTCGCGGTTTTACCCGCGAACAGGCACGCCCAGGCGATGCATCACTTCAATGGTTTCAGTGCAGGGTGCGCGGCTCTGCCGGAGCATGCGGCTGCATCTGCAGTTGCATCAAGGCGGACTCCACCAGGCTTTGTACGGCTTCCATCTCGTGGATGACGGCTTGCATCACGATCGAGCTGGGCGAGGTGGGTTTGAGTTGCACGGACTGACGGGCTACGGACAGGGCGCAGAGGACGTACTCTGTGGATTGGATCAGGGTGTCCTGCAGGATTTGCGAGGCATCGAGGGAGTAGGGCGGATCGGGGACTATCTTGCGCATATACAGCTCCTTGAGTCAGGTGGAGCTGCCTGCTAACGCTGTCAAACGAATGGAGGCAGCTATACATGGGTTGACAGACCGGTGACCCAAGGAACCCGGCGCACACGAGTGTGCCCCATGTACAGCTGCCATTAAGCGCTGCAAGTGAGTTCTTAAGTCGGGACGGCCTGTCAAAGCCGGTCGCTACAGTGGCAACGACACGGCGAGACTAGAGCGCGACCCAAGCACTAGCAACCGTTTGAGCGGGTTGGGAGTATGTTTGGGAAATGGACTACAAGATAGGGGAAAAAACTGAAGGTTAGCTGTAGGGCGGAAGGCTAAGTTGCCGTCTTTTATCGTTCAGGGAATGAAGACTGGGCTGACCTGTTGGTTATGGTTTGCTGGATAGATCCTGGGGCCGCTTTGCGGCCCATCGCAGGGCAAGCCAGCTCCTACAGGGCAGCGCAAGCCTTGTGGAAAACCCTCAGCGCATCGCCGCCAGCTTGATCCCGAACCCGACCAGGCACACCCCCGCCAATCGCTCGAACAGGTGGGTAATCCGCGGATTCGCGCGCATGCGTTCAGCCAGCTTGTGGGTCAACACCACCGCAATCAGCCCATACAGCAACGTCACCACCGCCACGGTCGCCGCCAGGAAGCCAAAGGTCACCAGCCCCTGGTGCTTCACCGGGTCGACGAACAGCGGGAAAAACGCCATGTAGAACATGATCGCCTTGGGGTTGAGCAAGGTGATCATCATGGTCTGGCGCAAGTAGTGGCCGTTGTCCATGCGGCTTGCACGCGGGGCGCCGCCGGGTTTGCTCAGCAGCATGCGCAGCCCCAGGTAAGCCAGGTACGCAGCGCCCGCCCACTGCACCACATGGAACGCGGCAGGGTAGGCGGCCAGCAGGGTGGCAACGCCGGCCACGGCCAGCCACAACAGCACCTGGTCACCCAGGATCACCCCGCAGGTCGCCGCCATGCCAGCCTTGATGCCGCCTTTGCCGGTCGCCGTGATCAAGGCAAAGTTGCCCGGGCCGGGGATGGCCAGGACGATGATGAAGGCGATGACGAACGCGCCGTAGTCGGTAACACCGAGCATGGGGAAACTCCTGTAAGCGTGCAGGTGCGAGGCAGAACGACAGACTATCTTCCGTGGCGGCCTACTTTTCAACTGTCGGTTAATGCTGCGATAACGCGACGTATTGTTACATCGCGGCCCGCACGACTTGGATCCAATGCCTTGGTTCTGTATGATCCGGGCGCCATCAGCACGATGGCCGACGATTCATTTAAAGGACTTTGTATGAAAAAGCTGTTGAAAGCCACTGTTGCTGTTGCTGTCGTTTCGGGCGTTGCCCTGCTGTCCGGCTGCACTGGCCAAGTCTACAACCAGCAGAAGAACTGCTCGTACGACTACCTGTTCCACCCTTCGGTTTCCATCTCCAAGGTCATCGGTGGCTGCGGCCCAATCGATAAACTGCCTCAGCCGCAGTAATCTTGGCGATACCCTGATCGCGCCGCTTGCGACGTGATCCAAAGACCCCGGCCATGCAAGTGGCCGGGGTCTTTTGTTTAACGGCTCACCAGCGCAGCGACACCGTGCCCAGCAAGGTGCGCTCCTCACCCCAGTAGCAACGCCCGGCGTTGTTGCAACCGGCCACGTACTCTTTGTCGAACAGGTTGCGGGCGTTGACCTCGACCGACCAGTTGTCGTCGAGGGTGTAACCCACCTTGGCGTCCACCAGCGTGACATCGCCGGTATCGAGCTTGCCGTACAGGCTGGCTGGGGTATAAGCGAATGTGCTGTCGAAATGACGCACGCCGCCGCCAATCTGCAAGCCCTTCAACAGCCCATCACGAAAACGGTAGGTGCTCCACACCGACGCCTGGTTGCGCGGTACCCCGGTCATCTGATGGTCTTCATACAGCGAGCCGGCCACGTCTTTGGTAATGCGCGAATCGGTGTAGGTATACGCCGCCGTGAGGTTGAGGTTTTCGCTCAGGTCGCTGTTGAGCTCCAGCTCCACGCCCTTGGCGCGGCTGGCGCCGATCTGGCGGTAGTCACCGACGCTTGAGTCGAACAGCACATCGTCCTTCTTGCGCAGGTCGTACACCGACGCGGTGAAGGCGGTGTTCCAGCCTTTGGGTTCGTACTTGATACCCACTTCGTACTGTTCGCTGGTGGTCGGGTCCAGCGGGCCGCTCTTGCTCTCGGTCTGCTGGGTCGGGGCGAAGGCAGTGGAGTAGCTGAAGTAGGGCGACAGGCCGTTTTCGAACTGGTACATCACGCCGGTCTGCCAGGTGAAGTCGCTGTCCCAGCTGTCCATGTCCGCTGGAACGTTGAGCGTGCCAGCCTTGTTGCGGAACTGGCTGTTGACCCGGTCCAGGCGCCCGCCGAGCAGCAGCACCCAATTGTCGACCTTGGTCTGCAACTGGCTGTAGAGGCCGTACATGGTCTGTTCGAGCAAGGCGTTCTGCACGTGCAGTGGCGTGCTTGGCTTGCCGTTCCACACCGGGTCGAACACGTTGATGGTGCCGCCGTTGCCGGCGTCCCAGTCCTGGTTGAACGAGGTGCGGTCAAGGCTCGCCCCCAACAGCAGGGTGTGCTCGAACGCGCCGCTGTTGAAGTGGCCTTCGAACTGGTTGTCCAGCGAGTAGGCGATGGACTTGTTGTAGCGGTCGTAGGCCTGGTTGCTCAGGGTGGTGCCGAAGCCGCCATTGTTGAGGCTGCCTGGCCAGGTCTCCTGGCGGTCGATGCGCGACTGCAGGTAACGCGAGTTCTGGCGGAACTGCCAGGTATCGTTGAAGCGGTGGCTGAACTCGTAGCCCAGGCTCCAGGTTTCGCGTTCGAAGTTGTCCCAGTCCGGGTTGCCGGACAACTGGTCCTTGTCGATCTTGCCATTGGGGTTGTGCAGCAAGGTGCCGGCGGCCGGGTAGCCGAGTTCCATCAGCGTGCGGTCGCGCTGGTAGGTGGCCAGCAGGGTGAGGCTGTTGAAGTCGTCGAAGTTCAGGGTCAGCGAGGGGGCGATGTAGAGGCGGTCATCGGGCTGGTGATCGACCTGGGTATCGGCGTTGCGGCCCATCATCACCAGGCGGCCCAGCACGTTGCCTTCTTCGTTCAGTGGGCCGGACACGTCGACGCCCAGTTGGCGGCGGTTGTGCGAGCCGTAGCTCAGCTGCACTTCGCCACGGGGTTCGGCGGTCGGCCGCTTGCTGACCAGGTTGACCACGCCACCTGGGGCATTCTCGCCATAAAGGATAGAGGTCGGGCCGCGGAATACTTCCACGCGCTCCAGGCCATAAGGTTCGCTGCTGGTGTCGTAGCGGTTGCCTTGTACCCGCAGGCCGTCGCGCAGCAGGCCGTAGCCATAGTCGGTGGCGTTGAAGCCACGGATGAAGAACAGGTCGCCCGCCTGGCCATCACCGCCGGCAAACGGTGGGGAGAAGATGCCCGGCACATAGCCGAGCACTTCGGTAAGGGTTTGTGATTGCTGGTCGTCCATGCGCTGGCGGGTCACCACCGAGACCGAGCGCGGCGTGTCGGCCAGGGCGCTGCTGGTCTTGCTGGCGGTGGCGCTGGCTACCGCGCGGTAGCCACTGTCGCCCTGGCCATTGCTGGCGACCAGGGTTGCGGCGTTGATGGCGGTGGCATCGAGTTGCAAGGCATTGCCGTCGGCGACCGGTTGCAGCACATAGCCGGCGCTGCCTTGCGGTACGGCTTGCAGGCCACTGCCTTGCAGCAGGCGGGCCAGGCCTTGGGCGACGCTGTAGCGGCCTTGCAGGCCCGGGCTGGTCTTGCCGGCGGCCAATGCATTGCTGCCGGCCAGGTAGATGCCGGCCTGGCTGCTGAACTGGTTGAGGGCGCCGGCCAGCGAGCCGGGGGCGATGTTGAAGGTGGTCTCGGCGCTGGCGGCTTGTTCGGCATGGGCCAGCGTTGCCGGCAGCATGAGGGGGGCGGCGGCGCATAGAGACAGTGGGGCGGCAAGCGCCAGGCGAAGGGCGGGGTGGAAGGGCGTCGGCATGCTGGTCCCTGGGGTGGATACGGTGAGTTGAAGGGGGTTGTGAGGGGGTAACCGAACGAGATTGGGAAAAGGGAACTGGGCGGTGGGGGTTTTTTGGGGGTTTTGGGGCTTTTGGGTGTATGCCGTTGTTTTTGTATTGCCCTTGAGATCGAGCGCCGCGCGGGCGGCGCTCGATCTCAAGGGCGCTGCAAACCTATCGGCATGCACCTGTCACCCCCACACCCCCTCAAGCGGGCTCCACACTCACCCACCATGGCGTCACCCGCTGCACCCGCACCGGCAGCGCCGCCTGCAACAGCTCAAGCGCGCGGTCGGTATCATCAAGCGGAAAAGCCCCCATCACCGACAACTGCGCCACCGCCGGATGCCACCCCAGGTGCCCATGGCGATAGCGCCCCAGCGTCTGCAGCAACTGCGCCAGAGGCATGTCCTCGGCATTCAATCGCTGCTGAATCCACGACTCGCCCGCACTCTGCGCCGGGCGCGCTGTGCTGATGCCCTGGGCACTGAAATCCACCTGCTGCCCGGCCTGGACGATAAGGCGCTCACCCCGCAGCGCAGTACAAACCTCGACCGCACCGGCATACACGTTCAACCGCGTGCTGTCGCCCAGTTGGCAGACCGCAAACCGTGTACCCAGCGCCTGCATGCGCCCTTGCGCGGTGTCGACGAAAAACGGCCGGCGCGGGTCGGCGGCGGTCTCCACCAGTATTTCGCCAAAGCGCAGCTTCAACACTCGGCTCAGCGCCGAAAATTCCAGGTCCACCGCACTTTGTGCACCCAGCCACAACTGGCTGCCGTCGGCCAGGCGCGTTACCCGGGTTTCGCCAATGCCGGTGGCAAGGTCGGCGCTCCAGCTCGACAGCGGCGCCCCCCGCCAAGCCTGCCAGCCCAGCAGCGAGCTGGCGCCGAGCACCAGCAACGTCTTGAGCCCCGTGCGCCGGCTGAAGCGGCGCGGGTCGTGCTCGCGCAGGGCGCGGCCCGCAGCAGCGCCTTCGGCCTGCAAGGGGGCGAAGCGTTGACCGACGCGTTGCACATAATGCCAGGCCGCCTGGTGGTCGCCGTGCTGGTCCAGCCAGCGCTGCCACTGGTGGCGCACCTGCGGGTCGGCGGCTTCGTCCTGCAGTTGCACATACCAGTGCGCGGCTTCCTGCAGGCTGGCGTGGCTGAGTTTCTGCGCGGGTGTACTCATGGCGTCATTCCACCAGCACGCCGTCGAGTTCGGCTTCAAGGATGGCGCAATGCAAAAACGCCTGCGCCAGGTACTTCTTGAGCATGCGCTCGCCAACGCCCAGGTGCGCGGCAATATCGCGGTAGGCCAGGCCATCGATCTGCGCCAGCAGAAACGCCTGGCGCACTTTGCCGGGCAGGCGCAACAGCATGGCGTCGACCTCGTGCAGGGTCTCGACGATGATCGCCCGCTGCTCGGGGGAGGGCTGCAATGCTTCCGGCTGCAACGCCAGCTGTTGCAACCAGGCCTGCTCCAGCTTCTGTCGCCGCCAGTGATCCACGCACAGGCCACGGGCGATGGTGGCGAGGTACGAGCGTTCACCACGCTCACCGTCGAACTGGCGGGGGCGGTTGAGGATGCGCAGGAAGGTGTCCTGCACCAGGTCAGCGGCATCGCAACGGCTGCCCAGGCGCCGGTACAAAAAGCCAAGCAACCAGCGCGAATGGCTGTGGTACAGGGTATGGATCGAGGTGTTCAACTCAGGTATCGAAACCACGGCGGCATCCGGCGCGAGCGCGTACTGGTGCGAATGAGAAATGATCGCAATAGTAGGGGCGGCGGAACAATACTGCAATCGGTGTCGTTCTTTCCCGTGCACCTGGGACAACCTGCCGCCTTGACGCGAACCCCCTCAATTTGTTTGTGCTGTCAATTGGGTTACAATCGGAAAAACGTTTCAGCGATGGCCGGTCAATTCGACCAACGGCTGAGCGTTCACTGTTTCTCTTGGCTGCTGACTCCAATGACCAATAACAAGCGCGCGCTGAAGGACAGAGAAATACAAGGCCCCGCCTAGGCCTTCCTTACGTGCTAACCATTGGAATCAATCAATGTTCAAGAAAGCTGGCAAGACCTTGCTGGGTCTGGCTGTCGCGGCGAGCGTCATGCAAGCGCACGCGGCAGAAACCAAGAAAGTCGACGTGCTGCTGGTCGGCGGCGGCATCATGAGTTCCACCCTGGCTGTCTGGCTGCACGAGCTGGAGCCGAGCTGGTCGATGGAAATGGTCGAGCGCCTGGACGGCGTCGCGGAAGAAAGCTCCAACGGCTGGAACAACGCCGGTACCGGCCACTCCGCGCTGGCCGAGCTGAACTACACCCCGGAAGACAAAGACGGCAACGTCAACATCACCAAGGCCATCGAAATCAACGAAGCCTTCCAGATCTCCCGCCAGTTCTGGTCGTGGCAGGTCCGCCAGGGTGTGTTGAAGAACCCGCATTCGTTCATCAACAGCACCCCGCACATGAGCTTCGTCTGGGGCGATGACAACATCAAGTTCCTCAAGAAGCGTTACGACGCGCTGCAGGCCAGCCCGTTGTTCCGCCCGATGCAGTACTCCGAGGACCACGCGCAGATCGCCAAGTGGGTCCCGCTGATGATGGAAGGGCGCGACCCTAACCAGAAGCTGGCCGTGACCTGGACGCCGATCGGCACCGACGTCAACTTCGGCGAGATCACCCGCCAGTTCGTTGGCCACCTGAAGACCCAGGACAAGTTCGACCTGAAGCTGTCCAGCGAAGTGCAGGACATCACCCGTAACAAGGACGGCTCCTGGCACGTCGAGTACAAGAACCTGAAGGACGGTACCGAGTCGGCCACCGACGCCAAGTTCCTGTTCATCGGTGCCGGCGGCGGCGCGCTGAAGCTGCTGCAGAAGTCGGGCATCCCGGAGGCCAAGGAATACGCCGGCTTCCCGGTGGGTGGTTCGTTCCTGGTGACCGAGAACCCGACCGTTGCCATGCAGCACATGGCCAAGGCCTACGGCATTGCCTCGACCGGCGCGCCGCCCATGTCGGTACCGCACCTGGATACCCGCGTGCTGGACGGCAAGCGCGTGATCCTGTTCGGGCCATTCGCCACGTTCTCGACCAAGTTCCTGAAAAACGGCTCGTACCTCGACCTGCTGGGCAGCACCACGCTGCACAACGTGTGGCCGATGACCAAGGTCGGTATCGAACAGTACCCGCTGGTCGAGTACCTCGCTGGCCAGCTGATGCTGTCTGACGACGACCGCTTCGAAGCGCTGCGCACCTACTTCCCTAACGCCAAGAAAGAAGACTGGCGCCTGTGGCAGGCCGGTCAGCGCGTGCAGATCATCAAGCGTGATGCCGAGAAGGGTGGCGTGCTGAAGCTGGGCACCGAAGTGGTGGCTTCCCAAGACCGCACCATCGCCGGCCTGCTGGGCGCCTCGCCAGGTGCTTCGACCGCGGCCCCGATCATGCTGAATGTGCTTGAGACCGTGTTCAAAGAGAAAGTGGCGACGCCAGAGTGGCAGGCCAAGATCAAAGAGATCGTGCCAAGCTACGGTACCAAGCTGAATGATTCGGCTGCGGCCACGCAGAAAGAGTGGAACTACACCGCTGAAGTGCTGCAGCTGGAGAAGCCGCCGGTGATCGACGCCAGCGTTGATTTCGGCAACGCGCCGAGCGAGCCGGTAGAAAGCAAGCCTGAGAACGACATGGCGCTGTAAGCCCCATTGTTGTAATCGAAAGCCACGGGGGTGACCTCGTGGCTTTTTTTTGGGTTCTTCACGCCATGTTGGGGAAGAATGGCTGCGATTTGTTCATCGGGAGATCGGGTGAGGGCGGCTAGGGGCCTGTCATGGGATGGGTGGAGGGGCGTATATCGAGCGCCGCCCGCGCGGCGCTCGATTTCATAGCCGCTGAAACTGCTATGGCGAGCACACGGCATCACCGCTGACGCAAAACACACTCCAGCAACCCAGGGAACCGTTCGTCGAGCATTTCGCTGCGCAGCGAATTCATGTGGGTAGTGCCGACGTTGCGCGTGTGCACCAGCCCCGCATCGCGCAAGACGCGAAAATGGTGGGACATGCTCGACTTCGGCCGCCCGCCGTCAAGCTCGCCGCAGCTGGCCTCCGCCACGCCCGCCAGGTGGCGCACAATCTCCAGGCGCACGGGGTCGCTCAGGGCGTAAAGCAGGCGCTCGAGAATCAGGTCTTCAGGGTTGGGATGTTTGTAGGCTCGCATGGTCGACATGATAACGGGCCTTTCAATTATTGCCATAGTTCGATTATGATCGAACTATCGTATTCAGATAACCCGGGAGCTTCTCCATGTCCGCATTGTTCGAACCCTACACCCTCAAGGACGTCACCCTGCGCAACCGCATCGCCATTCCGCCGATGTGCCAGTACATGGCCGAGGACGGCATGATCAACGACTGGCACCACGTGCACCTGGCCAGCCTGGCCCGAGGTGGTGCCGGCCTGCTGGTGGTCGAAGCCACCGCCGTGGCGCCGGAAGGGCGCATCACCCCCGGTTGTGCCGGTATCTGGAGCGACGCCCACGCCCAAGCCTTCGTGCCGGTGGTGCAGGCGATCAAGGCCGCAGGCTCGGTGCCCGGCATCCAGATCGCCCACGCCGGGCGCAAGGCCAGCGCCAACCGCCCCTGGGAAGGTGACGACCACATCGCCGCCGACGACGCCCGTGGCTGGGACACCATCGCCCCGTCGGCCATTGCCTTCGGTGCTCACCTGCCGAAAGTGCCGCGCGAAATGACCCTGGGCGACATCGCCCGGGTCAAGCAAGACTTCGTCGACGCTGCACGCCGTGCGCGGGATGCGGGTTTTGAATGGATCGAACTGCACTTTGCCCACGGTTACCTGGGCCAGAGCTTCTTCTCCGAACACACCAACCAGCGCACCGACGCCTACGGTGGCAGCTTCGAGAACCGCAGCCGCTTCCTGCTGGAAACCCTGGCCGCGGTACGTGAGGTGTGGCCAGAAAACCTGCCGCTGACCGCGCGTTTCGGCGTGCTGGAATATGACGGTCGCGATGAGCAGACCCTGGAAGAATCCATCGAGTTGGCCCGCATGTTCAAAGCCGGTGGCCTGGACCTGCTGAGTGTCAGCGTCGGCTTCACCATCCCTGACGCCAACATCCCGTGGGGCCCGGCGTTCATGGGGCCGATTGCAGAGCGTGTACGCCGCGAGGCGGGCCTGCCGGTGACGTCGGCGTGGGGCTTTGGTACGCCGCAGCTGGCCGAAGGCGCGCTGAAAGCCAATCAGCTCGACCTGGTGTCGGTAGGGCGTGCGCACCTGGCTGATCCGCATTGGGCGTACTTTGCGGCCAAGGAGCTGGGCGTGGATAAAGCCTCGTGGACCTTGCCGGCGCCTTATGCGCACTGGCTTGAGCGTTATCGCTGAGTTGCTGATTATTCAGTAGCCTGGGCCGGCCTCTTCGCGGGGCAAGCCCGCTCCCACAGCTACTCCGCTGGCCTTGAGGTTGGCAGTTACCTGTGGGAGCGGGCTTGCCCCGCGAAGAGGCCGGCCCTGATCAAAACCGATCCAAACGATAGGCCTCCATCTGCGGCCCTTTTTCCTGGTCGGCAAGCCGCCCCACCCATTCGGCCGTCACGGCCGCCTGGGTCAGCCCCAGGTGCTGATGCCCGAATGCCAGCAACACCCGCCCATCACACACACGGTCGATCACCGGCAATGAGTCCGGCAACGATGGCCTGAAGCCCATCCACGGCGTCGCGCCCTCGGCATCCAGGTTCTGCTTGAACAAACCCTGGCTCAGCCGATGCAGCTGCCATGCCCGCTGCATGCTCGGCGGCGCATCCAGCCCTGCGAATTCCACCGTGCCGGCCAGGCGCAAGCCGTCGGCCATCGGCGTCATGATGAACTTGCGCTCCAGTGAGGTCACGGCGAACGGCAGCCGTTGCTGCTCGCCAGGCAACATCAGGTGGTAGCCGCGCTCGGTATCCAGCGGCACCCGCTTGCCGGTGAGGGCTGCGGTAAGTGTTGCCGAGTGCGCGCCGCAACTGATCAGCACCTGGCGGGCGTTGAACGTGCCCTGGTCGCTGACCAGGCTGACCCCGCCGCCGTGCAACTGCCCACCTTCGACCTGCGCCCGGACGAAGCGCACCCCACTGGCCCTGGCTGCTTCGAACAGTTCGCAGACCACGCGGTACGGGTCGATAAAATGCCCGGTAGCGGGGAAAAACAGCCCACCTAAAAGCGCTGGGCTCAACTGGGGCGCCGCTGCCTGCACCGCATCGGCCGACCACCAGTCGACCGGCACGGCCTGCTGTTGCATGCGCGCCTGCAAGGCCACGAGTGCTTGGCGCGACTCGCTGCGTTCGAACACCAGCAACGACCCCTCTTCCTTGAACAGGTCGCTGCGCCCAATGGAGCCGAGCAACTGCTGCCACGCCGCCAGGCTGCCTTCGTTCAATGCACGGATACCGGCTACGCTGCGCTGGAACGGCGCCGGCCGCAGGTTGAGCAGCAGGCGGGTGAACCAGGGCATGGCCTTGGGCAGGTACTTCCAGTCCAGGCGCAGCGGGCCCATCGGGTCCATCAGCATGCTCGGCAGGCGCTTGAGGATCGACAGGTCGGCGATCGGGAATACCTGCTCGGTGGCCAGGTGCCCGGCATTGCCGTAGGAGGCGCCATGGCCGGGTTGCTCGCGGTCGATCAGCAGCACCCGGCGGCCCTGGCGGGCCAGTTGCAGGGCGCAGGCGACGCCGACGATGCCGGCGCCGACCACGGCGATATCGGTGTCGGCAGCGTTGAGTGGCTCGACCATGGCCTAGCCTTCCCGCTTGCCGTCGAGCAGCCGGCGCAGTTGCAGCGGGTTGCCGTGGCGCAAGGCCTCTGGCAGCAGGCCGTCAGGGAAGTCCTGGTAGCACACCGGGCGCAGGAAGCGCAGGATCGCCGCCGTCCCCACCGAGGTGGTGCGGGCATCGGAGGTGGCAGGGAACGGCCCGCCGTGGACCATCGCATCGCACACCTCGACCCCGGTAGGCCAGCCGTTGACCAGAATGCGCCCGGCTTTGCGTTCCAGGGTTGGCAGCAGCGCGCGGGCGCTGTCGAGGTCGGCCTCGTCCAGCTGCAGGGTGGCGGTCAGTTGGCCTTCCAGGTGCTCGGCGACCTGGCGGATCTGCGCGTCGCTATCGCATGCCACCACCAACGAGGCGGCGCCAAAGACTTCGGCCTGCAGCGCCGGGTCGGCCAGAAACGCGCTGGCCTGGGTCACGAACAAATGGGCCTGGCACTGGTTCGGGCCTTGCGGTGGCTGGCCGCTGGCCGCGACCTCGGCATTGCTGTTTTCGGCCAAGGCGCCGACGCCCGTTGCATAGGCGCTGAAAATACCGGGGGTGAGCATGGTCTGTGCCCCCGCGCGTTGCACCTGTGCGCTGGCGGCGGCGACAAAGCGTTGCAGCGCCGGCCCTTGGCGCGCTATCACCAGGCCAGGGTTGGTGCAGAACTGCCCGGCACCCTGGGTCAGCGAAGCGACGAAGCCTTGCGCCAGCGCCTCGCCACGGTTGTGCAGGGCGGCATCAAACAGGAACACCGGGTTGATCGAACTCATCTCGGCGTACACCGGGATGGGCTCCGGGCGTGCCTGGGCGGCCTGGCACAGGGCGATGCCACCGCTGCGCGAGCCGGTAAAGCCGACCGCCTTGATGCGCGGGTCGCTGACCAGCGCGATGCCCACTTCACGGCCCGCGCCGTACAACAGCGAGAACACGCCTTCGGGCAGGCCGCAGCGTTTCACGGCCTGTGCCAGTGCCTGGCCCACGAGCTCGCTGGTGCCTGGGTGGGCGCCGTGGGCCTTGACCACTACCGGGCAGCCAGCGGCCAGTGCCGAAGCGGTGTCGCCGCCGGCCACCGAGAAGGCCAGGGGGAAGTTGCTGGCACCAAACACCGCCACCGGGCCCAGGGCCACCTGGCGTTGGCGCAGGTCGGGGCGCGGCAAGGGCTGGCGCTCGGGCAGGGCGTTGTCGACGCGCACGTCCAGCCACTCGCCGGCACGTACCACGCGGGCGAAGGTGCGCAGTTGCGTGCAGGTGCGGCCGCGTTCGCCCTGGATGCGCGCCTTGGGCAGCCCGGTTTCGGCGACGGCGCGGTCGATCAGCGCATCACCCAGGGCCTCGATCTGTTCGGCGATGGTTTCGAGGAAGTGGGCCCGCTGTTCCACCGAGGTTTCGCGGTATTCATCGAACGCCGCCCAGGCCAGTGCGCAAGCTTGGGCCACGTGCTCGCCGGTGCCGCCGGCATAGGCGGGCTCAAGGGCTTGGTCGGTGGCCGGGTCGATGGCGCGGATCGCTTCGCGGCTGCCGGTCACGGCGCGCTGGCCGATCAGCAGGTTGCCAGTCAGGGTCATGGAGCCTCCTTTGGAGTCAGATTCGGCTTACCCTGCGGGAAAGCGCCCAACCCTTTCGGGCTGCGCCTTCACACAGAGAACAAGGGCATTCATTGTGGGAGCGGGCTTGCCCCGCGAAGCAGGCACCGCGGAGGATGGCACGGGCATAGCCCGTGTTCGCGGGGCAAGCCCGCTCCCACAGGGGTCACGCTTGAGCAAGACAGTTGCTCCCAGAGTTATCAGGCGACGTTCTGCTCGGCCGACCAGTTGGCGTACCACTGGCGGAACAACGCGTACTGCTGTTCGGCGTAGTTGCGCTGGGCGTCGGTAAGGGCGTCGGTCTCATTGAAGTGCAGGCTGTATTCGCGGTCGCCGTTCAGCACCATCAGGTGCTTGTAGTACAGCACCAGGTCGCAGCCTTCATCGAACGACGACAGCACTGCCAGCGCCGCTTCCAGTTCGCGGGCCAGGCGCCGGGCCTTGGCGTCGCCCTTGGAGGCCTGTTTGCTCAGGCCCACCAGTTGCAGCACCTCACGCGGCAGGGCGTTGCCGATACCGGTGATGGCGCCGGTGGCGTTGCAGTTGACGAAGCCATGCACCACCTGGGTGTCGACGCCGACCATCAGGGTCACGTCGTCGTCCTTGGAGGTGATGTGTTCGGCGGCGTAGCGCAGGTCGGCACCGCCGCCGAATTCCTTGAAGCCGATCAGGTTCGGGTATTCGCGGCGCAGTTCGAAGAACAGGTCGGCGCGGGTGGCGAAGCCGTAGTACGGGCTGTTGTAGATCACCGCCGGCAGCTTCGGCGCAGCCGCCAGAATGGCCGAGAAGTGGTGCTTCTGGGCGATCAGCGAGGCGCCGCGGGACAACACCCGCGGGATTACCATCAGGCCGGCGGCGCCGACTTCGGCGGCATGGGCGGCGTGGGCGACGGCCTCGCGGGTGTTCACCGCGCCGGTGCCGACGATGGTCGGGATGCCGGCCGCCACCAGGCGCGCCACGCCTTCCTGGCGCTCGGCCTCGGTCAGCAGCGGCCAGTCGCCCATCGAACCGCAGTACACCACGGCGCTCATGCCGGCTTCGATCAGCTCGCGGCCTTTGCGCACCAGGGCGTCGAAGTCTGGTTTGCGCTCGGCGGTGCAAGGGGTCATCAGGGCAGGCATGCAGCCGGTGAAGATGTTGTCGCTCATGGGTGTCACTCCTTGCAATATTCAGTAGGGGGGGCGAATAAAAGGCCTGGGCGGGTCAGATGCCCCAGGCGAAAGGGTCCTGTTCGTCGATCAGCAAGGTGCTGTCGGCGGTCATGTAGGCGCGGCCGGTGA
This sequence comes from Pseudomonas sp. Irchel s3f19, assembly GCF_900187555.1. NCBI lineage: Bacteria > Pseudomonadati > Pseudomonadota > Gammaproteobacteria > Pseudomonadales > Pseudomonadaceae > Pseudomonas > Pseudomonas sp. Irchel s3f19. The sequence goes on along the minus strand of NZ_FYDW01000013.1, from coordinate 23,369 downwards.
TGAACGGGCGAATACGCTCGCCTTCGCGTTCGTAGCGGCCCTGGAACTGGCTGCCGGTGATGCTCGCCTGGACCCAGGTCTGGCCCTCGTCGAGCTTGCCGTCGGCGGCCAGGCAGGCCAGCTTGGCGCTGGTGCCGGTGCCGCAGGGGGAGCGGTCGTAGGCCTTGCCGGGGCACATGACGAAGTTGCGGCTGTCGGCGTCGGGGTCATCGGCAAACAGCTCGACATGGTCGATCGGCTGGCCGTTCTCGCCGGTGATGCCCTGGGCCTCCAGGGCTTTGAGCATTGCCCAGGTGTAATCGGTGAGCGCCTCGACGTTGTCCATCGCAATGCGCTGGCCGTGCTCGGACACCAGGAAGAACCAGTTGCCGCCCCAGGCGATATCGCCGTGCACCACACCATGGCCCGGTACCTCGACCGGCACCTGCTGGCGATAGCGGTAGGCCGGCACGTTGCCTACGGTGACCGCGCCGTCTTCATGCAGGGTGGCGCTGACCTGGCCGACCGGCGTGTCGATCTTGTGCACGCCCGGTGCGATGAGCCCCAGGTGCTGCAGCGAGGCGATCAGGCCGATGGTGCCGTGGCCGCACATGTTCAGGTAGCCGGCGTTGTTGAAGAAGATCACCCCGCAGGTGGCGCCCTCCGACACCGGTGGGCAGTACAGCGCGCCCACCAGTACATCGTTGCCGCGTGGCTCCAGCAGGCAGGCGCGGCGCCAGGGGTCGTGCAGCTCGCGCAGTTCGTCGCGCTGTTCGGCCATGGTGTGGCCATTGAGCTGCGGGAAGCCTTTCATCACCAGGCGGGTCGGTTCGCCGCCGGTATGCGAGTCGATGACGTGAATGTGTTTCATGGGCATGTCCCTTGGGTAGAGGCCGAGGTCAGGAGGCGACGGCGGCAGGGCGGTGGCCCAGGTGGGTGTCGGCGCTGGCTTCGCTTTCATCTTCGCCATCCAGGCGCACCAGATGGGCCGGCACGCCGGTGGCCGCGCCCCAGTAGTAGATGCCCAGGGCGCAGGCCGCGACGGCCACGGTGTCGAGTGGATGGCCAATCACGCCCAGGCCACCGAAGCTGCCCAGCCAGGAGAGCAGGATGGTCACGGCATAGAAGCCGATCAGCCAGGCCGACGAGCGCACTTGCTGGCCAAGGGACAGGTGCTGGGTGGGCACGAAGCGGGCGCACAGCAGGTACAGCACGAACATCACGATTTGCAGGGCCAGCAGCCACGACACGGTGTTCCAGCCAGACCAGTAGACGATCAGCGCGGCGATGATGAACGACAGCGGGCCGAGTACGCTCATGCCCTTGACCCGGAACGGGCGCGGCATGTCAGGGGCGTTGCGGCGTAGCGCGGCGACGGTGACCGGGGCCACGGCATAGCTCAGCACCAGTGCCGCCGACACCACGTTGATCAGCGCTTCCCAGGAGGGGAACGGCAGGGTCCAGAACACCGACAGGGCGAAGGTCAGCCACAGGGCCGGGCGGGGGATGCCGGACTGCTCGTCGATGCGCGTGAAGAACTTGAAGAAGGTGCCGGTCTGCGCCCAGCCATAGATCACCCGCGGGGTGGCATTCATGTAGATGTTGCCGCAGCCGCTGGGCGAGATCACCGCGTCGGCCACCACCAGGTAGGCCAGCCAGCCCACGCCCAGGGCCAGGGCGATGTCACGGTAGGGCAGGGCGAGTTCCTTGGTCACCCCGGCCCAGCCGTTGGCCAGCATTTCGGTCGGCACGCTGCCGAGAAACGCCAGTTGCAGCAAGGCGTAGATCGCAGTGGACAGCAGCACCGAAAGAATCAGCGCAATCGGGATGGTGCGCTGCGGGTTCTTCACTTCACTGGCCACCGAGATGATCGGCGTCAGCCCCAGGTAGGCGAAGATGATGCCGCCGGCCGACACGGCCATTTCCACACCGGACAGGCCGTAGGGCGCAAAACCCTGGACTTCGAAGTTTGCCGGCTTGAAGAAGGTGAACAGCACGCCGATCACCAGCAAAGGCACGATGAACTTGAACACGCTGACCAGGTTGTTGGCTTTGGCAAAGGTCTTCACACTGCGGTAATTGAGCACGAAGAACAGCCCCAGCAGCGCGAACTGCACCAACCAGCCGAGCACGCTCGGGTCACTGGAGCCGGCCTTGGTCAGTTCGGGGAACCAGGCAGCGGCGTATTGGCGCGAAGCGACCACTTCGATGGCGATCAGGCTGGAGAAAGCGATCAGGGTGATGAAGCCCATCAGGTAGCCGAGCAGCGGGCCGTGGGAGTACACCGGGTAACGCACCACGCCACCGGCGCGGGGCAGGGCGGCGCCGAGCTCGCAGTAGACGATGCCCAGCAACAGCACGGCGAAACCGCCGAGGAACCAGGAGAGGATACCGGCGGGGCCGGCGATGGCCGAGACGTGGCTGGCAGCGAACAGCCAGCCGGAGCCAAAGATGGCGCCTAGGCCGATGAAGGTGAGGTCCAGCAATGACAGCTGTTTTTTGAATTTACCTGACATGGGTGCGCCTTTTTGTAGGTTTTGGATAGGCAGGTCTGATGTCACGAGATGCGGCTTTTGGGCCGCGCTCTTGTAGGTCTTGGGCGGCTTGCGTGGGGCATAGAGTGGACCGATCGGGGCGTCGGTTCTTGATGGTTTTCTGCAAGGGGGATGACGAAATCGGCACAGTTGCAGAAAAAGCTGGCGGCTGGCGGGGGCGGGCGGATAGGCTGGAAGCCATACCGGCTGTGGGCTGGCGAGGAGCAGTGACGCTTCTGGCGCCTTCGCGGGGCAAGCCCGCTCCCACAGGTGGTCAATAGCGTCGCCCCCGAGAAGCGAGATGACAGATCACCCCCTGGCAACCTTGTATCAGTGCTTCGACCCGCACCGCCCCGCCACCCTGGAGGCGCTGCTCGCCGGGGTCTCCCTGCTGCTGCCGATCCTCGACGCCATCCCCAACGCCGCGATCTTCATCAAGGACCCCGACGCCCGCTACGTGCTGGCCAACGACACCTTGGTCCAGCGCTGTGGCCTCAAGCGCCTGCAGCCGTTGCTGGGCAAGACCAGCGCCGAAGTCTTCCCGGCGCAACTGGGCCCCGGCTACACCGAGCAGGACCGCCGCGTACTCAAAGATGGCCTGGTGCTGCAAGACCAGCTCGAACTGCACCTGTACGGCAGCCGCGAGCCCGGTTGGTGCCTGACCCACAAGCGGCCGCTGTATAACCCGCAAGGCGCCATCATCGGCTTGGTGGGCATCTCGGTCGACCTGCAGTCAGCCGCCGACACCCATCCCGCTTACCAGCGCCTGGCCGCCGTGGATGAGCATATTCGCCAGCACTTTCACCAGCCGATCAGCATGGGTGAACTGACCCGCATCGCGGGTATTTCCGTGGCGCAACTGGAGCGCTATTGCAAGCGGGTGTTCCACCTCACGCCGCGGCAGATGATCCACAAAGCGCGCCTGGAGCATGCCCATCGCTTGCTGCATTCGGACCTGCCGATCACCGACGTGGCGATGCGCTGCGGCTACACCGACCACAGCGCCTTCAGCCGGCAGTTCAAGCAACTGACCGGCTTCACCCCGCGCCAGTACCGCCAGGCGACGGCGGCTCAGGGGGCTTGAAACAGGGCACGGGCCTCGTCAAAGCACTGCTCGGCAATTGCCGAACGTGGCTCGCTGCGGCGCAGCAGCAGGCCCACCGGGCTGTGGATGCTGGCATCGACGATGGGCAGTATGCGCATGTGGTCGCTCAAGTCTTCCAGCCCGCAATCGAGTGGCATGATCGCGCAGCACACGCCGGTGTTGATGGCCTGGATCAGCTGGAAGCTTGAGTCGCTTTCCAGCACGGCGTTGGGCTCCAGGCTGCGGCTGCGAAAACTCAGGTCCAGCGACTGACGGTAGTGCATGCCTTTGCTCAGCAGGCCCAGGGGGATCTCGCCGAGCTCCTCCCAGCGCAGGCTGTCGGCCTCGAACTGGAAGTGCCGGGTGTCGTGCAGCAGGCCCATGGTGGTGGTGCCCAGCTCGATCACTTCGAAGAAACTGGCGTTGACCTGGTCCAGGTAGCAGATGCCCAGGTCGAGCTGGTTGCGGCTCAGGCCATCCATGATCTGTTCGGTGCTGTGCGAGCTGAGCTGAAACTGCAGCTCGGGGTATTTTTCGCGCAGTGGCAGCAGCAATTGCATCGGGTTGAAGCTGGCCAGCGGCACCGTGCCCAGGCGCAGGCTACCGACCACCTGGCCACGGCAACTGGCGGCTTCGGCCTGCAGGCCGTCGTGGGCGGCCAGTAGGGTGCGAGCCCAGGCCAGGATGCGTTCGCCGGCCTCGGTAAACCCTTCGAAGCGCTGTCCGCGCTTGACCAGCACCAGGTCCAGTTCGTCTTCCAGGTTGCGCAGGCGCATCGACAGCGTCGGCTGGGTGATGTGGCACAGCGCTGCGGCCTGGCCGAAGTGGCGGGTCTGGTCGAGCGCGATGAGGAACTTGAGTTGCTTGATGTCCATGGGAGTGCCTGGCGTCTGGTTGTGCTGACCTTAACCAAGTCAGCGATAGATGTCATTGATCACCCGGTACGCCATATCGATTGGACGCCCCCAGGCCATGCCTCTAGCGTGGTGACAATGCCCTTTCAGGAGTAGCCCACGTGAGCGTCAAACCCGACGCGGTCTTCGTACCGCTCAATATCGCCGTGCTGACCGTCAGCGACACCCGCACCTACGACAACGACACCTCCGGCGAGCTGCTGGCCAGCCGCTCGGTGGAGATCGGCCACCGCCTGGTGGCACGGGCGTTGCTCAAGGACGACCTGTACAAGATCCGCGCCCAGGTCGCTACCTGGATTGCCGAGGAGCAGGTGCAGGTGGTGCTGATCACCGGCGGCACCGGCTTTACCGGGCGTGACAGTACGCCGGAAGCGGTTGAATGCCTGCTGGACAAACGTATTGATGGCTTTGGCGAACTGTTCCGGGCGTTGTCGATTCTCGATATCGGCACCTCGACCGTTCAGAGCCGCGCTTTGGCCGGATTGGCCAACGGTACCCTGGTGTGCTGCCTGCCGGGCTCCACCGGCGCGTGCCGCACGGCATGGGAAGGGATCCTGGCGGAGCAGCTGGATGCGCGGCACCGGCCGTGCAATTTCGTGCCGCACCTGAAGCCCGTCGAGGCTTGTGCCAGCCGAGGGTAACGGCCAGCCAGAAAGCAGAAAACCCTCAGCTCAATACATACCCCACCGGCTCCAAAGCCGGTGGCAGTGGCGTTACCCCCAACCCCGCCAGCACATCGCGCTCCACGGTACGCACCAGCGCATCGGTGGGCAGGTCGTTCTCATCCCGCCCGAACGGGTCTTCCAGCTCATTGCCAATCGCATCCAGCCCGAAAAACGTATACCCGACGATGGTGGTGAACAAGGGCGCCAGCCAGCCCAGCGGTTCGGCCAAGGCGAACGGCAGCAGCAGGCAGAAGATGTAGATGGTGCGATGCAGCAACAGGGTGTAGGGGAACGGCAGCGGCGTGCCCTTGATGCGTTCGCAGGTGGCCTGTACTTCCGACAGGCCCACCAGGCGCTGCTCCAGCACGCTGTAGCGCCAATCGCTGATCTGTTGTTGCTCGGCCAGCCGCGAACAGTGCCCGCCAATCTCGCTCAGGATGCTGTTGCACACGTTATGCGGGCTGATTGCAGCCGGGCTGGCCAGCCAAGGTCGGGCAGCGGCCAGGTCATCCTCGTTGCGCAGCCGGGCATTGAGCGCATGGGCAAAGCCGCACAGGTTGCGCAGCAGCTCGGCACGCAGCGCCGGGTCGGCGATCACCATACTCTCGCGCACGAATGAACGGGTCTCGATGATCAGCTTGCCCCAGGCCTTGCGGCCCTCCCACCAGCGGTCGTAGCAGGCGTTGTTGCGAAAACTCATGAAAATCGACAGCGACAGGCCGAGCAAGGTGAACGGAGTGGCGCTGACCGGGTAGAAGAACGCCGGGAAATGCCGCTCGACCAGCACGATCAGCGCGGCCAGCACGGTGACCATCAGGCAGCGCAGGGCAATGCGCTTGACGATCGAACCCTTGAGGGTGAACAGCACGCGCAGCACATCGGGGCGGGGGTGGACGATCATGGAAATCCAGAGGCAGCCAATCAGCCGCCGGTCATGTTCATGAAGCGCAGAATCTGCACCTCACCGCCCACTTCGAAGTGATGGCGGTAGGGCTTGAGGTGCAGCGAGTCGCGGATGGCTTTTTCCAGCCGCGCGGCATCGCCAGGGTGGGCACGCAGGACCTGTTTCAGGTCCACCGAATGCTCGTTGCCCAGGCACAGCAGCAGGCGGCCTTCGACGGTCAGGCGCACGCGGTTGCAAGTGGCGCAGAAGTTGTGGCTGTGCGGCGAAATGAAGCCCACCCGGGTGTGTGCCGCTTCGGCCAGGCGCCAGTAACGGGCCGGGCCTTGGGACGACTCGGTGGACTCGATCAGGGTGAACTGCTCGGCCAGGCGGTCACGCACCTGGTCGCTGGAGTAGAACGACTCACCGCGCTGGTGTTCGCTGATTTCACCCAGGGGCATTTCTTCGATGAAGGTGATGTCCAGCTCGCGGTCGATGGCAAAGCGCACCAGGTCGACCAGCTCGTCATCGTTGCGGCCTTTGAGCACCACGCAGTTGAGTTTGGTCTTTTCAAAGCCTGCCTTGCGTGCGGCGTCGATGCCGGCGATGACCTGGTTGAGGTCGCCGGTGCGGGTCAGCTGCTTGAAGCGCCCGGCGTCCAGGCTGTCGAGGCTGATGTTCAGGCGCGATACGCCGGCGTCGAACAGCGGCTGGGCCAGGCGCCCGAGCTGCGAGCCGTTGCTGGTCAGGCACAGTTCGCGCAGGCCGGGCAGGGCGGCGATGCGCCCACACAGCTCGACGATGCCCTGGCGTACCAGCGGCTCGCCCCCGGTCAGGCGGATTTTGCGGGTGCCCAGGGCGACGAAGCGCTCGGCCACCTGGAACAGTTCTTCGAGGCTGAGGATCTGCTGGCGTGGCAGAAACTGCATGTCTTCGGCCATGCAGTAGACGCAGCGGAAGTCGCAGCGGTCGGTGACCGACATACGCAGGTAGTCGATTTTCCGGTTGAAGCCGTCGATCAGGGCCCGGCTGTTCTGTTCCACGATTGTGCTCGAATGGGTTGGACTCATCTCCAAGCTATAACCTGGGTGCACCCCCGTCAAATTGCTTTCCCCGACCGAATGATCAATATGCTCTATCACGGCTGCTGGGCCAGCCCCCCATGATCGAAACGGCTTATCACGCCGTAAGATCTTTCGATTGGACGCCCCCACCCCACGCTCAATAGTCTGGAAAAAACACCGAGCGTGAGGATTCACCGCATGAGCCAGGACGAACACATCAGGGACTACAAAGGCGCCGCCGCCGGCTGGGGTGCGCTCAAGAGCGTGACCAAAAGCTGGCTGGGCAGCGAAAACGCCTTCAAGAACCTGCGGGCCATGCTCAAGACCAACCAGAACGGCGGCTTCGACTGCCCAGGCTGCGCCTGGGGCGAGTCGCCGGAAAACGACATGGTCAAGTTCTGCGAGAACGGCGCCAAGGCGGTCAACTGGGAGGCTACCGGCCGCTCGGTAGACCCGGCATTCTTCGCCAAATACAGCGTCAGCGCGCTGGCCGAGCAGACCGACTACTGGCTCGAATTCCAAGGCCGGCTGACCCACCCGATGCGCTACGACGCGGCCACCGACCACTACGTCGAAACCTCCTGGGAAGACGCCTTCGCCCTGATCGCCCAGCACCTGCAGGCACTGGACTCGCCCGATCAGGCCGAGTTCTACACCTCGGGGCGGGCCAGCAACGAAGCGGCGTTCCTGTACCAACTGTTCGTCCGCGCCTACGGCACCAACAACTTCCCCGACTGCTCGAACATGTGCCACGAGGCCAGCGGGGTGGGCATGTCGGAAACCCTCGGCGTGGGCAAGGGCACGGTGGTGTTCCATGACCTGGAGCTGGCCGACGCCATCTTCGTCATCGGCCAGAACCCCGGCACCAACCACCCGCGCATGCTCGAACCGCTGCGCGAGGCGGTCAAGCGGGGCGCCCAGGTGGTCTGCTTCAACCCGCTGAAAGAGCGTGGCCTGGAACGGTTCCAGCACCCGCAGCACCCATTCGAGATGCTCAGCAACGGCTCCGAGCCGACCAACACCGCTTACTTCCGCCCGGCCCTGGGCGGCGACATGGCGGCCATGCGCGGCATCGCCAAGTACCTGCTGCAGTGGGAGCGCGAGGCCCAGGCCAAGGGTGAGCCGGCCGTGTTCGACCATGCCTTCATCGTCGAGCACACCAGTGGCGTCGATGCCTACCTGGCGGCGGTGGATGCCACCGCCTGTGCGCATATCGTCGAGCAGTCGGGGCTGACCCAGGCCGAGATCGAGTTGGCCGCGCGCATGTACCGCAAGGCCGAACGGGTCATCATGTGCTGGGCCATGGGCATCACCCAGCACCGCCATTCGGTGGCCACCGTGCAGGAAATCGTCAACCTGCAGCTGCTGCGCGGCAACGTGGGCAAACCGGGTGCCGGCCTGTCGCCGGTGCGTGGCCATAGCAACGTGCAAGGCGACCGCACCATGGGCATCGACGAGAAGCCCAAGGCCGGCTTGCTCGACGCCCTGGAAGAACGCTTCCAGTTCCGTGTGCCACGTGCCCACGGGCATAACGCGGTGCTGGCGATCAAAGCCATGGAAGAAGGGCAGGCCAAGGTCTTCATCGCCCTGGGCGGCAACTTCGCCCAGGCCACGCCGGACACCCCGCGCACTCATGCGGCCCTGCGCAATTGCGCACTGACCGTGCAGATTTCCACCAAGCTCAACCGCTCGCACCTGGTCACCGGCCGCGATGCGCTGATTCTGCCGTGCCTGGGCCGTACCGAAATCGACCTGCAGGCCAGCGGGCCGCAGGGTGTCACCGTGGAGGACACCTTCAGCATGGTGCACATCTCCCACGGCCAGCTGCGCCCACGTTCGCCGCACCTGCGTTCGGAGCCGGCGATCGTTGCCGGCATGGCCCAGGCGACCTTGGGCAAGAAGCCGATCGACTGGGAATACGCCATTGCCGACTACGGCCGCATCCGCAGCATGATCGCTGACGTGATCCCGGGTTTTGCCGACTTCAATGCGCGCCTGCAGCACCCGGGTGGGTTCCACCTGGGCAACAATGCGGCGGATCGCAACTGGCGCACCGCGACCGGCAAGGCGCGTTTCAGTGCCAGCCAGTTGCCGGAGCAACTGGTCAATGCCCAGGTGCTGGCCCGTGGCGACAAACCGGACCTGATCCTGCAGACCTTGCGTTCGCACGACCAGTACAACACCACGCTGTATGGCCTGGACGACCGCTACCGCGGGGTGTTCGGCCTGCGCGAGGTGGTCTTCGTCAATGAGGCCGACATTCGCCGCCTGGGCTTTGAGCCCGGCGAGCATGTTGACCTGGTGTCGCTGTGGGAGGATGGTCGCGAGCGGCGGGTGTCGGGGTTCCGCCTGGTGGCGTATGACGTGCCCGAGGGGCAGGCGGCGGCCTATTACCCGGAGACCAATCCGTTGGTGCCGCTGGAGAGTTATGGCGAGGGGACGTATACGCCGACGTCGAAGTTTGTGGCCATCAAGCTAGAGAAGGCCAAGGCCGGGAACCGGATCGAGGCGGTGTTGGCGGCGGATTGATCGGTGGCCTGGAAGGGCCTCCAGCATCCCGTCAGGGGCGGTGCACGGGGTACGCCGTGGTGTACTTCATCTGCTCCATGGCAAAACTCGAGGTGATGTTGGAAAGCCCATCCGTGCGAGTGATCAGCTTCTTGTAGAACCGGTCATAGGCGGCGATATCACCCACCACCACCCGCAGCATGTAGTCCCAGTCCCCGGACATGCGGTAGAACTCCATCACCTCTTCGAAACTGGTCACGGTGGCGGCGAATTGCTCCAGCCAGGCGCTGTCGTGGCGCTGGGTCTTGAGCTGGACGAACACGGTCAGGCCCAGCCCCAGGCGCGTGGGGTCGAGCAACGCGACACGGCCGACGATGTAGCCGTCTTCTTCCAGGCGCTTGACCCGCTTCCAGCAGGGCGTGGTCGACAGGTTGACCGCCTCGGCCAGGTCCTTGAGGGAAACCGACGCGTCGCGTTGGAGCAGGGTGAGGATGTGCTGGTCGAAACTGTCCATATCGATAGAAGGCTGGCTGTAGAAAATTCTTCTCCAGATTACGCCAGAATGCAGGAAATTAATCCCCCTTGCTGCGCGCCCTTGCCGAGCGCGGCGGTTGTGCGATAGTTGCAGGCTCTATTCAGTCAATGGACCGGATCATGTCCGACAAGCCGCGTAATTTCGCCACCCGCACCATCCACGCCGGCGAACAGCATAGCGTTGCCGACAACGCGATCTTCCCGCCCATCTATACCGCCAGTTCCTACATCAAGCGCAGCCTCGACGATAACCCCGAGTATGCCTACAGCCGTGTCGGCAACCCGACCCGGCATGCCTACGAGAGCTGTGTGGCGGCGCTGGAAGAAGGCGTTGGCGCGGTGGCTTGTGCCTCTGGCGTGAACGCCACCGCGACGGTGCTCGAACTGTTGCCCAAGGATGCCCACGTGGTGGTGATGAACGGTGTCTATGGCGGCACCTTCCGTATCCTGGAGGACTACCGCAGCCATACGTCGGGGCTGACCACCACCTACGTCGACCTCAACGACCTGCAGGCCGTGGCTGCGGCGATACGCCCGCAAACCCAGCTGATCTGGATAGAATCACCGACCAACCCGCTGCTGCACCTGGTCGATATCAAGGCGGTCTGCGACCTGGCGCGTGCGCGCGGTATCCTCACCTGCATCGACAACACCTTCTGCTCGCCCTGGAACCAGCGGCCGATCACCTTGGGCGTGGACCTGGTGATGCACTCGGCAAGCAAATACATCGGCGGCCACTCCGACCTCACCGGCGGTGTGGTGGTAGCGGCCAATGACGCACTGCTGGCGCGTTTGCGCAAGATCAGCATGGCGGTCGGGGCCATCCAGGGGCCGTTCGACTGCTACCTGGCGCTGCGCGGCCTGAAGACCCTGGATGTGCGCATGGAGCGCCAGTGCGCCAATGCCCTGCAGGTGGCGCGTTTTCTCGAAAGCCACCCGCAGATCGAACAGGTCTATTACCCGGGGCTTGAAAGCCACCCGCAGCATGACCTGTGCAAGCGCCAGATGCGCGCGGGCGGGGCCGTGGTGGCAATGAAGGTCAAGGGCGGCGACCGGGCCGCGCTCAATCGCCTGGTAGAGGCCTTGCAGATCTTTGTGCTGGCCGACTCGCTGGGCGGGGTGGAAAGCATGATCAACCACTCCTGGAGCATGTCGCACAACTCGCTGAGCCCGGAGCAGAAAGGCGAGATGGGGATCGGTGAGAACCTGCTGCGGTTGTCGGTGGGGATCGAAGACTACCGCGACCTGATCGAGGACCTGGACTGCGCGCTGCGGGCGTCGGCAGCGGTGTGAGGGTTGCCGGCCTGTTCGCGGGTTTGCCCTGCGAACAGGCCGGCGCATTCAAATTCAGGTTGTGTGGGTCAGGCTTTGGGCGGATGAACGATGCGTTCGATCTTGTCCTTGATCAACAGCCGCTCCTTGCGCAAACGGGTGACGGTGTCATCGGTGCTGGCGTTGCCCTCGGCGGCCAGCACTTCCTTGTCCTTGGCGTTGTACTCCTTGTGCAGTTTGTGCAGGTCATGGTCCTTGTCAATGCGCATCTGGAAGTCGTCGGCAGTGATGTTCAGGTCAGCGAGCAGATCGTGCGGAACGGGCATTTCTTCACCTCTCTTGGGGGTTGGCGAATGGTCCTGACTTTTGAGGATAGTCGCCTTTGCGCCGAGGGGGGGCTGGGGTAGGCTGTCGCATCCCCCTGTGAGCCGTACGCCAAGCTTCGCCTGCCTGGCTGAATGGCGGCTGAATGAACTTCATTTAATGTGATAAAGATGCCCGCTCACTGTTTTGTTGGCGTCTTTTTCACGAAACATTGATGGTGCCCTTTCTAGAGTTCAGCCAACGTTCCCCCGGTGCCGCACAGGCCCACGGGCTGATACTCACTCTTGATTGCGAACCCTGATGCTCAACGTCAAATCCCTGCGGACTGAATGGGTCACGCTGCTGGCCAGCCTGTACCTGCTGATCGGCTTCAATGTCTTTCTCTGGCAACACCTGGAACAGGTGGTTCCGCCAGGGCTGCCGGGGCTTTGGCTGAGCCTGGCGTTTGCTGTGCTGATGCTGTTCGCGTTTAATTTGATCTTGACCTTGTTTGCCTTCCGGTTTGTGTTGAAACCGGTGCTGATCCTCTTGTTCATGAGTGGTGCAGGTGTCGCTTACTTCATGAATCAGTACGGTGTACTTATTGATGCCGGTATGTTCCGTAATATCGCCGAAACCAATGTCACGGAAGTGCGCGACTTGCTCTCGCTGAAGTGTGCCTTGTATATCCTGGGGTTGGGTATTTTGCCTTCGGTGCTTTTGTGGAAGGCGCCGATCGCCTACCGCGCCTGGCACCGCGAACTGCTGGGCAAGCTGGTGGTAAGCGGCGCCTGCGTGGTGGCCTTGGGGTCGGTGGCGCTGGTCAACTATCAGGGGTTGTCTTCGCTGTTTCGCAATCACCACGAACTGCGCCTGATGCTGACGCCGAGCAATATCGTCGGCGCCTCCATTGGTTATGTCAGTGAACGTGTGGGCACGGCCGCCCGGCCATTCCAGCCTTACGGTGAAGATGCCCGGCGCGATGCAGCCTGGCAGCAGCACGCCCGTAAGTCGTTGACCGTGCTGGTGGTGGGTGAGAGCGCGCGTGCAGAAAACTTTGGTGTGCTCGGCTATGCCCGCGACACCACGCCAAACCTTGCCAAGGAGCAGGGCCTGCTGGCGTTTTCCGACGTGCATTCGTGCGGTACCGAGACGGCGGTGTCGGTGCCGTGCATGTTCTCGGGCATGGGCCGTAAGGAGTACGACGCGCGCGTCGCCAAGAACCGTGAAGGGCTGCTCGACATCCTCCAGCGCGCAGGCCTGGCCGTGCAGTGGCGCGACAACCAGTCGGGCTGCAAGGGTACCTGTGATCGGGTGCAGTTCATCGATGTCAGCAACCTCACCGACCCGGCCCTGTGTGCCCATGGTGAATGCCATGATGAGATTCTGTTGCAGGGTTTGGCCGAGCTGCTCGACAACCTTGACAAGGATACCGTGCTGGTGCTGCACCAGATGGGCAGCCATGGCCCCGAGTACTTCAAGCGTTACCCGGCGCAAACCGAGCGGTTCACCCCGGTGTGCCACAGCAATGCCCTTAACCAGTGCAGCCAGCAGGAGATCGTCAACGGCTACGACAACACCCTGGCCTACACCGACAAGGTCCTGGCCATGTTGATCGATACCCTGCGCAGCAAGCAGGACAAGGTCGATACCGCCATGATCTACCTGTCCGACCATGGCGAATCGCTGGGCGAATACAACCTGTTCCTGCATGGCACCCCCTACATGCTGGCGCCTGAGCAACAGAAACACGTGCCGTTGCTGACCTGGTTTTCGGACAGCTACCGCGAAGATTTTGGCCTGGACACCGACTGCCTGGCCAAGCTCAGCGACGCACCGCTGTCCCAGGACAACCTGTTCCACTCGATGCTTGGCCTGTTGCAGGTGCGCACCGAGGTCTACCAGCAGTCGCTGGACATGTTCGCCAGCTGCCGGCCTTGGCTGGCAGCCAAGCGTTGACTGCCAATGGCCTGCATACCACCGTTTATCTATTCCAAGGATGGCGCAGGTTTCACCCGCAGTGCCCGCGCCGTATATACTGCGCGCCAATGTTAGTGGGAGAGCCTCGTGGCCATCGAAATACACTGGATCCGTGACGACCAGACCCTGGCCGAACTCTGCCGAAGCTGGCGCGAACTGCCCTTCGTAGCGCTCGACACCGAATTCATGCGGGTAGACACCTTCTACCCCAAGGCGGGGCTTATCCAGATTGGCGACGGCCAACGCGCCTTTCTGATCGATCCGCTGCTGATCAAGGACTGGCAGCCCCTGGCCGAGTTGCTGGAAGACAGCGGCGTGGTCAAGGTGCTGCACGCCTGCAGCGAAGACCTCGAAGTGTTGCTGCGCCTGACCGGCAAGCTGCCACAGCCACTGTTTGACACGCAGTTGGCCGCCGGCTACCTGAACCTGGGCTTCTCCATGGGTTATTCGCGCCTGGTCCAGGAAGTGCTGGGGCTCGAGCTGCCCAAGGGTGAAACCCGCTCCGACTGGTTGCAGCGCCCGCTTTCCGAAACCCAGATCAGCTACGCCGCCGAGGATGCCGTGCACCTGGCCGAGCTGTTCACCGCCCTGCGCCCGCGCCTGTCCGACGACAAGTACGCCTGGGTGCTGGAGGACGGCGCCGAGCTGGTTGCCCAACTGCGCCGCGAGGTCGAACCCGAGAGCTTGTACCGCGACGTCAAGCTGGCCTGGAAGCTTGCGCCCCAGCAGTTGGCGGTGTTGCGCGAGCTGTGTGCCTGGCGCGAGCGCGAGGCACGCCACCGCGACGTGCCGCGCAATCGCATCCTCAAGGAGCACTCGCTGTGGCCGATGGCCAAGTCCCAGCCGTCCAACCTGTCGGCGCTGGCCAAGATCGACGAGATGCACCCGCGTACCATCCGTCAGGACGGTGAGTTCCTCGTTCAGCTGATCAAGCGGGCTGCCAGCCTGCCTGCCGAGCAGTGGCCGCAGGTCCTGCCCGAGCCCTTGCCGATCGAGGCTGCCGGTATCCTCAAGCAGCTGCGCGCGATCGGCCAGGCCGAAGGCGAGCGCTTGGGCATAGCCCCCGAGCTGATGCTGCGCAAGAAAACCCTGGAAGCCCTGCTCAAGAGCGGCTACCCCAACGGCCCCTATCAACTGCCCGATTCGCTGCGCGGCTGGCGCCGTGAGCGTATGGGCCAGGCCCTGCTGGACAACCTGGCAGGTGCCGGAGAAACCCGATGAAACGTATCTGCTCGATCTACAAGAGCCCCCGCAAGAACGAAATGTACCTGTATGTGCTCAAGGCCGAAGGCCTGGAGCGCGTGCCCGAGGCCCTGCTGCCGTTCTTCGGCGCCCCCGTGCATGCTTTCGACCTGGTGCTGACCCCCGAGCGCAAGCTGGCGCGCGAGGACATCGCCAAGGTGCTGGAAAACCTCGACAACCAGGGCTATCACCTGCAGATGCCGCCGGTCGAAGACGAGTACATCGAGCACCTGCCCGAAGAGCTGCTGCGCCGTAACGATCCGGTCTGACCCAGGCCTGGTTCCCCTCTTTCGCCAAGTGGCCCGCGCGTCGGGCCGCTTTGGTTGTCTGCCAAGGTTGTTTTCACGAATGCGCGTTCTGATTGCCGAACAGGATCATGCCCATTACGCCCAGTTGTTGGGCCAGGCGGCCCCTGACCTGGAAATCCTGACCAGCAGCGACTCTGCCGAACTGGCGCTGCAGGCGTCGCAGTGCCCAGTGTGGCTGGGTCAGCCTGACTTGCTGGCGAGCCTGCTACGCCAGGGCCACAAGCCGGCCTGGATGCAGTCGACCTGGGCGGGCATTACCCCGCTGCTGGCCGACGGCTTGCCACGGGATTATCGCTTGACGCGTGCGGTGGGCATTTTTGGTCAGGTGATGGCGGAATACATGCTCACCTACATGCTTGGCCATGAACGCGAAGTGCTGCCGCGCCTGCTGAGCCAGGTGGAGCGGCGCTGGGACGACCGCCCGGGCGGCACGCTGGAGGGGCGCCAGGTGTTGATCGTCGGCACCGGCGATATTGGCCAGCGGGTAGCCGAGTTTCTCCAGCCGTTTGGGGTAACCCTGTACGGTATTGCCAGCAGCGCCCGTGAGCAGGCGCCGTTCGCCGAAGTGGCCGCGCTGGCGGACCTGCCGAGCAGGGTCGAGCGGGCCGATTACGTGATCAACCTGCTGCCGGACACGCCGGCTACCCATGATCTGTACGATGCGGCGCTGTTCCAGCGTTTCAAGCCCAGTGCGTTGTTCATCAATGCCGGGCGCGGGGTGGCGGTGGTCGATGGCGACCTGGTCGAAGCACTGAAGCAAGGCCACCTGGCGGGCGCGGTAATCGATGTGTGCCGCCAGGAGCCGCTGCCCCAGCGTCACCCGTTCTGGACCGCCTTGGGCTTGCTGCTGACCGGGCACAGCTCGGCGCCCACCTCGCCGGCGGCGATGGTGCGGCTGTTTGTCGAGAATGTGCGGGCATATGAGGCGGAGCAGGGCTTGCGCGGGGAAGTGGATTTCACCCGGGGTTACTGATGTGCAGTGGCTTTACTGGCCTCTTCGCAGGGCAAGCCCGCAGGTACTGAGCAGTTCTGCAACTTGCTCAGTGCCTGTAGGAGCGGGCTTGCCCCGCGAAGAGGCCAGTACAGCCAATAAAGCGCTTACAGGCTGAAATCACCCTCAGCCGCCAGCTCGCTCAGCGGCCGGCGTGGGCTTGGCACCTCACGCGCCTGCAGTGCCTCGGCCAGGGTCGCCTTGTCGCCCAGCTTGCCGATCGCGATCATGGCATGCAGCTCGTAACCTTCAGGCACTTTGAGTTCGGTACGCGCCAGTGCCTTGTCGAAACCGGCCATGCCGTGGGTGTGCCAGCCACTGATGCTGGCCTGCAGGGCCAGGTGCCCCCAGGCGGAACCGGTATCGAAGGTGTGCCACAGGGCCGGGCTCTCTTCCGCGGCGCCAGGCGCTGCGAAAGTGGTCTTGGAAATGATCAGCACCAGCGCCGAAGCCTGTTGCGCCCAGCTGCGGTTGAAGGGCACCAGCAGGTTCAGGTAGCGCTCCCAGTTCGGCGTATCGCGACGGGCATAGAGGAAGCGCCAAGGCTGCGAGTTGTACGCCGACGGCGCCCAGCGCGCGGCTTCGAGGAAGCTCAGCAGGGTCTCTTCGCTGATCGGCTCGGCAGTGAAGGCGCGCGGCGACCAGCGGTTGATGAACTGCTCGTTGATCGCGTAATCGGCAATACGGGGTGTGGCGCTCATGGCTGCTCCTGCAAGAGGATGGGAAAAACCGCACGCTACTGCGTCCCGTCGTCACTGACAAGCGGTCTGGCTTTGCCGAAGGCCAGGCTCTAGACTGGCGCCGCCGCGCGCCGCCCATTGAAGATGAATGCAGGAAACCCGTGTGATGATCGCTGACAGCGCGCCGTTCTGGCGGCGCAAGACCCTCGAACAACTCAACCCGCAAGAGTGGGAATCGCTCTGCGACGGTTGCGGTTTGTGCTGCCTGCAAAAGCTTGAGGACGAGGACGACAACAGCATCTATTACACGCGCATCGCCTGCAAACTGCTGGACCTGAACACCTGCCAGTGCAGCGATTACCCCAACCGCTTTGCCCAGGTGCCCGACTGCATCCAGCTCACCCCGGGCAAGGCCGATCAGTTCAAGTGGCTGCCAAGCACCTGCGGTTACCGCCTGGTCAGCGAAGGCAAGGACTTGCCGGACTGGCACCACCTGATCTGCGGCGATCGCCAGCAGGTCCATGAACAGCGCATTTCCCAGTCAGGGCGTATGCTCAGTGAGCATGATGTCGACGAGGACGATTGGGAAGACCATCTGATTTTTCGCGCCAGCTGACCGGCGCGCCCCGTCGCCTCTGGGAAACAAGGAGTTTCTGTATGCGTTGCCCGCTGTTGCTGCTGTTAAGCCTGGTGGCCTGTTCGCCGGCCTGGGCGAAGAAAGTCGACCTGGATTATCACGTGCGTCTGTTGCCCGCCAATGGCCAGGCTGAAGTGCGCCTGACCCTGGCTGAGGGCAGCAGTGTGCGCAGCCTGGATTTCGACCTGGGCAAGGGCGGCACCTACAGCGGCTTTCAGGCCGACGGCCAATGGCAGGTGGCAGAGCAGGGCGCGCGCGGGGTGTGGCACCCGGCGCCGGGCAAGACCAGCCTCAGCTACCGCGTGCAGCTGGACCAGCAGCTGCGCAGCGGCGCCTACTCGTCGCGTATCACGCCCCATTGGGCGTTGTTCCTCGGTGACCAGTTGGTGCCGCCTGCGCACCTCGACCAGCAGGACGGTACCGAGCTGGTGGCGCGCCTGTGGTTCGACCTGCCCGAAGGCTGGAAGAGCATCGAAACGTCCTGGCCACGTGTCGGCAAGGACAAGTTTCGCATCGACAACGTTTCACGCCTGTTCGACCGCCCCACCGGCTGGATGCTAGCCGGTGACCTGGGCAGCCGCCGTGCACGTCTGGGCGAAACCGAAGTCACCGTTGCCGCGCCGGTCGGGCAGGGCATGCGGCGCATGGACAGCCTGACCTTGCTGACCTTTGTCTGGCCGCAGTTGCAGGCGGTGTTCCCCCGTAACCCGCCGAAGTTGCTGCTGGTCGGTGCCCGTGACGGCATGTGGCGTGGCGCGATGGCGGCGCAGGGGTCGCTGTATCTGCACAGTGCCCGGCCGATGATCAGCGAGAATGGCAGCAGCCCGTTGTTGCGCGAACTGGTGCAACTGTTTGCACAGATCCATGGGCGTGATGGCAATGACTGGCTTGTCGAGAGCCTGACCGACTACTACGCCAGCGAATTGCTACGCAGAGCGGGTGGGGTAAGCGATGACCGCTACCAGGCCTGGCAGGCGCGCTTGAGCAAGCAAGGCGCCAAGGTCACGCAGCTCAAGGGCGAGCAGGCCAGCCCGGCTCAGGTTGCCCGGGGGGTGATGCTGTTGCAGGCACTGGACAAGGAGATCCGCATCCACACCCAGGCCAAGCGTTCGCTGGATGATGTGGCGCAGGCGCTGATGCGTTTGCCGAGCGTAAGCACCGAAGAGTTCGTGCAGATCAGCGAGAGCGTGCTGGGGCGCCGGTCCGAGGTGTTGCAGAGCAAGGCGTTGCGCTAAAGGCCTCTGTAGCCTGTGCCCGCGAACCGGCTGGCACAGGCCAAGTAACATCAAAGGCCGGTCAACGGATCCTTCCCTGTCACCGTCACCCCGCGCGTAGCTGCCTTGGCGCTCGCCTTCAATGCCTGCAACTGTTCCGCGCTGCGTTCGATGTCCGAGCGCAACCGGTTGTATTCCTGACGGTGCCGTTGCCACCAGGCCTTGGTCGAGCAGTGCCCGCTGACCCCACGCGCCACCGCCAGGCCGCCCACTACCATCTGCAGCAGGCCGACCAGGCCGCCATGGCGCAGCCCCTTGCTGAACATCAGCGCCCCCCCAGCCAGCGAACCGACCCTTTCCAGGCCCTGAACATTGTGCTCCGGCGACGCCGCAGCGGTATGGATATCGAGCATGGCAAGCCCTCCGTGTGAAGTGTAAGTAGCTGACCGCAGGCTGATTGCAGCCGTTCATTCGTGTTGCTCAACGGCATGCGGGATGAGTGGCTGCAAAGTGGAAGGGGGTGGTCGCAAATAATCCGCAATGTGTCCGGTCTGGATAACATTTTGTCCGGTTTGGAAATGCAGCGCCAACGGTGTTTAATCTCACCCCAGGTAACCCCTCAAGCCCTTTGAATCAGGGGCTTTGAGAGATTCAATCGCTCATCGAAAATGCTGTAGACACATTGTCTAACAGTGCCCTATAGTCGTTATACAAATAGTAGACACAGCGCCATGACAACAAAGAAGGCCGCCATGAAAGCCACCGTTCAAGCCATCAGTGCGCCCGCAGGCGCTGAAGCGCCGCAGGATCGCAAGGCCGTCCTCGCCGAAGCGCTGCGCCGCCGGATCCTCAGCATGGAACTGGCCCCAGGGGCTGTGGTGGACGAGCTGGCGCTGTGTGACGAGTTCGGCCTGTCGCGCCCACCGGTGCGTGAACTGCTGCGCCAGATTGCCGCTGAAGGCTATATCGAGCTGGAAGCCAACCGTGCGCCACGGGTTGCCGCGATGAACCATGATTCGCTGCACAGCTTCTTCGTCGCCGCGCCGCTCATCTATATCGCCACCACTCAGTTGGCCGCCACCAACGCCAGCACAGCGGAAATCGAGGCGCTCAAGGCTATCCAGGTGCTGTTTCGCCAGGCCATCGAAGCGCGTGATGTGGAAAACCGGGTGGTCTACAACGATGCCTTCCACCTGGAAATCGGCAAGATGGCGCACAACGACTACCTGATGCCGAGCCTGCGCCGCCTGCTTATCGACCATGCCCGCCTGGGCAAGATTTTCTATCGCCACCCGACCACCGATGACATGCAGCAGGACCTTGAAGTCGCCTGCGATCAGCATGACCAGATGATCCACGCCATCGAACACCGCGACCCCGCGCGCGCCGGGCAACTGGTGCGTGAGCACTTCGAGCTGTCGCGCCGGCGCATGGCCGAATACGCAGCGCCGCAAGGGCTGGATGTACCCATTCAGCTATGAGATTCCCAGGTCTCGCCGCTGGCGCCGACCGCTCGTCAACAGCAAGATCCAGGTTAGTGACATGACAAGAATAAGTTCGTTACCTGCCGATGATGCCACCTGTGGTTGGTATCACCTGAGCAAGCCCCGTAAGCCCCGGCCGGCCCACAGTGGCCACAGCCAGGCGCGTTGGGTGGTGGTCGGTGCTGGTTTCACCGGCCTGGCCGCTGCACGCCAGCTGGCAACGAACTTCCCGGACGACGAAATCGTGTTGGTCGAGGCCCAGGAAGTCGGTTTCGGCACCTCCGGGCGCAACGCCGGTTTTGCCATCGACTTGCCCCATGACATTGGTGCCGAGGATTACATCGGCGACATCGATATCGCCAAGACGGTGCTCAAGCTCAACCTGGGCGGCCAGTCCTATCTCAAAGCGCTGATCGAACGCTACGACATCGACTGCCAGTTCCGTCACTGCGGCAAATACCAGGCGGCCGTCGAAGATCGCGGCATCGCGGTGCTGGATGCTTATCGCCGTGGCCTGGACAAACTGGGCCAGCCGTATGAAGTGATTGAAGGCCGCGACATGCCGGAGCATATCGGCACCAACTTCTACCGCAAGGGCCTGTTTACCCCCGGCACTGCCTTGCTGCAGCCCTCGGCGCTGGTCAAAGGCCTGGCCGACAGCCTGCCGAGCAACGTCTCGTTGTACGAAAACACCCCGATTACCGACGTCGAATATGGTGCGAAGGTGGTACTGCGTCATGCCAACGGCTCGATCACGGCCGACAAGCTGGTGCTCACCACCAACGCCTTCGGCATGAGTTTCGGCTTTCTCAAGGGCCGCATGCTGCCTGTCTTCACCTATGGCAGCATCACCCGCCCGTTGACCGATGAGGAACAGGCACGCCTGGGGGGCAAACCCTACTGGGGCGTGATCCCGGCCGACCCGTTCGGCACCACGATGCGGCGCACCGTCGACAATCGCCTGCTGATCCGCAACAGTTTCAGCTACAACCCGGACGGGCGCAGCAACCGCAAGTACCTGGAACGCTTTGTCCAGCGCCACCGCGAGTCGTTTGCCCGGCGCTTCCCGATGCTGCCCGAGGTGAACTTCGAATACACCTGGGGCGGTGCCCTGGCGTTGTCGCGCAATCACATGGGGTTCTTCGGCCAGTTGGCGCCCAATGTCGTAGGCGCCCTGTGCTGCAATGGCTTGGGCGTTACCCGTGGCACCGTCACCGGCGCATTGCTGGCCGACTGGCTGGCCGGCGACAAAAACGAACTTATCGCGTTTCTGCTCAATGCCCCCGGGCCTTGCGCAAATCCACCGCAGCCCTTGGTATCCCTGGGCTTGAACGCAAACTTGATGTGGGGGCAACTGCGCGCTGGCAAAGAAAGCTGATCCTTATCTGAGTTAGGCCATTGAACATTTAACGCCGGGTGTGAGTTAGCCGGCACGGGCGCGCTTTGCCCGAATTTGATGATCGAGATGCGCTGTCCGGTCACCCGGGGCTGAACCGTGTTTTCAGTTTCGCGGCCGCGCTCGCCTTGAATATGTGCATGCAGATGAAGTGGTAGGAACAATAATGACAAGTCCGAATATTTCGATTGAAGATGTACCGATCAACCGCTTCCACCAGTTGCTGACCCTGCGCTCGGGTGGCGGATCGTTCGTCGATGGCTATGTGTTGAGCATCATTGGCGTGGCCATGGTGCAAATGTCTGCAGGCCTTGGCCTGAACAGCTTCTGGCAGGGCATGATCGCCGCCTCGGCGCTGATCGGCATTTTCTTCGGCGGCTTCTTCGGCGGTTGGTTGACTGACCGCTTTGGCCGCAAGCGGGTGTTCTTCGTAGGCCCGACCCTGTTCATCCTGGCCTCGCTTGCGCAATTCTGGGTGGAGTCGGCGCTGGCGTTGTTCCTGCTGCGGTTTGCCATCGGTATCGCAGTGGGCATCGAGTACCCGGTGGCCACTTCGCTGCTGGTGGAGTTCTTGCCGAAGAAGAACCGCGGCCCGCGCCTGGCTACCTTGACCGTGCTGTGGTTCGCCGGTGCCGCTACCGCCTACGTGGTCGGTGAAGCGCTGCTGCGCAACGGAGGCGAGGATGCCTGGCGCCTGGTGCTGGCCAGTGCAGCGGTGATCGGCGCGCTGCTGTTCGTCATGCGCCTGGGCACCCCGGAGTCGCCGCGCTGGTTGATCAGCAAAGGCCGTTCGTCCGAGGCCGAGCAGGTGATCAAGCGCGTCTATGGCGAGGGCTTCTCGCTGCGCAACCTGCCGGAAGAGCCCAAGGCCCGCAAGCTGTCGTTCTTCAGCCTGCTGCACTCCGGCTACGGCAAACGCATGCTGTTCGTCACCATGTTCTGGACCTGCTCGGTGATCCCGGTGTTCGCCGTGTACGCCTTCGCCCCGAAAGTGCTGGGTGCACTGAACCTGAAGGGTGACTGGGCATCGATCGGTTCGGTCGCCATCACCTGCCTGTTCGTGGTCGGTTGCATCGTCGGCACCCGCTTGCTGAACACCATTGGCCGGCGCACTACGCTGCTGCACAGCTTCTTCTGGTCGGGGCTGGCCCTGCTGGGCCTGGCGGCGTTCAGCAACGGCAACGAGATGCTCATCCTGGTGCTGTTCGGGGCCTATGCATTGTTCATTGGCGGTGCCCAAGTACTGCAGCTGGTCTACCCCAACGAGCTGTTCCCTACCGAAATCCGCGCTGGCGCCGTTGGCGTGGGCACCTCCATGTCGCGGGTCGGTGCTGCGGTCGGCACCTGGCTGGTCCCCATCGCCCTCGACAACTATGGCATCGGCGCAACCATGTATGCCGCTGCCGCCGTCACCTTTGTCGGCCTGGCCTTCTCCGTCGCCCTAGCACCGGAAACCCGTTCGCTGAACCTGCAGCAAGCAGCTTCGCTGACCTGAACCCATGACCACCGGCCGCAGCGTCGCACCGCTGCGGCCTCTACAACACTGATCAACGCACTGGAGAACCTACCGTGAAATTCGAAGGCATCTACACCCCGGCAATCACTCCGCTGGCTGCGGACGGTTCGATCGACAAGGCGGCGTTCGCCGAAGTGCTCGATTACCTGGTCGAATCGAAAATCCACGGCGTGATCATCGG